>CAZDNG010000001.1:0-206384 GCA_964506835.1 uncultured Polyangiaceae bacterium
TAGGGCCAGCCGTGCCGCCTGAACACGGTCACATTCTCTGTGTCGAGGTACTAGCAGGAACCGCGTCAAAGCTTCACCCGGCGTCCGACGTCTTTTGAACGCAGCTGACGAGCCCAGTTCGGATCGACTCCGGCCTCGGCGAGGTCGTGCTGGGCGCGGAACGTTTCGTACGCTGTGATGAAGGCGACCCGCTCGCCACAGAGCCGCGCGTATCGTGCCGCGGAAACCACGACGGCAACCTTTTTCCCACGACGCGTCAGTTCGACGTCCGAGCCCGACTCAACCTCGCTGACGATGTCGGCGAGCCTTGCTCGAGCGTTCGCGACGCTGTAACTCTTCGACACGCCGCAAAATGTACATCAAAATGTACATAACGTCGAGGCGGGCCGACTCCGCGTTTTAATCCCCAAACTCCGCTCTCAGTCTCCCCGCCATCCATCGATTCACCTCCCCGAGATCCGCCGCTGGTGTCTTCGTGAACGGCGTGTGCTGCAGGTATCCGTCGGGGCCGAACTCGGGCGTCATCGTCACGGACGGCGAGGCGCGATCGCGCGCCGCGGTCCAGGCGCGACGCCACCAGGATTCGTGGGCGGCGAGCTCGACGGCGTACTCCGGAGCACGTGGATCGGGAACTTGTGGACCTTGTGCGTAGCCGACGCGCGCGTGTAAGTGAGTCGCGCGCGATAGGACGAGTGAGAGCACCGCGTCGTCGTCGACGAGGCGTTCGCACACGACACACCAGTGGCTCAGATCGCAGGTGAGGCGGAGCTCGGGAAGGGCGTGGAGAAATCGCCCGGTCGCCCAGGGGTGAAATGTGGGACGGCTCCGGTGCGTCTCGAATGACAGCTCGGCGCCGAGGGAGCGACCGAGGTCGAGTGCGCGTCCGAAAAAGTCG
Source organism: uncultured Polyangiaceae bacterium (assembly GCA_964506835.1). Lineage (GTDB taxonomy): Bacteria > Myxococcota_A > Polyangia > Polyangiales > Polyangiaceae > DASZVB01. The sequence goes on from CAZDNG010000001.1 coordinate 896, forward strand.
ATCGCCTGCGCTTCGGGCCAGCTATCCGAGCCCGCGAGGCACGTGAGGAGGCGCGCTCCGGCTTCGACCGCGCGCGTCGATTGGTCGCGAAAATCGTCCCAGTGCCGTTCTTCGGGGACCGACGACGCCGGTGCGTACGACCCTCCGGTGCAGATCTCGGCAATGTAGGGAATGCCGTCGTCGCGGAGCGTTTTCTCGAGCGCGCGGCAGTCCTGAAGAGTGAGCGGCGGTGGCGCTTCGAGGCCATCGAACGGCGCTGCACGGGCTTCGCGCAGGCACGCGTCCGTGCCGCCGAAGGCCCACGCACTCGCGAACAACAATAGCTCGGTCATGTTGCGCTCGCGACCGCCTTCATCAGGAGCTACCGGCGCGCTCGGTGCGGCCGGTGCGATCCCGCGCGAACGAGGCGAGACCGTGCGCGCCCTTCGGCAAAGAGAGCGTGCCAAGGGCGAGCTCGCGCTTCAGGTACGAAAAACTCTGCACGGTCTGGGCCCAGAGGTGTTCTCCGGCGTGCACGGGTTCATGGGTCCGCTTGCCGTCGCGAGCGACGAGGTGGGGAAGGGGCGCGACCACTGCGTCGTAGTCGAGGTTGTAAAATAGCGGGAACGAATAGCGCTCTTGGGCGACGCGACGGACGCGGTGCACCGTCGAGACCCAGCGTCCGTTGCTCAAGACTTCGAACAGGTCGCCGATGTTGATGACGAGCGCGCCGTCGATCGGCGGTGCATCGACCCACGCTTCTCGCGCGTTCATCACTTCGAGCCCGGGCGCCGTCGCGTGCAGGATCGTGAAGCATTCGTAGTCGGTGTGCGCCCCGATGCCCGGCGCATCGACGGCTTCCGGCTGCGGCGGATAGTGGATCAAGCGAAGCTGCGACGGCGGTTTCGTGGTCAACGCGTCGAAGTGGTCTTCCGGCAAATCGAGCGCGAGGAGCAAGCCGCGGCACAGTCGCCGGCCGAGCGCGACGACGGCTTCGTAGTAGGCGTAGACGCGTTCGCGAAATCGCTCGACCTCGACGGGCCACACGTTGGGCCCGAGCAAGCGATTGCCCGCGACGTAGTCGGGATCGGTCGGCGGAAGATCGAGCGACAGATCGAACGCCTCCTTCGTGTCACTCTGCGTCTGTCCGTAGAACGCCTCTTCACCCGGCGGGACGTAGCCGCGGTGATTTCGCGAGAGTCCGATGTAGTACCGAAGCTTGACCGCATCGGGCAGCGCGAAGAACTGCGCCGCGGCGTCGCGCAGATCCGTGACGACGGTCGCCGAGAGGCCGTGATGTGCGACGTAAAAGAACCCCGCCGTTCTCGCGGCCCGGTCGATCGCGAGCGCGGTCGATCGCCGCGTCGCGAGGTCCGCGCTGGCGAGCCCGGAAATATCGACGAGCGGTACTGCGTCGAATTCGCCGCGCGCCGGACCGATCATCGTCCGATCCCACCCTGGCTCGATTGCGCCGGCATTCCCTCCGGGTTTCCGGCGCAACGCGCTCGCGCCGTTTATTTGTCGTGACGCGCGTCGATCGCGGCGTCCTTGGTCGGTGCGGCGTCCTCTGGCGTCGCGCCGTCGGACGAGGCGTCGATGGATGCGTCTTTGCCGGCATCCGTCGTCGTCGGCACTTCCGCGTCGAGGAGCTCGCCGCCCAGGCTGCCGGGGTGCACGCACTCGCAGCTATCGCCGGCGGCGGCGCAGTACGGCAAGTGCGGACTACGAAGACAGCACTTCTCTCCGGTGTCGCACGCGCGCGAACCGCAGTTCACGCGGTTCGGGCTCTTGTCGACCTTCGCCGGAGGCGGGCTGCCCGTCGTGTCGCAGCGCGTGAGCGTCGCCGGAAGGTACAGGCTCGTCGAACAGGTGACGCCGGGCGATTTGTCCTCGCACACATCACCCGCGTGACAGAGCTCACGCCACCCAACCATGCCGCCCGCGTCCGGACCAGGGCAGGAGTCGTAGCAACCCACATGCGTGTACGCGACACCGAGGCCGGTTGCCTGGAACTCCGCGCAGCAATGTTTTCCGCCCGAGCAATCCTCGGGACCGTCGCAGGTCACCTCGGTAATCTGCGTGCAGTCGTTGCCGGGCACGTACGTGCACGCGACGCTCGGCTGACCGAGCTGCGAGTTCTCGATGCATCCGACGTACGCATCGAGACCACCGCAACCGTTCGGCGAGCAACAGCCGGGGAGCGAGAGCGAGGCGTCCGCGTTCGTGAAGGTCGGACAGGCGCTCGACTGGTAGCCGGGCTGCTGAGCGAGACACTTCGACGCCTCGGGGAGCTTCAACCCGCATCCATTGGTGTCGGTGCAACACGTCTTGATGCGTTCGTTCTCCGCGCCCGCGGGACGTAGACAGGGGTTGGTGCCGCACATCCCGACGCTGCCGCTGGTGTTGGGTTGCCCGCCGGTTCCCGTCTTGACTCCGCCGTCCGTGGACGAGCTCGTTTCATCGGAGCTGCAAGCGCCGGCAGCCCACATGGCCGTCACCGCGATCGCAAATTTCAATGAAACCGCTAATTTTCCCCTGTAACGAACGGTGCGGTCGCGCATCCGTTGCGCTTATCAAGAGGCCGTAGAACTAGCAAGGTCGGACGGCCGACTCAGGCAACGCTTTGGCGGGCCCGGACCGCGTAACCGAGAATCGAGGGCCCCACGCTCGGGCGAATCGAGAGCGGAAACCCCGCGCTGGAGGTGACCTCGAGGGGGGACTGTCCTTCGGGCCGCCGTACAATCAAGAGCCGTCCTTCATCGAGCACCCCGTTGACCGATAGCTTGCCCACGTTTCGCACGCCCCACTTCGTCGCTTGTTGCGCGACGTCGCTCGCCCTCGCGACCGCGTGCACGACGGCGTCGCGCAAACCGCCCGGAGTGCCGCCGACGCCCGCGACGGTCACGCTCGAAAACCCAGGCGGCGACGCGGACGATCCCCAAGAAGTCGCGCTTCGACGTCAGCTCGACATGCCGTGGGGCTCCGTCTCGGACAAGCCGGAGCGGCTCGTCGTTCCTCTGCCCGATCCGCGCCGCTACCGGGGCGTGAAGTTTTGGTCCTTCGATTCGTTTGCCGGTTTTCGGTACGGCGACGACTCGTACGTGATGAGCGCGCTGTTCATCTTCGACGTCCCGCCAGGCTCGCCAACCGACACGCACGCTTGTCACTCGGTCGCCGAAAAGTGGGCGCTTCCCCAGATCAAGAACTTCGACGTGAAGTTCGACAAGACGGAGATGATCGAAGACAGCTGGCACGGTCAAGAAGTCGTGGTCACGTCCCTGGACGGCTACGTCGACTTCGGACTCGCGCGCTGGCACTTCTCGGGCGCGTACGCTGCATACCCAGCGTACTCGGACGCCTGTCTGGTGTACGGGATGGCCGTGCCGTGGCGCAAACACGGCGACCTCGCGCAACAGGTTCGCGATCGCTGGGTCAAAGAAGGCGTGCCGCGTCTGATAGCCCGAACCCCGACGCGCCCTCCGCCGCTCCAGTGAACCGCGCCGTCGCGTGCTCCGCCCCTATCCGCCGCGACGACCGGCGATGAACGCCGCGCCGTAAACGACGAGCGCGACGATCCACACGATGGACCTGGCGCGCATGCGTTCGCGCCATCCCCACAGCGGCGCGAGCGGGGCGACGATCAACGCCAGCGGTCCGCGCCACCATGGGTCGCGCACGACGAGCCCCGCGGCGAGCGCGAGGTGCGCGGTCACCAGCGTCGCGAACGACGCCACGATTGCCGTCATGACGAAGAAATCCAAGGTCTGGGCCGAATAAAAGCAGTGTTCGTCGCCGAAGTCCGAAGGTCGCGACGCCGAATCTTAGTGAAGTGGAGTTTCGATGGCTCGGAGGGGCGGCGGCGAGGTCTTTCGACTACACTTCCGCGCGTGCGTCTCTCCCTGATGGTTCCCCTGGCTGCCGCGGCGGGTCTCATGGGCTCGCTTGCCATCGGTTTCGGCGTCGCTCGAGCCGACGGCTACGCGGTCCGAACCGACGTGATCTCCGTCGATCAAATCAAGAAAGGGATGAAGGGCTACGGGCTCACCGTCTTCGAAGGGACGAAGCCCGAGCGGTTCGGGGTCGAGGTCATCGACGTACTCAAGAATTTTCGGCCTCACCAGGACTTGATCCTCATCAAGACCCAGCACCCTCGCCTCGAAGTGACCAAGGTCGTCGCGGGCATGAGCGGGAGCCCCATTTATTTGGATGGCAAGATGGCCGGCGCGTACGCCTATGGATGGACGTTCGGCTCCGAGCCCGTCGCCGGCGTGACGCCGATTCGCATGATGCTCGACGAGATGGAGCGGCCGCTCCCGAAGATCGTCGACGGTTGGCGCGTCGACGTCGGCGCCGAACACCCGAACAAGAAGCAAGCGCAGGCGTCGATGTCGTCGACGGATCGCTACGCCGGCGCGCTCGACCACTACGACGTCCGGGCCCACTCCGCGGCGCTCGCGGACGCGGAGAAGCAGCGACTCGGATCGGTCGCCACGTTGCGACCGGTGTCGACGCCGCTGCTCATGGGCGGCATGACCGGCGCGGCCATCGACGTCGCGAAAGACTTGCTCGCGCCGCTGGGGCTCGAGCCGCTCCAGGCCGGCGGCGGCGGCGCGGCGGAGCCCGACGCCCCGACCCGGTACGTCGACGGCGGCGCCATCGGCGTCGAGTTGATCCGCGGCGACATGAGCGCGATGGGCCTCGGCACGGTGACCCGCGTCGAAGGCGATAAATTGGTCGCGTTCGGACACCCGATGATGGAGTCGGGGATCACCGCGCTGCCGACGGCGATCGGGCGCGTCGTGTGGTTTCTCGCGAGCGACTATCGTTCGTTCAAGCTCGGCATGCCCGTCCGCGACGTCGGCGCGCTCGTGAACGACCGCGAAACGGCGATCGTCGTGTCGCATACCGCGAAGGCGCCGGTCATCCCGTGCAGCATCAGCATTCACGGCGCGCCGGGCGTGCGCTTCACCGACTGGCACTTCGAGATCGCGCACGAAAAATTCATGGGTCCGTCGTTCATGGCGGTCGCGCTCGGCAGCGCCGTTCAGGCCGTCGCGAACGAGCACCAGGACGTGAGCTGGACCGCGAAGAGCCACCTGAAGATCCGCGGCTACGGCGAGATCGTGCTCGAGGACTTCGGCGTCTCGATCGGCGGAACGCCCGATTCGCGTGAATTCAGCGGCTCGAACCTGGTCCGCGCGGTCGGCGCGATCTTGAACAACCCCTGGGAGCCGGCGATCATCGAGAGCTCGCACACCGACATCGAGCTGAAGTACGCGCGGGAAATCGTGCGGCTCCGCGGCGCCGAGGCGCTCGAGAACGAGGTCGACGCCGGCGGCACCGCGCGCATCCGTCTGACCTTGTCGCCGTTCACGGGGCCGCCGCAGACGAAGACGATCGAGGTTCCGATTCCGAAGTACCTCGCCGGGCAATCGGTGACGCTCACGATCAAACCCGGATACAACGTCGACAAGGAACGGCCGCCCGCGGAAAACCTCGCCGAGCTCATCGCGAACCTGGTCGATCCGGTGTTCCCGCCGAAGTCGATCGTCGTCGGATACCCGGGCGAGAACGCGGTGCTCTTCCGAGGGCACGTCGCGGACAACCTGCCTCCCGGCGCGTTCGACGCCTTGCGTCCGACGAGTGCCACGGTCGCGCCCGAGCCTTACCGCGGCGACGTGAACACCGTCGTCCCCATGCCGGATTTCATGAGCGGCCAAGACCACGTCACGATCGAAGTCAAACCCGTCTTGCGGTGACGAAAGAACCATTCGAGATGTCGATGAAACACGGATTCAAACCGCTCTGCGTCGCGTGCGCGTCGCTGTGCCTGCTCGCGTCGTCGGCGCACGCGGTCGGCACGCGCACCTTCGAGCTCCGCAAGGGAGACGACTTCAAGGGCGGCGACTTGAAGGGCGTCGCGGTCGACTCGTCCGGCGAGGTGCGCGCGGGCTTCAACCTGGGCCAGATCCCGGTCACCGACGCCACGACGATCTGGTCGGGCCTCATCGTGAAGAACGGCTCGGTGCTGCTCGGCACCGGCAACGACGGGAAAATCTTCGCGTCCGACGGCGCTTCCGTGAAGCTCGCGGGTGATACCGGCTCGCTCGCGGTCACGTCCCTCGTCGAGGGGTTCGGCGGCACCGTGTACGCCGGCACGCTTCCCGACGGGGAAGTGTGGAAGTACGCGAACGGAAAAGCGGAGAAGTTCGTCAAGCTCGAGGGCGCCGAGCACGTGTGGCAACTCGCCTACGACGCGAAGACGGGCTCGCTGTTCGCCGCCACCGGTCCCGAAGGAAAGCTCTTTCGCATCGATCAGAAGGGCACCGCGCAGGTCTATTTCGACGCCCCCGAGCAACACCTGATGAGCGTCGCGGTCGCGCCGGACGGCGCGGTGTACACGGGAGCGAGCGACAAGGCGAAGCTTTACAAGGTCGCCGGGCCCGGGCGCGCCACGGTGCTCTACGACTTCGGACGCACCGAGGTGCGGGCGATCGTCGTCGGCGACAAGGGCGAGGTGTTCGCCGTCGCGAACGAGGTGAAACCCGGCACGTACACGCCGTCGCGCAAGGGCGGGACGTCCGCGGCGTCGCCCGCCGCGAAGCCGCCGAAGAGCACCGGCAAGGGAACCCTCTATAAATTCGACGCGAGCGGGACGCCCGAGCAGCTGCTCGACAACAAGGACGAGTACTTCTCGAGCCTGGCGCTCGGCGACGACGGACGCCCCTACGTCGGGACCGGAGTCGAAGGGCGCGTCTACACGGTCGACGACAATCACAACGAGGTGCTCGTCGCCGACGTCGAAGAGCGACAGGTCGGCGCGTTGCTCTTGAAGGGGAAACAGCGCTACGTCGCGGCCAGCGATCCGGCGGTCCTGCATCCCATTCGCGGCGTCGGCGGCACGGACGCGGTGTGGACGAGCAAGGTGCTCGACGCCGGTCTCCGCGCGCACTTCGGCAAGATGGAGTGGCTGTCGCGCGGCGCGCTCGAGCTCTCGACGCGCTCGGGCAACACGCTGGAGCCGGACGACACGTGGAGCGCGTGGAGCTCGCCGGTGCAAGCGGGCGCGGACGTGGCGAGCCCGGCGGCGCGATTTCTCCAGGTGCGCGCGCGCTGGAATCGCGACCCGAACGCCGTGCTGTCGTCGCTCACGATTCCGTTCGTCACCGACAACCTGCGTGCCGTGGTCACCGAGGTCGAGGCCGAGGGCGCGCCGACGTCGTCGACCGGCGTCGAGAGCTCGGGTGGTCCGCTGTCTCGCAAGAGCGGTTCGACGATCACGTTGAAGTGGAAGGTCGACAACCCCGACAAGGACGACCTTCGTTATCGCGTCGAGTATCAGATCATCGGGACTTCGACCTGGTACGACATGCTGGATCCCCACGAGACGCTCACCAAGACGACGTACTCCTGGGAAACCGCGGATCTTCCGGAAGGGAAGTATCGCGTGCGCGTGACGGCCTCCGACGAGATCTCCAACCCGCCGGATCGCGTGCGCCGTCACGAGCTCGAGAGCAGCGTCATCCTCGTCGACAACACGCCGCCGACGATCGCCGACTTGAAGGTTCAAGGTCGGCGCATTCAGGGAACGGCGATCGACGGCGTCGGCCCCATCGCTCGAATCGAAGCGTCCGTGACGGGGACCGACCAGTGGATCCCGTTTTTCCCGCGGGACGGCGTCTACGACGAGCCGCGTGAGGACTTCGACGCGGACGTGTCGACCCTGGCCCCACAAGGTCCCGTGCTCCTCTCGCTTCGCGTCTACGACCGCGCCGGCAACTTCGTCGTGAAGAACGTCGCGCTCAAATAGCGACAGCTCTGTCAGGGGTGCGGCCGCGCACCCTCGAGCGGGAGGTCGCAGGACCGAGGAAGTGATAGGCTCGGCGCGCGTGCTTTCCGGCGCGGCGGAGGTCCGCTGGAGAGCCGACGCGGCTCCGGCATCCTTCTTGCGACGTGCTTTCCGACCATGCGCCAGGGTTCTCGGCTTTTCTTGCTGCGGGCGATCGCTCTCGGGACGAGCGTCGGGTGGGCGGCGTCGTGTGCCTCCTTCAGCGACTCGTCGAACGGATCGACGGGGAACCCGAACCTCAGCGGCGACGGCGGCAATATCGCGCTTCACCCCGGTGACGCCGGCGACGCGGGCCCGAAGCGCCTTCCCGGGGTCAGTCCGCTCTGCGGCACTGCGGACTTTTGCTTCCAGCACATCCCGGACGACCCCGACGCTTGTGCCGAATTCGACGGCGGGAACGGCGGAGTCACTCCGCCGGGAATCGATGGCGCTACGAATGGCGGCGCGACGGGCGCGGGCGGAGCGCCCTCGACCGGCGGCGCCTCGGCGGTAGGGGGAAGCGCGACGTCGCTCGACGCGGGCGACGCCGCGAGTGACGCCGCCCTGGACGCGAGCGCCGACGCGTCGAGCAGTGACGCTGGGCCGACGCGCGGCGCCCGCGACGCCGGGAGCGAAGCGGGGCCGCCGCGCGCCCGCGACGGCGGAAGAGCTACCGGCGGCGCTCCGGGTGTCGACGTTCCCGGCGTGGACGCGGGGCCGCTCTTTGCGTGTCAGGTGAACAGCGACGACTCCGGCAGTCCGGTCCGTGGCTGCGGTCGCGCCGGGCCGGGCGACGTGAATGCGCCGTGCGCGTCGTCGGGAGATTGCCGCGCGACGCTCGCGTGCGTGGGCGACAAAGGCGCGGGCCGCTGTCTGCCGTATTGCTGCAGTGCGAAGTCGACCCGCTGCGGCACGGGCACGTATTGCGGCAAAGGCCCGCTCCTGGAGCTCGGTGCCACGCACACGACGCTGAAGGTGCCGGTGTGCTTGCCCGCCGATCATTGTCAGCTCCTCGAGCCGTATCCGTGCACCGGACCGAGCTGCGTCTGCGACGCGACGACCGCGTGCACCATCGTGCGCGGCGACGGCACGACGAGCTGCGTCGAGCCGGGCGGTTCGAAAGCCGGTGAACCGTGTCCGTGCGCCGCGGGCTATTTCTGCTCGAGCGCCATCGGGCTGTGCGTGCAGATCTGCAACACCGCCGATCAGAACGCCTGCGCGTCCGGAAAATGTCAGGCGACCGCGGGATTCCCCGACGGCTACGGGCTCTGCATCGGTTCCCAAACGCCGTAGAGTCGTTCCGGTCATGCACCAAGAAACCCTCGAAATCGCGACGTCCGGGCAAGGTCTGGTCGACGTGACGAGCACGGTCGCCGCCGTCGTCCGGCGCTCGGGCGTGAACGTCGGGCTGTGCGTGGTGTTCGTGCAGCACACGTCGGCGAGCCTCGTCATTCAGGAGAACGCGGACCCCGCCGTGCTCCGCGATCTGGAACGATGGATCGCCGAGCTCGCGCCGGAATCGCGAAAGTGGGAGCACGACGCGGAGGGCCCGGACGACATGCCCGCGCACGCGCGGAGCGCCGTCACGCGCACGAGCGAAACGATTCCGGTGAGCGGCGGCCGTCTCGCGCTCGGCGTCTGGCAAGCGCTCTACTTGTTCGAGCACCGGCGTCGTGGCCACTCGCGCCGTCTGGTCGTGACGGTTCAGGGCTGAGCGAGACTTATTGAGTGGTTGGGGTGCCCGCTACGACGGACAGCGGCGCGCCGGCGTCGGGCGCGGCGCAGGCGGACGACTCGGACGCACGCTCGGACGCGCAGAGCGAGCTCGACGTCGAGAAATTCGCACCAACATCCCCGCACGTCACGTCCGGGCCGTTGCTCGTCCGGAGACAGCGCCAGTACACGTAGCTCGCGTCGTGACACGACGAGGAGCGCTTCGCGTCGGTGGCGTCGCAGGTCTTTTCGCAATTCGCGGGCTCGCAGCCCGCGGACGCCAGGAGCGCGCATTCGCTCTGGCAGAGCGTGAGGCATTGCCCGGTGAGGAGCGCGCCATTTTCGAACAAGCAGAACGAGTTCGACCCCGCGCTCGCGGTCTGACACGCGCTCGCAAAAATGGGCGCGAAGATCGCGACGAGCAGAAGCGATGCGCGGACGACGCACACGCGCTCAGAGTCCTCGTCGATGGAGTGCGTCGAGCGCGTCGTACGCCGCGTACTTGTACGACTCGGCCAAGGTCGGGAAATTGAACACCATGTCGATGAAGAGATTCACGGTGCCCTCGAGGTGAAGCACCGATTGTCCGATGTGCACGAGCTCGGTCGCGTTTTCGCCGATGACGTGCACGCCGAGGAGCTTCATGGTCTTGGCGCAGACGATGATCTTCGTCATGCCTTCGACGTCGCCGACGATCTTGCCGCGCGCATTGTTGCGATAGAGCGCGCGTCCGACGACGGCGTCGCGGCCTTTCTCGGCGCACGTTTGCTCGGTTTCGCCGACGCCGCTCGCTTCCGGAATCGTGTAGATACCGTAGGGCATCATCGACGAAACGGCGGTTTTATAGCCGAATCCGAAGGCGTGGCAGATGGCGACCCGGCCTTGCTCCATCGACACCGACGCGAGCGCCGGAAACCCGATCACGTCGCCGGCCGCGACGATGCCCGGCGCGGTGGTGGCGAACCGCTCGTCGACTTTGACGTACCCGCGGTTGTCGACGCTGACGCCCACCTTGTCGAGCCCGAGCCCTTCGGTGTTGCCGACGCGCCCGGCGGCGTAGAGGAGCTGATCGCACGTGAGCTTCGAGCCGTCGGAGAGATCGAGCGTCACCTCTTCGCCGCTTCGCTTGATGTTCGACCATCGGACGCCGTGCCGGAGCTCGATGCCGAGCTTCACCATCGCGTCGGTCAATCGAATGACGATTTCGTCGTCGAGGAACGGTAGGACCCGGTCGCGGGTGTCGACCAAGGTCACTTTGGCGCCGAGCGCGGCGAACATGCAGGCGTACTCGCAGCCGATGACGCCGCCGCCGAGCACGACGAGCCGCTCCGGCAAGCACCCGATGCCGAGGATCTCGTCGGAGTCGTGGATGTGGTCGTCCGCGAAGTCGATGTCCTTCGGCCGAAAGGGGCGCGACCCGGTCGCGATGAGGATGAACTCCGCCGACAAGCGGAAGATCCCTGCCGGGCCATCGACCACGACGGTGCGGTCGGCTTCGAGGACTCCCGTGCCGTGAAAGTACGTGATGTCGTGCCGGTCGAAGTTGTCGCGGATGCGCCGCGACTCCGACTCGGCGATCGTGTTCTTGCGCGCCATCAAGTGCTCGAGCGTGGCTTGCCGATCGAGGCTCACCGCCACGCCGTAGAGCTCGCGCGCCGAATGACCCGAGAGATACAGCGCCGTCTCGCGGAGGGTCTTGCTCGGCAGGGTTCCGGTGTGCACGCCCGCGCCGCCGGGCTCCGGCGCCCGCTCGATGACGGCGACGCGTTTCCCGAAGTAACCGGCCTGCACGGCCGCCTTCTCACCCGCCGGCCCCGTACCGATGACGATCAGATCGAAGCGCTCGTCGGCAACTGCCATAGTGCCGGCGAGCTTATCGCGCTCTCACGGGATTTGCCCACCGCCGAGTCCGAGGGCGCGACCGTCCGAGATTTGGGTACACTCCGCCCCGATGCTCGACCTCCGGGTCCCGACCCCCGCGACGTGGCTGGACGTCGTATTCCGCGATTTCGACGCATTTCTCGTCGACCACGCGCTCTGCGAACGAAAAGCGAGCGCCATGGGAATGTCACTCGTCGCGAAATACCCCGATCGCGTCGCGATGCTCGAGCCGCTGATCGCGTTTTCGCGCGAGGAGCTCGAACACTTCCACGTCATGTATCGAATCGTCGCGCGCCGCGGCCTCCGACTCGCGAACGACGAAAAGGACGCTTACGTGAACGCGCTCCGGAAGCTCTCGCGTACCCAGGGAGACGAGCTTTTTCTGGATCGCCTGCTCGTCCCGGGGATCGTCGAAGCGCGCGGGTGCGAGCGTCTTCAAATGGTGTCGGTCGCGCTCGAGCCCGGCGAATTGAAGGAGACGTATCTCGACCTCGCGCGCGCCGAATCACGACATCACGGGCTCTTCTTCCGGCTCGCCCGCGAATATTTCTCCGAAGAAATCGTGCGAGCGCGCGCCGGCGAGTTGCTCGACGCCGAGGCGCAGATCGTCCGGACGTTGCCGCTCCGCGCCGCGGTGCACTGAACCCGTGCACGCCCTTCGCAAGTACCTCGCCGATCACGCGGAACCGGAAATCGCGCTCGCTCGGGCGGTGACCGGAAAATACGGCCGGACACTCGTCGTTCCGGCGTGTCGCGAAGAACCGGAGTTCGTTCGCGGATACGTCACCGCGGCGGAGACGTCGCGCGGACGAACCTTGTGCGTCGTGGTCGTGAACGGAAGCGACGAAGCCGGCTGCTCCGTTCACGCGGAGAACCAGGTGTTGCTCGAGGGTTTGCGGGGCGCGCTCCACGACGTTCGTGCGCTTCCCGGTGGTCCACCGGCGTGGCTCGGCGCGCTCGTCCCGGGCGAGCTCGACGTGCTCGTCGTCGATCGCGCGTCGCCGGGGTTTTTCGTGCCGCGCAAGGAAGGGGTGGGGCTCGCACGAAAAATCGGCACCGACGTCGCGCTCGCGCTCTACGACGCGGGCCACGTCGCGTCGCGCTTTTCGTTTTCGACCGACGCGGATGCGACCTTGCCGCCGGCTCATTTCGAGATGCCGGACGTCGAAGAGCGGCTCGACGTCGCCGCGGTCGTCTTTCCGTTCTGGCACGAAGCGGCTCTCGACGCGTCGGTGACGCGCGCGACCGCGCACTACGAGCTCTCGCTCCGATATTACGTGCTCGGGCTCGGCGGGGCGCGCTCGCCGTACGCGTTTCACACGCTCGGGAGCGCGACCGCGGTGTCCGCCGAAGCGTACGCCGCCGTGCGCGGTTACCCGAAGCGCGAGGCCGCGGAAGATTTCTACCTCTTGAACAAGATTGCGAAGGTCGGCGCCGTGTTCGCGTCGTCCGGCATGCCGGTGCGGCTCCGTTCTCGCGTTTCGGATCGCACGCCGTTCGGTACCGGTCGCCGCGTTGCCGAAGCGCTCGAGGGGGGCGAGCCGTCGTTCTACGCGCCGCGAATCTTCGACGTCCTCGGGCGATGGCTCGCGCTGCTTCGCAGATTTTCGCGGCACGGTGACGTGTCGCGGCTCTATGCCGACCTCGACGGCTTTCCCGGCGACGAACGAACGGTGATCCTCGACCTGCTCCGGGAGCTCGACGCGCGTCCGGCGTTCGAAGCCGCGTCGCGCGAAGCGAAAATGCCCGCGGCGCGCTTCCGGCGAGTCGCGTCGTGGTTCGACGCATTTCGGACGTTGAAGCTCGTCCACGCGTTGCGCGACGCGGGGCACCCGAACGTGCCGTGGCGCCGTGCCCTCGCCGAAAGCCCGTTCGTCCCTCTCGTCGCGAAGGCGCCGGCAGATCCGAGCGGCGTGCTCGTCGCGACGCGCTACGCGTTCGAGTCGGCGGAGCGCGAGCTCCCGTCGTTCCGCGGAGCCGCGGTGGCAGGCGCCGCCGGAGTCGTCGAAGAGCCGATCGCGTCGAGCGCCGCCGGAGACTAACGCGTTACCGAAACGACGGCGAAGCCCCCGGCGTGCTCGTCGAATGCGCCGTGTGGCCCGCGGCTCGCCGCATCTCGTTCGCCGTCAACGTCGTCTTGTCGGGGCTGAACCCGGGCGGCAAGAACACGAACCGGAGTTTGTTCTTCCACGTCTTCGCCGCGCGAACGTCGTGAGCGAGCGCGCGCCATTCGTGAAACGCAATCTGAATCGGGTCGAAGGTCCGAATGTCGTGGGTCAGGCCGTACACGACGCGTGCGCGCTCGGGTTCGAACGTGCCGAACAGGCGATCCCACACGATGAGAATGCCCGCGTGATTTCGATCGAGGTATTCGAGGTTCGAGCCGTGGTGCACGCGATGATGCGACGCCGTGTTCAGGATCCACTCGAACGGCCCGACGGTTCGGATAAGCTCGGTGTGCACCCAGAACTGATAGAGCAGGCTGATCCCGATTTGAGTGAAGATCATCATCGGATGAAAACCGATGAGGGGTAGCCAAAAGTAGAAGAGCGGCACGGTGAGCGGCGTCGTCCACGATTGCCGGAGCGCGGTCGAGAGGTTGAACCGTTCGCTCGAATGATGATTCACGTGGGCCGCCCACATGAACCGCACTTCATGCGAAGCGCGGTGCCACCAGTAATAGGTGAAATCTTCCGCGAAAAAGAGGAGCACCCACGCGAGCGGGCCGGTGCCGATCTCGAAGAGCCGGTGCTGGTAGATCCACAGATAGAGCGCGAGCTGACCCACGCGCGCCCCCGCCGAAACGATCACGTTGCCCGTGCCCATGATGAGGCTCGCCCGGGTGTCGTTCTTCTCGTATCCGATGAAGTCGCTCCGGCCCGCGAGAGCTGCTCGCCGGAGCAAGTAGGCTTCGAGCAACATGGTCGCGAAGAACCAGGGGATCGCGAAATAGATCAGCTTGGACACGGGAAGTTCGACCTCGGACGGAATCGCACCACGGGACGGCTGTCATCTAATGATGGCAGCACCACACAAAAAAGCCCACGTTCGGGCCGAGAAGGCGGTTGCCTGCCGATGCGGGTTTCCGTTTCCTTTGATGCTGCACGATGACGGAGCATGATGGTCGAAGCGCCGTGTGCCGTAACTCCACACGGATACGGGGAAATCGGGTTCGCCCCCGAGCGACGTGAAATGCCGAAGTCACCCATCGACGCAGTCATGATTCGCTTCGAGAGCGTGGCGCGATTGATCTGCGCGCGAAAGATCGGAACGTGGCTCTCGTAGCGTCGCGTTCCAACGTGGGAACGGCGGAGCCCGAACTCGACGATGGGTTTCGGCGGCTCATCGAGTTTCTTCCGCAGCTCGTGTGGACGTGCGACGCGTCGGGCGCGTGCGATTTCTTGAATCAACGGTGGCTCGACTACACGGGCGTGCCGGCGGAGAAACAACTCGGAGAGGGTTGGCTCGACCAGGTTCACGCCGACGACCGAGGCCCGCTCTCCCTTGCCTGGAAGAGTGCCGTCGCGTCCGGCGCAGATTTCCACGTCGATTTTCGTTTGAGGCGTCGCGACGGCGTCTATCGGTGGTTCGACACGCGGGCCGTTTGCCTTCGCGATCAGAGTCAACGCCCCGCGAAGTGGTTCGGCTCGAACACCGACGTTCACGAACAATACGAGCTACGCGACGCGCTCCGGCGTCAGGCGGAGCAGATCACGGAACTGAACGCGACCCTGGAAGCGCGCATCGCCCTGCGCACCGAGGAACTCTCGCTGGCCAACGAGCGCGCCCAGAGCGCCGTCGAATTCGTCCGCGTGTTGACGGATCGGCTGCCCGGGATGGTCGCGTATTGGGACTCGGAGCTCCGGTGCCGGTTCGCCAATCAGTCGTATCGCGAGTGGTTCGGCGAGACCCCTGACGAGATCATCGGCGCGCGACTACGAGACGTCCTCGGCGAAGAGCTGTACGCGAAAAACGAGCCGTACATCCTGGGCGCGCTCGGCGGAGCGCCGCAACAGTTCGAGCGCGAAGTGCGAAACAAGCTCGGCGAGCGGCGCCATACGCTGGCGCAGTGCATCCCCCACGTCGAAGGCGATCTCGTACGGGGTGTCGTCGTGTTGATCACCGACATCACCGCTCGTAAAGACGCCGAACGAGCCGTCGACGATCTCAATACGACGCTCGAGGAACGCGTTCGCGAGCGGACCGCAGCGCTCTCCGCGAGCGAAGAGCGGTTCACCACGGCGTTCCGGCTCGGGCCGGCGGGCCTCATGATGACGCGGACCCGCGATCTCGTGAACGTCGAGGTGAACGACCGGCTGTTGGCGATCAGCGGACACGACCGCGCCGACGTGGTGGGCAAATCCGCCGACGGCCTGCGCGTCATCACCGAAGAGCAAGCCCACGCCGTGCGCGCGCAGATCGCCGCGCACGGCGGATCGCTCCGCGACTACGAGCTCGTCCTGACCCGAAAGAACGGCAGCACCTGCAACGTGCTCGCCTCGACGGAGACGTTGGACATCGAGAACGAGCCTCACCGTCTGACGATGTTCATCGACATTACCGCGCGCAAGGAGGCCGAGCGGCGTCTGTCGACGCAGTACGCCGTGAGTCGTGCGCTGGCCGACGCGAGCTCGCTCGTCGATGCGGCGCCGCGCGTCTTGCGCGAGATCTGCGAACGCGAAGAGTGGGATTTCGGCGCGCTCTGGGTGGTGGACCCGGGCGCCGCCGCGCTGCGCTGCGCCGGTTTGTGGCACCGCGCGGAACTCGACGCCGAATGGCTCGCGAACGAAACGCGCATCGCGGAATTCCCGATCTCCGTCGGAACGCCGGGGAGGGCGTGGGCGACGAAGGAAGCCGTTCCGGCGCAGGCGATCCCCAATGACGGTTCGTTCCTGCGCGCTGCCGCGGCGTCGCACGCCGGCCTCGGCTTCTCGATGGCGTTCCCGATCCTGCACGCGGGAGACGTCGTCGCGGTGGTCGATCTTCTCACGTCCCGTGCTCGTCCGTCCGACGCCCTCCAAGGTGAGCTGCTCGGCGCCGTGGGCCAGCAGATCGGCCAATTCATCGAGCGCATGCGCGCCGAAGAAGCGCGAAGAGGCAGCGAGAACGAAGTGAGAAAGCTCAACGCGGAGCTCGAGCACCGCGTTAGCCGGCGCACCGCCGAGCTCGAGGCCGCCAACAAGGAGCTCGAGTCCTTCAGCTATTCCGTGTCGCACGATCTTCGGGCGCCGCTCCGCGCGGTGAACGGTTTCGCCGAAATCGCGCTCGAGGATTACGGCACGATGCTGCCGCCCGAGGGGCACCGTCTGCTCGAGACCATTCGGGAGAGCGGGCGCCGGATGGGCAATCTCATCGACGATCTCCTCGGGTTCTCGAGGCTCGGGCGTCACACGTTGAAGGCGCGACCGATCGACGTGGACGGCCTCGTGCGGGCGGTCGTCGACGAGCTAAGACCCGCCGAGAAAGGGACGTTGGAGGTTCGATTCGGCGAGCTCGCGCCCTGCGTGGCGGATCCGTCGCTCTTGCGCCAGGTGTGGGTGAACCTGATCTCCAACGCGTTCAAGTACTCGCGCGGCCGAGAACACGCCGTCGTGGAAATCGGTTCCGAGACGGCCGGCGGCGACTCGGCGTATTTCATCCGGGACAACGGCGTCGGGTTCGACATGAAATACGCTCCCAAGCTATTCGGCGCGTTCACGCGACTTCACCGCGACGACGAATTCGAAGGGACCGGGATCGGGCTCGCAATCGTCCAGCGCATCGTCCACCGGCACGGGGGCCGGGTGTGGGCGGACGCCGCGATCGATCGCGGCGCGACCTTCTTTTTCACCATCCACGAGAGCTCCGGACGATGAACGGAAGCTCCGCCATCGAGCTCTTGATCGTCGAAGACAGTCAGTCGGACCTCGAAATGACCTTGCGAGCGCTCAAACGCGCGAAGCTCGCTCATCGCGTCGAAGTGGCCCGAGACGGGGCGGAGGCACTCGAATTCCTGTTTGGGCAAGGCCGCTGGAGCGAGCGCTCGGTCGGAGACGTGCCGCGGGTCGTTTTCCTCGATCTCAAGCTGCCGAAGGTCGATGGTCTCGAAGTGCTTCAGCGCATGAAGGCCGATCCGCGGACGCGGTCGATTCCCGTCGTGGTCTTGACGTCCTCGAGCGAACGAAAGGACGTCGTCGAGTGCTACGAGCTCGGCGCGAACAGTTACATCGTGAAGCCGGTCGATTTCGAGCGCTTCAGCCAGGCCATTGGTCAGCTCGGCACCTATTGGCTCAACCTGAACAATCCGTCCGTGCCCGATTCGTCGTAGGACCGATCAATCGCCTTCGTCGCTCGGGTCTGCCACGTGCTCGCGCAGCGACGTCATCAGGTCGCCCCACCAGAGCCCCATCATTCGAATGAACGCGGGCGCATCGCTACCGTGCCGGACCGGGTGATCGCCTCGGATACGGCTCCATCCGCGATGATGCACGGTGACCAACGTGGCGCTCGAACTCGGCGCGAACAACACGAGGACCTCGGTCTTTTCCGTCGTGTCGAAGGTCACCGACGAGGCGCCTCGGTCGTCATCCTCTGCTCGTCCGCATTTTCTTCTCGGCGTGCGCCTTGAACGCGACGAGCTGATCCGACCAGAACGCCTCCACTTCGGCGAGCCAATCGCGGAGGTCGAGAAATGGCGCCCGCTCGAGCCGGTACACGCGCACGCGCGCGTCGTCTTCGAGCTCCTCTTCGGTCACCAACCCCGATTTTCGGAGCACGCGAAGGTGACGGCTCATCGCCGGGCGCGTCATCGACAGCTTGTCGGCGAGGTCGCTCGCTCGCCGCGGCTTCTTGCGGAGCAAATCGACGACGCGACGCCGCGTGGGGTCCGCGAGGGCACTCAGCGTCCGATCGAGATCAGCCGGCATTCGGTTTTTGATCGCGAATTCGCTGCATGAACCACCACAGGTGTCCCTCCGGATCCGTGGCGCCGTAACTTCGGTCCGACCAATAGTCGTCGCCGTAGTCGCTGGTCGTCGGCTCTCGCACGAGCACGGCGCCGGCCGACTTTGCGCGCGCCGCGTGAGCGTCCGCGTCGTCGACGAAAAGGCAGAGTGCGCCGGTGTTCGCTCCGTTCAGGGAGCGCGGGCTCGCGGCGATCCCCCGCCAGGTATCCGTCGAGTGATGATCGCCGGCTCCGGTACCGCCCACCATTACCAAGGCTTCCCCGAAGACGAGCTCCGAGTGATGGATCGTGCCGTCGTCGCCCTCGACCTTGAGCCTGACCTCGAACCCGAACGCCTTGCAGAGCCAATCGATCGCCGCGTGCGGGTCGTCGTAGTACACGGACGCGCTCAGCCGCGGCCAGCCTTTGGGGGTGGGTTTCACGCGAAGTCTCCTTCCGTTCCGAGCTCACGTGCCTCGAACACGCGGCCGCTCCGGTTTCGAATGGGCGTTCGAACCCGGATCCGAACGCGGAATTATTCAGTTCGCTACGAGGAAATGATTAACTTCCGGGTTAAGCATTGTCAAGATACGAAAAGAGGCGTTGCATCCGTCTCGGGATGCAACGCCTCTGCGAGTCTGTTTCTCGTAGCTGTCGTTCGGAGCCGATCAGCTCTGCTTGTGATCGTGATGTCCGATCTTGCCGTCTTTGAACGCCTGCTCGAGCTCGGCCTGCGACACCTTCTGATCGTTGTTCGTGTCAGCGACCTTGATGTGCTCCCAGCGCTTGGGGCCGACCTCGTCCGCCGTCAGGAATCCATCGCCGTTCTTGTCGGCCTTCTGGAACCGCTCCGCGGCGCTCTGTTGACGTTCGGCGTCGGTCTTGTTGGCGTGGTCGCCTGAGCACTGAGGTCGTGCTCCGTCGGTGTCACCGCCTTGCCTACCGTGCGCGCTCGCGAGCGATGCACCGCCGATCACCAAACCGAGTAGAGCCACACCGAGGCCGACACGTTTCGTCTTCATGCGAATCATTGGGATTGTCTCCTTGCTTGGTTCTTCGACGCCTGCCCTGCCTGGCTCCCTACGACGAGGTGGATTCCAGTGCCGCGGCCGCACGCCGATGCGGTCCGTGTGCCGGACGCGCCCAAGTTCGCGAATCCCGTGTCGAACGCAGCGCAAAAAAGGAGCGATAGCCACACGGTACGCAGCGGTTTGCCGAAACGCGAAGCGTCGCGTAACCCTCCGGTCAGGCGGTGCGATTTGTCTCTTTCTCGATTCCATCCCGCGGTCCGAAATTGGTTCGAACAAGAGCTCGGTACGCCCACTCCTCCTCAACAGGCGGGCTGGCCGCGTCTCTTCGACGGCGAAGACACGTTGATCGCGGCGCCCACCGGTTCCGGCAAGACCTTGGCGGCCTTTCTCGTCGCGATCGACGCTCTCGTGAAAGACGGCGTCGAAGGGCGACTCGGTGACGAGACCCGCATTCTCTACGTCTCTCCGTTGAAGGCGCTCGGTAACGACATCGAGCGCAATCTGGTCGCGCCGTCGGAAGGCATTGCTCGCCAGCTTTCGGCCGCGGGGCTGCCGGACGTCGCAATTCGCACGATGGTGCGGACCGGCGACACGAAGAGTCGTGACCGCGCTCGCATGACCTCCCGACCGCCGCACATCGTCGTCACGACGCCCGAGTCGCTCTACATTTTGCTGACCAGCGAGGGCGGGCGCCGGATGCTCCGCACCGTTCGCACGGTCATTCTCGACGAAGTGCACGCGCTGGTCGGTGACAAACGCGGATCGCACTTGTCGCTGTCGCTCGCGCGGCTCGACGCGCTCGTGGGGCGTCCCGTTCAGCGAGTGGGCCTCAGTGCGACGCAGCGGCCCATCGAGCGCGTGGCGCGGTTTCTCGTCGGCCGCACGGCGAGCGGCGAAGAACGTCCGTGCGCGATCGTCGATTCGGGACACGCGCGCCCGCGCGACCTCGCGCTCGAACTGCCGAGGTCGCCCCTCGAAGCCGTGATGTCCGGTGAAGTGTGGGAAGAAGTGTATGGGCGCTTGGCCGAGCTCGTGTCGTCGCATCGGACGACTTTGATTTTCGTCAATACGCGCAGGCTCGCCGAACGGCTGACGCGGCACCTCGGCGAGCGAATCGGCGAGGATCGCGTGACGTCGCACCACGGGAGCCTGTCGCGCGAGCAACGCTTCGACTCCGAACAGCGTCTCAAATCCGGTGAACTTCGAGCGCTCGTCGCGACGGCGTCGCTCGAGCTAGGGATCGACATCGGCAGCGTCGACCTCGTCTGTCAGATCGGGTCCACGCGCGCGATCGCGCCGTTTTTGCAACGCGTGGGTCGCTCGGGGCACCACCAAGGCGGCATCGCCAAGGGTCGGCTCTTCCCGCTCTCGCGCGACGAACTGATCGAATGCCTCGCGCTCCTCCTCGCCGTGAAATCGGGCGACCTGGACCGGGTGCGCATCCCCGACGCGCCGCTCGACATCCTTGCGCAACAGATCGTCGCCGCGGTGGCGGCCGAGGAGTGGGACGAAGCCGCGCTTTTTTCGCTGTTCCGCGCCGCGGATCCGTACCGGTCGCTCACGCGCGAGTCGTTCGACGCGGTCGTGCGCATGCTCGGCGATGGGTTCAGCACGCGCCGCGGTCGTCGCGGGGCGCGCCTGCATCGCGACGCGGTGCAGCGCCGGCTTCGGTCGCGGCGCGGGTCTCGTCTCATCGCGCTCACCTCGGGCGGCGCGATTCCGGACAACGCCGACTACGACGTGGTGCTCGACCCGAGCAACGTCCGCGTCGGTTCGGTGAACGAAGACTGGGCGATCGAAAGCATGCAGGGCGACATCTTCCAGCTCGGCAACGCGTCGTGGAAGATCATCAAAGTGCTGCCGGGCACCGTGCGCGTCGAGGACGCCAGGGGAAAGCCCCCGACGATCCCGTTCTGGCTCGGCGAAGCGCCGGGTCGTTCGCGCGAACTCTCGGCGGCCGTGTCGGCGCTTCGCGAATCGGTCGACCAGCGGCTCGGCGGTGGCAGCTCCGATGAAATAGCGGAGGCGACCTCGTGGCTCGGAGAAAGCGTCGGCATTTCCGCCGAAGCGTCGCGCCAGGCCATCGAGTACCTCGCCGGGGGCCGAGCCGCGCTCGGCGCCATGCCGTCTCAAGACACGCTGGTGCTCGAACGTTTCTTCGACGAGAGCGGCGGGATGCAGTTGGTCGTCCATGCGCCGTTCGGCAGCCGGATCAATCGTGCCTGGGGCCTCGCTCTGCGAAAGCGGTTTTGCCAAAAGTTCGACTTCGAGCTTCAAGCCGCCGCGACGGAAGACGCGATCATTCTTTCCCTCGGTTCGACCCACAGCTTCCCGCTCGAAGAGGTGTTTCAATACTTGAAGAGCAACGGCGTGCGCGACCTCCTCGTGCAAGCGGCGCTCGTCGCACCGATGTTCACGACACGGTTCCGCTGGAATGCGTCTCGCGCGCTGGCCGTGCTCCGGTTCCGGAACGGCAAACGCGTGCCGCCGCGCCTCCAGCGGATGGACGCCGAAGATCTGGCGGCCGTGGTGTTCCCCGACCAGGTGGCTTGTCAGGACAATTTGCCCGGCCATCGCGAGGTGCCCGATCATCCCTTGGTGAACCAGACGGTCACCGATTGCCTCGTGGAGGCGATGGACCTCGAAGGGTTCGAGGCCGTCCTCGACGCGATCCATCGCGGAGAAAAGCGCCTCGTCGCGCGCGACACCACCGAGCCGTCGCTCTTCGCCCATGAAATCCTGACTGCGAGGCCCTACGCGTTTCTCGACGACGCACCGCTCGAAGAACGACGAGCGCACGCGGTCCAGGCGCGTCGAACCTTGGGCCCCGAAGCGGCGAGCGACGTCGGGGCGCTCGACCAGAACGCGATCGACCGAGTTCGCGTGGAGGCGTGGCCGTCGCCCGAGAGCGCGGACGAGCTCCACGAAGCGCTGGTGCTGCTCGGTTACATGACGGAAGTCGAGGGAGCGCGCGCGAACGCGTCGGCTCACTTCGACGAGCTTCGTCGAGGACGTCGCGCCGTCCTGGTTCGACTTCTCGGCGGGTCCGCGGCTTGGGTCGCGGTCGACCGCTGGGCGGAGTTTCGCGCCGCGCACCCGCAGGCAGGCGTCGTCGACGCACCCGAGCCGGAATCGGGTCCGGCGCCGGAGCCCGAGCACGCCGTCGTCGAGTTGCTTCGTGGGCGTCTCGAGGTCATCGGTCCCACGACGAGCCGCGCGCTCGCCGACCAAACCAGCATTTCCGTCGAGGTCGTGGACGCCGCGCTCGCCGCCCTGGAAGCCGAAGGATTCGTCCTCCGGGGGCGCTTCACGCCGCAGCTCGACGACGTCGAATGGTGCGAACGACGGCTCCTCGCGCGCATTCATCGCTACACGCTCGGACGGTTGCGGAGCGAGATCGAACCGGTCGCGCAAGTGGACTACATGCGGTTTCTCCTCTCGTGGCAACGCGCCGTCCCGGAGACGCGCATGCGCGGGCCGGCGAGCGTGATGTCGGTGCTCTCGCAGCTCGAAGGCTTCGAGGCCCCCGCGGGTGCCTGGGAATCGGAGATTTTGCCCCTCCGCGTGGACGACTACGAGCCGTCGTGGCTCGACGCGCAATGTCTGTCCGGGCGTCTCGTGTGGCTCCGTCTGTCGCCGCCGAGCACCGAGCTTCGCCCGGCGCCGGGACCGATGCGCACGACGCCGATCGCGCTCGTGCTGCGCGCGCACCTCGACGCTTGGCGACGCGACGCGCGGAACGCCGACGACCCGATGAGCCCGCACGCTGCCGCCGTTTTCGACGAGCTCGGTTCGCGCGGCGCGAGCTTCTTCGACGACATCGTCGTTTCCACGCGGCTCTTGCGTACCGACGTCGAGAGCGCGCTCGGCGAGCTCGTGTCGCTCGGGCTCGTCACCTCCGATTCGTTCGCCGGTCTTCGGGCGCTGCTGCTTCCGTCGAAGCAACGGGCGGCGGGCTTGTTTCCCCCGGCCCGGCGCGGGGCCGCGCCGCTCGGCATGGAGGCGGCGGGACGCTGGTCGTTGCTCGCCCCGAAACCGTCTTCGTCGCAATCGGGCTCGCGCTTCGACTCGCAGCACGACTCGACCGAGATCGTCGCGCGGGTGCTGCTGGCCCGCTACGGCGTCGTGTTTCGGCGCATCGTCGAACGAGAGACGGCCGCGCCGCCGTGGGGCGAGCTCTTGCGCGCCTATCGCCGGCTCGAAGCGCGCGGTGACGTTCGCGGAGGTCGCTTCGTCGAGGGGTTTTCCGGCGAGCAATACGCGTTGCCCGACGCGGTCGAGGCGCTCCGCGCCATGCGCCGATCGCCCAGGAGCGGTGAGCTCACGTCGATCAGCGCGGCCGACCCGCTCAGCCTCGCGGGCATCGCCACGGCCGGCGAACGGGTGCCTTCCATCTCGCCGAATCGGGTCGTCTACCTCGACGGCCTCGCCGTGGCGAAAAAGGTCGGCGGCGTCGTGGATCTGCTCGCGGGTGCCGCTCCTCCTGGCGTTGGCGCTAGTGCCAGAGCGGACGGGGAACGCCAGGAGCTGGAACGCGCGCTCGCCGCTTTGGTATAGACTCCGGCGTTATGCAAAGCGATGCGCCGAGCTATCGCGGGCAGTGGATCCTCCGCATCGGGGTCCTCTTGGCCGTCGCGGCGGCCGTGTTCTGGACCTTCTATTCGCTCGATTTTTTCGTCACCGGCAAGGTCACCGATGCCGCTCCGACGTCGCCGCTCGGGCGCTACCTGAAGTTCGACCCGGGCAGCATCTCCGACGCCATCAGCTCACTCGCCGGGAACATCGCAGCGATCTTCGGCCTCGTCATCACGGTGGTGAGCATCATCGTTCAGCTCTCGGCGGATCGGTACACCGGCGTCACTCGGATGTTCTTTCGCGACCGACTGAACATCGGCGTGATGGGATACTACCTCGTCGCGTGCGTGTACGCGGTGTGGCTCAGCGTCGCGCTCCAGCACGACTACGTACCCCGCGCCGTCCTCGTCTCGATGTTGTGCATGACGACGTTCGGGATCCTCATGATGGGGCCCTATTTCGGGTACGTGTTCTGGTTCCTCGAGCCGAACACCATCATCCGGCGGATCAGGAGCGACGGCGTGAAGACGGCGATGCGCGGCGCGCTCGAATCGGACGCACGCTCGTGCTTCGGCGCGCAGGTCGTGGCGCTCAACGCGATGGAGGAGCTCACCGACATCACCAGCAACTCCATCTCCGGCAAGGACAAGATCATCGCGAGCGCCGCGGTGGACGCGCTGAAGGACTTTGCGCTCGAATACTTGAAGGTGAAGCCGCGGGCGAATCAGACCTGGTTTTCGATCGGTTCCGGAATCCGCGCAAATCCGGACTTCGTCGCGATGGACCCCGAGTCCCTCACCGAGCTCGAAGGGCGCCGGACGTGGGTCGAGTGGAAGGTCATGCGCCAGTACCTCGGGATCTACAACGAGGGCCTGTCGACGATGCGCGACATCAACTACCTCATCGCGATCGACACCCGCTATCTCGGCGAGGCCGCGAACCGCGCGGGTGATCGCGAGCTCGTGAACCTCGTATTTCGGTACATGAACTCGTACCTGCGCGCGACCCTCAACGCGCGCGACGTGCGGACGGCGTACAACGTGCTGCACCAGTACCGCTTGCTCCTCGAGTCCATGCTCCGGAACGGCAACGGGCCGGCCGCGCTCGAGGGCGTGAAGTACATGAAGTACTACGGCCACGTGAGCTTCGACATGCAGCTCACGTTCGTCACCGAGACCGCGGCCTACGACGTCTCGATGCTCTGCGAAATCGCCAATCAGGTGAGCGCGCCCGAAGAAGCCGAGATGCTGAACGAGTTTCTCGATCTCGATCAGCCGCTGCTCTCGCGGGCGCAGGAAAAGGGGCTTCTCGGCGTGCGCAAGGCGCAGGTCAAGCTGGCGAGTTATTACCTGCTCACGGGTCAAGAGGGCAAAGCCCGAACGATCTGCGACGACATGCAGGGCGAGCCGCGGGAACGACTCCGCGCGATTCGGAGTCAGCTCGAGAACGTGACGAGCAAGGACTTCTGGGAAATCATCGATCGCGGGAGAAATTTCGAATTCATGCCGCCCGACCAGCGACAGTGCATGAAAGTGTTCTTCTCGTGGCTCGCGCTCGACGACCCGGACGGCAGCGTCCGCGGCGAGCTCGGACGAGCAAACGCCGGCTAAACGGCGGGAACCTACCTCGGAAACCGTAGCGAGCCCCCCGATGCTAGGAAGGCCGACGCAGGCATACGCTGGTATTTCGAGGAGGCCGACCGACGCAGCGGGGGGGCGTAGTAGGGTTACGAGGTAGGTTCAGCGGCGCGCGGCTTGATCGCCGAGGAACTGCTGAAGGCGCGGCAAGAGATTCTGCTCGATGGCCGCCGGGCCCTCGATCGACCCTTCGATGCGGCGATCGGAGCCCGTGCCGTCGTCGTTCGGAAAGGCGAAGAGTGGAATGAGCTCGGAGCCGTATCCGGCGTCGTGAAGCGCGTCGCGGCTCGTGTCGAGGTCGAACTCGAGCAAATGCAGGCCGGCGAGCAGCACGTCGAACTCGCCCGCTTCGACCGCTCGGTGGAACCGCTGACACGGCTCGCACCAGGTCGCTCCGACGTACACGAGGACGCCGTAGCGCCCTTCGCGTCCTTGTTTGAGCTCGTTGGCGACGTAAGGCGCGATGCGGGCGCCGTCGGTCGGCCCCTTCACGAACAGCGGACGCCGGCCGGCGATCGCGGCGCTCGGGGCGGGCCCGGTGGCGTGACCGGGCGATGCGCCGCTCTGGCACGCCGGCAACGTCATCGCTAGCGCAGCGGCGACGCCGCGGGAACATCGCCGAAATTCGCTCACTCGGAACCTTTGGCGGCACCGTCGTGACGCGCGGCTGCGTCGGTGACCGCCGCATCCGACACCGCCGCGTCACGCCCGCAGTCGCAATCGGCGTAGCCGCTGAGATCCGGAAGGCACACGGTGCTGCCGGAGCATCCGTCCGCGCCGATGCAATCGACGCGCTCGCCGAACGTGCACACCGCGCCGCCGGTCGTTTCGCCCGTCGATTGGCAACCGTTCATGCCGCCGTAAGCGAGCGCGAGCCCCGCGAGCCAGGCCCCCACCGTGACGACCTTCTTCTTCGAGCGTGCCCAAGTCATGCGAGAAACATTCTAAGCCCGAGTCGAGCGCCCTCTAGCGAAGAAAGCGCTCGTTCGTCGCTACGGCTTGCGTTGGGGCGCGTCTAACGGAACTCCCCGAGTTTTGCGGTCAACACGGTGGTCCGCCGCTGTTCGGAGTGAAACGAGCGCGCCTCGACGTCGTCGGCGACGCCGTGCGCGGTCACCGTGAAGCGCCGTGCGGGCGGGCGGCGCTGTCCGTTCGCGAAGCCGTCGTCACGGTCCGCCGCGGGACCCTGACACGCGGCGCACGTGCCGCACGCGGCAGCGCCTGCTTCGCCGAGGAGCGTTCGCAATCGGAGCGAGCGGCAACCGGGCGACGTCGCGAGATCGCTCACGTCGCCGATGCGGCGAACGTCGAGGGCACGCACGGTCGCGTAGCGCTCGGCGAGCGCGCGGAGTTCGGCGAGGAGCGCATGCTCGGGCGTGAGGCGCTTGAGCCAGCCGTCGCGGTACGACACGAGCCCCATGCGGTCGAGCAGCGCCGCGAGCGTCTCCACCGTTCGGCGCGTGGTCCTCGCGTCGAGCGCGAGCGCTTCCGTCGTGACCGACGCGGCGTCCTGGAGCGACTCGAGCGCGCGTCCGAAGGCGAGAAATTGTTCGCCGGTGGGACGCGCCGCTTCGACGAGCGCCTCGAGCGCAGGACGGTCGCTCGGGTCGTGAAATACGATCGCTTCCGACGGCTGCCCGTCGCGTCCGAGGAGCGCGAGCTCGTTCGCGAGTTGTTCGAGCGACGACGGCGGTTGAAATCGCAAGAGCGAGCGGACCTGGGTCTTGTTCACGCGCCGGCCGAAGCGGAGCGGTACTCCTTCGACGTCCTCGTCGCGGCCATGCGGCGCGGGAGCGAACGCGCTCGTCGCGACGAGAATGCGTTTTTCGCCGGTCATCGAGAACTGGAGCGCCTCGCCCGCGCGCGCGCCGGTCGGCATTTCCTCGTGGTAGCGATGCGCCGGGAGCCCGAGCGCACGGAGTGCGGAGTGCGCCGCGTCGACGTCGCGCGGCGTGCTGCAGAAGACGAGGAGGGGTCGCGGAAGCGCGCGCGCGGCGTCGATGAACGCGCGGTGCCGCACCTCGCCGCGGCCGGATCGAACCGTGAGCACGACGTTCGGGCGGAGCGGTGAACCGTCGAACACTTCCGGCGGGCTCGCGAAGAGCGCGTCGGAGACGTCGTGGCGAACCGGGCCGATGGCGCCGGGTGCGATCGCGCAGACCGGCGGGTTCGAGAGCCGGTCGAGGATCATCCGGAGCTGCGCGTGCTCGGGCGAAAATTCCTGGCTGTGAGGCGACACACGCTGCGCTTCGAGCACCGTCACCAGGGAGAGCCCGATCGCGCCGAGGGCGGCGAGCACCGCGTCGCGCGCGAGCCATTTCGGCGTCGTGAGCACGACGCGGATGTCGCCGGATGCAATGCGCCGGAGCGCGCCGGACTCCTTGTCGTCGACGCGTGCGTCGTCGAGGAGCACGCACGGGCGACCGGCACGCGTGAGCTTTTCGTAGAGGTCCGCCAGCGGCGCGACTTCGGGCGCCACGACGAGCGAGAGCTGCGGCAAGAGCTCCGCCGCGACGAGATGCGGGAGGTCTTGCCCGGCCGTACGCGTCTCGGTGCACAAGACGGCCGTCTCCTCGTAGAGAGCGCGCACGATTTTCCGCGTTCGCGTATCGAGCGTCGCGCCGAGACGTGCTGCGGCGCGATCGGCGTCCTTCCACGATTCGTGCGCGAGGGCCGAGCGCGGCGCGGTCTCGACGACCGAGACCGGCGCGAAGCCGCCGCTCCGCGCGCCGCGCGTCGTTCCGCGTCCGTCCGGCGTCGTACGCGGCGGCAATCGCCCGATGCGCACGCTTTGCAACGGAGACGCCGGCGCGACGGGCACGGACTTGGTTGCGTTCGGGGTCGCGACGGACGCTCGCGCGCCGTTCGTCGAGGGCGCGCTCTTCGGAGGGCCCACCGTCGAAACGGCTCGAGCCGCGTCCGGAATCGACGAGGTTCGCAGGGTGCTCGTCGTCGATGGCGCGGCCGCAGCCGATCCTACGTTCTCGGGACGCGGAGCCGAGACCGCCGCGCTCGGGGTCGCTCGCAACCCCGGGTGCAACGCGCCGGCATGGGGCCCGCGCGATGTACGACCCGGGGCCGCTACTCCGGCGGCTCCGCCGATTCGAGCGGTCGGTGCGACGCGTCCGTGCTTCGCGCCGTCGGCTTTCGCGTGCGCGACTCGATGTCCCCGATTCTGCTCGGCGCGTGCTCGCGTTTTGGTCGTTCGCTTCGCGGGCTCGCTCCTCGAACGCTTCGCGACGCGTTTCGCGACGCGCGCGGCGCGCGCCGTTTTCGCGGTTCGCTTCGCCGGACGCGTCGTGGCTCGCTTCCGCTTGCGGGATGCGCTCATCGCCGTCAGTGATCGCGCCGCCGGACGTTTCGCGGTTCGCTTCGCCGGCCGCGCCGCGACTCGCTTGGTGGAAAGCGTTTTCACCGAGCGCTGAGTCGCTTTGGCCGTCGCGTGCTTCGTCGTGCGCGATTTCTTGGGTTGCCTGGTGAGACGCGGCCGTCGCGGCGTCACCGCTGCGCGCCGGGGGCCGGTCTCCTTCTTTCGCGTGGGCGCGGCGACCGCGGTTCGACGTGCTCGCGCTCGCGTGGCTCGCTTTGCGGAGGTGCGCTCGGCGGGTCTCTTGGCGCCGCTCGTCTTGGCGCCCTTCTTTTTTACTGAACGTCTCTTCGGTGGAGATGGTCTTCGCCGCACGCCTTGCCTCCGCCTCCGCCGTGCCGCGGAGGCTCGCGATCTCGGGGGAGATGCCCCGGGGTGTTCCTCGGATTTCCCGAAGCCTCGACGCTTATCACTACTCGGGCGGCATTGAATGAAAAAACAGGGTGTATCCTTTCAGGGCTGAGAAGCTGAGCAGTATTTCCATCTTGTCATTTCGGGCTCGCTCGGGCAGGGCCGGCCATCGTTCCACCCGCGGCCTCGACTGAGCGATGAAGCGCTGTAGCGTCGTCGTATGCCGTTCTTTCAAGAACCCCCGGAGCTAAAAAACGCGTTCGTCGAGGATCGCGCGCTCGGTTCGTGGCTCCGTCGAACGTTGCCCGGCGATGTGATGAACGACGTCGCGCCGTCTCTCGAGGAAATGGGCGACCTCGCGCGCGGCTCGCTGCATGCGCTTTCCCGGGCGCACCGTCTCGACGAGCCGCGACACGTTCCGTACGACGCCTGGGGACACCGCGTCGATCGGGTCGAAGTGAACGCGGCGTGGCGCGAGTACGCGCGCGTCGCGGCGGAGAAAGGCCTGGTCGCGACGGCGTACGAGCGTCGTCACGGCGCCTTTTCCCGAGTGCACCAATTTTCGCTCGTGTACCTCTTCGCGCCCTCGAGTCAGACGTACACGTGTCCGCTCGCCATGACCGACGGCTGCGCGCGCACGCTCGAAGGCTTGCCGTCGTCGGCGCTCCGCGACGAGGTGTTTGCTCGGCTCACCAGTCGCGATCCGGCTCGGGCCTGGACGAGCGGACAATGGATGACCGAGCGCACCGGCGGCTCGGACGTCGGCCTATCGGAGACGGTCGCGCGAAGGGACGAAAGCGGCACGTTTCGACTGTATGGAACGAAGTGGTTCACGTCCGCAGTGAGCTCCGAGGTCGCTCTCACGTTGGCGCGACCCGAAGGAAATGGACCGGGCGGCAAAGGGCTCGCGCTGTTCTTCGTCCGTGTTCGCGACGACGACGGGCGATTGAACGGCATCGTCGTGCATCGGCTGAAGGACAAGCTCGGAACGCGACACCTTCCGACGGCGGAGCTGACCCTGGACGGCGCCGTCGCGACGCCGCTCGCCGGACTGTCCGACGGCGTGCGGCAAATGGCGCCGATGTTGAACGTGACGCGCACCTGGAACGCCGTGTGTTCGGTTGCGGGCATGCAGCGCGGCCTGTCGCTGGCGCGTGACTATGCGCGACGGCGCGTCGCGTTCGGCTCGCTCCTCGCCGACAAACCACTCCATCTCGAGACCCTCGCCGATCTCGCCGCCGAGCACGAGGGCGCGCTCGCTCTCGCGCTCCACGAGGCGCTTTTGCTCGGCAAGAGCGAGACCGGCACGGCGATGCCGCGTGAAGAAGCGGCCCTGTCGGTCATTCAACCCATCGTGAAGCTGTTCGCCGGTAAGACCGCCGTGGCCTCCGCGAGCGAGGTGCTCGAATGCTTCGGCGGCGCGGGGTACGTCGAGGACACCGGTCTCCCGGCGCTCCTTCGCGACGCGCAGGTGCTCTCCATTTGGGAAGGCACCACGAACGTGCTGTCGCTCGAATCATTGCGGGCTCTCGCTCGCGAAGAGGCCGGCGGTCCGCTGCTCGAGATGGCCGAAGAACGCGCGCGGAGCACGGTGCATCCCGAACTCCACGCACTGGCCAAGAGCGCCGCTGACCGACTCCGCCGGGCCGTCGAGTGGGCGCGCACGACGTCGGGTGAGAGCCGTCCGGCGCTCGAATCCGGCGCGCGCCGCTTCGCGTTCGCGCTCGCGCGTGCTCTCGGGCTCTCGCTCCTGGCCGAGCACGCCGCGTGGTGTCTCGAGCACGACGGTGACGCGCGGCCCATGGAAGCAGCGCGCCGCTTCGCGGAACGGAGCGTCGAGGGTCTCTCCGTCGCGACGGACGATTTTGCGCGCGTGCGGGCGCTCGCTCTCGGCGAAGCGTTGCCGTCGCCGAGACGTCGCTAGACGCTTATGGCGCCATCGTCGCGCACGTGGCCATGGCCGCGCCGCTTCAACCCGGAGTGCCGCGCCCCAGCGTGCCGCCGGTGCCGCCGCCGCCGCGCCGCCCACCCGCGCCGCCGATTCCCGTCGTCGCGCCGGTGCCGCCGATTCCGGTCGTCGCGCCCGAGCCGCCGATTCCGGTCGTCGCGCCCGAGCCGCTGGTCGCACCGGCGCCCGACGTCGCGCCCGAGCCCCCTTCACCGCCGCCGCCCGTGCAGCCGTCGGTGATGATCGACTCGCAGTCTTCCGCGCAACGCGGAGTGCCCGCGGGCGAGACGGCCATGGTCAGGCTGGCGCACGTCTCGCCGCCGAAGTTCGTGCCGTCGCAGGCTTCGCCCTTGTCGAGCTTTCCGTTGCCGCAGAGCCCGCGATGCCCGGCGTCCGCGCCGAGCTCCGCAGAGTCGTCCTTTCCACCGCACCCGAGAAAAGCGGTCACGACGAGGACGGCGATCGCCGGGGATCTCCAGAAGCCAGCGGATTGGGCGCGTGTCACGACAGAACCTCCAGGAACCCAACCCCGCTTCGAACCAGGCCTCATCAGGGGACTCGCAAGCTAGATGGTGGGGAAAAGTAAGCGCAGTGACGAAGGTCTTCTGCGCCTTTCGTATAGTAGCCGACTTCGGGCGATCCCAGGCAGTGCGTGGCGCGTGCGTGCGAAATTTATGAACGTGCGCGAGAGTAGGGCCTGGTAACCCACGGGCGTTTCACGACTGTCATGGGCTAGCGCTCGGGTTCCGGTAAGGCACCTGGTAGCGCCGCCACGATGGAGCGATGCTCGTTCGCCTTGCCGAGCGTTCCGGACGAAGCATTTTTCAGCGCCGGTCGCGCGTTTCGGCCGCGGCTCCCCCGTTGGGTACTGGGGATCGCGTTGGCTTCGTCGATTCTCGCTCCGGCGGATCTCCCAGCGCGACTGGTCGAGACCCGACCCGTCGCGCGCGGTGCGGTCGAGATGGCGCCACTGGTGAACGACGCAGACTCGGCCGCGTCCCGCTCTCCGGCGACAGCGCTCGCTTCTCTCGCCCTCCCGGTGCCCGCCATTCGCGGCATCCCGACCGAGTTGGGTCGCTCCGCCATTCGCCGCCGGCTCGCCGAAGATCCAGCTGTCTTCGGCGCGCTTTCCGTCGGTCGACCCAACCGTGGCGCGCTCGTCGCGGGATTGCGCATGCCGGACGGCCCACTCTGGGACGTCGTCGACCCGAAGCGGGCTTATGGAACCGAAGAGACCGTGGCGTCTCTCGTGAAGGCGATTGCTCACGTGAACGAGGAGTGGCCCGGTACTCCCAAACTGTACGTCGGGCAGATCAGCGCGGAGCGTGGCGGCTATCTGCGACCGCACCGGAGCCACCAATCGGGGCGCGATGTCGACCTCGGCTACTACTATTCGAGCGGGCCGGCCTGGTACGTCCGAGCGACGCGCGACAACCTCGATCTCCAGCGAACCTGGTCGCTCGTGAAGGCGCTTTCCGAGGACGCGAACGTCGAAGCCATCTTCATGGATCGGTCCGTTCAGCAAATCCTCAAAGAATACGCCGCCAAGACGGGCGAGGACGCAGCAACGCTCGCCAAAGTGTTCGGCGGTCTTCACGCCGAAGAGCCGCTCCTCCACCACGAATGGGGGCACCTGACTCACATGCACGTGCGCCTGAGTTGCCCCGTCGCGCGCGACGCGGCGCTACGCGCCTACGGCACCATCGCCGAGGCACGGCAGCTACACCAGGCGCGCCGGGCCCGCTCGTGAACGGCGGGCAGCGACGCTTCAGAGCGCCCGTTCGACGGCGGATGTGATTTCTTCGTCGACCGGGCTGGTTGGCGGCGCGAATCGGGCGAGGACACGGCCGTCCTTTCCGACCAGGAATTTTTCGAAGTTCCACGTGATGTCACCCGGTCCCTTGGGCGCCGTCGCTACGCTTTTCATGAAGGCGTAAACCGGCGTTTCCCCGTCGCCGTTCACGTGGACCTTCGAGAGCAACGGGAACGTCACGTCGTACGAAGTCGAACAGAACGCCTTGATCTCCGAGTCGGTTCCCGGCTCTTGTGCGCCGAAATCGTTCGACGGAAAGCCCACCACGGAGAAACCACGCCCGGCGTAGCGACGGTGGAGCTCTTCGAGGGCCTTGTACTGCGGGGTCAGCCCGCAGCGCGACGCCACGTTGACCACGAGGAGAACCTTTCCCGCGAAGTCGCCGAGAGAAATGTCCGTTCCGTCGATCGTACGCACTTTGAAATCGTGAAATGTCGTCATGAAGAGCTCCCGCGGCGAGCCTACGTTCATTCCGCCAGTTGGCGCGACACTTTCACAGCTGTTCGTTCAAGTGTGAAAGACATGCACACCGCGGAGGGGGCGCCGAGCGGATTCTCACTACTTACCTACCCCTTGCGCTCGGCACGAACCCTGCGTTAGCAGGGGCGCGTGCAACCGACGACGACCCCCCCCACGTCACGACGTTCCAGCCGTTCGTCGTATGCCGTGCTCATCGCCGACACGAGCGCCGACGCCCGCGCGATGCTTCAAGAGGCCCTCGTGGGGATCAAGTCGCGCGTGGTCGCCCACGCCAAGGACGGCGATGAGCTCGAGGATCTGTTCTTCAATCGCGGACCTTACGACCTCGTGGTGTGCCGCGCCCTGCTCGGCTGTCGAAGCGGCCTTCAGGTGCTCGCCAAGGCGCGCGCGGCGCGGCGCTTCGCGTCGTTCATCGTGTACTCGTCGCTCGACGGGCCGTGGCTTCGCGTGTTCGTGAGCGACGCGGAGAGCACGGTGCTGTCGAGCCGGGTCGTGTCGCTCGAAGGGCTCGCGGGCCTCGCCGCGGGCATGCTCGAAGCGAACCGCGGCTGACGTCAGAGTAGCCGGGTGCGTTGCTCGTCGTAGCCGAACTCGGTCGGCGTCAGCTCGATCACGTGATGCAACGGGATCTCGAGGTACGGGCACTCGTCTTGCGGTTTGCCCATCAGGTACCCGTAGAGCGAACGCAAGACGGCCTGGTGCGCGATGAGGAGCACCGGCGAGGCTTGTCGTTCGAGCTCGACGATGACCGGCTCAAGTCGTTGAACGACGTCGGCGTACGATTCGCCGCGCGGGTAGCGATAGCGAAACTTGTCCTTGGCTCGCGCCGAAAATTCGTCGGGAAGCTGAGCCTTGATTTCCTGATACGTCATTCCGTCGCAAACGCCGGCGTCGATCTCGTCGAGTGGCCGCCAGGCGACCGGCGCTTCCGGCACGTGCGCCGCCGTCGCGAGGGTTCTGCCGAGCGTGCTCGTCCACACGACCGGCGTGGCGGCGCCGCGCTTCGCTCGAACGAACGCGGAGAGGGCGCGCGCGTACTCTTCGCCGCGCGGGCTGAGCGGAGGGTCGCCGCCGATGCGACCCGATAGATTGAAGGTGCTCTCGCCGTGTCGCGTGAGCCAGACGGAGCGCTCCGTCGGGTGGATGTGCATGAGGAAGAACACGAGCCGTGCCGAGAGGTAGCCCTCGATGCGATTGAGAACGACCTGTCGTCCCTGATCGATGATTTTCACGAAGCTGCCTTCGTCGTCCGACACGGGCGCGTACGTTTTCTGGTAGTGCGCGATGCGGGCGCGAAAGTCGCGGAAAGCCTCTTCGGGGTCGACGCCGGCGTAGTCGGGCAAGTTGAGCTTGTTCCGGCGCACGCTGGCGTCGATGACGGCTTCGTCGTCGCAGATCGTCTCGATGAACAACACCTGGACGCCCGCGGCGTCACAGCGCGCGCGGATCACGTCGCGACGGTCGCGCTCGGTGTTGGTCGCGTCGTAAATTCCGACCTCGCCCCCGGTCGCGAACCAGCCGAGCAAGTCTTCGAGGGCGGCCATGGCGAAGCCCATTCGAGCCTCGCGCGTCTCGGCGTTGTCGGACGCGAAGTAGTTTGCAGGTTGCTTCGCGCCCGCGCGCGCCCGGCGGTAGTCGCCCACGTTGACCCAGAGCGAGCGGTAACCGAGCCACGACAAGTAGCGGAGGAGCTTCCGCGCCACGAAGGTCTTCCCGCGTGCGGGAAGACCCACCATGACGAGCACCAGTTTTTGCGCCCCCGGCTGTCTGGGAACCATCGGTAGAGGATATCTTACCGCGGCGCCGGGGGCTCATCGCGTTCGTGTCAGTCGCAGGCTCCGGTGCGCGCGCCGGTCGACGACGTGGGGTCGACACACGGTGCGCACAGCTCTCCGGCCGCGCAGGGCCCTTGCGTCAAGAACGACTTCTCCGAAGACGGAGGGAGGCAATCCGGCACGCACGCGCCGTCGCAGCCGCCCGAGAGCGACGCCTGCAAGGTGCACGCAAGCGACGCACCGATGTGGCAACTCTTGAACTTCGCCGTCGGATCCTCGGCCTTCAGGTCCGGAGCGCAGAGCGAACCCGTGGCGCACGTGTCTTGCGGCAAGGCCGAGGCCTCGCTCGTCGGTACGAGCGACGTGGGCACGCACGCGCCGCGGGGCGCGTTGTTGC
The DNA here is from genome assembly GCA_964506835.1 of uncultured Polyangiaceae bacterium. Taxonomy (GTDB): domain Bacteria; phylum Myxococcota_A; class Polyangia; order Polyangiales; family Polyangiaceae; genus DASZVB01. The sequence goes on from CAZDNG010000001.1 coordinate 36,593, forward strand.
GAGTGCAACAACCCGGGAACGTCTTCGCAGGTTGCTTCGGCGAGTCGCCGTTCTGAGAGCAAGCGTTCGTGCTCGCGCCCGAGACCGGGTCGTAGCAAGGCGCGCAAAGCGTGTTCGCCGGGCAGGTGCCTTGCGATAGCTCGCTCGCTTGCTTTTGAATCGCCGGCACGCAGGGCGGCACGCACCGACCCTCGGCGTCGAGTCCGCCGAGCGCCGCGGTGCACGAGGTCGCCGTATCGCCGGGCTCTGCGAAGATGTCCGGCGCGCACAGGTTGCCCGTGCTGCACGTGTCGGCACCGAGCTCGGATTGCTGAGTAGACGACAACGACGCGGTCGGAATGCAGTGTCCGAGATCGTTGCAGCACTGAGGGAACGTCCCCGCCGGATTGGCGGGCTTGTCCCCGTTTTGCGTGCACGCGCCGGTGTCTTTGCCGGTGAAGGGGTCGTAGCAAGGCGCGCACAGATCGCCGGCCACGCAGGTGCTCTGCGGAAGCTCACTCTTTTGTGCCGCCACTTGCGGGATGCAATCCGGCAGACAACGCCCTTCGAGCCCGCCGAGCGAGTTACACGTCGGTGGCTTGTACGTCGGATCGACGAGCTGCGTCGGCGCGCAGAGCTGATTGGTGCCCGTGCACGTGTCGGTTCCGAGCGTGCTCACGTCCGCCGCCGGCACGAGCGCCGTTGGGATGCATGCGCCGCGGTCGGTACCGTTGAGGGCGCAGCATCCAGCGAACGTCTTCGGCGGGTCGACGGGCTTGTCGCCGTTCTGCGAGCAGGCGTCGGTGCTCTTGCCGGTCACCGGATCGTAGCAAGGCGCGCAGAGCATGTTCGCCGCGCACGAGCCTTGAGAGAGCTCGCTCGCCTGCTTTTGCACGAGCGGCACGCAGCTCGGAATGCAACGGCCTTCGGCGTCGAGGCCGCCGAGCGTCGCGCTGCACTTCGCCGCCGTATCGCCGGGTTCCGCGAACACGTCGGGGGCGCACAGATTGCCGGTGGTGCAAGTATCCGCGCCGAGCTCGGACACTTGCGCGGTCGAGAGCGCGCTCGTCGGGATGCAGTGCCCGAGGTCGCTGCAGCACTGGGGGAACGTCGTCGCGGGATTCCCCGGCTTGTCGCCGTTTTGCGTGCACGCACCGGTGTCCTTGCCGCTGAAGGGATCGTAGCAAGGAGCGCAGAGCTCACCCGTGTCGCAGGTGTCCTTCGGGAGCTCCGACGCATCGGCGGCGACTTGCGGGATGCAATCGGCGAGGCATCGGCCTTCGAGGCCGCCGATCGACTTGCACTTCGCCGGCACGTAGCCGGGCTGCGAGAGCTTGTTCGGCGCGCAGAGCGCGCTCGAATCGGTACAGGTGTCCGCCCCGAGGAGCGTGAGGTCCGCGGCGGGAACGAGCGTCTTCGGCACGCACGCGCCTTGGCCGCCGCAGCACTTGTCGAAGAGCTTCGGCGGATCCTTGGGCCCCGTGTCGCACCCTTGATGGCACGCGCCCGTGTCGGCGCCGGTGCGCGGGTCGAAGCACGGTGCGCAGAGCTGGCCGTCGCCGCAGGTTGCCTTCGGAAGGAACGTCGCTTGCTGGGAGACCAGCGGGATGCACTCCGAGAGACAGCGACCTTCGGCGCCGTCCACCGAGACGCAAGTCGGTGACGTGTACAGGTTGTTGTACGAAACGAAGACCGCGGGCGCGCACTTGTCCTTCGCATCGCAGTCGGCGAGGAGCGCCTGAGCACTGGTCGGCACCAAGCCGTCGGGCACGCAGCGCCCGTCGGTACAGTTCGGCAGCGTGGCGATCGCGCAGGCGGGGAAGATGGTCGGGTCGAGCGTCGGTGCAGAGGGTTGGATGCATGTGCCGCCGTCACCGGCGTCGGGCGTGCCGCCGGGGCTTCCGCCGGTCGCGCTACCACTCGCGCCGCCGCTCGACGGTGAACCGCCGGCGCCGCCACTCGATACCGAACCTCCCGCTCCGCCGCTCGACTGCGAGCCGCTCGCTCCGCCGCTCGAAAACGAGCCACCGGAGTTCAATCCGCCGCCCGAACCGGACACGCCGCCGTCCGTGCCACCAATGCCGCCGGAGCCTCCGGTCAGGAAGCTGCTGGGAGACGGCCCGGAAGCGTTCGAGTCCGAACCGCACGCGACCTGTACGGACGCGCCGCCCAAGATCGCGAGAAGTACCGACGCTCGCACCACGGTCTTCGATTCGAAAAGGGTGATCATGATCGCCAAGCCTCTCTATTACAGCGGTTCCCGCTCGAAGTTGACCGTCCACGGGTTTTTGCCCCATCGGGAAAGGTTGGGGGGAAGCTCCCCGAGGATGTCAATCACGTGCGCTGCCCGCCCGGGTAGCCTAGCAGAAAGAACGATTGCTTCAGCCCTCTCGCGCGTCGTCGTCGCGAGTCGTGATGCGATGGTTCGCATGCGAGCCACTCGTGGGCGTCGAGCGGGGAGCCTGTCGCCGCTGGTCACGGACCATCGCGAGATCGACGACGCGTCGCGCTTCACCCGTCGATCACGTGACGAACGTCTCGTGTGCAGCTTCCGAACACCGCGCGGCTGCGCTACCCGTTGGATGGCAAATTTTCGTTGAACCGGTAGGCTCGGCGCGATGAGCCACTGGCAGCTCTCCCTCGATCTCGAGGCACGGTCGGACGGCCGATCACCGGTGTTCGTTCGGATCGCGCGTTCGGTGAGTGACGACATTACACGCGGGAGGCTGCGCGCCGGCCAACGCTTGCCCGGGACACGGACGCTCGCGCGGTCGCTCGGTGTCCACCGCAACACCGTGGTCGCCGCATTCGACGAGCTCGTGGCTCAGGGTTGGGTCGAGACTGACCCAGCGCGCGGCACGTTCGTGTCCAAAGTACCGGTGCCGCTGCGACGCGTCCGAAACGCCCCTGCGGGCCGCAAACTTCTCGAAGAGCCACGGTTTCTGCTTCCCGACGCGTCGGAGGCAGCGAGCGCGCCGCTCGTACCGAAGGACACTTTGTTTCTCGCCGGAGGGCGACCCGATCCGCGCCTGTTTCCTACCGAGGAGTTCGCGCGCGCACATCGGCGGAGCCTGAGATTGCATGGGCGAGAGGTCCTCGACTACGGCGACGCTCGCGGCGAACCGCGGCTCCGCGCCGCCCTCGCGTCGATGCTCGCGGACCGTCGTGGCGTCGCTTGTGAAGGCGACGACGTCCTCGTCACGCGCGGCGCTCAGATGGCGATCTGGCTCGCCGCGCACGTCCTCGTGCGGAAGGGAGATCGCGTCGCGGTCGAAGCGAACGGCTACCCGCCCGCGTGGAAGGCGATGCGCGAGGCCGGAGCGGAGCTGTGTCCGATCCCCGTCGACCGTGACGGCATGCGCGTCGAGGAGCTCGTGCCGCTCCTCGCACGCGGCGATCTCCGCGCCGTCTACGTCACGCCGCATCACCAATTCCCGACGATGGCCGTCCTCGCCCCTTCACGGCGTATCCGGCTCCTCGAGCTGGCGCGGCGTCATCGCTTCGCGATCCTCGAAGACGACTACGACAACGAGTACCACTACCACGGCCGTCCGGTGCTTCCGCTCGCGAGCCTCGATGAGTCGGGCAGCGTCATCTACATCGGCACGTTGTCGAAGGTGCTCGCGCCCGGTCTCCGCATCGGTTTCATGGTCGCGCCGCGCGTGGTCGTCGAGCGAGCGGCGCGTGCTCGGTCGTTTCTCGATCGACAGGGAGATCGCGCGACCGAGCTCGCGGTCGCGGAACTGCTCGAAGACGGCGAGGTGCAGCGGCACGCGCAACGCACGCGTCGCGTCTATTCTGCGCGTCGCGACGTGCTCGTCGCCGAGCTTCGAGCGAGGCTCGGCGACGTCGTGGACTTCGAGCTTCCTGCGGGCGGCCTCGCCCTCTGGGCGCGCGTCGCTCGTGGCATCGATGTCGATCGATGGGCGGAGCGAAGCCTCGCGCGAGGGGTCGGCTTCCAGCACGGTCGCCTCTTTGCCTTCGACCGCAAGAAAACCCAGACGGCGCGTTTTGGATTCGCGAGCCTCGACGAACGAGAGCTCGGCGAGGCGATTCGCCGGTTGGCCGCGGCGCTGCCAGGGTGAAAAGCCCTCTCGCCATTTTCTGCTACCCGGCGAGCTCGCGTCGCGCTTTGATTCGCCAGAAGATGGCAGAAGCGAAAGGATCGAATATGGACGACGTCTTGCGACGCAAGGTATGCCGGCTCATCGCTGGGATCGTGGTGTCGGACGAGGATCTGTCGCCCCAAGAAGACGCTTTCGTCGATCGAATGCTCGAGCGCTTCGGAATTCCGAAAGCAGAGCGCGAAGTGATTTTCCCCATCGTCGACGCGACCGAAGCGGCGGACGCGATGCGCGAGCTGCCCGAGGACTTTCGTCTGGAAGCATTCGGATTGCTGGTCGATGCGGCTGCCGCGGACGGCTCCATCGCTCCGGAGGAGCTCGGCTATCTAGAGGCCGTGTCGGACGTAGTCGGCGTCTCGCGGGACGCCCTCTCCGACAAGCTCTCGGAAGCCCTCGCTCGCCGCTCCAAACAGTAGTTGAGGGTCGACTGGGAGCTCCGCTTTTCTGGAACGGTAAGACCTGCAGAATCGCAGAACGGCCGTGCAAGGCCGATTCGTTGACAGTGTCGCAGTGCGTCTTACGCTCACCCTGAACGAAACGGGCGCACCAATGCCGCACGGCACCCGCCGAGAGCAACGGTGACCCCAGTTCGGGAAGGCTGCATTCCAATGTCCGAATACACAATGGCGGTTTATTTCTGGTCTCTCTTGTCCGGCGCGTTCGTCGCTGCGCCCTTCGCGGTCCTCGGCGTCCGCGCGGTCGCCGCCGCGCTCCAAGGGCACGAAAGCCCTTGCCACGACGAAGCCCCGCCCTCGTTGACCTCCCTGCCGAGCTGGCCGAGCTCGCCGGTTTGAGCGAACTCAGCCGGCGTCGCTAGCGCTCACGGCGCCCGCGTCGACGACGGTGTTCGTGAACGGGCCCTTCCAACCTGGCGTGCACTCGCCGACGTCCTTCGGGTCGCGAGCGAAGTGCACGCAGGTGTCGCCCTGGGTCGAACAACCCGGTAGTCCGCACGCCGACGCACGGCAAAGACTGCGGCAGGTGCCGAGTCCGTTCGCGTCGGCGTTCGCGCACAAGAGCACGGGGCCGCACTGGTGACTCTCGTCGCAGGAGTCACCGACTTTGCCGTCGCCTTCGGGTTGGCAGGCGACGTGTCCGACGGGGTCGACGATACGGCACACGGGCCGCGTCGTGTCCGTCGTGCATGAGTGCGCGTTGAACACGTCGCAATTGTCGACCGGCTCGCAGAGCCCGACCCTCGCATCGACGGGATCGAAGCCGGCACCGGGACTGAACTCGAGCTCACGGATGCAGCTCTCGCCCGCGCCGCAAGCGCTCCAATCAGATCCGCAGCAGAGCTTCGCGCAGACGCCGTTCACGCAGAACGTTCCACGCGTGCACGCTGCGGTCGCGCTGCACGACTCGCCTTCCTTCCGCGTACCCGACCCGTCGCACTGCGGAGTCGCCGTGCGTCCCTTGGCGTCGAAGTTCACGGTGCACGCTTGGGTCGCGAGGCAGCCGGTCTGCGCTTGGTAGTTGCACGCTCCGGCGGGGCAAAGCGAGGCGCCGTTGGGTGGTGTGGCAGCGCTCTGCCGATCGACGCCGATCGGCGGGCAGAGCGGCGCAGTCGTCGCGGCCGACGGCGCGGCATTTCCGCAAGAGACGCCTCCGCCGAGCGCCGCGCCCACGGCGATGAGCGCCGCGCGCACCAAAAATGGGCTGTGGGCTCCGGTCACCCGGACAACCTAGCGGATCTTTGCGCGGGGGGAAGGCCGAGGGGGGCAAACGTCGGCGTCGACGATGCCCCTCTTCCCTCTAGGACAGCGTCACGGCCCGATTTGCTCGATCTTGCCGTCGATGAAGTCCTGCGCCCACTGCGCCTCGGTGATCGAACCGGCGGTGCTCGTGAAAAACTCGGGGCGGAAGATGTGCTGATGGAGCTGCCCGCTCATGTAATACGTCGAGAGCTTGCCGGTCGGGACATAGGTCGTGCGGAGCGCGTTCAAGCCGGCAGTGTAGGTAGCCGCCGAGAAGAACTGTGTCGGATCGCTTTCGGCGAGAAACAGTGGAACGGGATCCGCCTCGGCGTAGTTCATGCAATTGTCGAGACCCATCGAATAGAAGAGCCGGATCACTTCGTCTTGCACCGACGACAGGATGCCGATCCTCGCGTTCGGATGCTTTCGCAGCAGGAAGTCCGCGAGGTGCACGAGGTCACCGCCACCGCCGTCGGCTTGCTGGCACTCGGTGCAATCCTTCGGAAGCGAATTCGCGAACCCCCAGACCTCGCGCCAGTTCGTCTGCAGGCACGCCGGCATGTACGAGTCGTCGAAGGGCGGACCGGAGTCGTCGAGCGCGATCACCGGGACGCTGCCGAACGCGTCCTGGACCATGCTGAAGTTCAGCGCGGCGCCGAACGCACCCGCGCTCGCGCCGGTGATCACGACCTGGTTCACGGTGTTCTTGAACGTCGGCACGATGCGGCCGATGTAGAGCTTCATGTCGTCGTAACCGACGAACTGCTGCGGCGTGGAGATGTTCGGAATCATCACGTTCTTCGCCGTTCCGAAGTGGACGTCGCCGGTGCAGTACGGCACGTACACTTGGCTCCAGTCCTTGAACGGGTTCGCCGCGTTCGAGGTGTCGAAGAGCCCGGCCGGAGCCGCCGTGTGCGACGCGTCCGAGTACACGCCGGGTTGCTGCCGGCCCGCGCCCGTGCCCGCCACGGTGCCGAGGACGGTCGAGCCGTCGCCCGCGAGGACCTGATTCACGCTGTTCGGATTGAACGCGCAGAAGTGGTCGTCGGTGCAAGCGCCGCCACCTTCGAGATAGATGACGAGCTTGGAGGCCGTGCCCTTGTGCACGTAGATGCCCGACGGCGATCCGTCGCGGCACATCGACCCGTCGATGTTGTACCAATTCCAACCGGTCGGCGGCGCTGGCGTGACCGTGTCGCCCGTGTCGGGCAACGGATCGCCCATCGGCGGGGCGAGGTTCATGAATCCAGGAGCCGTATTGGGTTGAGCGCCTGTGCTGGTACCACCGCCGGTCGAACCGATCGTTCCACCGCTTCCAGCATTGCCGGAGCCGCCTTGGGTGATCGAGCCGCCGGAGCCGCCTTGGGTGATCGAGCCGCCGGAGCCACCTTGGGTGATCGAGCCGCCGGAGCCGCCTTGGGTGATCGAACCTCCCGAGCCCCCGCCGCCGAAGCCGCCGAATGCGCCCTGACCCGAGCCCCCTGAGGAGCTCCCGCCTCCGTTGTTGCCCGACGAAGTGGCGCAACCGAACGACGCAAGGGCGGGCAGGAAGGCGAACGAGGATACGAGCAGGGGACGGTGCAACTTCATGGATTTTCTTTCTGGTAAGACCAGCGAACCACCGCGCCGAGCAGCGGGTGTTTCGGCCGTCCATTCGTCGCCCGAGCCAGCAAATCTGATGAACGGTTTCGACCGTGTTCGAGACTTGCTCATTCGGCTTCTGGTCCAGCCGCAAGCGGCGGAACGAAGTCCAAGGGCTCGACTCCTGCGATATTTTCCAGCCACTCCGTGCGGAGACGGATGCGGTCGACGATGACGCGCTTCGGCGTTCGTCGCACTTCGGTTTCCCAGGATCTGAGGCTCGGCCGACCCGCGTTTCCCACCAGAACGAGGGGCATCCCCGTCACCGGGTCGCTCTCGTAGATGAAGAACGAGTGGAAGTGGACGTGATTCGCGTCCCACGGCGTCTTGCCTTTGATGAGCACCGCGTCGCCGGGCAAGAAGTCATCGGTGTGCTCTTCGAGGTATTGGAACAACGCCGTGCGATTGCCGAGCTCGATGTGACTCTCGTCGTCGACCACGTCGAACCAATCCGAGTGGCTCTTGGCGAATTCGATGAAGCTCGGTACGCGGCGCATTTCGTTCCGGTCCACGCCGACCTCGTCGAAGTCGAGCTTGCCCGCGATGCGCCCCGGAGCGTCGCCGCGCGGGCGGTACCAGGTGCCGCTCGTTCGCTCGAGAGTGTCGGTCAGAAACTCGACGCAAACCTGGGGCGGGATCGGTCGTCCCTTCACGTCGAAGACGCGATACCGATCGCCGTTGAACGCGTAGTTGTCGCGCCGCATCTGGTACGCCGCGAGCCATTTGCTCCGCAGCGTGCCGTCGAGTTGAAAGCCGTACTCGTGCAGCGGCTCGTCGAAGGGCAACGCCTCGTCGAGCTCGGCGAGCATCGCACGCCGCAGCGACTGCACGACGCGTTCGCGCCGTACCGATTCGGCGCGAGCCTGGCTGACCTCGGCGCGCCGGCTCGACGCAAGCACTTCGCACTCGAGGTCGACGCGAGCGCCGGTCGTGCGCAAGACGCTCGGAACCCAGGTCTTGCCGTAGCGCAGATTCGCGACGATTCGATCCGGCGTGACGTGACGGATCTCCATCCGGTCGAAGTGGAGTCGGTACCGCAGCGAGCGCAGATCCCGGTGCAGCGCGGGTCCCGGGCCCGCGTCGCCGCCGACGCGGTCGAACAGGACGAGCCGCACGCGCTGTCCTTCGAGCGGACCATCCGTGTAGAAGAAGCGGCCGTGCTTGCGCTCCGCGTGGAGCACTTGGTCGCCGCGCTCGATCCAGATCCGATCGTACCCGAACAGATCGTTCGGCTGTACGAGACTGACCAACGCGTAGGCCAGATTGGGGTCTTCGGCGTAGAGGTAGCCGTCCCGGAGCAGCGCCTGGCGGGCTTGCTTCGGTAATTGCCGCGACTCGTCGAGGATACGGCTGACCGTCCCGTACGGATCGTCGCCGGAAAGCAGCACTTTCCGGTAACCCCGCACGACCGGCGGAACGTCGTCGTCGCCGTAGCGCGGCGCGTCGACGAAGAGCACCGGCTCCGCTTTCGCCCTCGCGAGAAATGACGCACGTCGTGAATCGATCGCCGGCGTGCGCGGAGACTCCGGCTCGGCGAGTGTCGCTCGCATCGTCGCTTCACATTGGCGACGTTCCACTTCGTCCGGTGCGATCGGTTTGTCGGAGTCCGTTTCGGGTCCGATGTACGCGCGATGGAGCTCGCTCACTCCCTCACGATGCTTGTGGGCGCAACCAGGCAGCACTGCCGCCAGACATCCGAAAAATAGGCCGAGAAAGTGGCGTTTCTTACCGATCATGGAGGTGTCCGTCGCCGTTGCGATAGAGCAACGCCTGCGGTCCCCGTGTGGCTCGTTCTGCACTCCCTAGTGCGACGTTAGATCCGAGCCGACCTTACAAGCTTGGATCGCGGGAACACGCTTCGCAAGTTTTCGCTTGCGTCTGTCCGTCTCGCTACCTCGCTCGCTCTAGCGCGCGATGCGACTCGGTTCAGTGACGCGAAGTTCGCTTCGCTATGCGGTCATGTGCGCCTGCGGTTTTTTGCTCGTCGGGTGCGTGTCCGCGCCCTCACGCCGCCGTCGAACGCGCCGGAACGCTTCACGCCTGACGCGCTTTGGCAATGCTATAAGCCGTAGGCGCCGTGGCAGAGAGATCCGACGAGGCCATCAGCGTCGCAGATTTTGCGAGGCGACTGCGACGCGCCGTCGAGGGCGCTTCGGGGCGGGATTGGGTGGAGGGCGAAATCCGATCCCCGCGCGCCGTTGCCAGCGGGCACGTCTATTTTTCGCTCAAGGACGAACGCGAGGACGCGACGCTCGACTGCGTGATGTATCGCATGCAGGCGCTTCGCGGACGGCGCCATCTGATCGATGGAGCGCGCGTCCAGATCTTCGGTCGAGCCACGGTGTGGGCGCCGCGGGGCCGCCTGCAGATCGTCGCAGAAGCGGTGCGCCCGGCGGGCCGCGGCGCACTTCTCGCCGCGCTCGAGGCGTTGAAGGAAACGCTGCGCGCCGAGGGGCTCTTCGAGGCGTCGAGGAAGCGAGCCTTGCCGCGCGAGCCGCGAATCGTCGGTGTCGTCACCAGCGCCGACGGGGCGGCGATCCACGACATCGTAACGGTTGCGTTCCGGCGCGGTCGCGTGCGCATCGTGCTCAGCCCGGCGCTCGTGCAGGGCGACGGCGCGCCGAACAGTATCTTGTTCGCGCTCGATCGACTCGAACGATATCCGGGCCTCGACGCGATCATCATCGGGCGCGGCGGCGGGTCCGGCGAAGACTTGATGGCGTTCAACGACGAACGCGTCGTTCGCCGAGTCGCTGCGCTGTCCGTTCCCGTCGTGAGCGCCGTGGGGCACGAAGTGGACACGACGCTCACCGATTGGGTCGCGGACGTTCGCGCCGCCACGCCGTCCGAGGCCGCGGAGCTCGTGGTTCCGGATTTCGTCGAGCGCGTCGAGATGCTCGGCCGGCTCCGCGAAACCCTGAGCCGCGCCATGCACGCGCGCCTGCTCGAAGACGCACACTTTCTCGGACGAGTGGGGGCGCGGCTCAGCGACCCGCGGTTCGTCATCGCCGAAAAGCAGCAACTGGTCGACGATCTGACGACGCGCATCGAGCGCCGGATGGCGCGGACCGCCGCGCGCCGTCGCGGTACCCTGGAGTCGCTTCGGTCGCGGCTCGCGGCTCGTCACCCGCGCGCGGTCGTGTTCGGCGCGAGCGCCGAGCTCGGGCCGCTCGTGGCGCGGCTTCGCGCGGCGGCGCACCGTGCGATCGAGAATGCGCGCCGAAAGCTCGGAGAAGGGGAGTCGCAGTTGGTCGCGCTGTCGCCGCTCGCCGTCCTTTCGCGTGGCTATTCGATCGCGACGTTGCCCGACGGTCGCGTCGTGCGGCGCGCGAGTGACGTCGCGCCCGGCGCCCGCATCTCGCTGCGCCTCGGCGAAGGCGGCCTCGACGCTACCGTCGATCGAACGCGAGAAAACGCGCCGTCATGAGCGCCCCCAAAAAAACCTTTGCCCTGTTCGGTCATCCCGTCGGCCACTCGCTGTCGCCGGCGATCCATCGAGCGGCTTACGACGAGCTCGGCCTTCGCGATCACGAATACGTCGCGCTCGATTGCCCCGACGAGGCGAGCGTGCGCGCCCGATTCGAATCGCTCCGGCGAGGCGATATCGCAGGCGCCAACGTCACCGTTCCGTGGAAGTTGCTCGCGCTCGCTCTGGCCGACGAACGAGACCCGTCCGCTCGCGACACCGGCGCGGCCAACGTGCTGGTCAGAGAGCCGGCGGGCGGTCGAATCATCGCGCACAACACCGACGTTCCGGCGCTTGCGGACGAGCTCTCGCGTGGCGTCGCTCATCCGCGTCGCGCGCTCGTCGTCGGGAACGGCGGCGCGGCGCTCGCTGCCGTCGCGGCGTGCCGGTCGCTCGGCGCGGAGCGGGTCGCCGTCGTGGCGCGGCGTTTTCGCGGCACCGACGAAGAGGCGTGGGAGCGCGCCGACGAGTTCCGGAACCTGGGCGCCGTCGCACTCGGCTGGCCCGAAGACGCGTCTCGTCGCGAGGCGCTCGCGCGTGAAGCGTCCGCGCTCGACCTCGTCGTGCAGTCGACGAGCGACGGCATGCGCGGCGCGAGCGACGGAACCTCGGTTCGTGACGCGATTCCGTGGGCCCTCCTGCCGAAATCCGTGTTCGTCTACGACGTGGTGTACAACCCGCGAGTCACGCCGTTCGTCGTGGCGGCTCGCGGGCACGGCCTCGCCGCCGAGAGCGGACTCGGGATGCTCGTCTTACAAGCGGCGCGCGCGGTCGAGCTCTGGCTCGGAGAGCGGCCCCCCTTCTTGCCGCTTCTTCGCGCCGCCGAACGCGCGCTCGCCGAGAAGTTCGGGTGACGGCCGGCCTCTGGCCGAAGATCCAGGTGAACGGTCGCCTGGAGAGCGCCGAGATGGAGTGGCTGCACACCAACGGCGCCGGCGCGTATGCGATGAGCACGGTCGCGATGCATCACACGCGTCGCTATCACGGTATCCTCGTCGCGGCCCTGTCGCCGCCGGTCGATCGCCATGTCATCGTGAGCCACGTCGAAGCCGAGGTGCACGTGGACAACCGTGCGTATCGCCTCGCGGTTCAGCAATCGCCGCACGCGGCGCCGACGCCGGGCTACCGGTTCCTCGAGTTTTTCGAGCAAAGCCCGATCCCGCGGTGGACGTACCGCATCGGCAAGAATCGTCTGGTGATCGTCCTCGCGCTCGTGCGCGGTCGAAACGCCGCCGTGCTCGGCTACTCGTGGAAGGGCACGGAGCCGGCGTCGCTCACGTTGCGTCCGCTCCTGCCTCTTCGTCCGATGCACCTGCTCACGCGCGAGCACGGCGCGATGGTCCAGCGCATCCGGCTCCGCTCGAATCAAGTCGAGATTCGTCCGGTCGCCGCCCTTCCGCCCGTCGTGTTCCGTCACGAAGGCGTCTTCATCGGGTCGCCCGACTGGTATCGCCGCTTCGAGTACGCGGAAGACAAACTCCGGCGAGTGCCGTGCGAGGAAGACCTTTGGACGCCGGGCTCGTTCGAGATTCCGCTCACGCGTGAGCGCACGGCGTACTTGACGATCGGCGTCGACCGGGTGCCGGAAGGCGACCCGCGCGATCTCGTCGCCGAGGCCGCGCAGACCTTCATGGACGCCGACCCGGGCTTCGAGCGTCCGCTCGCCGTCCGCGAGCTCTCGGTCGCCGCCGAGCAATTCTGCGCCGATTCTTGCGACGCCGCGTCGATCATCGCCGGGTATCCGTGGCTCACCGCGACGTCGCGAGACGAGCTCTTGGCGCTGCCCGGCTTGTATCTCGTGCGCGGCAAGGTGACTGCCGCGAAGCGGGTTCTCGCCACGCTGGTCGACGCGATGAAAGACGGGCTCCTCCCGAGACGGATCCGCGGTCGGGTCGGCGCCGAGCCCGCGCCGTCGGCAGACGCGACCCTCCTGCTCTTCGAGGCGACGCGGGAAATCGCTCGCGTCGTCGGGCTCGACGATCCTTTTTTGTGGGAGACGCTCTATCCGGCGCTCGCGAAGATTTTTGCTCGCGTGCGCGAGCCCCGACGCGAAGTGCTCTGGCTCGACGACGACGGGCTCGTCGTGAGCGGCGACGACGACGTGGCCTACCCGTGGCTCGACGCCGGCACCGGCGCGACGCTCGGCGCGACGCGGCGCGGGCTCACCGTCGAGCATCAGGCATTTTTCTCGAAGGGGCTCGAGACCTTGTCCGGACTCGCGGCGTACGCCGGAGACCGCGAGCTCTCCGAGGCCGCGGGCGCCGCGCGCGTCGCGGCGAAAGCGGCCTTTCGGCGACGCTTCTGGTGCGACGAGACGCGCTACCCGTACGATTGCTTGCGCCGTTCGGAGGGCGAGGAGATCGCCGATCGCGCGATCCGTCCGAACGCGCTCGTCGCGCTCGACGTGGACGCGGAGCTCTTCGAGCATTGGCAAGCGGCGGCGATCCTCGAACGCGTGCGCGAACGACTCCTCACGTCGCGCGGCGTCCGTTCGCTGGACCCGGAGGAGCCGGGGTATCGCGGCGAGTACGAGGGCTCGTTCGAAGAGCGCCGCCTCGCGCATCATCAGGGGCTCGCCTGGACTCGCTTGCTCGGCGCGTACGCGCGCGCGTCCTTGCGCGTCACGCCCGACGACTTCGACCTCGAGGAGGATCTGCGCGTCCGGATCGAGCGAGCGCGCACCGGCGGCCCCGTGCTCGGCCAGGTGTGTCAGTTCTCCGACGGCGAGGCGCCGCACCACCCCGGCGGCTGCCCCGCAGAAGCGACGAGCGTCGCGGAGCTCCTCCGCACCTTGGTGTGGGACCTCGGACTCTGAGCGAGCTACGATGAGGGCGACATGACGACCAGCCGCTTTGCGCCGAACGCCGACACGGACGCGCAGGGCCCCGGGCGCACGACGAATCGGCCGGGCCGAGCGGCGGAGTACGTCTTGAAGAGCCGCGGCCTGACCGTGCGGAATTTTCGTCGCATCGTGGTGCTGCTCGTCGCGCTCATCGTCGTCCCCACGTTCTTGTTACTCGGGCTCGGCATTTTGCTGCTCGTCATGCGCGAATCGGAGTCGCACCTCCTGATGGGCACGTTCGTCCTCGGGCTGAGCGGCGCGGCGGCGACCGGCGTGATCCTGGTCTGGGTGTTCGTCAGCCGCGAAGCAAACCTGTCGCAACTCCAAACGGATTTCGTCTCCAAGGTGTCCCACGAGCTGAGGACGCCGCTGACCTCGATTCGGCTGTTCTCCGAGACGCTGGCGCTCCGGCGCGGCGACCCCGCGGCGGAAGAAAAATGCATCCAGGGGCTCACTCGCGAGAGCGAACGCCTCCAGGCGCTCATCGATCGCCTGCTCGACTGGGGCCGTATGGAGAGCGGCGGGCGCGACTACACGATCCGCGAAACCGACGTGTACGGCATCGTGGACGAAGCGGTGACGGCGTTCGAGCCCATTCGCGAGCGGCGGAACGCGACACTCAGCGTGTCCTTGCCGAAAGGGCTTCCGTCGATCGACGCCGATCGCGGCGCGATGAGCGACGCGCTCTTCAATCTGCTGACGAACGCGTACAAGTACGGTGGCGACCCCGCGAAGGTCGATCTCGCGGTCTCGTCCGACGGGAGGAACGTGCGGATTTCGGTGACCGACAACGGCGGGGGGATTCAGCCCGCCGAGCACAAGCGGATCTTCCAAAAGTTCTACCGAGTGGACGACCGCCTCTCGCGGGAGCGCGAAGGGTCGGGGCTCGGTCTCGCCATCGTGAAGCACGTGATGAGGGCTCATCGAGGCCGCGTGGAGCTCGTGAGCGAGGCCGGGAAGGGGAGCACCTTCACGCTGGTGGTTCCCCGCGCGAAAAGAGCTTAAGAAGGGGCGTGCCCGGGCCCGACAAGAAGCGGATCCTGATCGTCGAGGACGACGAGAGCATTTCGCTCGGGCTTCGCATGAATCTCGAGGCCGAGGGGTACGAAGTGAGCGTCGCCGAGGACGGCGAGGCCGGCCTCGATCGGGTGCGTACCGGCGATCCCCTCGATCTCGTCGTGCTCGACGTGATGCTGCCGCGCCGCAACGGCATCGAGGTGCTTCGGCTCCTTCGCTCCGAGGGCAACAGCGTTCCGATCATCGTGTTGAGCGCGCGCGGCGCCGAGATGGACAAGGTGCTCGGCCTCGAGCTCGGCGCCGAAGACTACGTCACGAAGCCGTTCGGGCTCGCCGAGCTTCTGGCGCGCGTTCGCGCGGTGCTCCGCCGGGACGCGATCGCTCGGCCGCGCTCGGAAGAAATCGTGCGGACCGCGGACATCGAGATCAACGCCGCGACGCACCAGGTCGTGAAAGCCGGCAAGGTCGTGCCGCTCACGCCGACCGAGTTCGACATCCTCTGGTGTCTGGTCGAAGCGGGGGGGCACGTGCGGTCGCGCGAGCAGATCAAAGCCAGCGTGTGGGGGCCCGGGCATCACGGGACGCCGCGAACGATCGACAATTTTCTCGCTCAGCTCCGCGCGAAGCTCGAGCCGGATCCGTCGGAGCCGCGGCACCTCTTGACGGTGCGCGGCGTGGGGTACCGGTTTCAGATGTGACGCCAAGCGACGGCGGTCGGCCGCGCCGCCGCCCGCGGCTTCGTGCGAGGTTGCCGATGGCCGCCGCCCTTTGCTACACCTCTGGCCCCGCCGGAAAAGAACCCGAGAACCCGTGGATCAAAACCTTCTCCGCTCTTATTGCGCCACCGTTTACGAGCTGCCGACCGAGAACGGCGTGGTCCGCGTGTCGATGGACGGCGAGCTCGTGCGCGACGAAAACACGTTACCGGCGCTCCTCCGCGAACCGTTCGCGGTGCTCACCGCGTACAACCCGCGGTCGATGCTCCTGCCTCGCCGGGTCAACGAGTCGCGGAACCTCGTCATGCGCGATCTCCTGATTTTGGGGTGTTATCGCGTCGAGCATTGCGTCGGGTACGAGGAAGAGCCGGAAGGCGTGTGGCGTGAGCCGGCGTGGCTCGTTCACGGCATCGACCGCGACGAGGCGCTGAACTTCGGGCGGACTTTCCGACAAAATTCCATCGTTTATTGCCGGGGCGCGCGCCCCGAGCTGGTCATCACCGATCCGACGTGCGACCCCGTCGGCAAGACGTATCCGGGGCACTGGCGCCTCCGCGGATAACATTTCGGCTCGCGCCGTCGCGGCTCGCGGTCATCATGGAAGTCGAGGCGACGCCCAGATGACTCACAGCGGACGAGCGTCGTTGGTTCTCGCGCTCTTCGGCGCCGCCGAGGCGCTCCACGTCGCGTGGTCCTTGCCCGCGCGAGGCGCCGCGGTCGGCCGTGAGCTCGGCGAGGCGCTCGCCGGTACCGGTATTTCCGTCTTCCCCGCGGTCGACCCCGATCCGCAGCCCGCCGGCGAACCCACGCTGGATCCCGAGCTCGATCCGTCCACATCAGTGGTCGAATCAGCGTCGATGTTCGGCGACGCCGCAGGGCATCGCGGAAAACGTGCGCGTCACCCGACGGCGGGACGCGGCGTCTTCGTGCCGGCCGCCGTGGTGCTGAAGCTCGCCAATTCCGGCGCGGCGCCGCGCGGCCGCCCGGTGCCGCGCACGGCGTCGCACCCGAGCGGCGTCGAGGTGGTGGGTGCAAGTGCGCTCGGCGTCGGCGTGGTCGACGGCGACGTGATTACCGAAGTCATGGGCCGCCCGGTGCACACCGAAGGCGAGGTCGTGGGGCTCGTGCTGTCGGCGCGCGCGCATCGACAATCCGTAGTCGGCGCGGTGTTTTGGCGACGCGGCGAAGCTTGGCAACTGAGTGTCGAGATGCCGTATCCGTCGGCGTCGTGAAAAGAAGACGGCGCTCACACATCGTGCGAGAGCCGGCCCGTCGTGCACGGTTCCGCTATTTTTGCGGTATTCTGAGAGCTTCGTGTCGGACAAGGCTTGGTCTTCGGGGCACGTCATCGACGGCAAATACGAGCTCACCGAGAAACTCGGTGAAGGCGGCATGGGTTCCGTCTGGCGAGCCGAACATCTGACGTTGAATTCGCCGGTCGCGGTGAAGCTGCTCGATCCGAACATCGCCCAGAGCGAAGACGGCTTGTCGCGATTTCTCCGGGAGGCGCAAGCGGCCGCCGCGCTCCGCAGCTCGCACGTCGTGCAGACGTTCGACTACGGCGTCACCGACGGAGTGCCGTACATCGTCATGGAGCTTCTCGTCGGCGAGAGTCTATCGACGCATCTCGCCAAGCGCGGCTCGCTCACGGCTCGCGAGACGTCGTTGCTCCTGAAGCAGATCGGACGCGCCGTCGCCAAGGCGCACGCGGCCGGGATCATTCATCGCGACCTCAAGCCCGACAACGTGTTTTTGGTCGAGACCGACGGCGAGGAGTTCACCGCGAAGGTCCTCGACTTCGGCATCGCCAAGACGACCGGCGGGATCGGCGCGGGCACGACCGGTTCGAAGACGCGCACCGGCGCGCTCCTCGGCACGCCGTACTACATGAGCCCGGAGCAGGCGCAGGGCATCAAGGAAGTCGACTATCGCAGCGACCTCTGGGCGCTCGCCGTGATCACGTTCGAGTGCCTCACCGGGAAGCGCCCTTTCGACAGCGAAGCGCTCGGCGATTTGCTCATCCGGATTTGCACCGCGCCGCCGCCGATCCCGTCTCGTTTCGGCGTGACGTTGCCGGGTTTCGACGAGTGGTTCGCTCGCGCCGCGCATCGGGACCCCGAGCAGCGGTTTTCGAGCGCGACCGACATGGCGCGGGCGTTCGCGCAGCTGGTCGATCCGAGCCGTCCGTCGTTCGTCGACACGTACCGTAGCTTCGCGCCGTCGATTCCGGACTCGAGCTCCGTGGTGCCGCCCGCGGATTCGTTGCTCGGCACCGAGGTCCCGCGGAAACATTCGCCGGTCGGGACGAAGCGCGTTCTCCTCGCGACGTTCGCGCTCGTGCTCGTGGCGATCGCGGTGGGACGCGGCGCGGGGCTCATGATGAGCGGCGACGACGAGGGAGAGCGGCGTTCGACGGCGACCGCGTCGCCGAAGGCGATCGCCCTCGAGCCCGAACAGAACGCGACGGCGGACGAGCCGCTTCCGGCCGCTCCCACCGTCGTCCCTTCGAGCGCGGAGGCCGAATCCGCGGCCTCGGCGAGCGCTCCGGAGACGAAGCCGTCGCCGTCATCGACGAGCCGGGCGCCTCGCTCGGCCAAGGTCCCCACGGCGACGCCGAACGCCGCGAAGGGTGCCCCCCTTCAATCGAACTCGGCCGACTTCGATCCGTTGAAGATGCGTCGCTGACGAACCCGACTGCGCCCAGCGGGTTTGTCGGTGCGCCGTGGAAGCGGCGATCGCACTTTCAAAAGGCGTGAACGACGCGCAGTACCGCGCCGCCGGGGAGCGCCGCGGTCGACACGGCGACGGGGGGTTCGCCGTGTTTCATGCCGGTCACGACGAGATAGACGCCCACGCCGGTGGCCAGCGCTCCGGCGATGAAGCCGACCGTGCTGACCGCCGCGAGCGTGCGACCGGAGTCGGCCGCGTCGTGGCCGCGCTGGGAGCAAACCCGGAGGGCGTCGCTGCACTCGTCGTCCGTGATGCTCTTTTTTCCGAGTGCCGCCACGCCGGTTCCGATCCCGACGCCGAGCCCGACCACGCCGACCCCGCCGACGATGAAGCCCGCGAGCAGCCGGTCTCGTCGACTCCGCGAATGAGGCGGCTCCGGCGGCAAAGGCACGGCGGTGGGCGGCATTGCGGCGACGCTGGACGTGATCGCGGAGGCGCTCTCCGGTCCTGGCGCGACTTCGACGGATGTCGTCGCGCCCTCCGTGAGCACGACGTCGATCGTCCTTGCCGCGTGGCCCGGCGCTTCGACGATCAAGGTGCGAGCTCCGGGATCTTCCGGCAATGGCGTGCCGAGGGCGGCGCTCGGGTATCTCACGTCACCGTCGCGGACCGTCGTGCCGAACGGAACCCCCGCTGCGAGCGTGACGACGAGCTTCGGGAGCCGCGGCGCGAGTGCGTCGATCTGCTGCTGAGTGAAGTCGCGGCGAGGATCGCCCGTGCCGAGTTTTTCGAGCGCAGCGCGGAAGAGCTCCCACGACGTGGCGAGACGGCCCCGATCTTCCTCGCACACGGCGAGGTTCAACGTCGTGCCGGTCGCGGGGTCGAGCCGGTTGCTCGCGTCGAACCGCTCACACGCAAGGTCGTAGTTTTTTGCCTCCAACGCGACGCGGCCTTCGTCGAAGAGCGCTTCCGCGGCCGCCGTGGTCTGAGCACGGCAGATGTTCTCCGCTCCGAAAAAAAGCGCGACGCCGCAAGCGGCCGCGCTCGCGGCGATGAGCCGGCTTCGCCGTCGAATGACCACCGCGGTGGTCATGGGCTCACCCTGAGGCGTTCGGGGGGCAAGGGGTCTCCGGGGACGCACGGCGCGCCGTTCGGAGCGTAACAGGTGGTCACATGGAAGGCGTAGCTGGCGTTCGAGACCGGCGGGCTCGGCGCGCTCGTCTGCTGGTAGTAGAGCTCGAGGCGCGCGGACGACGCGCCGGTCGACGTGAGACATGCCGCGGCCATGTTCTCGGTCGTGACGAGCGGGCTCGAATCGCCGTTCAGCACCAGCGAGCCGCACTCGGCACCGGGCTCGCCCGAACCCGCGGCGTTCACCGCGAAGCAATACTCGCCGGGCGCCGGCAACGACACGTAGCCCGTCGAGTAGACGGCGAAGCTCGTCTCTCCGCACGACGATGTCCAGTCGGGCTCGAAGCCGTGGCTCGCGTCGCAAATGTCGAGGTTCGGCCCGCCGTCGAAGCTCCACCCCGACCACTGGTCTTGTCGCTCGACGGAAGGCGCGAGCGCGCAGGCCCGGATCTCGGCGACGGTGTCTTGCGACGCGCAGAGGATTTGAGCTTGCCCGGGCGCGCAGAGCGCGAGGCTCGTCGCCGAGAGGCCGTTGAAGACGTCCGGATCCGTCCAGGCATTTCCGTCGGTGTATTCCGCGCAGTCGTCGAACGAATCGCCGTCTCGGTTTTGTCCGGGGGAACAGCAAATGCCGAGGTCGCAGTGGTTTGCAGAGCAGTCGCCCACGACGGCGCAGTTGCTCCCGTCGGGGCAGCGCGGACACGCGGGGCCGCCGCAATCGACGTCCGTTTCGGTGCCGTCCTTCACGCCGTCGCCGCACGTCTGCACGCACGCGCCGCCCGAGCCGCACGAGCCCGTCGTGCAATCTCCGTCGTCGGTGCAGCTCTGCCCGATGTCGCAACGCTGGCAAGCGGTCTGACCGCCGCAATCGACGTCGGTCTCGGCGCCGTTCTTCACGCCGTCGCCGCACGTCGCGTCCTGGCAAGCTCCGGCTGAACAGACGCTGCTCGCGCAATCGGACGGCGCGACGCACGATTGGCCTGCCGGGCAGCGTGCGCATGGCGACGCGCCGCCACAGTCGACCCCGCTCTCCGCGCCGTTTTGCACGCCGTCGGTGCAGAGCGTTGCCTGGCACGTCGTGTCGCAGACGCCGCTCGCGCAGTCGGACGCGACGGCGCAGGTCGCGCCCACGTCGCAGCGCTTGCAGACCCCGCCGCAATCCGTGTCCGTCTCGGAGCCGTTCTTCACGCCGTCCGAGCAGGTCGGCGCCTGGCACGTGACGTTGCACGCGCCGCTCGTGCAATCGGTGTTCGACCCACAGGCCTTCCCGGTCGCACACGCCGGACAGCTCCCGCCGCAATCGGTGTCGGTTTCGGAGCCGTTCTTTGCGCCGTCGGTGCAGAGCGGGGCCTGGCAGGTGACGTTGCACACCGCGGTCGCGCAATCGCTTCCCGACGTGCACGCTTGGCCCGGCTGACAACCCGGGCAATTGCCGCCGCAATCGGTGTCGGTCTCGGCGCCGTTCTTCACGCCGTCGTTGCAGAACGGCGCGAGGCACGTCGTGTTGCACACGCCACTGACGCAATCGGTGGCCGTCTGGCAAGCGTTGCCGGGTGCGCACGGCGGGCACGATCCGCCGCAGTCGACGGCGGTTTCCGAGCCGTTTTTCGAGCCATCACCGCAACTCGGTGCGGCGCACACGTCCGCCGCGGCGCAGAAATCGGTCGCGCAATCGCGGTTCACGGCGCACCCCTGTCCCGCTGCGCAACTCGGGCACGACCCGCCGCAGTCGACGTCGGTTTCCGAACCGTTCTCGACGCCGTCGCCGCACTTCGCTGCGAGACAGCTCGTGCCGTTGCACGAGCCGCTCGCGCAATCGGCACCACTTTGGCACCCCGAGCCGTTCGCGCACTTCGTCGGACAATTGCCGCCGCAATCGGCGCCGGTTTCCGAGCCGTTCTTCGCACCGTCCATACAGGTCGGTGCCTGGCAAACATGGCTGGTGCACACGCCGGAAGCGCAGTCCGAGCCGAGCGAGCAACCGCCGCCCGTCGGACACTCGAGCGAGCAGCTCCCGCCGCAATCCAGATCCGTCTCCGAACCGTTCTTCACGCCGTCCGGACAGGTCGGTGCGGCGCACGTCGTGCCCTGACACACGCCGCTCGCACAATCTCCCCCCGACGCGCAGGGCATCCCGGCGACGCAGCCGAGCGGACATGCGCCGCCACAGTCGGGGGCCGTTTCGGATCCATTTTTCACGCCGTCGGTACAGGTGGGCGCGGGGCACACGCCGCCCGAGCAAACGCCGCTCGTGCAATCGGCGGGCGCGCGACAGTGCGCGCCGGTCGCGCACGCTTTGGGACACGAGCCGCCGCAATCGGTGTCCGTCTCGGTGCCGTTGGTCGTCAGATCGCCGCACGTGGGCGCGCGACAGAGGGCTCCCGTGCATACGGCGCTCGTGCAGTCACGATCCGCGCCGCACCCGGCGCCGGCCGCGCACGGGGCGCACGCGCCGCCACCGCAGTCGACCGCGGTCTCCGATCCGTCTTTCACGCCGTCGGTGCACCCGACGACCGTGCACACCTTGCCGTTGCAGAGCGCGGTCGCACAATCGCCGTTCGCCGCGCAGGCGCGAGTCGGCGCGCATTTCACCGGGCACGAGCCGCCGCAATCGACGTCCGTTTCGGATCCATTTTTCACGCCGTCGTCGCACGAGGCCGCCTGGCACTTGCCGCCCGAGCACACCCCCGTCGAACAATCGCCACCGAATCCGCACCCTGCGCCGACGGGACACGACGGACACGAGCCGCCGCAATCCGTGTCCGTCTCGGCGCCGTTTTTCGTGCCGTCCTTGCACGTGGGCGCCGCGCACGCGCTCGCGTGGCATACGTCCGACGAACAGTCGCGCGCGGCCTTGCACAATTTTCCGATCGAACACGGCGCGCAACTCGGTCCGCCGCAGTCGATGTCCGTCTCGTCGCCGCTGAATACGCCGTCGGCGCACCCGGGGTCCTGACACTCCGCGGCGAGACAGAGCCCCGTCGTGCAATCGGCGCTCGTGAGGCAATCGGCGAGCGCGCCGCAACGCGGGCAGCCGGCACCGCCGCAATCGACGTCGGTCTCGGTGCCGTTCAAGACGTGATCGGCGCAGGTCGAAGCCGCGCACGACGCGCGCACGCACGACGCGCTCCGGCAGTCTGCCCCCTTTGCGCAGGTCTCGGCGACCGAGCACGGCGGGCAGGCGCCACCGCCGCAATCGACGTCGGTCTCGGCGCCGTTCTTGACGCGGTCCGTGCAGCTCGGCGCGCCGCAAATGTCGGCATTGCAAACGCCGCTGGCGCAGTCGGACGCGGCGAGGCATTTTCTCGACGGAGAACACTTCGGGCACTTCGACCCGCCGCAATCGACGTCGCTCTCGTTCTGGTCGAGCCTCGCGTCGGTGCAAGCGATGTCTTCGCATACGGCGCCGATGCAAAACCCGACGGTGCAATCGGTCGGCAATCTACAATGCGCGCCCACGGCGCAGGCCGGACACACCGAACCACCGCAGTCGGTGTCGGTCTCGTCCTGGTTTCGGGCGCCGTCGGTGCAGGTCGGGGCATTCACATCGGGCGCACCGGAGTCGATGCTCGTGCTTCCGCCGTTCGGGTGCGGCGCGGCTTCCGGCGAAGCGTCGCCGTTCGTCGTGCCGCCGCTCGCGTCGTTGCCGGCGTCGCGGCCTGGTCCGATCTTGCCGCCGGTGCCGGCTCCGCCGGTTCCGTGAGGGCCGCCCACGCCGTAGTCGGGGAACGAGACGAGGCAGCTCGTCGCGGTGCCGAGCGTCGCGACGGCGACGACGAACGCGACGAGCGCGCGTACGGAATGTTTACCGCGACGAACCGAACCGCGCCCGGACGGCGCGCCTCGGCTCATCGTTGTGCCCCGGCTCGGCTCCCAAAGACGGCGTTGGCGACGGCGCGAGCGTCGTCGAGGGTCGCGTCGCCGTCCGCGTACACGCCGCCATATTCCGGAGGAAGTAGCCGAGCAATCGCGATGCCGACCGCGTCCATCATGCGGCGCCGGTTTCCCTGCGCTGCGGCTTCGAGGCGCGCCGCCTCGGCGGGGCGACCCATCGCGACGGACACGCTCGTCGCGTGCGCGCGGAGATCGTCGACCGGGACGAACTCCTCGGAGCCGCAAATGCCAACCGGAACGAGCACCGCGCCCGGGTGCTCGAGGTAGCGCGCGACCGCGGGGAGCGCGCGCTGCATCGCGCCGCTCCGGCTCCGCGTCCCTTCGACGAACACGACGAGCGCGTCGCCCTTGGTCTGGCGATCGTACGCGGTCGCGATCGTCTCGCGGGCGAGCTTGGCGACGTCGCGCGCCGACATCACGGCGTCCTCCGACGAGCGCGCGCTCGATTGCGGCGTCTTCACGGTTCCGAAGTACAGGCTGAAAAATCGACGGATCGGATCCGAGTACACCTTGGGCCCGACGATGACGCTCAGTCGATCAGCGACGCTGTCGAACCCCGCGCGACGGAGCAAGAGCGCGAACACGTTCGCGTCCGAATACGAGAGATGATTCGGCAAGAACACGATGGGCCGATCGCGAACCTCCGCGAGCTCGGCGATGCCCGTCATGTTGGAGCCGGGCGGCAAGGACACCTCGGCGACGGCTTCCTGGATCCGCTGCGCGAGCGTGTCGGCGGGGTAAAAGCTCCAGTCCGCGCCGGTCGTCGCGAGTCGAAGCATGAGCGCGTCGACGGCGTCCTTGCCGGCGCGGTCCAGCACTTCGCCGAGCCGCTGTTCGACGCGCCGGACTTCATCGGCCGGTCGCCCGCTCACGAACGCGAGAACCCGTTCGATCAGCAGTTCTCGGGGTCCAACGGGCGCTCGCGACGAATCCGACATCACCGACTCGACTCGTCCAAACGGCGCATGCCTTCGAGAAGGAGCATCTCCGGACTCGCCGAGACCGTTTCTTCGGCGGCTTTTGCCGTCGGGTCAATCGCGAAGTTCCCTTTCGAGATCCCGACGAGCGCGTAAAACGCCGCTTCGCCGCGTAGCCCGCGCCACACCACGTCGACGATGGCGCCCTCCCTAAAATAAATCGCGCCGGTCTCGCCGTCGGCAAAGAGCGAGACGGCCCCGCTCTTTCGCCCTTGATGAAGGATCTGCACGATGTCCGGGATGCCCATTTCTTCCAGCGAGCCGTTCACGCCGCGCGATCGGCTCGCGCCCGGGCTCCGCTCGACGATACGTCGAACCTTGGCTACCAGGACCTGGCTCGCGATCGGTTTGAAGAGATAATCGGCCGCCCCGGCGTCGAGCGCTTCGGCGACCTTGCCCGCGTCGGTCTCGTCGGAGAGGAACACGAACGCGATCGAGCTTCCTTTGCGCGACCGCTTCACGCGGGCGAGCAAATCGAGCCCCGTCCCGCTGGCGAGCGTCATTTCGCTCACGATGACGTCGACCTCGCCGCTTTCGAGGAATCGCTCCGCCTCGTCGATCGCGCGGACCACGTGCACGTTGTAGCGCTTTTCGAGGAGCGCGAGCTCGATGACGGTCGTTTCTTCGACGTCCGGGTCGACGAGCAGGACGGTCCCGCGGTCGCTGCTCAGCCGGTTCGTGATCTCGTCGCCGAGGACCACGCGCGAGAGACAGTCGACGACCTTCGGATCGAACACCGTCCCTTGCGATTCCCGGAGCGCCTCGCACGCCTCCTGCGGCGTGAGCACGCGCCGGAACGAGTTTCGCGGATTGTTCGTCAGATCCATGTAACTGTCGGCGAGCGCGAGGATCCTGCTTTCGAGCGGAATGTCGGGACCGCGGAGGCCGTCCGGAAATCCGTTCCCGTCGTAGCGCTCGTACATGTGAAGGACGGCGTGCGTCGTCGCCTTCGCGAACTTCGCCGACTCGACGACGCGCGTCGGCGTCGCGTAGAGCTTTCTGGCGACGGTTTCGTGGCCATCGAAGCGCGCCACGTTGTACGCGGTGAGGTGATAATTCGACGCTTTGCCGAGGTCGTGAATCAGGCCGGAAACTTCGGCGGCGCGCGCGTCGGTAGCCGCGACATCGAGCTTTTCGGCGACCTTTCGGATGAGGATCGAGGTCTGGATCGAGTGACCGCGTAGATCTTTGCGGTTCCCTTCGAGGAGCGACACCATGACGATGGCGAGCTTCAACGGGTCGCCGATGATGTCGTCTTTTTTCGGCGACGCGCGCTCCGGCAACGCGGGAGGTCGCGTCCGCTCCGGCACCTCGTCGACGGGCGTGGGGAGCGCAGGTTCAGGGAGGGGCACGGGGGCCGGCGGTGCCGCACGCGGTGGGGGCGCGGGCCGCGCCGGGGCGAGCGCCGCTGCACCGTTCTTCGGTTCGTCGTTTCGCGAGAGCGCATGATGGAGCGCGAGGCTCTCGTTCTTGAGCATCGAAAACGGAAAGTCGTCGCCGCGATAATGCTTTTCGATCGCGGCTCGGACGGCCGCCGGTCGCGCGACCAGCGCGCGGAGACCGCGGAGTTGCGTTGCGAGCTCGAGCGCCTTCATCGCCTCGACGTCGTCGGGGTCGCTCATCACGACGGTGAGCGCCGACTTTCGCCGATCGAAGAGCACGGGGATCGCGCCGTACTGTTCGGCGATCTGCACGGGTACGAGCGCAAGGGTTCGCTTGTCGATGCTCGCGCTCCCGAGCTTTTGCGTCGAGATGTACTGAACGCGGTACAGGTCCGCGAGGATCTTCAGCACCTGCTCTTCCGCGACGCCGACCTCGACCAAAGCGTCCTCGAAACGAGCGCCGCTGAGCCTGCGTTGGTGCATCGCTTGGTCGAACAGCTCCTGCGCGATGCGCCCCTCCCTGAGCATACGGCGAGCGACCCGATCCGACGGATCGCGGGGCTTCTTCGGGTCCTTCGTCACCGTCCGGTCGTGATGATACTACGAAGCAGAACGCAAACCGGACGACGCGAAGTCCGGTGACCGTTGCGGTCATGCACCTACACGCGCGCACGCGCACACGCGCGGGACGCCAGCGTCGGATTACGTTGGGTGACCCGGCCCTACGGAGGGGCTATCACGCTATCACCGATCCGTGAGCCATGAGCCGGACGGCGATGGGGGCTGGCGGGAGACGCCAGCGACGCTAGAGTTGAGTATTCGATCGTGAGCGAATTCAGAATCCAGTACCGGGGCACGCTGTTTCCCATCCGAAGCGGTGACGTCACCTTGGGGCGCTCGAATTACGCCTCCATCGTCGTCAACAATCCGCTCGCGTCGCGAGAGCACGCCCTCGTGCGCCCGGTCGCGGGGCGGCTCCAGCTCGTCGACCTCGGCGGCAAGAACGGCACCTTCCTGAACGGCAAGCGCGTCGAAGGCTCGGTCTGGCTCGATGCCGGCGACGAAGTGAAGATCGGGACCGAGGTGCTCGAGATCGTCCGCGTCTCGGTCCAGGACCCTTCCGCCCTTCGTGTCCCGACGTACCCGGGGCACCGTGAAGGTCAGCTCGAGGGCGAGACGACGGTCTTTTTCGAGCGCTCGCTCGAGCTGGCCGAGACGCTCCTCGACAGTTGCACGGCCGAGCCGCAACGCCCGTCCATGGGGCGCACGATTCAAGAAGTCTTGCGCGACTTCTTGGCGCAAGTGGCGCCGAACACGCTCCCGCCGGGTGACGTCGCGCGGATCCGTCGCATCACGTCGGCGCTCGCGAGCTGGCGCCTCGGCGCGCCGATCGACGACTGGGTCCACGCGGTGGACGAGCGGCTTCCCGGGTCGCAGTCTGGCTACGACGCGCGGCCCGCGGGTTCACAGTAACCCTCGACGCGGCGCTCGCGATAGTCTCGCCGCATGGCGAACCCTGCGGGCGGCCCTCGCACGAGCCCGGCCGTTTCGGCGATCGATTGGCAAGCGGTCGGTCGCGAAGCGGTCGCGCATCTGCAGGCGCTGATTCGTCTCGATACGACGAATCCGCCGGGTAACGAGCGGATCGCCACGGACTACATCGCCCAGGTCCTCGACCGCGAGGGGGTTCCGTACGACGTCATCGAGAGTGCGCCCTTGCGAGCGAGCCTCGTCGCGCGGGTCCGCGGCAACGGCAAGAAAGCGCCGTTTCTCTTGAACGCGCACACCGACGTCGTGCCCGCCGAACGCGATCGCTGGCGTCACGACCCGTTCTCCGGCGAAGAGCACGAAGGGTGCATCTGGGGCCGCGGCGCGATCGACATGAAGAACATGGCGGCGATGAGCCTGACGATCCTCGTCGTGCTCCGTCGCCTCGGGGTGCGATTGGCCCGCGATCTGATCTTCGCGGCGGTCGCCGACGAAGAGGCGGGCTCGCGGCTCGGTTCGCGCTTTCTCGTCGAGGCGCACCCGGAGCTCGTGCGATCCGAATACGTGCTGAACGAGATCGGCGGTTATTCGTATTACTTCGGCGACTCGGTGTTCTACCCGATCCAGGTCGCCGAAAAAGGGATCTGCTGGTTCGAACTCGTCGCGCAGGGCACCGCGGGCAACGGCTCGATGCCGCGTCCGGACAACGCCGTCGTCCGCATCGGGCGCGCCATCGAAGCGCTCGGACGCGTGCGGCTTCCCCAGCACAACACGCCGGTGGTCGAGTCGTTTTTGCGCCGGCTCGCCGAGCAAGCGTCCTTTCCCCAAAGCAAGGCGATGCCGCTCCTCCTGTCGCCGAAGCTCGCCGGAATTCTCCTCGACGTGCTCGGTCGAACGGACCCCGAGCAAGCGATTCAGATCAACGCCCTGCTCCGCAACACCACGTCGCCCACCGTTCTCTCGGGTGGAACCAAGGTCAACGTGATCCCCTCGACCGCCAGCGTCAAGGTCGATGGTCGAATCATCCCCGGCCAAACGGTGAAGTCGTTTCTCGACGAAATTCAGGCCGTGGTCGGCCACGACGTCAAAGTGAACGTTTCGGAGAGCTGGGAAGGCACCGTGTTCAACGCGGAGACGCCGCTCTTCGACCTTCTTTCGCGCACGCTCGAGCGACACCACCCGGGTTCGATTCCCGTGCCGTTCATGATCCCCGGGTTCACCGATTCGCACGCGTACGCACTGCTGGGCGCGACGTGTTACGGCTTTTCGCCGGTGAAAATGCCCCCCGGAATGAACTACCCGAAGCTCTATCACGGTCACGACGAGCGCATTCCCATCGACGGGTTTCTCTGGGGCCTTCGCGTGCTGTTCGACGTGGTCCACGAATTTTGCGCCGACCACGGCTGAGCGCGCGACGTCGATTGTGACCTTCGGGACGGCGGGCTAGAGAAACGTCCATGTCCCGTCGCACGATTCAGGTCGATGAACGCCTCTACGACTACTTGCTGGAGGTGTCGTTGCGCGAACCGCCGGTGCTCGCGAAACTCCGCGAAGAGACGGCCAAGCACGCCTTCGCCGGCATGCAGATTTCGCCGGAACAGGGGCAATTCATGCGGCTCTTCGTCGAAGTGCTGGGCGTTCGCCGTGCGCTCGAGGTCGGCGTGTTCACCGGCTACAGCTCGACGTCGGTCGCGCTCGCGATGCCGCCCGACGGCAAGCTCGTCGCCTGCGACGTGAGCGACGAGTTCACGCAGATCGCGCGCCGATACTGGAAGGAGGCCGGCGTCGCCGACAAGATCGAGCTCCGGCTCGGCCCGGGCGTCGAGACGTTGAACGCGCTCATCGCGAGCGGCGCATCCGGCACCTTCGACTTCGCCTTCGTCGACGCCGACAAGGAAAACTACGTCCGCTACTACGAGCAATGTCTGAAGCTCGTCCGCGTGGGCGGCGTCATCGCCTTCGACAACGTGCTCTGGGACGGACGCGTCGCCGATCCGAGCGATCTCGCCGAATCGACGATGTCGATCCGCGCGTTGAACGATTGCATCGCTCGCGACGATCGCGTGTTCCCGTCGAT
Organism: uncultured Polyangiaceae bacterium; assembly: GCA_964506835.1. Classification (GTDB taxonomy): domain Bacteria; phylum Myxococcota_A; class Polyangia; order Polyangiales; family Polyangiaceae; genus DASZVB01. The sequence continues at coordinate 65,694 of CAZDNG010000001.1, forward strand.
GCTCTCCATCGGCGACGGTCTCACGCTCGCGCGCCGCGTGAAGTGAACTAGACGCCGGCGCCGCAGCCCGAGCAGAAGTGCGCGCCGGGCTGCAGACCCGCGCCGCACCCGGAGCAGAACTTCGGCCCTGTTTTCGCGACGACCGCGAGGCCGCAATTCGGACAGAACTTCGCGCCGTCGGCGAGCGAGCTATTGCATTTCTGGCACTGAGAGGACACGCCGAGTCCAGCTTTCGAGAAATCCTGGCCGCCGGTCTGATCGACGGCGCGCGCCTTTTCCGTCGCTTGCTCGACCGCCATCTTCGCTTGCGCGGCGACGAGGTTCTCTTTCAGATCGGGCGCGCAGCCCTCGCACAATCCGCGCTCTTGATTGAAACACACCTCGGGGCAAACCCAGGTCCCACACAACGTGCACTGCCGAAACTTCGGCCGGCATTCCTCGACGGCCTTCTTGAACGCCGAATCCCACGCCGAGCCGCGAAGCGCGTCGTTGATTCGATCGGCGCCGTAGCCCGCGTTCGCGAGCCCTCCGCCGAAAATCGAGCCCGCCGCCTTCATCATCTGCGCGGCGAAACCGAGCGAGTTCGTCTGAAACTCGGAGCGGTGACCGTTCCCACACTTGTCGCAAAAGAACTCGAACTGGAACCCGGTGTCGTTGGAGTGGTCCGAGTAGTTTCGAGTGAAGGTTTGCGTGCTCATGCTCGAGTGCGAAGGGCGCCGATTCGCGCAATTTCATTGCGTCGCGTCAGCCGAGGCTGACAATTTTCGTTGTGTTACCGAAGTCATCGCGCCGCACACGCTCCCGGGGCACACGCAGTGAGGAGGGGGGTCGGCCACGGGAGCGGAGCCCGCGACTTCGGGCTCGGCCTGGGGGGTGGGGGCGGCCTGCGCTGACGTGAGCCTAACCCGGTCTGTCGACACCTACAACGGCCGACGACGCTTCTCCCCCACTCTCGGGACGGGGGCTCCGTCGGTGGCCGTCAGCCGGCGGGGAATAGCGCCCCGAGGTGCGCGGTTTTCGTGCGATTTGTCCGAGACAATCGAGTCCCGGCGTCGCTCGCTCGGGCGCCGGCGCACTGATATCGTGCGCCCTCGTCATCGATGCTGCACCAGGCCAAAAATGAGGGAAAGTAGCGCATGTCGCAAACGGTAGAAGGCGGGCTCGGCACACAGAACATCGCCTTTCTCGAGGACCTCTACGAGGCGTACGTCAAGGATCCGGACTCGGTACCCGCTGACTTCCGCGGCTACTTCGCCTCCCTGGGCCAGCCGGCGAGCGGAACGAAGGTCGGTCCTTCGTTCGAAGCGCGAAGCCTCTTCAATCCTCCGTCCCCCGCCGTGAACGGCGGGGTGAACGGTCACGTCAATGGGACGGTGAACGGCGCGACGAACGGCGCGACCCTCATGGCTCGCCCCGACGTAGTCCCGCTCGAGAGCGCGCCACCGTCGTCGGGCAGTGGCCCCACCATGAGCCTCGCCGAGCAGAGCCTCACCAACGGGCAGCTTCGCATGGCTCCGGTGGGCTCGCTCCGTCCGCTCTCCGACGCGGACTCGCTCGACATCGCGATCCGTCAGGACCGCGTCGATCAGCTGGTTCGTTCGTACCGAACTCGCGGTCACATGATCGCGAAGATCGATCCGCTCGGGATGCCGCGCCCCGCGACGGCGGAGCTCGAACCGCGTCACTACCACCTCACCGACGCGGACATGGATCGCCGGTTTTCGAGCCGGACGATCTACGGCACCGAGACGCTCACGCTCCGCGAAATTCTCGATCGCCTGCGCAACACGTACTGCCGTTCGATCGGCGTCGAGTTCATGCACATGCACGAAATCGAGCCGCGAAACTGGCTCCAGGAGCGGATGGAGGGCACCGAGAACCGCCTCGAGATCTCGGTCGCCGACCAGCGCCGCATCCTGACGCTCCTCACCGACTCGGTCATTCTCGAAGAGTTCATCCAGAAAAAATACCTCGGCGCGAAGAGCTTCTCGCTCGAAGGCTCCGAGAGTTTGATTCCGCTGCTCGCGCTCACGATCGAGCGCAGCGCCGAGCACGGCGTGGACGAGATCACGCTCGGCATGGCGCATCGGGGACGTTTGAACGTGCTCGCGAACATCATGGGCAAGAGCCCGCGCGAAATCTTTCGCGAGTTCGAGGACCTCGACCCGCAGCTTTACCGCGGCCGCGGCGACGTGAAGTACCACCTCGGCTACAGCTCCGATTTCACGACGGCGACCGGGAAGAAGGTGCACCTTTCGCTCTGCTTCAACCCGAGCCACCTCGAATTCGTCAATCCGGTGGTGGTCGGACGCGTGCGCGCGAAGCAAGACCGCGTGGGCGACACGGAGCGTACGCGAAAGCTCGGCCTCGTCATTCACGGCGACGCCGCGATGGCCGGCGAGGGCATCGTTCCGGAGACGCTGAACTTGAGCCAGCTCCGCGCCTACAACACCGGCGGCACGATCCACGTCGTCGTGAACAACCAGATCGGGTTCACCACGCCACCGTGGCAATCGCGCTCGGCGACGTACGCGACGGATGTCGCGAAAATGCTGCAAATTCCCATCTTCCACGTCAACGGCGAAGATCCGGAGGCCGTCGCGCAGGTGGTCCGTCTGGCGACCGATTTTCGCGCCACGTTCAAGCGCGACGTCGTCATCGACATGTACGGCTATCGTCGACACGGCCACAACGAGGGCGACGAGCCGTCGTTCACGCAACCGGTGCTCTATCGCGCGATCATGAAGCGAGTCAGCGTTCGCGACGGCTATCTCGAGCATCTGAACAAGCTCGGCGGCGTGTCCAAGGAAGAGGCTGATCAGATCGCCGTCGAACGGCGCGCGCACCTCGAGCAAGAGCTCACCGTCGCGCGACGTAAGGATTACAAGCGGACCGAGGATTGGCTCGGCGGCTATTGGCAGGGTTTCATCGGCGGTCCCGAGTCGGGCGCCGACGAGGCCGACACCACGGTCGATCAAGCGCACCTCGCGTCGCTCATGACGAAACTCACCGAGACGCCGCCGGGGTTCACGCCGCACCCGAAGATCGTCCGCATCCTCGAGCAGCGTCGTGAAATGGCGAGCGGTCAGAAGCCGCTCGACTGGGGCACGGCCGAGCTCGCCGCGTTCGCGTCGCTGGTGACGTCCGGCGTCCGCGTGCGCATGACGGGGCAGGACACCGGCCGCGGTACGTTCAGCCAGCGCCACGGCGTGCTCTACGACTACGAGGATGGTCGGACGTACACGCCGCTCGCTCACCTCGCGCAAAATCAGGCGCCGATCGAGCTCTACAACAGCCCGCTCAGCGAGGCCGGCGTGCTCGGGTTCGAATGGGGCTACAGCCTCGATTTTCCGGAAGGGCTCATCGTCTGGGAAGCGCAGTTCGGCGATTTCGTGAACGTGGCGCAGGTCATCGTCGACCAGTTCATCATGAGCGCGGAAGACAAGTGGAAGCGGCTCTCCGGGCTCGTGCTGCTCTTGCCCCACGGGTTCGAGGGGATGGGCCCCGAGCACTCGAGCGCGCGCATCGAGCGCTGGCTCACGCTTGCCGCCGAAGACAACGCGCAGGTCGTCCAGCCGACGACGCCCGCGCAGCATTTTCACGTGCTCCGGCGCCAAGCGCTCCGCCGATGGCGAAAGCCGCTCATCGTGCTCACTCCGAAGTCGCTGCTCCGTCACCCTCTGGCGACCAGTTCGATCGAACGATGCGCGAACGACCGCTTCCATCGCGTCTTGCCCGACGAGCTCACGACGCGGACCAAGAAAGTCGGCCGCGTCATTCTCTGCAGCGGCAAGGTCTATTACGACCTCGTGAAACATCGGCAGGACACCGGTCGCGACGACGTGGCCATCATCCGGGTCGAGCAGCTCTATCCGTTGCCGAAAAAGTCGCTTCTCGCCGCGCTCGAGTCGTATCCCGACGGCGTGTCCCTCGTGTGGACTCAGGAAGAGCCGGAGAACATGGGCGCGTGGCCCTATCTTCGTGTCCGACTCGGCGAACGCGTGTTCGGTCGGTGGCCGCTCAGCGTCGTGTCGCGTGAAGAGTCGGCGAGTCCGGCCACGGGTTCCGCGTCGAGTCATCGCATGGAGCAACAGGAACTCATCCAAAAGGCGTTCGGCGTGGCCTACGAGCCCGTCTGATTTCGAGCCTTTCCGTCGCCGCCTGACCATGCTCAATTCGGGGGCCCGAAGGGAGTCTCATGGCCGTCGAATTGCGTGTTCCGGAAGTAGGCGAGTCGATCACCGAGGTCGAGATCGGTGATTGGTTGAAGGCCGAAGGGGATCGCGTTTCGCGCGAAGAGGCCGTGGTCATGATCGAGACGGACAAGGTCACCGTCGAGCTCCCGGCCCCCGTGACCGGCGTCATCACGAAGATCGTCGTCCCGAAAGGGCAAAGCGCGACCGTCGGACAGGTCATCGGCTACATGGAGGAGGCGGCGGCCGCCTCGGTGCGTCCGTCCGTCCCGGCGCCCGCGCCGACCGCTGCCCCGGCGCCCGCGCCAACCGCTGCCCCGGCGCCCGCGGCGCCTCCGCCCGCGCCGGCCATCCAACGTTCGACGCCCCTACCCGCCCCGGCGCCCGCGCCGGCACCCGCGGTTTCGACGATCGCGTCGGCGTCGAGCGGCGGGGAGCGGGTGATGCCTGCGGCGCGTCGAGCGCTCGCCGATGCCGGGCTCGCCGTCGCCGACGTTCAGGCGACGGGTCCCGGCGAGCGCGTGCTCAAAGAAGACGTCGCGCGCGCCGTTCGATCCGAAGCGAAGGCGCCGCCCGGGCCCGCACCGACGCCAGGATCGGGCGGCTACCGGGAAGAAGAGATCGTCGCGATGACGCCGGTGCGGCGCCGCATCGCCGAGCGCCTCCTCCAGGCGCAGTCGCAAGCCGCGATGCTCACGACGTTCAACGAGTGCGACATGAGCGCGGTGATGGCCCTCCGTAAGGACTATCAGCAGGCCTTCCTCGACAAGTACAAGATCAAGCTCGGATTCATGTCCTTCTTCGTGAAGGCATCGATCGACGCGCTGAAGCTCGTGCCGAACGTGAACGCCGAAGTTCGCGGCACCGACATCGTCTACAAGAACTACTACGACGTCGGCGTCGCGGTCGGCGGCGGCAAAGGGCTCGTCGTGCCGATCATCCGGGACGCCGAGCGCCTGAGCTTCGCCGAGGTCGAACAGCGCATCGCCGACTACGGCGAGCGCGCGAAGAAGAACGTGCTTAAACTGGACGAGCTCCAGGGCGGCACCTTCACCATTTCGAACGGTGGCATCTACGGTTCGATGATGTCGACGCCGATCCTGAACCCACCCCAGAGCGGGATCCTCGGGCTGCACGCCATCAACGAGCGCCCGGTGGTTCGCGACGGACAGATCGTCATCCGTCCCATGATGTACCTCGCGCTGACCTACGATCATCGGCTCGTCGACGGCCGCGAAGCCGTCACGTTCCTGAAGCGAATCAAGGAAGCCATCGAGGCGCCCGCTCGCTTGCTCATCGAGGTCTGAAGAAAATATGAGCACTCGTCACGATCTCGTCGTCATCGGCGGGGGCCCTGGCGGCTACTTCGCCGCGATCCGCGGCGCGCAGCTCGGGCTGAACACGGCCTGCATCGACGTCGAGCACGAGCTCGGGGGCACCTGCGTTCGCATCGGTTGCATCCCGAGCAAGGTCTTGCTCGAGGCGAGCGAGCGTTATCACGAAGCAAAGACCGGACTCTCCGCCTTCGGTGTGAACGTCTCGGGCGTCGAGCTCGATTTGCCGAAGATGCTCAGCCGAAAAGAGTCGATCGTCCGGCAGCTCACCGGCGGCGTCGCGTTCTTGCTCAAGAAAAACAAGATCACGCGCTACGAAGGCCGCGGCCGCTTTGCCGGGCCCGGCAAGGTCGTCGTGGACGGCCCGGACGGCACGTCGACCGAGCTCGAAGCGAAACACATCGTCATCGCGACGGGCAGCAACGTCGCGCCGCTCAAGGGCGTCGAGGTCGACGGCCATTGCGTCGGGACGAGCACCGAAGCCTTGTCGTACAAGGAAGTGCCGGGTCACCTCGTCGTCATCGGCGCGGGGTACATCGGGCTCGAGCTCGGGAGCGTGTGGAACCGCCTCGGGGCCAAGGTGACCATCCTCGAGTACCTCGACCGCATCTTGCCCGGGATGGACAGCGAGCTCGCCGCCGAGGGAAAGAAAATTTTCGAGAAGCAGGGGCTCACGTTTCGTCTCGGCACCCGCGTGACCGGCGCGCGCGCGAATGGCAACGGCGCGACGGTGACCATCGACGGCGCGGACGCCATCGACTGCGACAAGGTGCTCTCGTGCACGGGGCGCGTCGCCAACACCGACGGCCTCGGGCTCGACGCGATCGGCCTCCAGAAAGACGAGCGCGGTCGCGTCCCCGTCGACGAACATTTCCGCACCAAGGTCCCGGGCGTCTACGCCATCGGCGACGTCATCGCCGGACCGATGCTCGCGCACAAGGCCGAGGACGAAGGCATCGCGTGCGTCGAGCACATCGTGACCGGATACGGACACGTGAACTACGACGCGATCCCCGGCATCGTGTACACGCAGCCGGAAATCGCGACGGTCGGCAAGAGCGAGGACGAGCTCAAGAAAGCCGGCCGCGCCTATAAAAAAGGCATGTTCCCCTTCCAGGCCAACGGGCGCGCCAAAGCGCTCGGTGCGGCCGAGGGCCGCGTCAAGGTGCTCGCCGACGCAACGACGGATCGCGTGCTCGGCGTGCACATCATCGGGCCGCGCGCGGGCGACATCATCGCCGAGGCCGGCGCCGCCATCGAGTTCGGCGCGAGCGCCGAGGACATCGGCCGCACGTGTCACGCGCACCCGACGCTCTCCGAGGCGCTCCGCGAGGCCGCGCTCGCCGTCGAGGGACGCGCGATCGAGATCTGAGCGGCGTGTATTTTGGGGGCACCCGGCGCGTCCCGCGACGTCGCAGGTGCGGACTGTGCGCAGAAGCCGCGCGCTGGCGTCTCTCCGCCGGCCGTCGCAGACTTACGTCGCCTTCGCGCCCGGCGCGTCGCTCGCGCCGCGTGAACCGGCGAGCGCGGCGAACGCCGCGCGCCACCCGGTCGTCCTTCGTTCGACCAGGTCATGCAGCCATTCGCGAAACGCGCCGGCGCGGCTCGCGGCATCTGGTCGCGCCGCAACGACGCGCGCGATCAGCGACTCGGTCGTCCGAGCGGGGGCCGAGTCGAGGACGCCGGACAGCGCCGCGTCCGAGGTGAGCTCGGAGATCGCGCCGAGCATCTCCTCCGGGAATCGATTCCAGAGCGTCGCGAGATCGTCCTTGTCGAGCGTGCCGCGCCGCATTTCGCCGAGCGCGACCGACGGCGGCGCGACGCGCCAGGCTTCCGCGACGCCGCGGAGGGCGGCGGGCTTCGCGTCGACGAGCGAGCGCCACTGCTCCTCGTCGAGCGCCGCGAACGGGAGGGTCCGCACCTCGACGAGCCCCGACGCGAGGGCTTCGAGAGCGGCGAGCGGCGCGTGACGGTAGAGTCGCTGCGCGCCCGCGCGCGACGGCGAGAACAACGTCTTTTCCCCGACGGGTGAGGGCGCGGCGGCCCACGATAGCCAGAGCGCGGACGCGAGCGGCGCTTGCCCGAATCCGCGGTCGCTGCCGAGATGAAAGAGGCGGTCCACGGCGACGTCGGGGACGTCCATGCGGCAGAGCTTGCGGAACGTCTTTTCGTTCGTCTCCAGCGCCTCGAGCAACTTTGCCGGCCATTCGACGAGCCGCGACTCGAAAGGGCGCCCCATCAATCGAACGAGCCGCTCGGCGATGTCGAACGCCTCGTAGCCCCACGTGGAATCCGACTCGGAGAGACGCGCGACGACGGCGCCAATCGAGTCGAGCACCTTGCCGAGCAGATCCGGATCGGGCTCGCCGTTCCAGGGACGAAGGAGCGGGTGCGGCGCGCCCGCGCCCTCGGGAAGCGACTCGGAAATCGCGAGTGCGGCGAGCCGGAACGTGCCGACGTCGAAGAGCGGGTCCTTCGTCGCGGCCGCGCCGTGACGGAGGAGCGGGTGCGGGCCGTCGCGCCGCTCGACGACTTGCGCGATGACCGAGTCCCAGAGGGAGCGAAGGGTGTCCGCCGGAACCTCGACGTCGAGAAGGAGCGCGATCCCCGCGGCGCGGAACGAAAAATCGATCGCGGCGGCAGCGCCAGGCGATCCTTCGGCGGACGCGTCCACGGCTTCTTCGAGCGGATCGAAGTCTCCGTCGAGCACGCGCGCGAGGAGCAGCCGCCCGATCGACGGCGCGGACTCGGGAGACAGCAGCGCCTCGCCCCATGCGACCGCGCCGCCTTCGACGAGCGACTGCCGGGCGCGGACCAGCATGCGATCGGCGACCCATCGCGGCCCCGCGGTGAAGGCGTCGCGATCGCCGTGCCGGAGCAGGAACCCGGCGCGCTCGAACGAACGCACGACGCCGTAAGCGCCACCCTCGACTCTTGCCGAAGGCTCGCGATACTCCGGCGGCACGAGCCGCACCCAGTCGTCGAACGAGCGCGGCCCGTCCCAAGGGTCGTTCGGGTCGACGAGCGCGCGCTCGACGAGCCCCGCGAACGCAGCGCCCGCGCGCTCGCGGAGCCACGCGCTGTCCGCGTCGTCGTCCGCGGCCTTCGTCGCTTCTTCGACGATGAAGCGCTCTGCGGCGAGATCGATGCCGAGTCGCTCGAGCTCCGCGACGCCGAACCGATCCACGGCGCCGAGGAGCCCGAGCGCTGCGCCGAGCGTGTCGACGGCTCCGTCGTCGATGGCTTTCCGCAGCCACGATGCCGCCGAGCGCCGCTCGAAGTTGCCGTCGAGCGGGAGGCGCAGCGCGACCCAATCGACCACGGCGTCGATCGAGTCGACGAGCGGCGGGGAGCGCACGAGGGTCCATCCTCGTGCGTCCCGTGGAGGCTCCGGCGCGGCGACACAGATCGCGCCGCGCGGCGGCGGGAGCAGCGCTTCACCGCGTGCCGAGGTCAACTCGACGAACACCGCGCCGCCGTCCGGCAAACTCGGCTGCGCTTCGGCGCCGTCCGCAGCCGACACGAATGCGGCGAGTCCACGCGCTCGAAGCCATGCGCCGGCAAGTGAGCGTCCGGAACCCGACGGCGCGACCCACCAGGTTCGCCCCCAAGCGAACGGCTCCGAAACTTCGCGGGGGAGGCCCGGCGGAAGCGGCTCTTTGCGGCTATCGAAGGGCGCGGCGTAAGGAAGATCGCGCCAACGGAGCCGGTGCCGATCGTCGTCGGCGCTGCGGACCGAGCCCTTGACGACCGTTTCTATATGGATGCGACTGGTCCCGAGGAGTCGCGCGAGAGCCAGCTGTACCTCGGGACGGTCCGCGAGCCACTCGAGCTCGACGCCGCGGTCGAGCTTGCTGAGGAGCGCCGCGAGCGACCGGGGTTGGGGCTTGGCTTTCGCGGGCCATTCGGGCGAGGTGAGGAGGCCGCGCGCCAACTCGCCGAAACTCTTGAAGGACGATGGGCTGCCCTGCATCAGCAGACGCAACCAGCCGGCGTCGGCAGTGCCCTCTGCCTGCATCAAGATGAATTATGCGCGCCCTATCGACGGCCGGGCAAGCGGGCTACCGAGATCGACGCGGCGGAACTTCTTCGTTCGGGAAGAGTGAGAGCTGCATCGGCTCCGGCGTTCGAACGGAAGGCGCGGCTTCCTCTTGCTGCGGGCGGAGCGCCGCGCGCCCTTGCTTTCCGCAGAGCGACGGCGCGTGGCGGAGGAGCGAGCGAAACGTATCGCGGGACGTATCGAGGGCCGGCATGTCGAGAGCTTCGGCCCAGTCGTTCTCGTCGTCCTCGAGCTCCCAGCGGTCGGACGTTTGCCGTCCGAGCAACGAACCCGCTGTGGTGAGCGCGACGTCCCACGCTTCGTCCTCGCAGCCCGCCCTAGCGGCGAGGTCGGCAAGTAGGTTGAATATGAGACCTTTCATCGCGTGCTCCAGGTATAGAAACGGCAGATTCGGGAGAACCGATAGGCGGTTTCTCGACGGTCCGCCGTCGGTCGCCAGACGAAAGGACCATGCCGGATAACCGAGCCGGGGAGATGCGCCGGGACGCGCGCGGGCGGGCGAGTCAGGGGCGGCGGTGGATGACCGCGGCCGCAATCGCCTGGGGATTGCTGGGGTTAGCGGGATGCCGGGGACTCAATGCCCTGCGGCAGCGCTGCCTGGCCGGCGAAGTTTCGGCCTGCGAAAGCGCATGCAGCAAGGGTGTAGCTGGCGAGGGCGGGTGCCGCCACGCCGGGAACCTGCATCGCGAGAAGGCGAACTTGGACTTCGGCAGCGCCGATGCGCTGTCGGCCGCGGGCTTCTTCGACAAGGGATGCAAGGGCGGCGACGGAGACAGCTGCCTCTTCGCCGCGCAAATGGTCGAGGCCCCGTACGATCTCGACCCGACCGGCGCGCCGGACTCCGCGCCGAAGACGATCGAAGACGCCGAGCTCGCGCGTCGAGAGAAGCTACTCACCTCGTCGTGTCGCGAGGGTTCGGCGCAAGGCTGTAAGCGGCTCGGCGACGTGCTCATCGGCAAGGATACCGAGCGCGCGACTCGCGCCTACGTCGCGGCGTGCCAGTCGAGCGCGGCAGCCGTTGCCTGCGCCGCGGCACGACGTCGCGAGACGCACCTCGCCGAGCACTACCGCAGCGGTTGCACCCGAAGCGTCGCAGACGATTGCACGAGCCTCGGCGATTTTCTGCGCACGGTCGATCTGCCGCGCGCGATGCGCCTCTTCGTCGCCGAATGCGAGCTGCGCGGCGTGGCCGACGTCGCCGGCGGCGTCGGGGGTTTCGTCCGCGCGCGCGCGGCGAGCGTGCGAGGGGTTCCCTTGCTGCAAGACGGCGGCGCGCCGGTGAACGTCGCTCTGCCGACTCCGAGCGATCGGGCGGTACACGTCGTGGTCGGCCCTCCGAGCGTCAAAGGGCAACTCGCCCTCGTCGAGGTGACGCGAGCGCTCGCCGAGCATGCCGCGGATTTTCAGGCCTGCGCTTCGAGAGCGACGCCGAATGCGCCAGCGCAAGACGTGAAGGACGCGACCGTCTTTCATCTCGTCGTGGATCTCACCGGCGACGTCTGGAAGGCGACTCCCGACGACTCGAACGTCGGTGCCGACGCGCTCTCGTGCTTCGACACGACGTTCGAACGGCTTCGTTTCACCGAGCTCTCCGCCGTCGCGCTCCTGACCGTCCCCGTGACGCTCGAGCGTGCTCCAGAGAACCCAACCCAGAAGCCGTAGTCTCAGGGTTTCACGAGACGTTTCGTCGGGCCGAAATCGGCGCTCGCGACGCGCGCGAACGAGCGCCGCTTCGCGGGATCGATTCGGGCCGCTCCGGACGATCGAGCGATTGAATCGCCTCCCACGCGAGACGCTCGAGCTTCGTCGCTCGCTTGCCCTCCGCGCCGAGATAGCCGTCGACGGCGAGCGCGGAAAGGCCGTGCAAGAGCGCCCACGCGCGGACGACCGTCTGCTTCGACGGCGTGCGCTTTGGTTCGTCCGCGAGCGCGCGAGACAGCGCCTGGCGCACGAGCCGATGGACGCGCTCGGACGCTTCGAACAGCTCGGGATGCCGACTCCGCCCTCGCGACAGTGAGCCGAACATGATGCGAAACCGAGACGGATACTTCGCCGCGAAGAGCACGTAGGCGACGCCCATCGCTTGCGCCTTCTCGCGACCGCTTCCCGAGTGATCGTCCGCGGCGCTGGTCATCTCTTCGCCGAGGAGGCCGAAGCTCTCCTCCGCGACGGCTGCCAAGAGCGCCTCGCGATCGGTGAAGTGATGATAGGGCGCACCGTCGGACACGCCGGCAAGCTTTGCCGCCGCGCGCAGCGTAAATCCGTCGAGCCCGTGCTCGGCGACCAATCGCAATGTCGCCTCGACGAGCGCCCGACGAAGATCGCCGTGGTGATACTCGGCCCCCTTACGTTTCAAGCCGCGTCTTATTGCCACGGGAGCGTCGCTTTGCCAACGCCCTCACGGTTTCTCCTTTCTACTTCGCAACATGGACGCGACGTGTGCGGTGGTGGCGGAAAGTGCAGTCCCCAGGGCGTCGAGAACCGCCACTGTGCGTCCGAGTGGGTCCGTCGGCACCTGGACGTGCGTGAAATGTGCAGGATAAATGCCTGCGGTGAGTTCGGCGTTGGCGCGCTTCTCGTGTTCTTCCTCGGCTTTTCGCCGTCGCTCGAGCTCGAGCCCGCCGCGCTCGACGAACTCGAGCACGCGAGGGAGCTCACCGCGATCGAACCAGACGCCGTGAACCGCGCAGACGTCGACGATGATGCCGCTCTGGCCTCCGAAATTTCGACGCAGCATCAGATTTTTGCAAACTGGACACGCAACGTAGACGACAGGTTGGTCGAGAGGGTTCTGTCGAACGATGCGTCGCGGGGCTCGAGTTCCGTAAGCCTCCCGGCGCGCGAGCAACTCGTGAAGCAACCCGTGGTCGACCAGCTGTCCTCCGCATTGTCCGCAATCGTGAAGCGTCCCCGAACCTCCTCGGAAGGCGAGGAAGGGCAGGCCGCAGTGCGAGCAACGAAGGCTCTCGGTCTCGCCCACCGGCTCCAGCCCGAGCGGCGCCCCGCAGGCGACGCAGAGCGCGTGGTCGGGGTGGTTTCGGTGAAAGCAGGCGCCGCAGCGGACTCGGGCGAGCTCCTCGCCGCAGCGGCTACAAGCGAGCGCGTCGTCACTCACTCGCTCGCCGCAATGAGGACAAAAGGCCGCGGGCCCTCCCTCGCCGTGCCCCGAGCTGGTTCGATACGGGTCGACCACCGGACCCCGACCAGACCATTTATCGATGATCGGGGCAAACCAGAGGGCGCGTTCTCGGGGGAAGGCAATCGATGCGGGCGGTTTAGCTGGGGTTTTCTTCCGAGAGCGCCTGTGAGAAAACCCTACCCCGTGGCGTAGACGATGACTGAACACGATCGCCAGGACGGCGCGCCTCCTCCTCCGCACGTCGATGCGGATCCTACCGATTCCGAAGTCGTCGTTCTTCCGGAACACGCGAGCGCCTATTTTTCGCCGCGCTCACCACCGGCCGCCCTCTCGCACGACACGATCGAAACGGAGGCGGTGCGTCTCGCGCCGAACATCGATCCGGATCAGGCCGATACGCGCCCGATTCGCGTCGAAAGCGTCCCTCCGTCGCCGTGGCACGTTCCGCGGGTAGACGTCGATTCGCCGACCGTGCTCATTCCCGCGGTCCGCGCGCGACGACAGTTTCGGACGATGGGTGGCGTCGCCGCGATCTGGCTCGTCGTGTTGGTGCTCGCCGCCGTGCGGTGGCTGCAGAGCGACCGGAGCGACCCCGTCCTTTCATCCGCGTCGGCGGCGAGCCCGACGACGGCGCGAACCGTTCCGGTAGCAACGCCGGAACCGGTGCCCGTCGCGGCGCCTACGGCCGCGTCGGCGCCGAGCGCCGCCGCCGCTCCTGTCCCCGCCGCGCCAGCGACTTCACTCTCGATGACCGACGACCCGGCTGCATCGGCGACCGCGTCCACGCGAACCTCGGGTACACATCGTTCCGTCTCGTCTCGGCCGCGCGTCGCGCCGCGCGCATCCGAAGCATGGCTCGACCCGGGGCCCCCCAAAGCCTGGCTCAAATGAAGCGAATTTTCTGCGCCATTCCCGCCGTCGTCGCCATTCTGGTTTCCGATCCCGCCCGAGCCGATGCTCCCACGCGCGCGGCAGAAAATGCCGAACACGCCGACAAGCTGTTCGTCGAGGGAACGAACGCCTTCGAGCAACGGCAATATGCCGAGGCGTATCGCTCGCTCCGCGCCGCGTGGGATCTCGCGCCGAGCTATCGCACCGCGGCGGAGCTTGGGCAGGTCGAGCTCCAGATCGCGGCCTATCGCGACGCCGCGACACACCTCGCCTATTGCCTCCGGCACTTGCCGGCCGACGTCGAGCCGACGGCGCGCGAGCACATCGAGCAAGGGCTCGCCGAGGCGCGCGAGCACACGGCGGCGCTTCGCATCCGCGTGACGGTAGAGGATGCGGACGTCACGGTAGATGGTGCCAGCGTCGGACGTTCGCCGCTCGAAGGTGTCGTTTTCGTCGAACCGGGAGCACATGAGCTCGCGGCCACCCGATTGGGTTACGTGGAAACATCACAGACGGTCCAAGCCCCCGTGCGCGCGGCGCTCGACGTCACGTTGAATCTGGTGCCGAGCTCGCCCTCGTCCCCGATTTCGGCTCTGCCGCTCGCGCCGACCGCGCCGCCGGCGGCGCCCCCCGAAAGCACGTCGCCCGAAGACACATCGGCGCACGCGTCGAGTGGACTTCCCCCGGCGACGTGGGCGCTCATCATCGGCGGCTCGCTCACCGCGGTCGCGCTCGGAACGGCGATCGGGTTCGAAGTCAAAGGTTCCTCGGACAACAGCGACTTACAAAAGCTCGCCTCGCAGCTCGGCGCGTCCAACAGCTCCTGCGCGTCGGCGGCTCAGCCGTCGAACGGGTCCGCGTCCCTTTGTTCGCAGCTCGTCGACAAGCGCAACGCTCGCAACAGCGCGAACGAAATCGCGACGGGAATGGGCATCACGACCGGCGTGCTCGCGGCGGCCACTGCGATCACCGCTTTCGTGCTCTGGCCCCACAAGAGTGCAGCCGGTAAAGACACCGCGCTTCGCATCGACGCGGGGGGCAACTCCACCGGCGGCAGCGTATGGCTCCGTGGGCTGTTCTGAGTCCGAATGGGGAGGGGGGTTTGAGAGCTTGCATCAGGGGGACATGTCGAATGAAGGCGTGGCTCTCGACGTGCGCCGCGATGGCGCTCGCGTCGATCGCCGCAGCCGCGAGCGGCGCCGAGCCGACCCCTGCCGACATCGCTCACGCGAAAAAGCTGTTTTCGGACGCGACCGAGCTGCGTGAAGAGGGCAAGTACGCCGAGTCCGACGCGAAACTCCGCGAAGCCATCGCCATCAAGGACACGCCTGGTCTCCGGTTTCATCTCGCGGTGTGCGAGGAAAAACTCGGTCATTTGATCGAGGCGGAGTCCGAGTACGACCACGCTCAGGCGCTCATCGATCAAGGCGTGAAGGCCGCGGACGTGGCCGAGCTCATCGGTCCAGCGCGCTCCGCGCTCGCCGAACGGATCCCGACGTTGCTCGTGCGGGTTCCCGCGGGCGTGCACGCCGCCACCGTCACGATCGACGCCCAGCCCATCGCGCCTGCGACGATCGAGCATCCGATCAAGCTCGACCCAGGGACGCACGCACTCGTCATAAGCGCCGCGAATTTTCGCGACTTCGATCTCGAAGTGACGCTCGTCGAAGGCGACGATCGCGTCGTGGACGCCGTGCTGCTTCCGATGTCGTCGTCGTCGAACGACCGCGCCGCCACGTCGCCGCTTTCATCGTCGTCGTCTTCCGGCGCAGCCGTCGTCGAAACGTCCGATGCGGCTCCCGCGAAGAAGCCGTCGTGGTTCGGCGCGCGCGAAGCGGTGTTGCTCGGCGAGGGCGTCTTCGCCGTCGCGGGTGTGGTCGTTGGAACGGTCGCCGTCGTGAATTACTCGAGAGCGGATCGAGATCGGGTCGATGCTCTTTCGCGCGCGGGCGGGTCGTGCTCCACACCGCACCCGACGGATTCGGTGGTCGCCGCCTGCAACGACGTCTTTGCCGACGCCAACGCGCGACAGCGCGGCGCTCAAGTCGCTCTCGGCGGATTCATCGGTGCGGGCGTCGGAGCCGCCGCGTTCGTCACCACGTGGCTACTCTGGCCGAAGCGGCACGCCGCCGAGACCGCGAACGTTCGCGTCGTTCCAGGTCTGTTTGGCGGCTCAATCATCGGCGATTTTTGACCGTTGCGGGATAGACACCCGAACGTCGCGTTGCGTGCGCGGCGTCATGGGGCTCTTTGCAACGCATCGCCATCGCGCGAACGAGTCGACGTCAGAAGAAGTCTCATCGACTCGGATCCGAAACGTCTTGCGCCGTAGCGCGTAGTCATTACTCGGGCTCGGCGTCGCCCGACTACTGTGAAAAATGCGTGGATTCGAGCTTTGGAGCCCACGCGAAAGTTGACTCCCGAGTCGTCATCGGAGACCGTCCGCCCATCCTTTTTCGAACGAGAGGCAACTCGGAGTGGCAGCAAAGAAAACGTCGGACGAAGGCAACGCGAGCGATTTCATTCGGGCACAAGCGTCGACCATGACGGCCCCGGAGGTCGTGGAAGCCGGCAAAAAAGCGGGATTCGAATTCTCCGCGAGCCTCGTCTACGCCGTTCGCGGTCGCATGAAGAAACCGGCGGCCAGCGCTCCCTCGAAGCGTGAACCGAAGTCGCGCCGCGCTGCGAGCACGTCCGGAGGCACGCGCCTCGACAGTCAGATCCAGGGCCTCGTCAACGGCTTCGTCCGCGAAATGTCCGAGCTCGTCCGTCGCGCCGCCCTCGACGCAGTCCGACAAGCGCTCGGCGAACGCCGATAGCCAGCGCGCTATCTCATAAACCTACTGCGCCCCCCGCTGCGTCGGTCGGCCTCCTCGAAGTACCAGCGTACGCCTGCGTCGGCCTTCCTAGCAGCGTGGTGCTCGCTACGGTTTCTGAGATAGCGCGCCGTCGCACAAACCTACTGCGCCCCCCGTTGCGTCACTTCGTCGTGGCGAGAGTTTTCGACTTGCGAGTGGCGTGGACGTCGGCTTTGACGCTGAAGGTCTCGCCGCAGCCGCACGTCGACGCTTCGAGGGGGTTTTTGAACTTGAGCCCCTGGAACATCAAGGTGTTCTCGTAGACGATCGTGCTCCCGTCGATGTAGTCGATGCTGCGATCGTCGACGAACACCTTGGTGCCGTCGAACTCGTACACGATGTCGCGCGCGCGCGGCGGGTCGTCGGTGTAATCGAGCACGTAGACGAGGCCGTTGCAGCCGCCGCCGCGAACCCCCACGCGGAGCGCCGCGTTCGGCCGGCCCTCCTTCTCGAGGCGCCCGCGGACGAACCGGGCCGCTTCGGGGCTCAGCACGATGCGCGGCGCGGGCGCTTCACGAGACGCGGAGTCGACGGGGAGATTCTCGGTGCTCATCGGTGTTCTTCGTTCAATTTGGATCGCCGGGGCGATCTGACAAGCGTCTTAGACGAGGCCGAGCTCGAGTCTCGCCTCGAACGAGAGCCGTTCGCGGGTCCAGGGTGGATCCCAGACCAGCTCGGTCTTGGCGCGTCGCACGCCCATGGTTTCACGGACCCGGTCGTGAACCTCTTGCACGAGCGAACCGGCAACCGGGCACCCGGGCGCGGTGAGCGTCATGCGCACGTGCACGTCGCCCGCGGGCGACACGTCGAGGTCGTACACGAGCCCGAGATCGTAGATATTCAGCGGAATTTCGGGGTCGTAGACCGTCTTCAACCCCTGGACGACGCGGTCGCGAAGGGCGGCCGTGTTGGTGGGCCCTTCGGTTGGCGAAAAGCCGTCGTTCTCGAGGATGAACGCGTCCGTCTTCTCGGCCTCGACGTTGAGCACGCCGAGCCGTCGCTTTTTCAGTTTCTCGTAGTCTTCGTCGCGCTCGGTATTGCCGTCGGTCATGGTCATTCCGTCGTGACGGCTTCCGGCTTGTGGTCGAGGGCGGCCTCGAGCGTATGCCAGGCGAGCGTCGCGCATTTCACGCGCATCGGGAACTCGGACAGGCCGGCGAAGGCCGCGAGCTTGCCGAGCTCCTCCAGATCCGGCGGGACCTTGCCGGTCACGACGTCGTGAAAGGTGTGGAAGATCGCGTCCACTTCGCCGCGCGATTTCCCCTTCACGACCTCGGTCATGGTCGAAGCGGCCGCGGTACAGATCGCGCACCCCGAGCCCTGAAAGCCCACGTCTTCGACGACGCCGTCATGGAGCACCGCCTTCACGATGACGTGGTCTCCGCAGAGCGGATTCTTTCCCTC
Organism: uncultured Polyangiaceae bacterium; assembly: GCA_964506835.1. Taxonomy (GTDB): domain Bacteria; phylum Myxococcota_A; class Polyangia; order Polyangiales; family Polyangiaceae; genus DASZVB01. Next base: position 83,573 of record CAZDNG010000001.1, read on the forward strand.
GGCGGATTGGTTCGCGCCGTCCGGAAATCGAAAATTTCGCGGGCGGCGCCCGTGATCGAGGATCAGTTCTTGGTAAAGCTCTCTGACATCCATCAGCGGAAGAGTTCCTTGGCGGCGTGAAGCGCATCGATCAGTCGATCGATGTCCTCTCGCGTGTTGTACATCCCGAGCGACGCGCGCGCCGTCGCCGGGACCGAGTACCGTTGCATGAGCGGCTGGGTGCAATGGTGTCCCGTGCGAATCGCGACGCCCTTGCCATCGAGGAGCGTGCCGAGATCGTGCGGGTGGATCCCTTCGACCACGAACGAAATCACGCCGACCTTCTCCGGCGCGCGGCCGATCAACCGGAGGCCGGGCACCGACTGAAGTGCGTGCATCCCGTACGTCAACACGTCGTGCTCATGGGCGGCGAGCGCGTCGCGGTCGAATCCGGCGAGGTAGTCGATCGCCGCGCCGAACCCGATGGCGCCGCTGATGTCAGGCGTGCCCGCCTCGAAGCGTTCCGGAAGACCCTTGTACGTCGTCTTTTCGAACGACACCGAGTGGATCATGGAGCCGCCGCCTTGCCACGGGGGAAGCTCCGCGAAAATTTCTCGGCGACCGTACAGAACGCCGATGCCCGTCGGGCCGTACACCTTGTGACCGCTCGCGGCGTAAAAGTCGACGTCGAGATCCTGCACGTCGACGGGAAGATGCGGCGCTGCTTGAGCGCCGTCCACGACCACGACCGCTCCGCGTTCGTGAGCGAGCTCTGCGATTTGTTTCACCGGAAGGACGGTGCCCAACGTGTTCGACACGTGAGCGATCGCGACGATCTTCGTCCGCTTCGAGAGCTTGTCGGCGACCGCGTCGACCGTGACCTCGCCGGCCTCGGTGACCGGCGCGACGATCAGGCGTGCGCCGGTTCGCTCGCAGGCCATCTGCCACGGCACGAGGTTCGAGTGGTGCTCGAGCTCCGTGATCAGCACCTCGTCGTCCGTGCCGAGCCGCGTGCTGCCGAGCACGTTCGCGACGAGGTTCAACGCCTCGGTGGTGCCGCGCACGAACACGACCTCCGCCGCTTCGCGCGCGTTCAGAAACCGCGCGACTTTTTCGCGCGCCGCCTCGAACGCCAGGGTCGCGCGCTGCGACAGCGTGTGAACGCCCCGGCTCACGTTCGCCGAGTCGCGGGACATCGACTGCACGACGGCATCGATGACCGCCTGGGGCTTCAGCGCGGTCGCGGCGCTGTCGAGATAGACCAGCGGGTGCTCGTGGACGTCCTGCGACAACGCGGGAAAATCACGACGCACGCGACCGACGTCGAAGCGCGGGCGTGGTTCCGTGGTGCGAGCCGTGGCGGTCATGCGAGCTCCTTCGCGAGAAGGCCGTCGGGCAACCGAGCCGCGACGCGGTCTTCGAGGATCCGCTCGAGCACCGGGTCGTCGACGGCGCGAACCACTTCGCGGGCGAACGAATACGTGAGGAGCGAGCGGGCGAGCGCGAGATCGAGCCCGCGCGAGCGAAGGTAAAAGAGCTCGTTTGGGTCGAGCCGGCCGACGGTCGCGCCGTGGCTGCACTTCACGTCGTCGGCGTCGATTTCGAGGTGCGGTTTCGCGTGAATCACCGCGTTGCCCGAGAGGAGCAGATTCCGATTTTCCTGGTGCGCCGCCGTGCGAACCGCGCCGCGCCGCACGATGACCGTGCCGTCGAACACCGCGACGCCGTCGCCGTCGAGGATGCCCTTGTAGCGCTGGCGACTCGTGCACCCGGGGACGGCGTGGTCCACGAGCGTGTGGTGCGCGACGAGCTCGCCTTCCCCGGACAGATAGAGACCGTCGAGCGAGCACTCCGCGCCGTCGCCGTCGAGGAGCACGCGGAGCTCGTGCCGTTCGAGGGCGCCGCCGAGCGCGAACACCCGCGATTCATAACGGCTTCCGCGCCCTTGCCGGACCGCGATTTGGGCGACGCGCGCCGCGGGGCGCGCGCGCTCGCCGACGCGGATGTGCGTGACTCGCGCGCCGTCGCCGACCGCGATTTCGGTGACCGAGTTTTCGAGGTGCTGAAGCGGGCCGTCCCCGACGTCCGTTTCGACGAGGCGAAGGGCGCTACCGCGCTCGGCGATCACCAAGAGACGCGGCGTCGACAGGGTCGGGCCGTCGCTGGTCGACGCGCGCACGACGTGAACGGTCTGCTCCGCGGCGCCGCCCTTCGCGACGATGACCAAGCCGTCGGTGAACAGCGCCGCGTTCTGCGCCGCGAAACCGTCGCCGAGGGGCGCGATGTTCCCGAGGCACGGCGCGACGCTCGCGGGTGACGTCGAGAGCACGTCGGCGAGAGTCCCCACTTCGACGCTCGCGCCGGCGCACGTGCCCCCAACCAAATGAGGAATGCCGTTCACGAGCAGTACGCGCGACGCTCCGGGGAGCGACAACGCGGCCTGTTGCAGCGCGATCGCCTTCCCGTCGCTCACGGCCTTCGCCGGGCGATAGCCGACGCGCAAGACCGAGCCGAGCGGCGTGAAGCGCCAGGCTTCGTCCTTCGGCTTCGGGAAACCCGCGGTCTCGAGGACGGCGCGAGCTCTGGCTCGGAGCGCCGCGACGAAATCCGGTTCGGCGCCCGCGCGTACCGCGGCCTTCAACGTCTCGGCGAGGAGCGCGTCGGTCGCGGCAGTCGCGTCTCGTCGCGGTGAAGTCGCGACGTCGCCGGTCATTGCGGCGCCGCTCCCGCTCGCTCGCCGAAGCGCGCGTAGCCTTCGTCCTCGAGCTTCCCGGACAGCGTCTTGTCGCCCGATTCGACGATCGCGCCGCCGACGAGGACGTGCACGCGGTCGGGGACGATGTGATCGAGCAAGCGCTGGTAGTGCGTGATGACGATCATCGCGCGGTCCGGGCTGCGGAGCGCGTTCACGCCGCTCGCGACGCTGCGGAGCGCGTCGATGTCGAGCCCCGAGTCGGTCTCGTCGAGCACGGCGAGCCGCGGCTCGAGCATCGCCATCTGGAAGATTTCGTTACGCTTCTTTTCGCCGCCGGAAAAGCCGGAATTCAACGGCCGCTCCGCGAGCTTGGGTTCGAGCTCGACGAGCTTCATGCGCTGGCGAGCGAGCTTCATGAAATCCATCGCGTCGAGCTCGGGCTCGCCGCGGTGCCGGCGGACTGCGTTCACGCCGGCCTTGAGGAAGTAGAGGTTCGACACGCCGGCGATTTCGACCGGATATTGGAACGCCAGAAAGACGCCTTCGCGCGCGCGCACTTCCGGCGCCATCGCGAGCAAGTCTTTGCCGAAGTAGCGGACCGCGCCGCGCGTCACTTCGTAGCCGTCGCGACCGGCGAGCACGTTCGCGAGCGTGCTCTTGCCGGAGCCGTTCGGGCCCATGACCGCGTGCACTTCGCCCGCCTTCACCGACAAGTCGAGGCCTCGCAGGATCTCTTTCCCCGCGACGTTCACATGTAGATTTTCGATCTCGAGCATCACACGATCTTCCGGTAGTCGAGAGAGACGATCATCCGACCGCTCCCTCCAAGCTGACTCCGAGGAGTTTTTGCGCCTCGACGGCGAACTCCATCGGAAGTTCCTTGAGCACTTCCTTGCAGAACCCGTTCACGATGAGGCTGACGGCGTCTTCGGCGCCGAGCCCGCGCTGACGGCAATAAAAGAGCTGGTCGTCGCTGATGCGCGACGTGGTCGCCTCGTGCTCGACGGTGCTCGAGTCGTTGCGCACGTCGATGTACGGCACCGTGTGCGCGCCCGACGTCGGACCGATGAGGAGCGAGTCGCACTGCGTGTAGTTGCGGGCGCCCGCGGCGTTCTTGCCGACGCGGACCAGGCCTCGGTACGTGTTCTGTCCGTGGCCGGCGCTGATGCCCTTCGAGACGATGTTGCTCCGGGTATTTTTCCCGAGGTGAATCATCTTCGTGCCGGTGTCGGCTTGCTGGCGATTGTTGGTCAGCGCGACCGAGTAAAATTCGCCGACCGACTCGTCGCCGGCGAGGATGCAGCTCGGGTACTTCCAGGTGATGGCCGAGCCGGTTTCGACCTGGGTCCAGGAAATCTTCGATTTGTAGCCCGCGCATTTTCCGCGCTTCGTCACGAAGTTGTAGATGCCGCCTTTGCCTTCGGCGTCGCCCGGGTACCAGTTCTGCACCGTCGAGTATTTGATCTCCGCGCGATCGAGCGCGACGAGCTCGACGACGGCCGCGTGGAGCTGGTTTTCGTCGCGCATCGGCGCGGTGCACCCCTCGAGGTAGCTCACGTAACTGCCCTCGTCGGCGACGATCAGCGTGCGCTCGAACTGCCCGGTCTTCGCGGCATTGATCCGGAAATACGTCGAGAGCTCCATCGGGCAGCGAACGCCTTTGGGCACGTACACGAACGAGCCGTCGGTGAAGACGGCCGAGTTCAACGTCGCGAAGAAGTTGTCGGTGATCGGAACGACGCTGCCGAGATATTTCTGGATCAGCTCGGGGTGTTCGCGGACGGCCTCCGAGAACGACGAGAACACGATCCCCATGCTCGCGAGCTTGCCCTTGAAGGTGGTCGCGACGGACACGCTATCGAACACGGCGTCGACCGCGATGCCGGCGAGCGCCGCGCGTTCGTGCAGCGGAATGCCGAGCTTCTCGTACGTGCGAAGGAGCTCGGGGTCGACCTCGTCGAGGCTCTTCGGCGCGCCGTTCTTCGTCTTCGGCGCGGAGTAGTAGCTGATCGCCTGATAGTCGATCTTCGGGTAGTGCACCTTCGCCCAACCGGGCTCGTGATCGCCGAGCCGGAGGAAATGCGCGTACGCCTTGAGCCGCCAATCGAGGAGCCACTTCGGCTCGTTCTTCTTTTCCGAGATGAACCGAATGACGTTCTCGTCGAGCCCGGGCGGCACGCTGTCCTGCTCGATGTCGGTGACCCAACCGGCCTGGTATTCGGTCTTGAGCAGATGCTGGACGGGGTCTTGAGTCGTCATGGCGGAGTTTTTTGGGAGAGAGCGCGCAGATGTTCGCGCGAATTACGGAAAGTCTCTGAGCGACCGACGCTCAGCCTTCGGCGACGCCGAGACGCCGCAACGGGATGAGCACGGGCAAATTCGGACGCACCATGTCGGCCAAGGTGACGCCGCGAAGCGCCTGCTTGATCGCGTCGTTGATCCGAACCCAATTGGTTTCGGTCGGGCAGTGCCCTTCGAGCTCGCAGCACCCGCGCCCTTCGGAGCTGCACTCGGTGACGGCGATCGGCCCTTCGACCGCGTCGATCACCTCGGCCACGGTGATGGTCTCGGGGCCACGGGACAGCCGATAGCCGCCGTTCTTCCCGCGTTCGGAACGCACGAGGCCGCGCCGAGCCAAGACCTTCAGCACCTTGCTCACCGTGGGCTGCGGGATCTTCGTCTTTTCCGACAAATCGCGCGCCGTATGCGACGTCACGGGCTGCGCGTCCACCATGCCGGAAAGCACGATGACTGCGTAGTCGGTGAGCTTCGTAATTCGTAACATTTTCAGGTATTTATCATACTGGACCTCTTGGGTCCTGATTGGATTATAGGGCCAAGCCCCCGGCTGTCAACACGACGCGACGGCGACGCAACCAGGACGCCTCCGTTCGGCTATGGAGATTGGCGTGGACCGATTCGATGCCGCCGTCGCCGCGTTCGCTCGGGCGAACGCCGCGGACCCGCACCAGTTGATGGACCATGGCGTGTCGCGACCGCGCGAGGTCGTGCAGGCCGAACGACTCGCGGCGTGGATCGACCGAGTCGCGCCGAACGCTTCGGAGCCGCTCCGGTTGGCCGCGCATTGCCAGCACCTCTGTCGCTGGGAGATCCCGCGCGCAACGTATCCGGAAGGTCGCACCGGGTATCTCCAGTGGCGAAAAGATCTCTCGCGATTTCACGCGTCGCGAGCGGGCGAGATACTTCGGAGCGTCGGATACGACGACGCGATCATCGAACGCGTCGCGGACATCAACCAGAAGCGCGCGCTGAAGCTCGACCCCGACGTTCAGACGATGGAAGACGCGCTCTGCCTCGCGTTTCTCGAGCACGAGCTCGAAGACTTTTCGACCAAGCACGCGCCGGACCTCGTCGTCGATATCCTGAAGAAGAGCTGGCGCAAGATGAGCGACGCGGGGCACGAGCGAGCGCTCGCGCTTCCGCTTTCCGAATCCGTGAAGCCGCTCGTGCTCCGCGCGCTCGCGTCGTGAGCGCCGCGCGTCGCTCGTTCGGCTACTCTTTTTCGACGGGCGTCGTTCGTCGTCGGGGAAGGGGTGGAGGCGTGGGCTCGTGGGGGCTTTCCCGCGCGAGCGCCGCGAGCGCGTCGGACGACGTCACCAGCTCTTCGAAGTAGAGCCCGACCGGATCGATCGTCGGGGCCGGGGGCATCGTCGTTCGCGACGTGGCGTCGCGACTCGTCGGGGGCCTCGACGGTTGCCCGGTGACCGCCGCGAGCGCGACGCGACGCGCTTCGAGTGACGTGCTGGCGACCGATTTGACCCAAGCCCCGACCTCCTCGGTTGGCGCGAAGCGCTTGGAACCGAGCTCTTCGAGCGCCTGACCGAGCGCCTCGAGTGACGGAGTGCGCTTGCCCGGATCGCGCTCGAGCGCGTGCGCGATCACGGCCGCGACGTCCTTCGGAACCGGTGCCCCGGCCCGGACGACCGCGTCCAGGCGAGGGATCGGCATTTCGAGGACCTTGCGCCGCGCGCGCGCCGCTTCTTGCACGCCCGCGGACTCGTCGTTTCCCGGTGGCGGCGGTACCGACGAAAGGCGTGCCCAGCGCGGCGAGCCGAAGAGCGGTCGATTCGCGCACAGCTCCCACAAGAGCACGCCGACCGTGAACACGTCCGAACGCTCGTCGGCAGCGCCCATGAGAATTTGCTCCGGGGCGCGGTAGCCGATCACGTCGGCGCGCTGTGCGAGGTCGTGTCGCGATAGGGCCGCCGATGACGCGCCGACGTCGAGCAACGCCGATTCGCCGTACGAAGCGACGAGGATCGAGTCGGGCAGAAGGCCGCCGTGAACGGAGCCCGCTGCGTCGCCTGCGCCGTTCGCGTGCAAAAAACCTTGTTTTGCGGCGATTGCGGCGAGCGTTACGTCGAGTCCGAGTCTGAGCGCGACCCGGAGATCGAACGGGCGATTGCCGAGGCCGCACCGCTTCTGGAGCGAACGCAGGAGCTCGCCTTCGACGTACTCGCTGACGACGCCGAGCTCGGAATCGCCCACGACCACGTCGAGCACGGCGAGGAGTCGCGGGTCGCGCACTTCGCGCGCCGCAAATGCGGCGATCGCAGCGCGCCGAAACGTGACGGTGTCGAGGGGTAAGGGCTTCGCCAATCGACGGAGGAGCACGACGCGTCCTCGTTCGACGCCGGCCGCGCTCCGCCCGACCCACAACGGGCCGATCGGCGACGTCGCGAGCTGTGCGATCAAATGGTAGCCGCGACGCACGTCGCCGGACGATTCGGGCAAGGCCGATAACACGGGTTCCATCTCTCGGATCAGCGGTAGTTTTCGGGATCGAGCGCGTAGCGCTTCAACCACCTTTGTACTTGATTTCTGGCCTTGCCCGCAGCTCGTGCGACCGCGCTGACGTTGCCGCGGTGCTCGCGGAGGAGGCTTTCGACTTCCTCCTTGTGCGCAGCTTGTTCGACCGAGAGCGGCCGGTTCGACTTGCGCTCCGATTCGGGGGACGGCTCCAGATCTTTCCCGAGATCGACGGGATCCGGCAGGTGTTCGGTTCGGATCGGACCGTCGCCCGCGAGGGCCACCGCCGTCGTGAGCCAGTTCTCGAGCTCGCGGACGTTGAGCGGAAACCGATACTCGAAGAACACGCGTGCAGCCTCGACGCCGAGGCTCACCTTGGTCGAATCGACACCGCTGATGCGCGCGAGCAGCGCCGCGATCAGGATCCCCAGATCCGCTCGGCGTTCGCGGAGCGGTGGCAGCGTCATGCGGAACCCGGCGATCCGCGCGAACAGGTCGTCGCGGAACTTCCCTTCGCGCACGAGCTGCTCGACGTCCTGGTTGGTCGCCGCGACGATGCGCAGATCGACCGCGACCGCGTCCGTGCCCCCCACCGGGCGAACGCGTCGCTCTTCGAGCACCCGCAAGAACGCGGCCTGCGACGCCAGCGGCAAATCGCCGATCTCGTCGAGAAAGAGCGTTCCGTGGTCCGCGGACCGAACGAGCCCCGGGCGATCGGCGATGGAGCCTGAGAACGCGCCGCGCGTGCTTCCGAAGAGCTCGCTCTCGAGGAGCGATTCGGGGATGGCGCCGCAGTTCACGCCCACGAATTTTCCCGGTCGACCCGAGAGCTCGTGAAGGGCGCGCGCCGCGACTTCTTTTCCGGTCCCGGTCTCGCCCAGAATGAGCGCCGGGACGGCCGTCGTCGAGAGCCGCGCAAGCTTCGAGAAATTCTCGTGAAGCGACGGAACCAGGGTCGCGAACCCCGGCGTGATGGGCTCGGTCAAAGCCGGGTCGAAGTCCTCCGGCCAGGCTCCGGGTACTTCCTCGACATAGAGGAAGAGGGTGTGGCCGAGCTCGACGAGATCGCCGTCGAAGAGGAGCCGCTCGCGCACGGGCTCGCCGTTGACGCGCACTCCGTTCCGCGATCCGGTGTCACGGATCGTCCACTGGCCGAGCGCCCCGTCGAGCCGCGCGTGGAGTGCCGACATGCGCGGGTCCGGAACACGCAAATCGAGCCCCGTGGCTCGATAATCGCCAGCCCGGGTAAACTTCCGTTCGGGCCCGCGACCCACGACGACCGTTCCGCCGCCGCCCAACCGGTGGCGCGACGACCCGGCCGCGATGCGGTCGCACTCGAGCGCAACGATGAAATGAGGCTCGGGATGGCGCTGGCCTTCGCCGGAGGGGACGGCGGCCTCGGCGTCGAGCGTCCGGTCGAAAGCCTCGCCCATGAATCTCCGGGTTTAGTTCCGAAGATGCTGGGGCGCTACGGTGTCGGCGCCACATTGCCACGGGTGCCACGCCCGAGGGGTCGTCGGGATTGGACGACGACTGCGCCGGGAAATGGTCGCGGGCAAATCACGATGAACGCTGGCACGCCCACTGCACTCTGGGTCCGCATGGCCTTCGTCCCGTCGTTCGCCCGAGTGGGTACGCTCGCGGCGGCAAACACCGATTCGCCGACGCTCGAGGCGCTCATGACAGATTTCGCCGACGGGCGGGAGGTCGCCTTCGAGTCTCTCTATCGGCAACTCGCGCCCAAAGTTTACGGACATTTGATGAAGCTCTCGCGAGACCCCGAGCTGTCGAAGGACGTCCTTCAGAACACATTCGCCAAGATTCATCGCGCGCGCGGCACCTACGTACGGGGCGCCGCGGTGGCCCCGTGGGTGCTGGTGATCGCGCGCCGCGCCCTCTATGACGAGCTCCGCTCGCTGCGCACGCGCACCGAGGTTCTCAGCCCCGACGGCGTCTTGCCCGAGCCCGAGGCTCATGAAGAGGGGATCGGTCCGGAAGAGACGCGGCAGCTCGAAGTCGCGCTCGCGGAGCTCCCCCAGAGCTACCGCGAAGCCATCGAGCTCACGAAGCTCCTCGGTTTTTCGGGCGGCGAGGCGGCCCGGGTCCTGGCGACGACCCAGAGCGCCGTGAAGCTCCGGGTGCACCGCGGTTACGAGCTCCTCCGGCGTCGCTTGCGCCCAGAAGCGGCCTAGCGGGCCGCCGAAGAGCGAAATCGTTACGAAATTCGCTCGAGCGGTAGGGGTATGAGCCGTTCCGCCTCCGGTGTACCCTGGCGGAGCGATCGAGAACCCGTTGGGTGAGCGAACCGGACCTTGACCCTCTGATCGGCACCGTGCTCGCCGATCGCTACCGCATCGAAAAGTGCCTCGGCCAAGGAGGTATGGGAGCGGTGTATCTGGCGGAGCACGTGCGGATGCACAAGCCGTTTGCGGTGAAGCTCCTGCACGCCGAGATGGGACGTCTCGCCGAGGCCGTCTTCCGATTTCAACGCGAGGCGGTGGCGGCCGGTCGCGTGGATCATGAGCATCTCGTCACGGCGACCGATTTCGGCGAGCTGCCCGACGGGTCGATGTACCTCGTGCTCGAGTACGTCCCGGGGAAAAACCTCGCGACCCTGATGAACGAGGGTCCGGTTCCCACGGTCCGAGCACTCCGGATCGCGCGCCAGATCGCGGCGGGGCTCGCTGCGGTGCATGCGGCGGGTGTCTTCCACCGCGACCTCAAGCCGGACAACGTGATGCTCGCGGAACGCCCCGGCACCGACGAAGATTTCGTCAAGCTGCTCGATTTCGGGATGGCCAAGGTTCAGATGGAAATGGGGGAAGAGTCGCAGGTCACGCGGGCCGGACTCGTTTTCGGCACTCCCCGGTACATGGCGCCCGAACAGGCCGGCGGCGAACCCACCGATCATCGGTCGGACATCTATTCGCTCGGCGTCGTGCTCTACGCGATGCTCGCCGGAGCGCCGCCGTTTTCGGCCGAAGAGATCCGCGATGTTCTGCGGATGGTGCGGTACGACCCGCCGCCCCCGCTCCCGGCCACCATCGACCCTGCCGTCGCCGGCTTCGTCATGACCCTCCTCGCGAAGGACCCCAAGGAGCGGATTCAGACGGCCGAAGGCGTCATCGAATACATCGACAAGCTCCTCGAGCGACTGACCACGCGACCCCCACCGAAGGCCGCCTCGATGACGGAGCTATTCCAGCGTCATCGAGCCGTTGCCGCCGCTGCCGTCGCGGGCTTTCTCGTCTTCGTCGCGACGTTCGTCGCGGTCCGCGCTTTGAGGCATCCATCGACCGCGCCGGTGGCGGAAAAGGAGCCGATCCCTTCGGCCAGTGCGTCGCCCCCATCGCTGAATGCGGCTCCGCCGGCTGCGGCCTCGGATCCGGTGCTCGTCCACGCCGAGGTCGGGGACTTCGCGGCCTGGAAGGAGCTCGAGGCACGGCCCGATTCGGCGCGATCGGCGCGTGAGTGGTACGTGCTCGGCGTTGCACGCGTCACGCACAACGTCGTCGCGAAGGGGCTCGAGGCGTACCTCAAAGCGACCGAGCTCGATGCCCGATACGTCAATCATCCGCGCATCCTCCGCGACTTGATGCTCGCCGCGCATTCGGACAACTGGGACGCCGCGTTGCGGGTGTCTGCGGCGCTCCCCGGTCCGGCGGGCGCCGATATTCTCTTCGAAGTTTGGGCATCGACGCCGAAAGCGACTCCCGAGACCCAGCGAGCACGCGAGCTTCTCGCAACGGACGCCGTTCGCTCACGTGCGAGCGAAGCCGAGCGTGTCGCCTACGACCTACGAAGCGTGCAGGGTGAGTCGTGCGAGCTGCGCCGACCGATCGTCGCGCGCGCCGCGGACAGCGCCGATTCGCGGTCGTTCCGTCCGCTCGCGATCCTCGCTTCTCGGACGGGGTGCGGTCGCCGATCGCGACATGATTGCTTTCCGTGTCTCCGAACGGACGCGATGCTCGATCACGCGCTCGAGCGAGCAAACAAGAACCCCGCGCCGGACTATCTGCGGATCACCGCTGCTCGGTAGCGAACCGCGGCGACTCGTTCTCGTGCAAAGAGTTCGGGAGTGTGCGCGGGCGCACACCTCCCCCCCGTGGGAAAAAGCCACGCTCGCGCTGCGTCAGTCGAGTACCGCAGTTGTGCTTATTGCCGAGTGCGGTCCGGACGGCGTAGGCTTCTCGACGACACGCGCTTTCTGGGGTTGCTTAGGGCGCCGTTCGCCCGCGCGAGGTCGAGCGGCGGAAGGAGACGATCGTGGCGAGAGATTCGATGCGTTCGAGGTTCGGACTTCTGTGCTCGATCTTCGCGCTGACCGCCTGCTCGTCGTCGAGCGCGCCGAGCGGTCCGGACGGCTCCGCGGAGAACGGCGGCGGCACATCGTCGGGCGGGACGGCATCGGGTGGAACCTCGTCAGGGGGGAGTTCGTCGGGCGGTCTGTCGTCGGGAGGCCAATCCACTGGCGGCGCTTCGTCGGGCGGTTCGTCGTCGGGTGGCGTTTCTTCAGGAGGGACGTCGTCGGGTGGCACCGGTGGCAGCCCGGGCTCTGGCGGTACGCTGACCGACGGTGGTCATTCCGGCGGAACGTCCACTGGCGGCGTTCCCGAAGCGGAGCCTCCTCCGGATTCGGGGTGCGCTCCGTGTCGCACCGGGCTCTGCCTCGACAGCGGCGTTTGCGCGGAGTGCACCGTCGACGCGCACTGTTCAAGCCCGACGCCTCGCTGCGACGTCACGCGCCACGCCTGCGTTCAATGCATCGACGATTCGACGTGCGCGACGGGCACGTATTGCGACACGACGCACGCCTGTGTTCCTGGATGCAAATCGAGCGGAGCCGAGTGCGCGAGCGGCGTTTGCGGCGCGGACCACGACTGCACGCCCTGCCAGAGCGACGCGGAGTGCTCGGGGGGGAAGACCTGTGCTGCCGGGCAGTGCTTGGCGGCCTGTGGCGGCGACGCCGGACGCGACGCGGGCGCGTCGTGCCCCGGCGCCGACACGTGTTGCGGGACGCGCTGCGCGGACCTCGTGACGGACGTCGCGCATTGCGGCACCTGCGGAGCCGCCTGTTCGAATAGCGAATTTTGCGGAAGAGTGGGCTGTAGCTCGGCGATCGTCGCCAATATCTGCCAGGGCACGCAGCTCACGTTCCTGACCGACACGCTGAGCAACGACGACACCGACACCGACACGGTCCGCACGGCGCTTCTCGCGAAATGCGTCCCAGCGCCCGCGACGACGGTCGTGGCCAACGATTCCGCGACGACCGTCAATGCGACGAGCGGCGAACCGGTGACCGGAAACGTGTTCGTCGTGCTCGGCGGTCCGTATCGCCAGACGCTCGTGCAGTACCTCGAGAACCACGGCGTGACGTCCGTCTACTACGCGTTCGACGCGAGTCACGGCGGCTTCAACGGCCGCAGTGCCGACGGGGGTGCCGACCCGGTGCTGGTGAAGGTGCTTTACACGGCGCTCGACGGAGCCCACAGCTCCTTCGTGATCGAGACGGTGAGAGATCCCGCGTCGGGAACCTTGCTCCTCGCGCTCTACGGTCTCGACGCGGCCGGCACCGACGCGGCGACGTTCTACTTCGTGAATCACGTGCTCCCGAACATCGGAACGTTCACGTCGGGCTACTACGTCTACGACTGGGTCGACGGCGACGGCAACAAGACGCCAGGAGACGCCGACACGTTCACCCTGGTCACCTCCGGCTGACGGCAGAGCATAGAAGAAGCTATCTCAGAAACCGTAGCGGTAGCTTCTACACGTCGAAGCGAACGCCCTGCGCGAGCGGTAATTCGGTGGAGTAGTTCACCGTGTTCGTCGCGCGCCGCATGTACGCCTTCCAGGCGTCGGAGCCCGACTCGCGTCCGCCTCCGGTTTGCTTTTCTCCGCCGAACGCGCCGCCGATTTCCGCGCCGCTCGTGCCGAGATTCACGTTCGCGATGCCGCAATCCGAGCCGTCCGGGCCGGTGAAGCGCTCCGCTTCGCGGACGTCGTTCGTGAAGATGGCCGACGAGAGCCCCTGCGGCACGTCGTTGTTCAGCGCGATCGCCTCCTCGAGCGTGTCGTAGCGGTGCACGTAGAGAATCGGCGCAAACGTCTCTTCTTGCACGATCGACGCGCGCGAGTCGATTTCGACGAGGGCTGGACGGACGTATACGCCGCCTTCGGGCACGCCGGTGACGACGCGATCGCCGCCGGTGAGGACGCGGCCGCCTTGTTTTTGCGCGATCTCGAGGGCGCGTTCCATCGATTGCCATGCACGCTCGTCGATGAGCGGTCCGATGAGGGTTCCGGCGGTCCGCGGATCTCCGACGGGGAGGCGCTGGTACGTCGCGCCGAGCCGCTCGAGGAGACGGTCGCCGAGGGTGCGATGCACAATCGCGCGGCGGAGGGTCGTGCAGCGCTGTCCCGCCGTTCCTGCGGCCGCGAACACGATGGAGCGGACGGCGAGCTCGAGGTCCGCCGTCGGCGCGACGATCATGGCGTTGTTGCCGCCGAGCTCGAGCAAAGAGCGGCCGAGCCGAGACGCGACGGTCTTCGCGACGCTGCGGCCCATTCGCGTCGACCCGGTCGCCGAAATGAGCGGTAGCTTCTCGGACGCGGCGAGCCGTTCGCCCACCGAGCCGTCTCCCACGACGAGGCTGCACACCGCGGCCGGAACGTCGCTGAATTCGGCCACCGTGCTGGACAGAATGGCGTGACAGGCGAGGGCCGTGAGCGGCGTCTTTTCCGACGGCTTCCACACGACGGGATCGCCGCACACGAGCGCCAGCGCCGCGTTCCACGCGAAAACGGCGACCGGAAAGTTGAACGCCGTGATCACGCCGACGGGGCCGAGCGGATGCCATTGTTCGGCGAGCCGATGCGCGGGGCGCTCGCTCGCGATGGTGAGACCGTAGAGCTGTCGGCTCAGGCCGACCGCAAAGTCGGCAATGTCGATCATCTCCTGCACTTCGCCGAGGGACTCCGAGACGATCTTGCCGGCTTCGAGGGTCACGAGCTGCGCGAGGTCGTCCTTGTGACGGCGGAGCCGTTCGCCGAAGCGGCGCACCAGCTCGCCGCGACGCGGCGCCGGAACGCGCCGGAACGCCGCGAACGCCTGCGCTGCGGCGTCGACGACGCCATCGACTTGATCGGCGGTGGCCCCGGCGAACCGCGCGAACTCGCGGCCGTCGATGGGCGAGCGGACGGTGAGCAGGGGGCCCTTGCCGTCGAAGGACGTCTCGCCGACGGACACGGCGCGAAGGGAACCCGAAACCCCCAAGCGGTCGAGCACGCCGCGCGCGTCGTTCATTGCGCAGCCTCCGCGGGCGCGTCGTATTCCCACACGAGCTTCGGTCGGAGGCTCGTGTCGTAGTAGCTGCCGAAGCGGTTCGCGAGAAATTCGTCGAGCCCGATTTCTTCTTGCCTCAGGAAGCCGCGCTTGCGAAGGCGTCCTTGTGCGAACAGATCGATCATCGCCGACACGCCGGCCGCGGTCGTCACCTGGATCGCGCTCCAGTTCTCACCGTCGATGGTCTGGTTGTAGATTTTCCGCGCGTCGCTCACCTGCACGAATTGGCCGTGGACGGTGCCGGAGACCGTCGCGAAGACGATCACGACGTCCTGAAACGTGACGGGAACTGCCCGCTCGAGGATGTCTTTGAGGAGCTCGCGGCGCTCGCCGAGCCGGAGTCCGTTGATGAGGAACGCGACGAGATCGCGATGTCCCATGTAGCGCACGGTCTTGTAGTCGAGCGTCGCGACCTTGCCGTCGAGTGTCTCGCACAACGTGCCGAGGCCGCCCGACGTGTTGAAGGCTTCGTAGCGAACGCCGTCGATCGAAAAATGCTCGAGCCCTTCGAGCGGTAGGACCTCGATGCGACGGCCGTGAACGATGGCATCGCAGGGGTTGCAATATTCGTTGATGAGTCCGTCGGTAGACCAGGTCAGGTTGTACTTGAGCGCGTTGGTCGGAAACTGCGGCAACGCGCCGACGCGCATGTGGACGCTGTCGAGTTTTTCGAACCGCTCGGCGAGGTCGTGGGCGGCGATCGACACGAACCCCGGTGCGAGCCCGCACTGCGGCATGAACACCTGTCCGTCTTTCGCGCGCTCGGAGACGGCACGGACGCGCCGCGTCGTTTCGACGTCTTCCGTCAGATCGAAATAGCTGAGCCCGGTTTCGAGCGCGGCTTCGGCCACGGACGGATTGTGGTGATAGCTGAGCGCCGACAACACCAGATCGTGCCCGCCGAGCGCGCTCCGCAGTCGATTTCCGTCGGTGACGTCGACGACGACGCGCGCCGCTGCCGGCACCTTTTGCTCCACGAGAGCGAGCGCCGCGGGTTCGCTGTCCGCGACCGAGACCTGATAGTCGCCGGTGCGAGACAATAGCTTCGCGACCGTGCGTCCGATCTTGCCGGCGCCGAGGATTAAGACGCGCATCGGGACACCTCCGAGCTTTCACCACGCCGACCGACGGCGCGTGTGGGACGAGAGATCCTGCTCACATTTGTGTAGCTCGGCGGCCCGCACGCGGCCACTTTTCTGCCTATTTTTCCGGTGTTTTCGACCTCGAGCGGGGCACGCGTTCAGCCCTGCCCCCTGACGCGGCGAGACGGCGGTCGATCCGAAAACGTCACCGGAAAGTGTCTCGAAAGTGACCCGCGGCCCTGCCCATCTCTGGACAGAGTCGCGCACTCGGCCGAACGGACCGCGAGTCGAACACCACGAACGGTGAGTCGGCCTCGCGACGTCGACCGCGATTCGGGGAAACCTCGTGCAGCACGCCGTCCGATTGCAGTGGCTAGGTCTCGCGTTCGTCGCGCTCGTCGTGATTGTCGGATGCGACGCGAATGCGTCCACGCAGGCGCCCGCGGCGATCAAGATCAGCATCGCGGGCTCCACGGCGCTCGTGCCGCTCCTCGACGAAGCGTCGAAGCGATACATGAAGGATCATCCGGCGGTGACGATCGTCGTGTCGTCGGGCGGATCGTACACCGGGCTCGCGAAGGTCGCGTCCGGTGAAGTGACGATCGGCGCGAGCGACGTCCTCGCGGAGGGTCCCAATTCGGGTTCCCTCGTGGACCACGCGATTGCGGCCATCGGCTTTGCGGCAATGGCGAACCAGGGTGCGTTCGACGATGCGATCACATCGCTGACCTCGGACGAAATGCGCGGCATCTTCACCGGGCGATTGAAAAACTGGAGCGACCTCGGCGGTGATGACCAACCCATCGTCGTCATCAACCGTGAGAAGGGCTCGGGAACCCGCGGCGTCTTCGGCGCGCTCGTCCTCGGCGGCGATCTGTTCGTCGCGAGCGAGGAACAGCCGAGCTCGAGCAAGGTTCAAGAACGACTTCTCGCGACACCGGGCTCCATCTCTTACCTCGCGCTGTCGTACCGTCACGACTCGCTGAAAACGCTCGCGTACCAGAACGTCGCGGCCACGACGGAGAACATCCTGACCGGCGCCTATCCGCTCTGGTCGTACGAGCACCTGTACACGCGCGGGCAGCCCAGCGATGCGGTCACCGAGTTCATCGCGTTCGTCACTTCCGGACGATTTCAGCGCGAGGTGTTACCGCATCTCGGATTCATTCCGATCCACGACATGAAAGCGACGCGCGAACCGCACCTTTGAAGGACGATCCCCGAAGAACGACGAGCGTCGATTCACCCGTCCGCGACGAGCGCTCGCGCGTCGCCGTAGAGCTCGACCCGACGGCTGAGCTCGGCCACGAGGCGTGACGGATACACGAGGCGGGCGCCCGGCGCGACGACGAGCATCGCGACGCCGGTGACGGCCAATCCGTGCGGAGTGGAGTGACTGAGGAGCACCGGCCGATACGAAACCCCTTTTTCGAATTCACCGGTGTGGCTCGCGGCCGGCGGCTCGGAGCGAGACACGTCGCTGGTCACTTTCTCGGCAATGCTCGCAGCGACGTAGTCTTCGGCGGTCAAGCACAGCCAATCGGGCGGGTCTTCACCGCCGAGTCGAGCGGCGCACATCGTCCCGGCGTCGGACACCAGAAAGAGAAAGCCGTCGGCGGCGCCGGTCGACTGCACGAGCCATTGGAGCGCACAATGCGCGCGCTCCGCGCTGCCCTGGCACGTGTCGAGGGTAGCGAGCGCACGCGAGCTCAGTACGTCGGTCTCGAGCGGAGCAAAAATAGCCAACGCGCCGTCTGCGCGACGCGCGTCGCGGTGAAGTTTCTCGAATTTCGCGGCGAGCGCAGGGTTCGTGGCGGCGCTGAAGGTCTGCTTGAAAAGCGCCGCGTGGTGTTCGAATCCTTTCGTATCGTTCAGAGAGAGTGCGACGCGCGCACGCGTCTCGTGAGCGAGCCCGACGTTGACGCCCGTCGCGCCCATCGTGCGAAGTCGTTCGATCACGCCGTCGGCGATCGCGACGGCCTCGTCGCCGTGACCGAGGCGAGCCTTCACCTGAGCGAGCGGCATCGAGACGTGCAGGCGCGTCTGGCCGAGGCCTGCTTGCTCCGCGTCGCGCGCGTAGGTTTCGCCGAGCTCGAGCGCGAGCGCGTCCTGGTCGCTATCGGAGAGCGCCCGGAGGTGGGCGCCGGCCAGGTTCGGCCAGATCTGATGCTCGCCCGCGCGGGTCGACGCGAGGCCGGCGGAGAGCTCCGCGAGCGCGCTCGGGAGGTCGCCGCGGATCCGATGGTATTCGCCCATGCCGTACTGGCGAACGGGGAGCCACCCCGGATAGCGGCGCACGAGGACGTCGATCTCCTCGATCGTCTGCTTCGTCCGAGTGAGATCGGCGGTCGAGGCGTGCGCCACGATCTGCCACATCAAGTGAGTCCCCTCGAAGAACTGACGCGTACTCCGCTGGATCCTGAGGAGATCGACCTGATGCTTGCAGCGCGCCGCTTCACGCGCATCACCCCGCCAGAGGTGATAGAGCATGCGGATTTGAACCGCGTTCACTTGGTACAGCGGTTCGGCTTCGATCTGTGCCGCCCAGGCGAGGCTCGACTCGAGCCCCATGCCCGCTTCCATCATGCCGAGGCCGCCCATCAACGCGAACCGCATGTTGACGAGATGGGAATCGTCGAGGCCGGCGTGGTCGGGCTCGTTGGTGCGCGCCAGGACCTTCGCGTAAATCGCCTGCGCTTCCTCGGTGCGCCCGGTCATTCGCGCGATCATTCCGGCCACGACCTGTTCGATGACGCCGAGCGCCGGCGAGAGCGGCACGAACCCGGCGAGCGACGGCAATCGACGGCTCTCCGCCACGTCGAGCGCCGAGGTCAGCACCGCGGATACCTGGATCATCGTCCGCGCGAGCTGCCGGATCGCCGTTGCGGGATCGAGCACCCGGTCGTGTTCGCGCCGCGATTCGAAGCGAGCTCGTGCCTTGCCGAGCGCCGTCATGAGTCGCGTGCCGGGGTCGAGGCCTTCGAGCGCCACCCAATCGGCGAGGCCGCTCTCTTCGGAAAGCTGGGTGATGAGCGCGGTGCGGTGGACTTTGTCGGAGGTACCCCCCACCGAACACAGCGCGACGAGGCGGCTCCGAAGCACGTAGGCCTCTTTGCGCGGGCGCTCGAGCGCCGTGCAGAGCCGGATGGCCTCGTCATACGTCTCGAACCAGTTGCTCGGCAGAGATTGCACGAACCGTGAAAAGTCATCGGCGCTTCGACGTAGACCGTCTTCGAGCGCTTCGGCTTGCTTCGCCAGGACCCCGACGCCCATCGCGAGCTCGCCTCCGCGGATGAAGTGCTGTCCTGCGCGAAACTGATCGCTCTCGCGGCGCTCGCAGACGGCGGCGATCCGAAGATGGAGCGACCGGCGCCGTTCGTCGTCGAATTGGGGTTCTAGGATCGATGCCCAGGTCCGTTGCGAGAGCTCGTAGTAGCTGCCGGCGTGCCGGAAGATCTCCGCGCGAACGAGCTCGTCCAGGCTCTCGGTCAAGATCCGGGTTTGACCGTGTCCCGTGAGCACGAGGCATTCCTCGAAGGTCATCGCGAGACCGGCGGACAGCGCGACGGCGCCCGCGAGCTCGAGCGCGGCGGGCGAGAGGCCCTGCACTCGTGCGTCGAGCGCTTGCGACATGCTGGTGGGGAGGTCCGCGGGATCGAGCCGTTCGGGCAAGGTCCATTCGCCGCCCTGGTAGCGGACGACGCCGCGTTCGAGGAGGTGTTGCGCGAGGCGCATCGTGTCGCGCGGGTTACCGGCCGACACCTCGAAGAGATGCGCGGCGACCAGGGCGAGGTTCGGGACGTCGCCGAACACGGACGCGAGGAGCTTCTCGGTATTCTGCCGTCCGAGCGGCCCGAGCGAGATCGGCGTCGCACTCTCGGCGAGGAGCTTCATCGCCGGCGCGGACGTCGTGGGAGCGCCGCTCTCGGCCGTCACGATGACGCTGATCGCGTTCTGGCCGAGGCCTTGACCGAGCAGCGCGACGAACGCCAGCGACGGTTCGTCGATCCGATGCACGTCGTCGACCACGACGACCAGCGGACGCTTCCGCGCAATTGCGACGAGCCATTCGCGGAGCACGGGCTGGAGCTCGGCGCGCTTGTGCTCTGCGGTCGCGAACGACTTGAGTTCGGCGCTCGCGGGGTGACGGAGAAGCTCGGGCGCGACGTGACCCAGAACGCCGAGGTTCGACCCCGCGGCGTCGAGCGCGACCGAAGGCATCGCCGCGACGACGGCCCGAGCGAGCGCGCTCACGACGCCGAAGTCTCCGGCGAGTGCATCGTCGGCGTCAGCGCGAAGAACGGTGGCGCCGTCGAGCTTCGCGTCCAGCACGCAAGCGTCGAGAAATCGAGAGCGCCCGACGCCCGAGCCACCCTTCACGAGGAGCGCGCCACCGCGTCCCTGGAGCGCCCGCTCGGTCCTCCGTCGTGCGAGCGCGACGTCGTCTTCCCGCCCCACGAGCACGGGTGTGACGAGATAGGCCTGCGCGACGAGCCCCTGCTCGCCCTGCGCTCCGCCGTCGATGGCCGCGAGCCTCGCGAGCACTTCCGCCGCGCTCTCGGGTCGAGCGGAGACGTCGAGTTGCAACAGATCGAGGACCAGCGCGTCGAGCGCCGCGGGAATGTCGGCGCGAAGATCCGAGGGCCGCGGCGGCGGTGACGACCACCGCTCGTTCAGGTCTTGGAGCGCGCGGGCGGGGTAGGCGTGGCGTCCCGAAAGCGCGTAGTAAAGCGTGGCTCCGAGGGCGTAGAGGTCGGTGCGCGCGTCGAGGGGCATTCGCCGGAGCACCTCCGGCGCGATGTAGGGCGGCGTTCCGACCACGACGTGCTTGTTCTGGCCCATGGGGACCATCGCGCCGAAGTCGATGAGCTTCGCGAGACCGTCGGCGGTGCAGCGGACGTTTCTCGTGCTGACGTCGCGGTGAACCAACCGGCGCGAGTGCAAGAGGGACAGCCCGGAACACACGTCGCGAGCGAACGCGCACGCTCTCCGCCAATCGATCGGGACGAGCTGCTGCAAGTCGCCGCCGTCGAGGAACTCCATGGTGTAGTAGGGACCTTCGTCGTCGACGCCGTAGTCGTACACCCCGACGATACGGGGATGAGCCAGCTGCGCGAGGGTGTGAAACTCGCGTTCGAACAGCTCGACGGCGCGATGGTGATCGCTCGCGCTGCTCCGCGGCAGAACGCGCTTCAGTGCGACGCGTCGCTTCGCAACCTCGTCGTACGCGGAGTAAACGGTGGCGGTCCCACCCTTGCCGAGCTCGGCCTCGACGCGGTAACGCGCTCCCACCACGCGAAGGAGTCCAGGCTCTCTGCGGGGTGTGTCTTCCTCGGTTCTGCCGTCGACGACAGGGAACGCCATTTTGTCATCGTAACTTAAGAGAGCGCGAAGACAACGAAGGGCCGTTGTCCGACGTGTCGGCATCCATTGGCGGTCGTGTTCGGTCGTCGGCGTGCGCACCGGCACCTACGAGTACGCATTCCCGGCCGCGCCAAACGGAACGCTTCGCATGCCATCGTTTCACGCACGAAACGCTCGCATTGGCGTCGTGGAGCTTCCTCGAGGCGACTCAGGGGGTCGTCGGAGCGAGCAGAAACATGCGCGGCGTGCGGTGCGTCAGCTTCGCGAGATACACGTCGTAGCCGCCGTACACGGCGCTGAACTTCGGCCACAGGCGCGCGAACGTCGCCTCGTCCGCGAGCTCGGACGTCACGGCGATCGTCTCTGCGCCCACCCCGATCTCGGCGCGCGGGTTCTTGAGCACGTTGTTCGTCCACGCCGGATGATGTTCGGTGCCGAAGTTCGTCCCCACCACGACGAACGCGTCGCCATCGCGCACATAAAACAAAGGCGAGACGCGCTTCTGCCCGCTCTTCGCGCCGATGGTGTTCAGGAGCAAGGTCGGAAATCCGTACACCTTGGTCGCGATCCGTCCCTTGGTCACGCGCATGAGCCACGGATCGATCTTCGGTCCGAGCCGCCGATAGATCGCGACGAACCACGGCTTCGGCCCGATCACCTGAAGGACGCGATTCAACAGAGTGCGCTGCATTTCGCGCTCGTACGCCGCGACGCGATCGAGCGCGGCGCGGAGGTCGCCGGTGGAGCCTGAGTCCATGGCGGACACTCTACCATCGAGCCGCCGTCGCCCGAGCCCCCGCCACGTGGCGCCGAGGCTCGACGGCGAAACGGCCTCACTTCGTCGGATCGGACGCGAAGCAGCAGCGGAAACCGGTGTCGAAGAACTTGAACGTGGTCGGCACCGTGTAGAAGTTGAAGGTGCAGGACGCGCCGTCGTCGGACTGGGTGTTGAACGCGCCGCCCATGAGCGGATAGTCGTTCGCGGCGCGCTTGGTGATTTCGCGGAGGTTACCCGTGATGTCGAAGAGACCGCCGCCGAGGTTCGCGAAGCAGCCGTTCAGCTTGCTGGAATTGGTCGGCAGGAGACCGTCGCTGTTCGGTGCGCCGACGGTGAGGTCGAAGTCGTAGGGGCCGAGGTTGCAGAACGGCGTCTTCGAGGTGTCGTAGTAGATGGTGTTGTCGGGGGCGGTCAGCGTCGCGGGATGCGTGGCGCACGTCCCGGCGGTGGAGTAACCCCATTGGCACGCGCTCCCGGCCTGACACGACGTGGTCCAATCGGCGGTCGCGCACACCGACCCGCCCATTGCCTGACACGTTTCTTCGGCTTCGACCGGCGTCACGTTGAACCACGGAATCTTCCCGGGAACGGAGCACGCGGGCGTCTTGTCGAGCGTCGCGCCGGTCGGTGCGTTCGGGACGTTGTTCGAGCAACCCGTGCACCAGTAGCCGTCGCCGGATCCGGGTGACGTCGTCTTCGCGCTCGGACGACTCGCCTCGTATTGATAGACGAAGAGGGTCGGCGACACCTGCACGACAGCGGGCTTCACGAAGAAGGTCGTGTTCGTCCCTTTGTTGCTGAACGGTTCGTCGACCGAGCCGTCGCAGTCGTTGTCGATGCCGTCACAGAGCTCGGCCCCGGCCTTCGTCAGATCCTTGGTGGCATTGCACTTGGTCGACGTCGTGGTGTTGCAGGCGAACACGCCGGTCGTGCGGCATTGGCCGTCGCCCGGAGGCGCCTTGCCGTCGTCGCTCGCGCAGGGCTGGTTCACGTAGCCCGTCGAGAGGATCGGTTTGTTGTAGTTGTCGTCGAGGACGCCGTTGCAGTTGTTGTCCTTGTTGTCGCAATTGTCGGCGGTCGTCGAGCAGCTCGCGGGCGTTCCCCCGTCGCAGTAACCGGTCGGGAAGGTGCACGACCAGGCGCCCGAGGCGCAGGTCACGAGCACGCCGCTCGTGCCGTCGCCGGGGCCGCAGTGCGCATCGACCGATTGCGCGGCCGAGCTCACGCCGCAAACCTGGGACGGCGAGGGGACGCTCGCGACGTTGTCGTCGACCTTGCAGTTGCAATCATCGTCGACGCCGTTGCAGAGCTCGGCGCCGCCGAACGTGCAGGCGCGCTCGCAATCGTTCGGGTTACTGTCGCAGTTGATGAACCCGACCTGGCACGCGCTCGGGGTGCACACGCCGGCCTGACACGACCACACTTCGTGTCCGCCTTTCGTCCGGCAATCGTTTCCGCACGCACCGCAATTGGCGACGTCGGTCAGTAGATTCGGTTGACCGGTGAGCTGTCCGTCGCAGTTCGTGTCCTGGCAGCACGAGTCGGGCGTCGATTGCGACGCGGTGACCGACCCCTGGCACTGAAGTACTCCGGCGACGCACGAGAGCGTGCCCTTCTTGCACGGTTCGGCCACGACGGGGCACTGCGCGGTCGGAGTGGGTGCTGCCGGCGGCACGTTGCAATTGCCGCCGGTGTCGGTGAGGTTGTCGTCGATGGTGCCGTCGCAGTCGTCGTCGATGCCGTTGCAGGTTTCGGCCTTCGCGCCCACGGCGCCCTGGCAGACCTTCGCGCCGGAGACGCACGCGAATTTGCCTTGCGTGCAGGCGCCGACGCCGGAGCCGCAGACGCCGCCGACGTCGGTCGGGTTGTCGTCGACGACGCCGTTGCAGTCGTCGTCGATGCCGTTGCAGATCTCGGGCGTTTGACCGGGCGAGAGCAGATTCGCGCCCTGGCACGAGACCGCGCCGCCGACGCACGCGGTCGTGCCGGCGTGCCCCGTCGCGGCGCACGCGCCTTGGGTGCCGCCGAAGCACTGCTTGCCGACGCGGCTGTCGTTGGCAGCGACGGCGGCGGCTTCGTCGATCTGGCCGTTGCAGTTGTTGTCGATGCCGTCGCAGATTTCCGCGGTGGACTTGGTCGTGTCCTTGGTGGCGTTGCATTGCGTCGCCGCGCCGCTCGCATTGCACACGTACGCGCCGGTGCCCTGACACGGGCCATCGGTCGACGGCGTGGTGCAGGCTTGTCCGAGGTATGATTGCGTGAGCAGCGGCGGCTTGAAGCCTTCGTCGGCGACGCCGTTGCAGTTGTTGTCCTTGCCGTCGCAGACGTCGGGCGACGTGCTGCAGTTGCCGCTCGCGCAGTAGCCGCCGGCAAAGGCGCACTTCCACGCGCCGGCGACGCACGACGTCGTGGCCGCGCAGCCCGGATCGGTCGCGGCGGGGCTCACGCCGCAGACCTGGACCGCGGTCGCCGGAGGGACGTTGTCGTCGATCTTGCAGTTACAATCGTCGTCGATGCCGTTGCAGCTCTCCGTCGACGATCGGAACGTGCAGGCGCGCTCGCAAGTGTTCGGATTGGCGTCGCAATCGATGAAGCCCGATTTGCAGCCGGTGCGCACGCACGCGCCGCTCTGGCAGGACCAGATGCCGTTGGCGTCGATGCTGTTGCAGTTATTGCCGCACGCGCCGCAGTTCAAGACGTCGCTGTTCTTCAGGCCAGTTTGGTTCGTGAGCTTGCCGTCGCAGTTGGTGTCTTCGTTGCAGTTGTCCGTTGGCTGGGTCGACGTGATCGATCCGGAACAGACCTTCGTGCTGCCGATGCACGCGAACACGCCGGCCTTGCACGGCTGAGAAACGCCGTTCGGCGGCGGCGGCGGCACGTTGCACGCCGTTCCGACGTCGGTCGGGTTGTCGTCGATCTGGCCGTTGCAGTTGTTGTCGAGGCCGTCGCAGATTTCCGGCTGCGCCCCGACGCTACCGGTGCACACGAGCTTGCCGGCCGTGCACAGCATGGTGCCGCTCTTGCATTGCCCGACGCTGCTCCCGCACGCGCCGCCGGCGTCGATGAGGTTGTCGTCCACGACGCCGTTGCAGTCGTCGTCGAGCCCGTTGCACGTCTCGGCGTGGTCGCCGGGATGCACCAGGTTCGTCCCGCCGCAGATCACCGCGCCCGACACGCACACGGTCGTGCCCGCGTTCGCGGGTGCAGCGCAAATGCCCTTCGTTCCGCCGAAGCAGGCTTGCGAGATGCGCGAGTCGTGTGCTGCGACGTTGTCGTCGACCAGGCCGTTGCAGTCGTCGTCGACGCCGTTGCAAATCTCCGCGGTTTCCTTGCTGGTGTCCTTCTTCGCGCTGCACTGCGTGCCCGAGCCGTCGGCCTTGCAGATGAACGAGCCCTGGGTCCGGCACGGACCGTCACCCGGGGCCGGTTCGCCGTCGTCGCTGAAGCAAGCTTGGCCGAGGAATCCGACGAGGAGCGCCGGAGGTTTGAACCCCTCGTCGACCTGGCCGTCGCAGTTGTTGTCGAGGCCGTCGCAAATGTCCGGCGTCGTGGCGCAGCTCGCCCCGTTGCAGTAGCGCGAATCGGTGAACGTGCACTGCCAGCCACCGTTCACGCAGGCGAGGGTCACCTTCGCGGACGTGCAGCCCGGGTCGGTCGCCGACGCGCTGACGCCGCAAGCCTGAATGACCGACGGCGGCGTGATCGGTGGTTCGTCGACCTTGCAGTTGCAGTTGTTGTCCTTGCCGTCGCAGACCTCGTTCGACGACGTGAACGTGCACGCGGTCTCGCAGTCGTTCGGGTTCGACCCGCCGCACTCGATGAAGCCGGGCGCGCACCCGTTCGCGACGCAAACGCCGTTGTTGCAGACGAAGCTCGCGTTCGGCGAGGTCGTCGCGCAATCGTGGCCGCAAGCGCCGCAGTTTTGCGGGTCGTTGTTGGTGAGGCCGGTCTGATTTTCGAGCTGGCCGTCGCAGTTCGTGTCTTCGCCGCAGCGGTCCGTCCCTTGCTGCGGCGTGATGGCGCCTTGGCAGACGGGCACGCCGCCGAAGCACGCCATCGTCCCGGGACGACAGGGTTGCGGAATGCCGGTCGGAGGGGGCAGGGGAACGTCGCACACGAGCGGTGCGCCGTTCACATCGGCGATGTCGACCGGGGGCCTGACGCATCCTTTGTCGTTCGGATTCGACGACAGCGGCAGACAAATGACGTTCGGTGCGCTCGACGCGCAATCCGCGTCGGACGAGCACGCCGCCGGGCTCGCCGGCTTCGTGCCGTCGATCACGCCGTCGCAGTCGTTGTCGTTGCCGTCGCAGAGCTCGGGCGACGGCTGGGTGCCGCCGACGCACACCAGGGCGCCGCCGACGCATTGCTTCGTTCCGGTGACGCAGCTGCCGACCAAGGAGCCACAGATCCCGCCAGCGTCCGTCGGATTGTCGTCGACCACGCCGTTGCAATCGTCGTCGACGTTGTTGCAGGTCTCCACGGCCTCACCCGGCGTGAGGACGAAGGGCGCGACGGTGCTCCGGCACACGCCGTTCTCGAGCCCGGTGCTCTGGAAATTCGGGTTGGTCGACGTGACGTTGTTCGAGCCCGGGTCGCAGCATTGGATGGCGGCGTTGATGCACTTCGCGACGCCCTGATGCGACGGATCGATGCAGAGCCCTTTGTCGCCGCCGAAGCAGCTCGCGCCGATCCGAGGATCGCTCGTGACGAGCCCGGGGTCGGCGTCGTCGATCTCGTGGTTGCAATCGTTGTCGAGGCCGTCGCAGATTTCGACGCCGCCGTTGGTCGGCGTGCACTGGTATTCGCAGCCGTTGTCGGCGGAGCCGTCGGCGTCGACGTAACCGGCGTCGCAGGCGGCCACGCCGCAGTGCGTGTTGCTCCGGTCACAGACGGCGTTCGTGCTCGTGGTGATACACGACGGCGTGGCGTGAGGAAGCACGCATGCGAAACCGCAGAGCCCGCAGTTCTGAACGTCGCTGCACGTGTTGACGTCTTCGTCGATCTTGCCGTCGCAATCGTCGTCACGGCCGCAGCCCGTCGCTCCGCCGAGATCTTGCGTGTTCGTGCCGTTCGGGTTCCACGGACAATAATATTCGCAGCCGTTCGCGGCGCTGCCGTCGATGTCGTAGTAGTCCGGCGCGCAGCCACCCGAGTAGTCGCAAGTGCCGGCCGTCTTGCCGAGCCCGGTTGCGGGCGGGTGACAGACCGGGGTGACCACGCGCGTGAGCGTGCCGATGCAATCGGTGGCGCAATTGCCGCAGTGGAGCGGATCGGAAAAGTCGATCCCGGTCGTTCCGTCGCCGGGCTGGTCGATCTTGCCGTCGCAGTCGTTGTCGATATTGTCGCAAATCTCGACGCCGCCGTTGGTCGGCGTGCACATCGACGTGCCGCCTTCGCTCGGCGGCGGGGGACAACCGAACCCGACGCACGTCGTGCCGGTATCGGGCGGGAAGATGGTCCCGCCCTCCATGTGCGTCCCGGGGCCTCCATCATGCTCGGGTGGGGGCGCGGTCTCGCAGTTGGCGAAGCAGAAGCCGTTCGTCGTGCACGCCGGCGCGACGAACAAGAGGACGACGAGCCAGGCGAATCGGCGCACGGTGTTCATCGGATCCGCGAGTCGGTGAAGGGTGTTCATCGGACACCTCCTCGCGCGCCGCGGCGACGTCTGGTCGCTAGCCCCGCGAGCAAGAGCCCGCCGAGTGCGAGTGCGTTCCGCGACGACGCGCCGCGATCCGGAAGATCGCAACGGCATCCGCCGCCGCCCGTCGCGAGCCCGATGGCTTCGTCGGACGGGGTTCCCTTGCCGCCCGCGCTGACCAGCGCTCCGCCCGCGTTCGCGCCGCCTGCGTTCGACGTTCCACCGGTGGTTCCGCCGTCGGTGTGATTCGTGCCACCGGCGCCGCCGGCATTCGTTCCGCCGCCCGCGCCGGTCGTGCCGCCGCTTCCCGACGTTCCGCCCGCGCCGCCCGTTCCGACGACCGGCGGGTTCTGGCATTCACCGGCGACGCACACTT
Source organism: uncultured Polyangiaceae bacterium (assembly GCA_964506835.1). Classification (GTDB taxonomy): domain Bacteria; phylum Myxococcota_A; class Polyangia; order Polyangiales; family Polyangiaceae; genus DASZVB01. The sequence goes on from CAZDNG010000001.1 coordinate 111,606, forward strand.
GCTTGCCCGGGCACGCCACCGCCGCGCACGGATCGTTTCCGCAGGCGCCGGTGAGCGGATCGCAGGTCGAGCCGTCACTGCACGCTGGCGTCCCGGTGGTGCTGGCGCAGCGACTCTTGCCGCACGCGCCGCCGCCGTCGCCTTGGCCCGGCAAACAGTATTGCCCGGCGGGACACGCCGCGGCGCACCTTGTTGGGACGCACGTTCCTTCGACGCACGTCGTCGCTGCCGCGCACGTCACGTTCGCGCAGCTCGCCACGCAGCGGGCCTTGTCGAAGCTCGGGGTCGGTTTGCATTCCTGACCCGCCGTGCACGGGTTCGGGTTGCACGGGTCGCGCACGCACGCTCCCGCGTTGCACGCTTGACCCGAAGGGCACCCAAAAAATCTGCAGTCGCTTCCGGAGCGGCACTCGCCGGCGAAGGGCCCGGTGAGCACGCAGGCGTTCCCCGAATCGCACGTGACGGAGAAGCAAGGTCCGTGGCATCCGGCGAGCCCCTTGCAGGTGCACGCGGGAACCGCGTTGCCCTTCGCGTCCACCGTGCCGGCCGGGCCGCACTCGACGCCGCCGGCCGTGGTGGTGACTTTCTTCGTCGAGCAATCGCCGCACGGATCGGACACGCAGTACTGCGCCGTTTCCGTCGGGTCGCTCGAGAGGCCGAGCAGCTTGCAGTCGGTGCCGGTCGGGCAAGGGAATTCGCCTTGGCCACACTTGCCGGCGCACTCGCAGACCGTGCCGCTCTTCACGCACGCGGTGCCGGCGCCGCACACGGGCGGAGCGGTCGAGCCGGCCGCCGGAGCTTCGTCGACCTGGCCGTCGCAGTTGTTGTCGAGGCAATCGCAGACTTCCGGCTGCGGTTCTCGACCTCCGACGCAGGCGACTTGACCACCGACGCAGCCGAGCGCGCCGGGTTTGCACTCGCCCTTGTTTTGACCGCACACGTCGCCGATTTTCTGCGCGGTATTGGCCGGATTCACGGTGCCGTCCACGCCGTCCGGCGCAGCGCCCGATTCGTCGATCTTCCCGTCGCAGTCGTTGTCGGCGCCGTCGCACACTTCCGGCGAAGGACCGACGCCGTTCTGACAAATGAGCTTGCCGCTTCCTGCCGGATCGCACGCGAGCGCTCCGGGTCGACACGCGCCCTGCGTGCGATCGCCGGGGTACGCCGTCGTGTCGTATTGCATTTGGCACGGTGCGCCGAGCGGGATGCCGTTGTCGATCTGGCCGTCGCAGTCGTTGTCCTTGCCGTCGCAGACTTCCTTGGTCGGGCCTTGTCCGCCGACGCACGCGATGATGCCGCCCTGACATTGCTGGAGGCCCATCGTGCACTGTCCGACCGCGATGCCGCAGGTCGCGCCGCCGCCGGGGTCGCCGTTGTCGACGACGCCGTTGCAGTCGTCGTCCTGGCCGTTGCACGTCTCGGGCTGCGGCAGCTTGCCGCCGATGCATTGCCAGCCGTTCGTGCCCGCGCACCTGAGCTTGCCGAGCTGGCAAGCCGCCGAGAGTTGGCCGAGGCCCGTGCACGTCGCGCCCGGGGGCGGATCCCAGGTCGCGTTCTCGAAGCTGCACGAGTTGCCGGTGAGGTTCCAGCAGCTCGGGTCGGTCGGTGCGTCGCCGAGGGTTCCGTCGTCGATGATGCCGTTGCAGTCGTCGTCGAGTCCGTTGCACACCTCGACCGACGGCTGCTTGCCGCCCTGACAGAGCAAGGTGCCGCCGACGCACGCCGTCGTGCCCTTCGTGCACAAACCGAGGTTCGAGCCGCACGCGCGGCCGGAGCCCGGCGCGTTGTCGTCCACCGTGCCGTTGCAGTCGTTGTCGATGCCGTCGCAGAGCTCGCTCGACGGTCCGATCTCGCCCTGACAAACGATCTGGCCACCTGCGCAATGCAGGACGCCGAACTTACATTGACCGACGTTCGACGAGCCGCAGGTGCCGCCGCCGCCGGGATCGCCGTCGTCGACTTGCCCGTTGCAGTTGTTGTCGACGCCGTCGCAAATTTCCGTGCCCGGCAGCTTCCCGCCCTGACACTGCCAGCCGCCGTTCTGACAGACGATCGCGCCGGCGGAGCACGGCGCGGTGAGCGTGCCGAGTCCGGTGCACGTGCCCCCCGTGGGCGGAGCCCACTTGAGGGTCGAGAACGAGCAGCCGGTGCCCGAGTCGTTCCAGCACCCCGGGTCGCTCGGGCCGTCCGTCGGGTTTTCGTCGATCTCGCCGTTGCAGTTGTTGTCCTTGCCGTCGCAGATCTCCGGGGACGGCGAGACCTGGCCCACGCACACGACCCCGCCGTTCACGCACGCGGTGACGCCCGCCTTGCAGGTGCCGACGCTCGAGCCGCAGATCTGACCCACGCCGACCAGGTTTCCGGGTTCGTCGATCTGGCCGTCGCAGTTGTTGTCGATGCCGTCGCACACCTCGACGCTCGGCCCGGTGCCGCCGTTGCATTGCAACGTGCCGCCGACGCAATTCAAGGTGCCGGACTTGCACGCGCCCACGTTCGAGCCGCAGGTGGTTCCGCCGCCGGGGTTTCCGTTGTCGACCTGGCCGTTGCAGTCGTTGTCGAGGCCGTCGCATGCCTCCGGTCCGGGTCCGACGCTTCCCTGACACGCCCAGCCCGTCGAACCGGCGCACACGAGCTTGCCGGTCTTGCACGGCGTCGAGAGCGACCCGATCGTCGAGCACGTCGCGCCCGCGGGCGCGCTCCATGAGACGTTCCTGAACGTGCAGGTGTTCCCCGGGTTGGTCCAGCATCCGGGATCCGCGGGGGCGTCGGTGACGTTGTCGTCGACCACGCCGTCACAGTCGTCGTCGAGGCCGTTACACACCTCGGTGCCGGCGGTCACGCCGCCCTGGCAGACGATCGCGCCGCCGACGCACGCGGTGACGCCCTTCTTGCAAACGCCGGTGCTCGAACCGCAAGCGTTGCCGACGCCGGCGGTGACGCCGTTGTCGATCTGGCCGTCGCAGTTATTGTCGAGGCCGTCGCAAATTTCCGTGCCTGGCCCGACGTCGCCCTGGCAAACGAGCTGGCCAGCGACGCAGTTCGTCGTGCCGAGCTTGCAGGTGCCGACGCTGCTCTGTCCGCAGACGCCGCCGCCGCCGGGGTTTCCATCGTCGACCTGTCCGTTGCAGTTGTTGTCGGCGCCATCGCACACTTCCGTGCTCGGAAGCACGCCGCCCGTGCAGACGTAGCCGCTCGCTCCGCTGCAAACCAGCGTGCCGGGCGCGCAGGGCGCCGAGAGCGTGCCGAGTCCGGTGCACGTTGCGTTCGGTGGGGCGCTCCAGGTCTTGCCGCCACCCGAGCACGTCGTTCCCGGCACGTTCCAGCAGCCGACCGCCGCAGGCTGGTCGACTGGGTTGTTGTCGATCTGGCCGTCGCAGTTGTTGTCCTTGCCGTCGCAAATTTCGGGCGACGCCTTCACTTCGCCCTGGCAGACGATTCCGCCGCTCACGCAGGCGGTCACGCCCGCCTTGCACGTCCCGGTATTCGAGCCGCACACCTGGCCGAGGCCGGGGATGTTGTCGTCCACCGTGCCGTCGCAGTCGTTGTCGATGCCGTCGCAGACCTCCGCGGTCGGCCCGGTGCCGCCCTGACAAATGTCCTTGCCGCTCACGCACGCGAGCGTGCCAGGCTTGCAAGCGCCGGTGCCGGAGCCGCAGGTACCGCCGCCGCCGGGGTTGTTCTCGTCGATCTGTCCGTTGCAGTTGTTGTCGATGCCGTCGCACACCTCGGTCGACGGATCCTTCGAATTTTGGCAGGCCCACCCCGAGGCGCCGAGGCACACCAGCGACCCGACCTGACACGGGCTGCCCAAGGTGCCGGCGGCCGAGCACGTCGCGCCCGTGGGCGGCGTCCAGGTGAGAGAATTCTTGGCGCCGGTGAACGTGCAGGTGCTTCCAGGGTCCGTCCAGCATCCCGGCGCGGTCGGTCCGTCGGCGAGCGGTTGCTCGTCGGTCTGTCCGTTGCAGTTGTTATCGACGCCGTCGCAGACTTCCGGCTGCGGTTGGGTGCCGCCCTGGCACACGATGGCGCCGCCGACGCAAGCCGTCTTGCCCTTCGTGCAAATGCCGGTCGTCGTGCCGCAGTCGTTGTTCACCCCGGTGACGTTGTCGTCGATCTTGCCGTTGCAGTCGTTGTCGATGCCGTCGCAGATCTCCGCCGAGGGGCCGATCCAGCCGACGCACGTCGTTCCGTGGCACGCCTGCAAGCCCCTCACGCATTGGCTCGCGGGGAAGGTGTCCTGGTACACGAGGCTCGGCTGTCCGTTCGTACACGCGACCGGCGGCGCGTCCTCGTCGATCACGCCGTTGCAGTTGTCGTCGATGCCGTCGCACGTCGAATCGGTCGACGCCGGCTTGCTGTTGCACGCGGTGTACTGACTCTTGCCGGGTTTGGTGACCCCCGGAATGCACCCGCCCGGCGTTGCGACGGCGACGGCCGGACACGACTCGGTCCCCGCGCAATTGGCGGGCGGAGAAAACCCACACGCGATGTCGGCGATGCCGTTGTCGGCGATGCCGTCGCAGTCGTCGTCACAGCCGTTACAGAGCTCTTGCGTCGGCTGGCAATTGTTGGGACACGCCGAGAACGGCACGCCGCTGCCCGAGGCGTTGTCGGTGATGCCGTCGCAGTTGTCGTCCTGATTGTTGCAAGTCTCGTTCAACGGACAATGCGCCGGCGAGCCGCATTTCAGCTGCTGCTCGTCGACGGTGTTGGTCGAGAAATCGCTCTGCGTAGGATCGACCTCGACGTCGCAGTCGTTGTCCTTGTTGTCGCAGATCTCGCCGGGATCGGTGCAGAGCCACTTCGTGCTGATGTTGGTGCCGTCGGTGCTCGGGTCCCAACACGGCAAGAACCACGGGCTTCCTTGCGGCGAGCTCGTCGTGATGCTCGCGGAGTACGCGGCGAGACAGGCCGTGCGCAGAGCAGGGGTCGTCGCCGTGCAGCACATCGACGACGTCGGTGTCGGCGTTCCCGATTGCAGCGTCGGGAGCGGCGTCGCGGTTCGGTTGCGGTCGCAATAGACCTTCGAGCCTTCGTCGACGCAGCCGTTGCAGTTGTTGTCCTGGTTGTCACACACCTCTGGGCTCACCGAGCCGCTGATGATCCCCGAGAGCGACTGCGCCAGCGTCACCTCGTTGTTGGCGGTGAACGAGGTGGCCGAGCTGTTGGCGAGGCCGTCGTCGCCGCGGTCCGCGATCGCGTCGAGCGACGATTTTGTCGCGCCGGCGAACCCGATCACGTAGGTCTTCACGGGGACTCGCGTCCCTTGGATCAGAACGCCGACCGTGTTCAGTGCCTGAGCGGCGTTCGCCGGCGTGCCGCCGCACGTCTCGTCTCCGTCGGTGACCAGGATGACGTTGAGGCTCCTGCACACACGATCGTTCGTGGCGTCGATCGGGCTCGGGTGGTCGATCGTCGGGCCGCCCGTCGCGCAGTAGGTGCCGTCCGTCCACCCCGTCGACCAGCCGGCGGCGTAGTACTGATGGACCGTCCGCAGAATGCCCTCGAGGGGCGTGCTGCCGTCCGCGAAGATCTCGTGGCTATTGTCGGTCCGGTTGTCGACCCACTCGAGGAGGGTCGGCGTGTTGCTCGGCGGAGAGGTGGTCGGGCTCCACGTCGGGTCCTTCAACATGTCCACGACGATGTTTCCGCCGTTCCGCCAGTTGTCGGCGGGGAGCGTGATGCCGTTGATCGTCTGCGCGTTGTAGATCTGCGCGTTGTTCGCGCTCGGCCCGGCGCAATCGGGGCTGTTCCCGCACGATGCTGTTCCGTTTGGGTTCGCGAAGTCCGAGACCGCGCATCCGTTGCCCGAGTAGTGCTCTGCTTGGCCGCCCGCGCAGGTGCCGTTGGCCGTCGTACAGGTCGGAATGACGGCGCCGGCGCTGCAGCCGTGTAAGATGCGGGCGTACGTCGCGAGGCCGAAGTTCACTTCGCCGGAGAACGCCTGCACCGTGTGCCGCACCGCGCACTTCGCGTCGTTCAAGCGGGTGGGCGTGAGGCCGCACGAGTTCGGGGTCGCACCGCTCTTGCAGGTGTCGGTTCCGGCGTTCGCCAGATCGGTACAGCTGACCATGCTGCCCGACGTGTCGATGGCGAGCATGAAGTACGGCTTCGAAGACGCGGGCCACTTCGTAGGGTCCGGGCTCCGGCAAACGTCGGTTGATTGGGCGCGCGATTCGCCGCTCACCAGCAACGGCGCGGCCACCCCGAGAGATCCGAGAGCGAGCAATAAGCTGAGACGACGCGGCGAGCGCGCCGAGACGACACGGGGAACGATGGACATAGGACTCCTCGGACGCGACGGACCGCGGAGCACGCGCAGTCCACCACTCTCCATCCTCTCACGAAACGCGCGAACGCTGCATCCTCCATCGTTCGCGTCCGTCGTGAGCGCGGAACGATCTTGCGGCTCGCCGCGCACCTTTACGGATGGAGCTCGCGGTTACTTAAGAGGAGCGAGCCGAGCCGCGTCGACGACGCGTTCACGCTCGTTCCCTGTTCTCCCGTGCATGAAGGTGAATGTCGCTATCGCTCGGGAAGCTTGAAGGTCGAGCGTCGCGCGAACTCGGTCACCTCGGCGCGCGAGCGGAGTCCGAGCTTCTTTCTGATTCGATGACGGTAGCTCTCGACGGTTCCCACACGCACACCGAGCTCGGCGGCGATTTCCGGCCCCGTGTAGCCGCGCGCCATCAGCGCCAACACGGCGGCTTCGCGATCGCTCAGGAGCTCGGTCGGCGTTCCCTGGTCCAGTGGCGGCAGATCGAGAATCTCCTGCATCATCCGCGCAGCGAGCGGATCATCGACGTATCTTCTTCCGCTACGGACTCGGCCGATGGCGGCGAGCAAGTCGCTTTCCGGCGCTTGCTTCAATACGTAGCCGGCCGCTCCCACTCGAAATGCGCTCACGGCGTCGGCGACGTCGTCGTACCCGGTGAAGACGATGACGCGAACTTCCGGAATTTCGACCGACAGCGTCCGGATGGTCTCGAGCACGCCGCCACCGGGCATCCGAAGATCGGCGATGACGACGTCGGGTTTCAGCTGTCGAACTCCGTCGAGCATTTCCGCCGAAGTACCGACTTCGCCGACCACCACTAAGTTGGGTTGACGATTCAGAAAAGAGCGGAGTCCGGCACGGACTACGGCGTGGTCGTCGGCAATCAGAATCCTGATCGGCGAGGGTTCACTCATGCCTTCGGAAATGGGGGCGGCCCCATCACATCCCTTCCCTATCGCGATTATGGCGCACGCACGGGCCTCGTAACGTCGATCACGTAAAGGGATCCTTTACGCAAGACGGCGACGACTACTCTTGCGCACAAAGTCGTACTTCCGCTGACGGGCGCTCGTAGCGCTCGAGAACCACGTTGCATTTTGAAACACCCGCAGTGGCGCTCTCCGCCATTCCTTTGAAAGGCGTCGCCAAAAACGTAAAGGAATCCATGGCGCCAAAAAGTGGCTATCTACCGGAGATTAAAGAGAAAATTTGGCCAATTGGGTCGAGTGCGCCTATTCATCGGTCGTGGCAACGAACCGAGCTGAAGCACCGAACGACCGAGACGAGCGCCGCCGGGACTCCGAGATTCGATTGGTCCGCAAAGGGACCGAACCGAAGCGCCGGCGCAAGACGAGTCTGAGCCAGATGCTGTGGGGGCTCGATTGGCGCGAGCGGCTCCCGCTCACGGTCACCGACGACGGCGTCACCCTCCACGCGAGCACGTTCGAAGAATCGATGCCCTTCGTGCGGGCTCACTACGCCGACATCTTCCACCACGATGCGCAGAGTCTCTTCGCGTCGGCTCCGTCGAGCCCACACAAGGAACACTTCTATCGCGTCGCCGGAGACTTCTTCGAGCTTCGCGACGGAGAAGAGACCGTCGGGCTCGTGATCGGCAACCCGGTGGACTGGAGCACCTATTACATCCGCTCCGTCGCCGTGCTGCCGAACCGTCAGGGGCGCGGCATCGCGAGCCGCTGCCTCGACGTGCTCATCGGCGAGCTGGAGCGCGCCGGGCTCGAGCGCGTCGAGATCGAGACGTTGCCGTCGAACGCCGTGATGCTCGGCATGCTCACGGCATTGTCGTTCAACGTCACCGGTACCGTGCTTACCGAACGGTGGGGCGCGCTCATCCGCATGACGCGCTTCTTGAGCGTGCCGTGCGGCGACATTTTCACGCGCGCGTTCTGCGGCGGTGCGGCGTTTCCGCTCCGTCCGCGGAGCGCCGTCTAAGGTCGACCTATTCAACAGCGTAGAAAGGAGCTCGTCATGAACAAGAAGTTCGCCCGCTTTTGCTTCTGATCCGTGTTTCCGCCGGAGAGCGTGCACACCACGCTCTCCGGCGTCACCAAGCAAGACATCTTCGAGGGGGGGCATCGGCCCCGGAAGACCGACGGCCCGTAGTACCGAAATCTCAAGGACGACCCACATGTTCAGCGAGCAACTGAAGAACGACATCGACGACTACGTTGCGGTGTCGCGCCGCGAGAGCCGACTCCTTCGCGAGGCACGGACCGGGAAGCTCCCGTCGTCCGCGATCGGGCGCTACTTCGCGAGCATCCATTATCTGCTCACGCAAACACCGGTGCATCTCGAGCTCGCGCGAGAGCGGGCCCTCGCCGTCGGAGAAATCGAGCTGGCGCGTTATTTCGAGCACAAGTTCGAGGAGGAGCAGGGGCACGCGGCCTGGGCCGAGGCCGACATCGCGAAGCTCGCCCAAGTGTTCGGCGTCGCGGCGATTCAAGAGCCTGCGCCAGGCATCGTGAAGATCACGAAGAACACCCGCGCGGCGATCGAGAAAGACCCGTTCCTCTATCTGCCGTACATCCTCTTCGCCGAGTACTTCACCGTGAAGTTCGGCCCGGATCTCATCGGTGCGTTCGCCCGCTATTGCGGCGTTCCCACCGACGCGATGACCGCGGTCGGAAACCACGTGGAGCTCGATCGCGACCACGTCGCGGTGGGGTGCAAGGAAATCGACGCCTTGGTGTTCGACGAACGTCGCCACGAGGCGCTCCGCGTCATGCTTCGGGACACCATGCGGCGGGTCACCGCCTTCTACGACGAACTGTGCGAGGCCGCGTGAAAGCGCTTCGCTCTCCCGACGTCGCGGCGCTCGCGTCGCGATTCGGCGCGCCGCCGTATCTCGGAACCGTCGAGTGGTGCGTCGACGATGCGAAGATCGACGGAGCGACGATCCATCTCGCGGGCGTGGCGGTCGACGTCGACGGCGAGTGCGTCACGGGGAGCGCTGCCTCGACGGTCGAGGTTCCGGTCGAGCGGGCGTACCTCGAGCTCCTCGAGCGACTCGCCGTCCTCGAAGCGATCGAACGCGCGCCGTCGCGATTCGTGTTGGTCGACGAAACGGGGACACCCACCGGAATCGCGCCGTTCGGGAAAGTGTTTCCGACGAGTCCGACGCCCGACGAATGGCGCTGGGCCCGCTCGAACGGCGTCGCGGTGGGCCCCAGTTTCGGTTTCGCCGCGAATCGCGCGCGCCTGGAGCTGATCGAGCGAGATCGCGTGCTTCGTTCTTGGTACGGCGAGCTCCTGCCACAGAGTGCGGACGTCGAACCGGGTCTGTTCCCCGTTGCGCTTCGAGAGCACTACGACGTTCGCGCGAGCGCCTTCGGCAACTCCGAGGGAGGGGTCGTGTGCGGGGTCTTCGCGTTGCCGAAAGGCGGAGCACCACTCTCGTTCGGGTTTTCGGCGCGCCCGACGCGGCGTGAAGCGGTCGCTTCGGCGGCGCTCGAATGTCTTCAACGAATCGGCTTTCTATTCGGCGAAGCGAGCTCCGATCGAGCACCGGACGCCGCGCCGACTCCCGACTTTCATCAAGACTACTTTCTCGCGTCCGACGGAAACCGACGGGTCGAACAATGGCTAGCGGGAAACCATCAGGGACTCCACGTGTTCGCGACGGAACGGGCGCGAAACCCGAGGCGAGGCTATGTAGACTTGACCCCCGATTGGTTCCGCTCCGGACTCTCGGCGGTCCGAGCGATTCCCGAAGACGAAATCCCACTCTGGTTCGGCGCGTCGCATCCTCTAGTGGATGGCGCGCACTTGAGCGACATCTCCGTTCATCCGATCGCGTGAGTCGATAGGCGGGGTCGGCTTGCGACTCGCCACGGAGCGAGTAACGTCGACAGTCCGCATGGTGGCGGTCACGATACCCCGAGTCGAGCTGGGGCCCGAGCTTGGTCGTGGCGCCTACAGCGTCGTCTTGCGCGGTTCGCGCGACGGCCACGAGTTCGCCGTCAAGTTGCCGCGCCGAGCGGCGACCGACGCCGAACGCGAGCTCGGCTATCGGCGATTTCTCCGCGAGGCAGTGACGCTCGCTCGAGTGCGGCATCCGGCGTTGCCGTCGGTGATGGAGGTGGGCCGCGCGGACGGCATGCCGTATCTCATCATGGAGCTCGCCGCGGGGCAGACGTTGCTCGAGCGCCTGAAGCGCGGCCGGTTGGACCAAGCGGAAGTCCTGGTTCTCGGCGCGCAGATCGCCGGCGCGCTCGACGCGATTCACGCCGCGGGGCTGGTTCATCGGGACGTCACGCCGCGCAACATCGTCTTCGACGCCGTGACCGGAGCGGCGCGTCTCGTCGATCTCGGTTCGGCGTCACTCGTCCAATGGACGAAAGCGGACCGCGAGCAATCCTCGGTCGAGGTCTCCGCCGTCGACGTGACGTTCGCCGACTCGCGCGTCGACTTGATCGGGCTCGGCCTGGTTTTGCTCGACTGCCTGGGGGCGCGCGACGTGGACGCGACCGTCACGCCCGAGACGTTCGAAGCCGCTCTCGTGGCGCGAGGGGTGAGCGCCGCCTTCGGACGAGTGCTCGGGCGGCTCGTCGTTCCCGCGTCGCCCGAACGGTACGCCACCGCGGCCCGCCTCCTTGCCGATCTGACCGAGCTCGCGGAGGAGAAGGGCGTGTCGTCGTCGCTGCGGCGCAGCGGGCCCCGCACCGCCGATCGGCGATTGCCGTTGATCGGACGCGAGCCGGATCTCGATCGATTGCGCCGGGTGTGGGCCGAGGTTCGCCGGTCGGGAAAAATCGTTTTCTTGCGGGGCCCTCCCGGGATCGGAAAATCGAGGCTCGCGCGCACGTTCGCCGACGACCTCGCCGGCGCCGCGGTTCCCGTGCTCTCCGCCTCCTGTCACCCGAGGGATCCCCGGGCGTTCTCGGCGGTGCGCCAACTCGTCGACGGCTACTTGCGCGACGTGGAGAGATTGCCGGCGGCAGAGCGCGCTCGAGCGCTCGCCGACGTGCGCACGATCGCCGGCGACCTCGGGTCGTTGCTCCGGCTCCTGTCGCCGGCCCTCGCGCGCCTCTTTCACGACGCGCCCGCGGTCACCACCTCGGAGAACGCCGAGCAAGCGTTCGCCGAGAGCGTCGCGGAGTTCGTCGATCGATTGCTGCGTACCCTCGGCGGTGTGGTCGTCTTCGTCGACGACGTGCAGTGGCTCGACGCCTCGAGCCGCCGCGTGCTGTCTCGCGCGGCCAACCACGTGCGCGGTCTCCGGACCTTGTTCCTGTTCGGTGCGAGGAGTACCGAGCCCGCGGATCTCGCTCGCTTCACCGACACCATCACGTCGCCGGTGACGACGTTCGACGTCGGCGGGCTCTCGGACGACGAAGTGCTCCAGATAACGCGGAGCTATCTCGGCGCGCAAGTGCTCGATCGCTCGGTCGAGCAAGCCATTCTCCGCCTGTCGGACGGCACGCCGCTCCGGGCTCTCGAGGTGGTGCGCACCCTGGTCGACGAGGCAGTCCTCTTGCCGTCTTGGGGCAAATGGCTGCTCGACGCGGACGCCCTCACTCGGATGCATCTTCCGCGCGAGACGGCGAGCCTTCTCCGGCGGCGCATCGACTCGCTCGAGCCTGCCACGCGTTCGCTCCTCACCGTCGGTGCTGCGTTCGGCGTGAGCTTCGAAGAGGAGTTGCTCGTCGCCGCGAGCACCGCGTCGACCCAGGAGGTGGCCGCGATGCTGGGCGACGCTCAGCGGGCGCAGCTGATCGAACCCGCGGGCGACGCCGGGTTCCGATTCATCCACCACACCTTGCGCGACGTCTTGCTCGCAGCTGCGGACCCCGGCCTTCTGCAGCTCACTCACCAGCGCATCGCGGAAGTATTCGACGAGAAGGAAGCTCGGAGAGCGGGGTCCGGAGAGCTCCGCTTCGAGATCGAGCAAGGTCGGGTGAGCTCGAGCGGTCTCCTGCGCGGAGACGCCCCCACAACGGCCGATTCCGACGCCGACCCCATTTATCGACTCGCGTTCCACTACGCCGCCGGGGTTCCCGGCAAGACCTCCGCGCGCTCCGCTGCGGCCAACATCGCGGCGGGGCGCGCCGCCCTGAAGCGCTTCGACAACGAACGCGCGATCGTCTTTTTCGAAGCGGCCGAGAGTGCGCTCGCGACCGCTGGAACGCTTCTCTCCGCGGCGGTCCGGCTCCAGCTCGCCGAGGCGCGATTGCGCATCGGATCGCTGAACGAAGCGCTCGTCGATTTTCGCCGGGTACTCGCCGAGACGACCGAGCCGTTCACCGTTGCCGCTGCCTACGGTCGAATCGCAGTCCTTCACGTGCTCGAGCTGGACACCGAGCAAGCATGGGTCGCCCTCGATGCCGCCTTCGAGCGGCTGGGAGAGAAGCCGCCGCGCGAGGCCCCGCTCGATCTGCTCGCGAGCGCGGTCACCTGGGGTCGCCGTCGAATTCGCGCCCCTCGCATCGCCGACCCGGTATCGAGGAGTCGCGACGAAATTCTCTGTGCGCTCTACTACCAGGCGGGTCGCATCGCATTTTCCGGCGACAAGCCGGCTCGTCTGATCCCAGCGACGTTGCGCGCGCTCGAGCCCGCCGAGCGGCTCGGCTCGTCCGCGGCGCTCGCGAAGAGCTATCTCGCGTATGCCTTCCTTCTCACCGTCTCTGGTTTCAAGAGAGCCGGCGCGAGTTACGTGGCGCGCGCCGAACGAATAGCACGCGAGCTCAACGACCCGGTCGTTTCTTCCCACGCGCTCCAGCTACACCACGTCATCGCGGCCTGGGCGGGGCGGATCCAGGAAGCGATCGACGCGGGGAATCGTTGCGTCAACGAGTTCGGCCATTGGCGTGAACTCGGCGAGCTCAGTCAAGTCAGCTATTCGATCTACGAATTCGAATCCATTCGCGGACGCGACGAGGAAGCGTGGCGCGCCCTCGGTCGCGCCATCGATCGCATCAATCAACACGACGGCGCGCCCGTCGTTCCGGATTTCCTTCTCCTGTCCGCCCGCGCGGCGCTGACCGCGCTCGGGCGCGAACGCGGCGCGCGCTCTCTGCTTCATCGACTCGAACGCGCCACCGTCGCCCTTCCCCCGAGCAGCGCGTCCTACTCCGTGACGTTCGCGGTTCGAATCAAGCAGTACACCGAGAAGATGGACCTCGGTCCGGCGTTCGAGGCGCTCGTCGCCGAGTTCGAGAAGTTCGGAAAGAACCCGAAACGCGCGCACATCATGTTGGCGTCCTACTACGTGCAGGTCGCACACGCGCGCCTGCACACCTGTCTTCGGGCGAAGCCGGAAGCGCGGGCCGAACCGCTCGCGAACCTCTCGCGCGCCTTCGCGGATCTGAAAGCGGCGGCCCGCATCCCCCTCGTCCAAGCGCACGCTTTTGCCCTCGAAGGCTACGATCATTGGTTTCGGGGCCGACACGGCGAGGCCGAGATCGCCTTCGCGAACGCCGAGCGGATCGCCATTTCCGAGACGGCGCCGTGGGTGCTCTACGCCGTGCATCGTGGTCGAGCCCACATGCTGCGCGCGCAAGGCCGACTCGACGCGGCGCAGGATCAGGCGACGCTGGCCGAATCCGTGGCGCGCGAGCACGGTTCGCTCTACCGGTCGCTCTGGGTGCGCGAAGAGTTCGAGCTCCGCGTGCCGCGCATGACGGCCGACAGCAGCGACCCGAGTCTTTCGATGTCGCTCGAATCGTCGGTCCTCGTCGACGAGACGAGCCCCGGTCAAGGCGCGTCGGGAGCCCGCCGGCAGCTCCGCGCGCTCTTGCGGATCAGCCAGGCGCGCGCCCAGGAGCTCGACCCCGATCAGCAGGCGCGTCTCGTGGTCGACGAGCTACTGCAGGCCTTGCGCGCGCAGCGAGGCTTTCTCTTCCTCACGCGCGAGATGGCGCGGCCGCCGACCGACGGTGCGCCCTCCGAATCGGAGGATCTTCGCGGGATCCAGTTCATCGCCGGCCGAGACGCCGCGGGTCGAGACATCGGCGACGCGGGCGACCAGGCGTTGGACGTCGTGCGGGAAGCGATGCTCGCGGGCGCGGCGCTCGGAAGCGAAGGCTTGGCGTCTCGCGCGCACACGGCGACCACCGCGCGTCACAGCGCGATCGCCGTCCCCCTGGTCGTCGATGACGTGACCGGTGGCATCGTGTATCTCGATCGCGCGCTCGGCGAGGGCATTTTTACCGACGCAGACGCGGACGTCCTCACGGTTCTCGCCGGTCAGGTTTCCGTCGCGCTCGAGCTGATGCGATCGCTTCGCGCCCGCGAGAAGGCACAAGAGAACCTGCGCGCCGCGGAGAAGATGGACGCGGTCGGCCGCTTCGCGACCGGCATCGTGCATGACTTGAACAACATGCTGTCGGCGATCCGGATGGCGTCCGTCGCGATGGCACAGACGCCCGACGCCATGGATCTGGTCGGGGAAGACATCCGGACCATCGAGAGCGCGCTTCAGCGCGCCAACGAGCTCACGCGCCAGCTCGGCGCTTTTTCGCGCGGCGAGTTCGGCAAGCGCCAGCTTCTCGACGTCAACGCGCGGCTAGAGCGCCTCGTCCCGGTCATTCGCGGGATCGTCGGCGACGATACCGAGATCGAGACACGGCTGTCGCCCAGCCTCGGCGACATCGTCATCGACTCGGATCAGTTCGATCAGGTAGTCATGAATCTCATCGTGAACGCCCGCGATGCGCTGAACAACACCGGGCGTATCACGATCGAAACCGAGCTCGTGGAGCTCGACGAAGCCTACGCCCGCGAGCATCCCCGGGTGCGGCTCGGCCGCCACGTTCGCCTCTCGTTGAGCGACACCGGCCATGGAATGGACGAGGATATTCGGCACAAGATCTTCGAGCCGTACTTCACCACCAAGGGCGAGACGGGTGGAACCGGGCTCGGTCTATCGAGCGTGTATTGGATCGTCTCGCGTTCGGGCGGGCACATCGACGTACGCAGCAAAATAGGCGAAGGGACCACCTTCGCCCTCTACTTCCCGTGCGCCAAGCCCTCCGACGAAGTCACGTTCAAGTCCGTCGCCAAGACCGGCCCCAAGAAGCCGTCGCGGGAGACGGTGCTGCTCGTCGAAGCCGACGCGAGCACGGCGCGTCACTTCGAGCAGGCGCTCGTCGAGCGGGGGTATCGAGTGCTCGCGACGCGAAGCGCAGCGCAGGCCCTCGATCTCGTCCGCCAGCGGGTTCAGGACGTGGAGTTGGCGATCATGAACGTCGCGCTCGAAGGAACGAGCGGTCTCGAGCTCGCGCGCGAGCTGAAGAAACTCAAGCCGAACCTCGGCGTACTGTACGTGTCCGAGGATCGCGGCGGCGTCGTCGCGGAGCGCGGCATCGTCGGCGGCGAGGTCGAGTTTCTTTCGAAGCACATCGCCGCTGAAGCGTTGACCCGTCGTGTGCGCGAAGTGATCGAACGCGCGCGCACCGCGTCGTAGCGCCTCGTGACTCTCGCGAAAGTAGCGTAGGAGCGTCCCCGCGGGCCAGAGCCGTGAAAGCTCCGCCCGCGAGGATCTGGCTATTGGGGGGGCGCGTTAGGTTAGTGAGATGGCTTCAGGGGCAGACCGTCCCTTCGAAGCACACCGGCGCGTTCGCTATCGTGCAGCAGAGGCTGTTTCTGACGCGAGCGCACTCGGTGGTGCAAGGACAAGCGGTGCAGCCCGTCGCCGGCACGGCGGTGCGGCAGTTTCCGGCGATGCAGAGCTGGTCGGCATTGCAGGCGCGCGCGCAACTGCCGCAGTGCGCGGCGTCGGTCTGGGTGTCCACGCAGACGTTGCCGCCGCGCGCTCGGCACTCGGTGAGCGCACCAGCTCCGGTGCCGCAGTTGTCGGCGCATTTGCCTTCGTCGCACACCTGCGTCGCCGTGCATTTCGTGCCGCACGCGCCGCAGTTCGCCGCGTCCGTCTTCAGATCCACGCACGCGCCGGTGCACGCGGTCGCGCCGGTCGGGCACGCGCATGCGCCGTCGGTGCAGGTCTGCCCGAGACCGCAGGCAGTCCCGCAAGCGCCACAGTTTCGCGCGTCCGTCTTGGTGTCGGCGCAGACGCCGTTGCAATCGGCGAGTCCGGAGCTGCAGGAGCAGATGCCCGCGGTGCACGTATTGCGATTCGGGACGTTCGCGCAATCCATATTGGTCGCGCACTCCTCGCAAACGCCGGTGCTCGTGTCGCAGATGGCGAGGGGGGCACGACAGCCGGTGTTGGCCGTGCACTTGGCTTGACAGGTGTGCAACGTCGGGTTGCAGACATCGCCCATCGTCGTGCAGTTCGCGTCGGTCACGCAGGCGACACAAGTGTTGGTCGTCGTGTCGCAGAACGGCGCGTTCCGATTCATGGCGCAATCGGTGTCGGCGGTACAGCGGACGCAGGCGTGCGTCGTCATGTCGCAGATCGGTCGATTGGTGTTCGCGCAGTTCGCATTGCCCAGGCACGCGACGCAGCTGTTCGTCGTCGTGTCGCAGTAGCGCGTCGGCGCCGTGCAATCGCCGGATCCCGTGCACGAGGTCGCCTTCGTTCCGCCGGTGCCGGTCGCGCCGCCGGTCGTTCCGCCGGGGCCCGAGTCGGAAGCCGTGCCGCCGCCTCCGGTGATGCTGCCTCCCGAACCGACGGTGACTCCGCCGCCGGAGCCGACCACGACCCCGCCGCCGGAACCGACGACGCCTCCGGAGCCAACGGACACGGCGCCGCCCGAGCCACCCGAGCCGAGCGGGGAACCCGAATCGATGAGGCCGCTGCCTCCGGTGTTCGAGCCGCTACCGCCGGTCGTCGAAGACGAGCCGCCGCAGCCGACGAAGACGAGCGTCGATATCGACGTCATCGAAATTGCCAAAGCAAAGGTTCGAAGCTGATTCATGAAACGCCTCCAATGTTCACACCCGTCCCTGGGTGAGAGACTCAGCGAGTGCTCGGGCGCGGCGACGAACGAGCGCGCAGATCGGTCGAACGACCCGCGACGATGTGGGCGGCTATGCGACACTCATGGCGATGAGAAGCCGATGAAACGAGCACCCTGACGGACACAGTCACCAGTTGATGCAAAATCAAGGCAGGGAGAAACGCGCGCGGAGCTCGTTGAACGCGTCGATTCGTCGAGGCGTTGTGCCCCTCGATCCGAATGTGAAAGAAGCTTCACCGCCGCGGAAATTTCCTTCGCAACATCGGTCGGATGGTTGCACGACTCACGTGCGCGCGAAGCGTGCTCGTCTCGCAGAGGAGACTCTCTCGTCATCCATCGATCATCGCGATGCGACCTCGCGCGATCGCCAACCGAGATGGCAGTGCGATCAGCGCGATCGCAGCAGCACGACATCGACTCACATTGGCTCTTTGCGATTAGCTTTCCGCGACGCTTCGACGTCGCGAAATATTCTCGCTCTGATAAATTGGGTTCCATGCGGCGGACCCTTTTCAGCACACTGTTTCTCGCAAGCCTCGTCGCGGGAGGCATCGCGGGGGCGTGCTCGTCTTCGACCGGAGACGTGAAGTCGAAGGGCGGCAAGGTCACTCCCGGCACCGGCGGCGGCGGTACAAATCTCGATGGGGGCGGTGGCGGGGGCGGGCTCGTCTTCAATCTCGACGGTGGCAATTCGACCACCCTGACGGTCACTCCGGCGACGACGACGATTACCGTGAATCCTGCGGCGGGACCGCTCCCCACGGTCCCGTTCACCCTTCACGGGAATACCGGCGGCGAGGCGCCGTCGTGGCGCGTCGAGAATCCGTCGCTCGGCTACATCGACCCCAATGGCGTGTTCACGCCCACGGGTACGGTAGGGGGGGTGGAAACCATCGAAGCCGTGGTCGGCAGTCAGAAGCCGACGGCGACCGTCACGATCAACATCGCCTATCAGCAGAACGGCAACGGCGCGACGATGACGTCCACCGACGCCGGCGCAGGTGGGCTCGGCGGCGTGGGCGGCGAGGGCTTCGGCGGTCCAGTCGACACCGGGCTCATCGCGACGTTGCAGGGCAAGCCGACCGCGGACGCGTCGCTCAAGATGCTCTACCCGTACGACCAAACGGTGTTTCCGCTCGATCTGCTCCCTCCGCTCTTTCAGTGGACCGCCGGGAGCAATGGGACCTTCGATGCCGTCTACATTCACCTCTCGGCTCCGCCCTACTTCGACTACCAAGGCACCTACGCACGCCCCGCGCTCCTCGCCACTGGCGCGAACTTTCTGCGCCATCCGATCCCTGCGGACGTCTGGCGCGCCGCGACGCTCAGCGCGGCGGGAAGCACCCTCAATGTCGAGATCGTGCTCGCCGCTGGCGGCAAGGCGTACGGTCCGCTCAAACAGACCTACAACATCGCACTCGCCCCGATCAGCGGTCGCGTCTACTATCAGGCCTACGCCACCGCGTTCGTCCACAACATCGGGACACAAACGAAGTGGGGTACCAAATTCGGCGGCGCAACGCTCTCGATCGACGTTGGCGCGGACGCGCCTGCGCTCGTCGCCGGGACCAACTCCGACGACCAGTCGGGTTGCCGGGTGTGCCACTCGGTGTCCGCGTACGGTGATCGTATGGTCGTGCAACACGGCGACGACTACACGCGCACTTCGTCGTACGACTTGAAGAACGGCAACACCGAGAGCACGCCCTATCCAAATGGTTCCGCGGGCTGGGCCGGTCTCTATCCCGACGGCACGATCGGGCTCGCGAACTCCGTCAACGTGACCGGGAGCAGCTCCAACACCGGCAATACCGCGCTCTACGACATGGCCAGCGGCGCGGTCATTCCGTCGCCGGGCCTCGCCGATTTCGCGACGCACATCTCGCTGCCGGCGTTCTCGCCGGACGGCAAGCACGCCGCGTTCGGGCTCGTCGACGGCCCGAGCAACACGACGATCGGAGCGCCGAACAAGCAGCTGGTCGTCATGGACTTCGACCTCGCGACGAAGACGTTCTCGAACCCCCAGCTACTCTGGCAAGGCGCGGGGATGGCGTCCAACGAGCGCGCCGCGTTCGTGACGTTCACGCCCGCGAGCGACGGGGTCGTGTTTCAGCGTCGGTGGGACGGCGACGGCGATTATTCGAGCTGGCACGGCGCTCACTCCGAGCTCTGGTGGGTCGACCTGGCGACGAAGACCGCGACCCGGCTCGATTCGGTCAACGGCGTCGGCACGGACGGCAAGCAGTACCTGCCGACGGGGCCGAACAACCACGATCAGGACCAGAACCTGAACTACGAGCCGAGCATCAGCCCGGTCGCGTCGGGCGGTTACGCCTGGCTCGTCTTCATGAGCCGCCGACTCTACGGCAACGTCGCGACGAGCGATCCATGGCATAGCGATCCGCGCAACTACGACACGCACGTCGCGTGTCCGCCGCCCGCTGACGATCCGGATGGCTGCTACACAACGAAGAAGATCTGGATGGCCGCGATCGACCTGAACCCGACCCCGGGCAAAGATCCGAGCCACCCGGCCTTCTACATCCCGGGCCAGGAAATCCAGGGCACGAATTCGCGTCCGTTCTTCGCGTTGAAACCGTGCGTATCGGACAGCGGGACGTGCACGACCGGTGTCGATTGCTGCAGTCGTTTCTGCCGTGATGGCCTCTGCGTGCCGCCGCCGACCGATTCGTGCTCGCAGATCAACGAGAGCTGCACGACGAGCTCGGACTGCTGCCCGGGCTCGCAAGCCCAGTGCATCGGCGGCGTCTGCGCCGTGATGATTCATTAAGTGCGGCTTCGCGCCTCGAGAGGAGACACCGTCGGGCCCCGAACCGGTCCGCCGGTCTCTTTCGAAATGGCGGTCGTTTTCCCGGTTCCGGCGTCGCGTGCTACGCATGACGCGCGATGTCGATTGCGCCCGTAGAGAACACGCCCGTCGGCGAATTGGAGGCGTCGCCCGCGATCGAACCGGTCGCCGACTCCGAGCGTGAGGCGCTTCCCGTTCCTATTGGAGAGAAGATCGCCGATCGGTACGTCGTCGACGGCGTTCTCGCGACCGGGGGCATGGGCGTTGTTTGCCTGGCCCATCACATCGAGCTCGAGCACTCGGTCGCCATCAAGTTCCTGCGCCACCGTTTCGCCAAGAACGAGGCGGTCGTCGAGCGATTTCTCGGCGAGGCGAGGTCGCTCGCGTCGCTCCGGAGTCGCCACGTCGTGCGCATCATCGACGTCGGTCAGCTCGCGACGGGCACGCCGTATCTGGTGATGGAATATCTCGAAGGGACGGACCTCGAGACGTTGCTCATGAAGGAGGGCCCCCTCTCCGTCGAGCGCGCCGTGGACTACGTCCTTCAGGCCTGCGAAGCGCTTGCGGAAGCGCACGCCGCGGGGATCGTCCACCGCGACGTCAAACCGGAGAATCTGTTCCTCGCGGGCGGCGGCGACGCGGCGCCGATCGTCAAGGTCGTCGATTTCGGAATCGCGAAGCGGCTCGACGCGACGCGGACCAAGGTCGTCACCGGGCCGACCGACAGCATGGGCTCGCCTTGCTACATGTCGCCCGAACAAATGGCGTCACCGCGCGCCGTCGATGCCCGCACCGACGTGTGGTCGATCGGCGTCGTGCTCTATCGGCTCCTCTCCGGCGAATTGCCGTTCGATGGCGACTCTCTCGTCGAGATTTTCGCGCGGGTCGTGCACGCACCGGTGCCGCGGCTCGCCGAGCTCCGACCGGAAGTGGACCGGCACCTCGAGCGGATCGTCGAACGCTGTCTCGAAAAGAAGCCCGAGGCGCGCCATCCCTCGATCGCCGCGCTCGCCGAGGAGTTGTCGTCGTATCGCGCCGCGGCGCTCTCGCAAACCAGTCCGTCCCTGACGCCGACCTTGCACTCCACGCGGTATCCGAGTGAGGCGCCGGTCGTCACGAACGTCGATGCGCCGGTCGATTCGGCGCACGTCGGGCGTCGGGTCCGATCTTTTCTCGCGACGGCTGCGGTCGCGATGAGCGCGGCCATCGCCGGGACGGCGCTTCGGCCCACGCTCGGGCAAGCGCTGAGCGCGGTCGCCGGAGGCGCGCGACGCCTCACGACGTCGGCGACGCTCGCGGCGACCGCCGAGACACCGCGCGCGGCGCGCCGTCGTGCGGTCCTCGTGGAACCCCTCGGCGTGATCGCCTCGGCTCCGGCGCTCGCCGACGAGGCGTCGAACGACGGCGCGACGGAACCCCACGACCTCCGAGCGCTCCGCGAGATGTCGCGCAAACGTCGCCCGCCGAAGCACCACGCGACGTCGCGCCTCGTCGATCCGCCGGCGCCCGTTGTCGTTCCCGAGTCGCCTCCCGCCGTCGCGGCGCCCGACGATTCCGTCCCCACACCGACGCCCGAGCCGCCGATGGCGCCCCCCCCTGCTGCTTCTGCGACCTCGCCCGAGCCCGACCCGAACGCTCCCACCGCCGATGAGCGCGCGGAGGCTCAATCGCGGGAAGACCGCTACAAGAGTTACCTGCACGAGCACGGATGGCGCCCGCTTCGAGACGTGCTCGACGAGCTTCGAGGGAGTCGTTCCGAGCCTCCCGGGAACGATCGACCCGCCGCGGCACCCGGAACGCCCACTCCGCCGCCGCCAAGCCAACGATAGATCGACGAGAGGGTTTACTACCGGCGTGGCTGGCGCTCTAACTCGGCGCCTCCCATGCGGACCCTCAAGGACCTTCGGCCCAAGCGGTTGTCGTGGCCGACCTTGGTCGCGTTGCTCGCGCTGTTTCTTCTCGTCGATCACGCCGCGTCTCGCCGGAAGACCGAGGGCGGCGAGCGAGGTCGGGTAGTGATGCTGAGCGCTCCGCGTCGTTCGCCGGACGCTTATGGCCGCGCCGGCGATCTGCTCCTCGAGGGACCCGAAGGCGCGACGTTGACGGTCGGCGCGGCGCCGAACCTCGCCGGGCATCGTCCGCTGCTCGGCGCGATCATCGACGCGCTGCCGACCAACTCGGACGCCTCCGATCCGCTGATCTGGTTTCGAACCGTCACCGCGACGGCAAAGGACGAAGTGAGCGATCTCCCGGTAAGGTCGCCGCAACCGTTCAGCTGTGACGGCGGCGCGCCCGGCGTGCGCGAGCTCGGCGCGTACGGGCAAACGGTGACCACGAAGATCTGCGCGGAAGCGCGGGGGCGATTCAGCATTCACACGTCGGTCGCCGAGCTCGCCGAAGGGTCGTCGCTCGTGGACGAGATCAACGTCGGTTCGCTTCCGGTCGTCGTCGACAAGGACGGCGCGGCGTGGGAAGCCGAGCACGATACGACGTTCGTCGCGTTCGACCACGGCGGCACCGCGATTCTCCTCGAGGCGCGCCGGATGCACGTGAGCCGTACGTTTTCGCATTTCGGCGCGGAGACGTTTCCGTCGCCGATCCTCGTCCGCTACGGCGCGGAGCCGAAAATCGCGCGCACGCTCACCGTCGTGGCGGGGGACGTGCTGTCGGCGATTTCGCTCTTGCCCGCGGCGTCGCGCCGCGTCGAAGTCACGTTCGGCGAAGGCCGTGGCGGTTCCATCTCTCTTCGCGATGACGCGGATCACGAGCTCGCGACGGGAACGGTCGCGAGCGGCAAAAAGCGGGAGCTCCGCTTGCCGCCGGGCTTCGGCACGTACGCCGTGCTCACCGACGATCGCGGCGTGGTCACCGACGCGCACGTCGCGTT
This sequence comes from uncultured Polyangiaceae bacterium, assembly GCA_964506835.1. GTDB lineage: Bacteria > Myxococcota_A > Polyangia > Polyangiales > Polyangiaceae > DASZVB01. Next base: position 134,459 of record CAZDNG010000001.1, read on the forward strand.
GCCGCTTCCCGGCGCGTCCGCAAGCTTCGTCGCGCGCGATGCGAATCGCGGGACGCTCGCGCTCACGTACCGCGACGACTCGGGCGCGCCGCTTCCGGTGCACGCGCTCTTCAAGGGACTCGACGGAACGCCGGATCCGCTTCCTGCGAAGGCGACCGGTCGCACGTATCCGGCGGGACGCTCGCTATATTTACTCGACGGAACGACGGCGTTCGCCGTTCTGCCCGGACATTATCGCGTCACGGCGTCGCATGGCCTCGCCTATTCGCTTTCGGTGCGCGAGGTCGCCGTCGAGACCGGCGCCACGGTCGCGATCGACGACGTGCTCCGCAAGGTCGTCGACACTGCGGGATGGCTCTCCGCCGATTTTCACCTCCACTCGGCGCCGAGCCCGGACTCCAACGTCAGCCTCGACGAACGCGTCGCGAGCCTGTCGACCGAAGGCGTCGAGCTCGCCGTCGCGACCGACCACAATCGCGTCACCGATTTTCGTTCGAGCGTCGCGCGCCTCGGGCAAGGCGCCCGCGTGGCGACGGCCGCGGGCGTCGAGATCACCACGGGGAGCCCGAAGTGGGGCCATTTCAACGCCTACCCGATGCCGCTCCCACACGGCGCGCCGGAAGAAGGCGTCCCGGTTTACTACGGTGTCGACCCGCGGGATCTCTTCGCCTCGGCGCGCAGTCTCGGCGCGACGATCCTCGAAGTGAATCATGCTCGCATGGACCCGGCGATCGGCTACTTCGACCTCGTGCATCTCGACCCCCGTACGGGTCGCGCCGATCCGACATTTTCGACGGACTTCGACGTATTCGAAGCCTACAACGGGATGTGGGTCGAGACGCTCGACAAGGTGCGCCAAGGGGCGCTCGACCTCGTCGCGCTCGCGCGTCGCGGTAAACAAGTCGCCGCCGCCGGCAACAGCGACTCGCACAAGCTGCTCTACGAAGAAGCGGGCTATCCGCGAACTTGGGTTCACACCGACGCCGAGCCCGCGACGACCCGCGCCGATCGGACTTGGAAAACGCTCCTCGCCCGCGACACGACGGTGTCGTCGGGGCCGTTCGTCGAGATGACCGTGCAAGGGCAGGGGATCGGGAGCGTCGTTTCGCCGTCGCCGGACGGCACCGTGCACGTCAAAGTCCGTGTCTCGGCGCCCGCATGGGTGCCGGTCGAACGCGTCGAAGTCTGGCGCGACGACGTTCCGGTCGCACACTTCCAGGTCACCGACGCCCCGAAAGACGGTGTGCGCTTCGAGCGCGACGTCACCGTGCCGATCGGTTCAGCCGACGCGGTCGTGCTCGCCTGGGCGGACGCCAATGCGCCGCTCCCCGACGTCGTGCCGTACGAGCACGCGCTTTCCGTCGGCTTCACCGGTCTCGTCTACGTCGATGCCGACCACGACGGCATCGTGAAAGTTCGCCCCGCCACTCCCTGAATCGAGAGTCCAAACGCGTGCAAACGAGTAAGGACGCTCGGTGATCGCGCGGGCCCGGCTCTCGTGTAGAATGACGGGATGATCGGGAAATCGAAGGCGCGGATGGCCGGGACCGTCGCGCGCGGTGTGCTTGTGCTTGTGCTTGGCGCGACGGGATGTTCCACGAGCTCGGGTGCCGGTTCGGTCCCCATCGAGGTGCTCGTGGATTCTGGGCCGCCGGATTCCAGCGTGTGTCCGTCACTGGTCGTCGAAGACGGGCAGCGCGATGCGCGGGCCGCGTGCACGTTCAAGGCGGGCGCGAAAGCGGTCGACACGCTCGGCATCTCGAGCGCGGTGAAGGCCGGTCTTCCGATCAAAAACGTCATCGTGATGATGCAGGAGAATCGCGGGTACGATCACCTGTTCGGTCATCTGTCGGACTCCGATCCGTCGCTCTACACGCCCATCCCCGATTCGTTTTCGAACCTCGATTCGAACGGCGCCGTCGTGAAGCCGTTTCACCAGACCACGACGTGCTTTCTCACCGATCCCGACCACCAGTGGGACGCGATGCACGCGCAATCGAACGGCGGAAAAATGGACGGCTTCGTCACCAGCGCGGCGAACAGCCCGAGCGGCGGCGACGGACACTTCGTGCTTGGCTATTACGACGAGACGGATCTGCCGTTTTATTATTTTCTCGCGAAGACGTACGCGCTCGCCGACAACCACTTTCCGTCCGTGCTCTCGGGAACCTGGCCCAATCGCGACTATTTGTACGCGGGTACGTCGGGCACGGTGAAGAACACCCTCGACGGCGTTCCCGATGCGCCGACGCTCTTCGACGCGATGACGACGGCGAACGTCACGTGGGGCGTCTATTCGGACAGTTTCCCGCTCGAGCTCGCGCTCGAGTGGTCGAACTCGCACCCCGGCGTTCACACGATGGCCGAGTTTTACTCCGCGCTCGCAGACGGAACCTTGCCGAGCGTCGCGTTCGTGGACGGTGAAGTGAACGCCGAAGACGACCATCCGCCGGCGGATCTACAGGTCGGCGAGAAGTGGTCGAAGGGCATCTACGACGCCACCGTGAAGAGCCCGCTCTGGAAGAACACCGCGCTCCTCTTCACGTTCGACGAAGGCGGCGGTTTCTTCGACCATGTGCCACCTCCGACGGATGCTTGCATCGCGCGGCCCCAAGACTCGGACTTCTTCGAGCTCGGCATTCGCGTCCCGCTCGTCGTGATTTCGCCGTGGGCTCGCCGTCACTACGTCTCGCACGTGCGGCACGAGCACACGAGCATCACGCGCCTCATCGAGCTCCTCTTCGACGTGCCCGCGCTCACCGCCCGCGACGCCAACAGCGACGCGCTCCTCGACATGTTCGACTTCGGATGCAAATCGCCCGCCGCCATTCCGGACGCACCCGAGTCGGGTACCGGCGGGTGCAACCCGGACGGTGGAGGGCACTAGATTCGAACTCGGCGGTCGTGGCAGAAAGCGCTCGACTCCAATGCTTTCGTGAGGCGCGCTACGTCGTTTCGCTCCGACGAGCCGAAACCCCTGCTTGCAGGAAACCGAGCACGATCATCGGCGTCACCAGCGCGCCTTCGACCGCCGCGAAGCCCGCTTTCAGCGCGACGAACGACGCGCGGTCGAGCGCGCCGACGCCCGACACCCAGAGCGCGAGGATGACCGGCGGGCAGAAGAGCGGCACCGCGAGGCAGCCGAGCAACACGCCTTGTTTGAACCAGGCGCGCGGAAATCGGCCGACGAACGTGGCGAGCCCTTCGGAGAGGATCGGCGCGCTTACCTTGCCGCGCGCGACGTCGTTCTTCACCTGGAAGGCCATCACGAGCACCGTTCCGAACGTCACGCCCCACGCCGTGCCGACGATGTCCGGCGCGACGCCGGGGATCGACCAAACGGGAAACTGCGGACTCCCGCGCGTCGCGAGCCAGCCGAGGCCCCCGTTGATGAGCGCGTTCGCAATCCCGGCGCCCACCCCGCATTGGATGAAAACGTAACGGCGTTGTTCCGGGGACACTCTGGTTTACCTTCCGATCTTCGGCGGGCATCCGTACGCGACGAACGCTTTCGCTCCCAGCATCTCGTTGCAGGTCGCCGGGCACAAGAGGAGCGTCATCGGCGTCGCCGGATCGTCGAAGTACCAGCCTTCGCCCCCATTCGGCGCGCAATCCGCTGCGTCTTTAACGCGCGGCGACTCGAGCCACGCGTCGCTCCCGATGTGGGCAAAGCGAAACCCGACGAGTGACGGATCGAATGAGCCTCCCACCGGTGGGGTGAGGGGAAAGCTACAGCCGGGGTCGATACCGAGGGCTTCCAGCATCGTTTGTGCAAACGCATGCTCCGAGTCGACGCGGGGCAAGTAGCGGGCGTGATCGGTGCCGCCCGCTTTCGCGATCGCGTCGAGCTCGTCGCTCTGGGGCCCAAACCCAATCACGAGCGTGAGCACCGGTGGATTGTTCGAGGCGCCCTCGCGCGCGGCGTTGGTCCCCGCGGTCAAGTCGCATTCGTCCGCGGGTCCGCCGGTGACGAGCACGACGACTTTTTGCGTGGTGGACGGCGCCGACAATTGCGTCTCCATGTAGGTCACCGCGCCAACCAGCGCTTGCCCGAGGGGCCTTCCCCCGCTCGGTTGCGTGCCGGCCATGGCCCGCGCAATGGGCCCCTGATTCTGGGGAAGCGGGCTGAAGGGCACGGCGGGCGTGTAGTACGCGGCATTGCAGACGTCGGGGACATCGTCGGCGGGGAAAAACTGAACGCCGAGGTCGAGGCCCGGTGTGTAGCCGCCTTCGACGAACTCGGTGACGGCGAGCTGGGTCGCGCTCCAATAGTCCGAGCCCGCGTCCGGCACGGCGCTCGTTCGCGACGCCGAGCGGTCGATCATCAAGTAGACGTCGACGAGGGAAAGGTTCTGCTCGATCGTTGGAAGCGAGGGCGCGCATTCCGTCGCGTCGCTCGAGAACGTGAACGCGCCGTCGAGTAGCGCGGCGTCGCGTGTCGTCGGGGCTCGAGCGTCCACGATCGCGCGCCCAGTGTCGGACGTGCCCGGCCCTCCGCCGGCCGATTCGCGTCCGATGTCGCCGCCCGCGACCTTGCCCGAGCAACCGAGCAGCAGCACCGTGCCGAACAGCGCGACACTCCGTGCTTTCACGAGCGAAAGCCTACACCCCCGGCGCTTCAATCGTTCCGGACGAGCACGAAATAGTGATCGAGCGCCTTCTCTTCCTTGTACGCCGCGCCGATCGTCACGTTCTTCGCTACCCGGCGCATGAAATCACGGGTGCGGTTGTAGACGAATTTTTGAAGCCCCTTGGTATTCGGGATCACCTTCGGCCACGTGTCGGCGACGGCGCCGTCGGGAACCTGAAAATAGTCCACGACGATCCCGCCGCGCTCCTTCCACGTCGCTTGGCCGTCGGTGGACAGCGCCACGAAGAAGCCGGGCCCCACCGTTCCGATGAAGGGCGACTGGTTGTAACCGAAGAGCCTCGCGGTGCCGTCGCTCGGTCGGCAAAACCTTTTTTCGAACCCTTGCAGCGGTCGCGGCATCGGCAACGTGTTGCGACCGCTGTGACGAACCGGATCGAGCGGCGCGAGATTCGCGGGAACGAAGTCGGAGAGCGACAGCGGTCGCGACGCCGCCGCTTTTCGATAGAGCGTGCGCTGCTCGCCTCGGTTCAGCGAGAGCGCGGCTTCGTGTCGTTCATGAGTCGAAAGTGCGTCGAGCGCTTCGGCGATCGCGTCGATGCCGATCGAGTCGTCGGCCAGAAGTGCCTTCAAGTCCACGGCGCCACGTTAACCCAAGCCCGCGAGCCTGCAAGACACGCGGTTCTTCTCACCTCCCCGCGAAAAACGAGTGCTTGCCGGCCCAGGAGGGCAGCACTAAACACGATCCGAACCATGCGGGCGGAGCGCACGAACCTCGACGTGTCGTCCGACTTGGGTAGCTTGATGAAAGCTGCCGCGGAACGCGTCGCCGGCCTCGCGGAAGCTGCCATCGCCGCACGAGGTCGGTTTTCGATCGCCCTCTCCGGAGGGTCGACCCCTCGCGCGCTCTACGTGCTTCTGGCTGGGGAGCCCTTCGTGTCGCGGATCGACTGGGAAAAGACGCAGGTCTTCTGGGGCGACGAGCGCGCGGTGCCTCGAGACGCGACGGACAGCAACTACCGTATGGCGAACGAGGCGCTCCTGTCGCACGTCGCCATCCCGGAAAAGAACGTCCACCGCATCTTCGGCGAAGAAACGCCGGAACACGCGGCGCGTCTCTACGAAGACGACCTCGTTGCGTTCTTCGGTGACGCGCGGAAGAGCGATGCGTTCGCCTCCTTCGATCTGGTGCTCCTCGGCATGGGCCCGGACGGTCACATTGCGTCGATTTTTCCGGGCACTCCCCCGGTCGACGAAGTGAAGCGCTGGGTCGTCCCGAACGAGAGCCCGTTCCTGCCGAAAATGCGCGTCACCCTGACGCCGCCGATCCTCGCGCGCGCCCGAAACACGATCGTGCTCGTCGCGGGCGCCGAAAAAGCGAGCCGGCTCGCGGAGGTGCTCGACGGTCCCGTCGATCCGCATCGGCTCCCGGCGCAGCTCACGCTTTCGGGCGGCGGAAACGTAACGTGGATGGTGGACCGAGCCGCGACGTCCGCGCTCGCTCCTCGTGACTGACGAAAAGGAGTGGAAGCATGCAAATTGGCATCGTTGGTCTCGGTCGAATGGGTGCGGGCATCACGCGCCGGCTCCTTCGCGCCGGACACTCGGTCGTCGTGTACGACACCTCCCAAGCCACCGTGGAATCGCTCGTGAAGGAGGGCGCCGTCGGCGTCTCGTCCCTCGCCGGTTTCGGGGATCGGCTCGAAGGGCCGCGCGCGGTCTGGTTGATGGTGCCCGCGGGCGCCGTCGACTCCATCATCGCCGACGTCGCGGCTCACCTGAAACCCGGCGACGTCATCATCGACGGCGGCAATTCGTACTACCACGACGACATTCGCCGGGCCGACGAGCTCGGCGCTCGCGGTATCAAGTACATCGACGTCGGCGTGAGCGGCGGCGTGCTCGGACTCGAGCGCGGCTTCTGCTTGATGATCGGCGGCGACACGACGGTCGTGAAACACCTCGAACCGATCTTCGCCGCGCTCGCTCCCGGCGTTGCGGCGGCGCCTCGCACGAGCGGGCGCACGGGCGAGCCCGCGACGGCGGAGCACGGCTATCTCCACTGTGGTCCCGTCGGCGGCGGCCACTTCGTGAAGATGGTTCACAACGGCATCGAGTACGGCATCATGCAAGCGTACGCGGAGGGCCTGAACATCCTCGCGCACGCCAATATCGGGAAGCGCGTTCACGACACGGACGCCGAAACCACGCCGCTTCGCCACCCCGAGCACTATCAATACGATTTCGACATCTCTGCCGTCACCGAGCTGTGGCGTCGCGGCAGCGTGGTGTCGTCGTTCCTGCTCGACATGACCGCGACGGCGATGGCCGCCAATCCGAGCCTCTCCAATTTCCACGGCAAGGTCTCCGATTCCGGCGAAGGTCGCTGGACGCTCAAAGCCGCGATCGACGAGGCCGTCCCCACGCCGGTGCTCAGCACCGCGCTCGGCGCACGATTCGAGTCGCGCGGCGAAAGCGACTTCGCGTACCGCGTCCTTTCCGCGATGCGCTGGGGGTTCGGCGGTCACAAGGAGAAGACGGGATGACCCGAGAGACCGGCGAACGTTCCGACGCTTTCGTGCTCTTCGGTGCGACCGGCGATCTGGCCAAAAAGAAGATCTTCCCGTCGCTCTACTCGTTGGTGCGGAGCCGCCGTCTCGACGTGCCCGTCATCGGCGTCGCGCGCTCGAGCAAGAATCTCGACGAACTGAAAGACCGGATCCGGGAGAGCCTCACGATGATGGGCGGCGCGGATCCGGCCGTCGTCGAGCGCTTTCTCGGGCTCGTAAAACACGTCAGCGGCGACTACTCGGATCCCGCGACGTTCGAGCGACTTCGCGCCGAGCTCGGCCCCTCGAAGCGCCCCGTCCATTACCTCGCGATCCCGCCGAGCCTCTTCGGCACCGTCGTCGAAAATCTGGCTCGCTCGGGCTCGGCGAGGGGCGCCCGGCTCGTCATCGAAAAGCCGTTCGGGCGCGACCTCGACTCGGCGCGCAAACTGAACGACCTCTTGCACAAGGTGTTTCCCGAGTCGTCGATTTTTCGCATCGACCACTTCCTCGGCAAGGAACCGGTTCAGAATCTCGTCTATTTCCGCTTCGCCAACGCACTCCTCGAGCCGGTGTGGAACAAGCAGTACATCGATCGCGTCGAGATCACGATGGCCGAGAAATTCGGCGTCGAGGGTCGTGGCCGCTTCTACGAGGAAGCGGGAGCCATCCGCGACGTCCTTCAGAATCACTTGCTCCAGATCCTCGCGTGTCTAGCGATGGATCCCCCGACGAGTAGCGACGATGTCTCGATACGGCAAGAGCGCGACCGCATCTTGCGTTCGGTGCTCCCGCTCGCTCCCGACGACATCGTGCGCGGCCAATTCGACGGCTATCGCAAAGAAGACGGCGTTCCCAAAGACTCGCGCGTCGAGACCTACGTGGCCGCCAAATTCGCGCTCGAGAGCTGGCGATGGGTCGGCGTGCCGTTCTACATCCGCGCCGGAAAGTGCTTGCCCGCGACCGTCACCGAGGTGCTCGTCGAATTCAAGAAGGCGCCCCCGGTCCTTCCGGGTTCGAGTGGTTCGACGCCGAACTACTTTCGGTTCCGGCTGAACCCCGACGTCACCCTCGCGCTCGGGGTTTCGTCGAAATCGCCGGGCGAGGCGATGCAGGGAGCTCCGACGGAGCTGATTGCCACTCAGAGCACGAAGCTCGACATGCTCCCGTACGAGCGCCTCCTCGGCGACGCGATGCGCGGCGATCCGAACGCGTTCGCGAGCGAAAGCGGAGTCGAGTCGGAGTGGCGCATCGTCGATGCCATCCTCGCGCAAGACAACGAGCCGCACCCCTATGCGCCCGGCAGCTGGGGCCCGGCGGCAGCCGCCGCGATGGTCCCCGGCGGCTGGACCGATCCGAAAATTTGAGTCGCTGGCTCGACGCAGGGCCGCTGCGCGTCTTGGTCGTAGCGGTCGCAGCGCTCGCCGTGCTGCTGGGGCCCCGCGTTGCGAGCGCGGCGACGCATACGGTCTACGTCGTCCACGTCGAGGGCGTCATCAATCCGATCCTCGCCCGCTACGTGCGCCGCTCGTTCGACGTGGCCGAGAGCGAACCGGGGGCGATGGTGCTGCTCGCGATCGACACCCCCGGGGGTCTGGTGAGCTCGATGCAGGAAATCGTCGCCGACGTCACCAACGCGAAAGTGCCAGTCGTCGGTCTGGTCACGCCGCGCTCGGCTCAGGCGACTTCCGCCGGCGCGTTCATTCTGCTCTCCGCCGACGTCGCGGCGATGTTGCCCGACACCCGCACTGGTGCGGCGCACCCGGTGGGCGCAGGCGAGAATCTCGAGGGTGCGATGGAGGCGAAGGCGACCAATAGCCTCGCGTCGTTCGCCAGGTCGCTCGCCTCGCGGCGCGGGCGTTCGGAAAAGGTCGCCGAATCCATCGTGAGAGAGTCGCGAAGCCTCACCGCGAACGAAGCCAGGGACGAAAAGCTCGTCGATCTCGTCGTGACCTCCACCGACGATCTCCTCATGAAGCTCGACGGGACGAAGCTCGACTTTCCCGATCGCCACGCGGTGTTCGCGACGCGCGGCGCGGCGCGCGTCGATCTGCCGATGAGCGTCGCGGATCGCTTTCTCGACTCGCTCGCCGACCCGACGCTCGCGTCGATCTTGCTGAGCATCGGCGTGCTCGGCATCATCTACGAGCTGTCGGCGCCGGGCGTCGGCCTCGGCGGCACCGTCGGCGTGGTCGCGCTCCTCCTCGCGCTCTTGTCGATGTCGATCTTGCCCGTCGAGCTCGCCGGCGCCCTCCTCCTCGTCGCAGGCTTCGTCGCGATCGGCATCGAAATCAAGGTGCCGTCGCACGGCCTCATCGGCCTCGGTGGCGCCCTGGCAATCGGCCTCGGCGCGATCGTGCTCATCGACGAAGCGCGCTATTTCGGCGCCGTGCAGCGCATCGATTGGCGCATTTTCGCGCCCATCGTCGCGGTGCTCGCGCTCCTCTTCGTATCGGTCGCGACGGTCGCCCGACGCGCGCTCGGTGCGCCCCCGCAATCCGGCGTCGAAGCGCTGATCGGCGCGCAAGGCACGGCAAAAGAGACCTTTTCACCTCAAGGCGAACTATTCTCGGGGTCGGCATTCGTCGACGGAGCTCGCTGGAACGCCATCGCCGAGACGGCGATTCTCGAAGGGGACGCGGTGCGCGTGCTGGAGGTGCTGAACCATCCCGGACGACTCCGGGTGAAGCGGATCGAGAAGGGAGAGTCTTGAATGGAGATCACGGTGACCGCGCTGTTCGTTTTATTGGTGGTATTCCTGCTCGTACTGGCGCGGTGCGTTCGCATCGTGAACGAGTACGAACGGGGCGTCATATTCCGCCTCGGGCGGGTCGACCCGAAGAACACCAAAGGCCCCGGCCTCAACGTGATCTTGCCGATCGTGGATCGTCTCTACAAAGTCGATCTGCGGACGGTGACGCTCGACGTGCCGCCGCAGGAGGTCATCACGAAGGACAACGTGACGATCAAGGTGAACGCGGTCGTCTACTTCAACGTGATGAACCCGGTCGACGCGGTGATCAAGATCGCGAACCACTTCACCGCGACCTCGCTCTACGCGCAGACCACCCTCCGCAACATTTTGGGGCAGCACGAGCTCGACGAAATTCTCGCCGAGCGCGAAAAGATCGGCCGCGCGCTCCAGCGCATCATCGACGAGGCGACCGATGCCTGGGGCGTGAAGGTCTCGGCCGTCGAGATCAAGGACATCGAGCTCCCGGAAGAGATGCGCCGCGCGATGGCGAAACAAGCGGAAGCGGAGCGCGAGCGCCGCGCCAAGATCATCGCGGCGGAAGGCGAGCAGCAGGCCGCTCAGAAGTTGCACGAAGCCGCGCAGATCCTCGAGCAAACCCCGTCGGCGATCCAGCTCCGCTACTTGCAGACGCTGGTCGAAATCGGCGTCGAACAAAACACGACCATCGTGTTTCCGCTCCCCATCGACCTCATGGCGGCCTTCGAGGGGCTCCTGAAACGCCGTCCCTAGTGGGCCGATTCAGCCGTTCAAGTCGAAACGCCACGAGTCGTCTTCCCCAACCTAGCGAGCACTCGCGACCGGGCGAAGCCCGGTCGCTGCCACGATATGATCAGTCTCTGGAAGACCAGATCACGCTCCTCGAATGAGAGGCCAGTGAGACTACCGGCGGGCCCGGCGCGCGTCGGTCACGGCTCGCGTGCGTCGCGACGACGCCTCAAGGTCGGACCGACAATAGATCCTGATAAATGGAGCGCGCCGTTTCTTCGAGGCGCGATTGCGCCACGCCTCCGCCGAAGAACGCGCTCAGGCCGGAGAGTGCGATCGACGTCCAATAGGTCACTTTGGTCTTCGAGAAGGTGTCGCCGTCGTACACTTCCTCGAAGTCGTAGCTCGTTCGGCAATCGTCGAACGCGGGCTCACTCGGGAGTCCGCTCGCTTTCGCGAGCTCCGCTCCCACCTTGTCGGGCACCATGACGAGCTCGACGTGGGCGCCGTGGGCGGTTCGGCGGATCGTCACCAGGCTGAACCACTTCGAGTTCTTGACGTCCTCGATGAACATCCAGACGTAGAAACTGTTCGGCGTGCGATCCTTCGCGATGACTTCGGCCTTGGCCAGATGAGGCGCTGGATGACGGCACCCTTTCTGACACGAGTTGTCGAAATCGACGGATGCGGCGACGAGCCCTTCGGTGTGCGCGGGGAAGGTCCACTCCTTCTTGACCCGAAAATCCTTGGCGCTCGCGACCGCGGCAAAGCCGAACACGCACAGAGACACGACGAGCGCGGCGAACCGAGCTCCGAATGCACCTGCCCGCCGCTGTGAGTTGGAAGACGGATGCATACAGGAGACTACGGCGGGGCGCTCAGCTCGGTTTCTCGGCCGAGAAAATGACGTAGTCGGTGAGACCGATGGTTTCCCACAGGTCGAGGCCGAGCACGTTGTCGATCTCCTCTTGGCTCAGGTCGATCTTCGCGTCCGCCATCGAAAGCCCGCTGTTTCGAAGCAGGTGATATTTCCCGATTCCAGGAAATACGTAGCTGCGAATCGATTCAGCGGTGGGGTTCACGAATCCCGCCGCTTCGAGGCGCTTCTTGTACTCGTCGCGGTCATACATGTTGGCGAGCGGGACGCTCCATCGACGGAGCGCCATCTTGTTCACGAGCGTGAGCGGGCCCGAGCCTGGATACCTTGCGCCGTCCGCAGTCGCGATCCGACCACCCGGTCGAAGCACACGGAATGCTTCTCGAAAGAAGTCTTCGCGCGTGTCGAAATGGTGCGCGCATTCGAGCGCCGTCACCCGGTCGAACGACCCATCGGGAAACGGAACCTCGGTCGCCGATCCGAACCGCAGATCGATGCGATCGTCGACGCCGCGTTCCTTCATCCGCGCCTGAGCGCGCTCGACTTGCTTCGGCGTGATGTTGAGGCCGACGATCCGTTTCGGCGAGTAGTGCTCGAGCCAAAACAGGTCTTGTTCGCCGAAGCCGAACCCGACGTCGAGAAGTTCGTTGCCGGCGCCGAGCTTCGCCGCGTCGGCGAGCTTGGTTGCCATCGCTTCGGCGGCCTTCGGATACGTCCGAGCTTCCTTCCAGTAGCCGAGGTTCAGCCACAAGGGCTTGTTCGGATCTCGAAACCCTCCGTGCTTGCCCTCGATGACGTCGTCGCCGAGAAAATCGTAGTAAGCCGCAGGGCTCGGGCTGACCAAGAACCGCGGAGTCAGCAAAGCTGCTCCAAAAGCTTTCCAGTTCGAGAGGGACACGCGCCGCCTTTCTCCTGACCGCTATGCGGAGACTGCCATCAGTGTAAGCGTCGGTCTATAGTCTCGACACGACGCGTGACGGGCAAAGTCGAGTTCTTCGGGCTGAACCTCGCCGATCCGGCGCTCCGCGCCGTCGCGTTTGGGCGATCATCCCCGGCGCATTCCCGAGTCGCGCACTTGATGCTCGAGATTGCGGAACCGTTGCGCTAGCGCGTGCACGAGCGCGCCCGTCCAGCCGTCCACGCCGAGCGCGTCCGCCATCGTGCTCTTGTCGAGAACGAGGACCGTCACTTCGTCGATCGCCTCGACGGTCGCGGCGCGCGGTTCGTCGAGAAGGAGCGCCATCTCGCCGAAGACGTCTCCCGCCCGCATCACGTTCAGCGTCTCCTGCCCGTCGTCGACGGTCCGATATGCGCGGCACTTTCCGCTGGCGATCATGTAAGCGGCGTCACCGCGCGCGCCTTCTTGGATGATCACCTGGCCCGGCAAGAACTGCTTTCTCGGCAAATGCAGGCCGCCGCGCAAGAACGAGACGACGTCGCGCTGCAACTCGACGACGCTCGCGTAGCGGTGTTCGGGTTTGGGCGCAGTGGCCTTGGCGACGATGTCGCGAAGTCGCTTCGCGACGGCGACGCTCGTCGTGGCGACGTCGATGGGCACGATCGCGCCGCGGCGCGCCTGCCGCATCGTCTTTTCGGGGTCGTCGTACTGTCCGTACGGTGTCTTGCCGCTGACGATTTCGTAGAGCACTGCGCCGAGCCCGAAGACGTCGGAGCGCTCGTCCATCTCCTTGGGATTGCCGCGCGCTTGCTCGGGGGCCATGTAACTCGGCGTGCCGACCGCGCCCGGCGCTTCCATCTGCGAGTCGGTGCCCGACGCAGGCCGCGTCTTCGTCAGGCGCGCCAGGCCCCAATCCATCAAGTAAACCTGACCAAAACCGGCGACCATCACGTTCTCGGGTTTGAGGTCCCTGTGGATCACGCCGCGATGGTGCGCGTAGGCGACCGCGTCGCAAATCTTGATGAAGATTTCGAGCCCTTCCTGGAGCCGATCGGTCGACCCGAGCGGCCTCGCCGGATCTTTGAGCCATCGATCGAACGACGCGCCCTGCACGAGCTTCATCGTGAAGTACGGCACGCCGCGGTCGTCCATCGAGAGCTCGTGGACCGGGACGATGTTCGGATGTTCGAGCTGCCCGGTGATCTGCGCCTCGGCGATGAAGCCGTCGCGATAGAATTGTTCGGCCGCCAGCTCGCGATCGAGTCGCTTCAACGCCACGTGACGGAGCAGATTGCGATCGGTCGCCGGGTGGATCCGGCCCATGCCGCCGCGGGCGAGCTCCGAGAAAATACGCAGATGGGGCGGCGTCGGAATGCCTTCCATCCGCACTTCTTCAGCGGTGACTTCGTTGTCCCCTCCGACCGGAATCGACTCGATGACGTATACCGGGTCGGGTGTGGGTTCTTCGCTCATTCCCGTTACCTGCCTTCTTTGGTTTCTCACCGTCGAGCGGAGCCGGACACAGCGCGCGCAGGCGACAGCTGCCGCACTCGCGTCCGGACCAGATGCGGTCGAACCGCGATTGAGTCGCGTCGAGGAGCACGTCGTCGTCGGTGACGAACCCCATCTCGAAGTTGCGCTTGCCGTCGCCCTTGGCGCCGAGGCCCGCGCCGGTGAAGTTGGCGCTGCCGAGATAGAGATACGCGCCGTCCACGACGATCATCTTCAAGTGCACGCGCGGGCAATGCCGCATCTCGAATTTCGGGGGCACGAGCTCCGAGGACTTTCCGAGCGATTGTCGGAAGGGGCCGGAGGGCAACGCGCCGTGCAAGATCCGGATCTCGACGTCACGCCGTACGAGGCTCGTGAACTGCTCGGTCATCGAGATGAATTTGCCGCGAGCACGCGCCACGGAACCGAGGGGCGCTTCGATGTGCACGTCCTTCAGGTTCGCCGTGCCGATCCACACCGACACCTCGGCGTCGCTCACGGCGCGAACGACCTCGTCGTAGTGACGTCGGTCGAGGATGAGATCCACGCTGGCGGAGCGCCGCTCCTCTGAAGAGCCGGTGCTCCACGTGCGTCTATGATTCATCCACCCTGCATCATACCTGCGTCCGGCCGCTCACACGACAAACGCCGTTTTCCCCCATTTTATCGGAGAAGTGCCCACGCATCCGGATGACTTTGCGAGCGTCGTTTTGCATTTTAGTGGGGCACTCTGTCCCGCTCTCGTCGTCGGTGTGGGGACTCGGTCCGCCACGTCACTTGCCGTTCTCGACAGGCTACGCAAACGTCGAAATTAGAAGGAGACTAGACCGCACATGAAACCTTCCTTGAGTCAGAAGTCCGGCCTCGCATCCGTCGCGTCTCTCGCATCGGTCGCATCCGCCGCCGTCGCGGCGCTATTCATCTTCTACGCGCCCACGGCGCACGCCGACACGACGGCCGCGGCAGACCTCGACTTCGACACGCCCGTGAGCTCGCACTTTCCGGCGGACGCGAAGAGCGGCGGGGGCTTCGGCATCCGTCTCGGTCAACAGTTCCACGTGCCGCTCCTCGTGGTGAACCCCGAGATCGGATTCACGTACGCGAGCTTCAGCCACGACGAAACGCCGAAGGTCTATCGAGGCATCGTCGGCGTTCGCCTCGGCGTCGGCGAAATCTTGCGCCCCGGCGTATTCGCGCACGTCGGCATCGGGCACCTCGATCTTTCGCCCCCGAGTTATGTCCCCGATGCGTCGCACAACGGTTTCACGTACGACGCCGGCATATTCCTCGACTTCACCGCGATTCCGTTTTTGAACATCGGCATCCACGGCGCGTACAATAACCTCGCCTCGAGCGACTCCGTCCGCTCGTTCCAGTGGATCAACCTCGGCGCCCACGCCGCGCTCGTGTTCTGAGCGCGTGAAACGAGCCGGACCGCGGTGCCGTCGCGCCGCGGTCCGTTCCGATTCGCTCGAGAAGCTATCTGATAGCTTCTAACCGACGTTCACTGCGGTGAGTTCTTCGGTGAGGGCGCCGGTGCGGTCGAGCTTCTTCCAGCCGTGGCGCGCGCCGCGGATGGCGGCGATCATGGCCTTGAAGCAGACGTAGTACATGATCTGCCGGTACGAGAAGCGCTGCACCAAGAGTAGCGGGAGCCAGCGCATCGGTTTGCGATCCAAGGTGAACGCGAGGAGCGAGCCGCAGATGTCCATGGCGAGGAACGCGAGGTAGCCCGCGAGGAACGCTCGCCAATCGCCGCGGAACACGGAGAGCACCATCATGATGTCGCCGATGGGGCTCAAGAGCGGGAACACCACCTGGAACACGACCATGTTGGGCAACCCGACCCACCCCAGGGTGCCGCGGAAGAACTCCGAGCGGTGCTTCCAGAGGCACTGATACGTGCCGTACGTCCAGCGGAACCGCTGCTTCAAGAGCGCGCCGAGCGACTCGGGCGCTTCGGTGCGACCGTACGCTTCCGGCTCGTACACGACGCGACCGCCACGGC
Source organism: uncultured Polyangiaceae bacterium (assembly GCA_964506835.1). Classification (GTDB taxonomy): domain Bacteria; phylum Myxococcota_A; class Polyangia; order Polyangiales; family Polyangiaceae; genus DASZVB01. The sequence continues at coordinate 150,330 of CAZDNG010000001.1, forward strand.
GGAGGATCGTCAGGGTGAGATCCGCGTCCTCGGTGAGGGTTTCGGTGCTGTAGCCGCCGGCGGCGAGCACCGCGTCGCGCCGCCACGCGCCGAGCGCGCCGGGAACGACCGCGATGCAGTTCAACGCCGAGAACGCACGGCGGTCGAAGTTCTGGCTCGTCACGTATTCGATGGCCTGGAACGTCGTGATGATGCCGTTGACGTTGCCGACCTCGACGTTGCCGCACACGGCCGTGACGTCGGGCGAGGCAAAGTGAAGCACCATCTTCGGGATCGCGTCCGGCGCGACGATGGTGTCCGCGTCGACCGCGACCACGATCTCGCCGGTTGCCTCGGCGAGCGCCCGGTTGGCGGCAGCGGCCTTGCCGCCGTTGGCCTGACGAATGAGCCGGATCTGCGGGTGCTCCAGGGCCATCGCGTCGACGACGTCGGCCGTGCCGTCGCTCGAGCCGTCGTCCACGACGAGGATTTCGAGCTTCGCGTAAGTGCTCGCAAGCAAGGAGCGGAGCGTGGTCGCGATGACCATCGCTTCGTTGTACGCGGGCACGATCACCGTCACGAGCGGCTCGAACCCGGGCGCCGCCGGAGTCTTGTTGCGGAGATCCTTCAGGGTAAGCCCGCCGAGGAACAGGATGCGGAGGATCGAGAGGACCGTGCACACGAAGAACAGCACCGCGAGCACCGTGAAGCCCCAGCCGCGTGCGTAGGCCATGAAAGCGTCGCTCTCCGAGAGCAACCGCTCCCCGGGACGAAGCGGCACCGCGAGCTCCGCCCGCTGCACGCCGAGGAGCTGATCGAGAGAAACGAATTCGTAACCCTGGGCGCGAAGCGCCGGTACGATCCGCCTCACGGCGGCGATCGTCCGGAGACGCGACGGCGCGGGGTCGTCCGACCGTTCCCCACCGCCGTCGTGCATGACGACGATCCGGCCCGTGCCGCTGGTCACGCCATCGACGACCGTCTTCACGATGGTATCGACGCTGCGCTTCGGGTCCCAGTCGTCGGGGTCGATGTTGGCGCCGACGAACAGGTAACCATTTTGCAGCGCGATGCGGAGCGCGGTGAGGTCGTTCGGGATTTCGGGGTCGATCTCGGCCGTGTACGGCGCGCGGAAGAGCGGTGTGCGAACTCCGGTCAGCCCCTCGAGCAATCGCTCGGTCGCCGACAGCTCGGCCGCGGCTTCGCGAGGCGTGAGCGTGTCGAGGTGCGGATGCGTCAGCGTGTGATTGCCGACCAGGTGCCCCTCCTGCGCCTCGCGGACGACGAGGTCCGGCGCGCGCATGGCCTGGTCGCCGACGACGAAGAACGACGCCGAGACGTGCAGGTCGCGGAGCGCGTCGAGGAGAAGCCCGGTGTTTCGCTCGTCGGGTCCGTCGTCGAAGGTGAGGGCGACGCGTTTCCCGGAACCGCCCCGCGTCTCGACGACGTAACCGCTCGGCACGCGCGCGTACGTCGCTTGCTGGATGCGCCCGTCCTTGCCCGCGACGAGGTCGCGGCTTCCGTCCTGTGGCTCACCGCGGATCGTATAGACCTCGCCGGTTCCGAAGAGCCCCACCGTTTTCAAGGAAGGAACGCTCGCGAGGACCGCCGTGGACTTCGGTGCGTTGTCTGCGCCGAGGTAGCTCCACAGGGTTTCGTCCTCGGTGCCGAGACGCCAGAGTCCGACGCGAGAGACGTGCAGCTTCTCGAGCGTCTTTACCTGGTTCCAGATCGCAAGAGCGTCCTCGAACCACACCTCGTGGGTGTCGCCGTCATGGTCGCGGTAGTCGAAGCGTCCGTTTTCGATGTCGCGCTCGAAGACCGGCACCGCCGACGCGGCGCGCGCGAGATCCATGACCGAGCGAAACGATAGATCCTGCGCCGGCTTCGATGGATCGGACGTGCTCCAGTCGTAGCCGTAGTTTCCGAGAACGACCACGACGCGATCGGGCGGGAGCCTCGGCAGCATTTCGTCGAGCGAGTCGTCGAGCCACGACCGCGACGCAATCGGGCCGGGGTGCGACGAGAGATAGTGCTCGTCGTAGGCCATCACCATCACGGCGTCCGCGACGTTGCCGATGTATTCGAAGTCGAACGCCGGATCGTGGAACGGGACGTCCACGGTGAGGCGCATCGAGTGCGCGTGAAGCGCGGCACGGAGCTCGACGATGAACTCGAGGAACGGCTCGGAGTCTTCCGGCTGCAGATCTTCGAAGTCGAGGTTCATGCCTTCCGCGCTGATCGCTTCCAGCCGCGACACGAGCTTCTTCACGATGCAGGCGCGCGCGGCGTCGTTGCTCAGGAACTTCGACGTGTCCGAGCTCTTCCACTCGTTGTTCACGAGGTTCGCCAACCGCGGGAGCACGATGACGTTTTCCGATCGACCGAGGACGCGCTTCGTCTTGTCGTCGATGTGCTCGGACAGATCGCACCCGGAGCCGGTCAGGCTGAACCAATCGGGCACGACGACGTCGATGTTGGCGACGTGTTTTTCGAGCGACGCGACGGAGTTCGGATCGTCCGGGACGACGAACGCGACGACCGCCCCCGCGGGGAGCGGCACCGCGACGCTCTTTTCGTACCCGACGAGCTTGTCGCGGCGCTTCCGTTCCTGCAGGCGGATCACCTGCATGCGCTTCTTCTGCTGAGCCGTGTAGACCGGGCGGACGTCGTGTTCGAGGGTCGCCTGGACGTTGGTGGCTTGAACCGCGGACTTCGAAGAAAACGGATTCGCGATTTGCGGCGGCACCATTGCGCTCGTCAGCGTGATGCCCAGCGCGAGCAGCGCGGTGACGGTGAGGAGCGAAAAGACGATGAGCGCGCGACGCCAGCGGCGGTGGGACGGATCTTCGAAAATCATGGCAGTTTCTCAGGGATGCGAGCGAGCGCCACCGGAGTTCGGGGGCGCACGACGAACAGGGGATCGAACGCGACGGCGGACGCGACGGAGACCGTCGGGTCTCGTTCGGCGTCGGCGAGGGCCGGGCTACCGGTGAAGAGCAAGAGGCTCGGACAACCGGCGGCGGGAAATTCCCGGCGCAGGCTCGGCCACGACTGGTCGTCGTCGGACAAGACGTGGAGGTGCGGCCTCGGCGTGAGCTGTGCGAAGACGCCGTCGAGGTTCGCGTTGTCGGTGCTCGGTTTCCAGCTCCCGCGACACACCGCGGATTCGTCGGAGAGCCCGAGCGTCCAGAACGATCCGTCCACCCAGGAGGCCGCATTGATGGCGGCCCGAACGTCGCCCAGTGGGCCGCCGCGCTCGAACGCGAGAAGCGCTCCGTTCGCGTGGGCGAGGGCGTGAGCGCCTTCCACGAGGGCGAGCAGCGCCGCGAACGGCGCGAGTCGCGCGAAGGTTCGACCCCTCGGCAGAGCGAGCAATCGCTCGGCTTCGACGGCGATGGCCAACGCTCCGGCGCCCCAGAGCCAGACCGTGTAACGCGGCCACCACTTCATCGGCTGAAGGACCAGAAACACGAACGTGAGCGCCGCGGCGAACGCGACCACGCCGACCTCGCGTCGCCGCTCACCGTGCGCCGCATGCCAGCCGAAGCCAAGCAGTGCGGGCAGCGCGAGCGCCGGCCACGCGAGCCCGAGCCCGGCGAAACGGTCGTCGAAGTCCGTCGCTGGGCCATTCGATTCGAACCACGTCCGGAGGACGCGTCCGATGCCGCCGAGTGCTCGAAACGCGCGCGGCGTGTTGTTTGCTTCGTCGAGGATCTGCGAGACGGAGCCGACGCCGTGAAGCAACGTGTGACCTGCGAACTGGACGGAAACCGGGAAGAGCGGGTTGCCGGTGTGCATCACGTTCCGCAGCGCCCAGAACGCGCCGGGGAGCGCGCACGCGAGCGCGACGGCGAGATTCGACGAGCGCCGCGCGCTCGAGCTCGCGAACAAAAGAAGCGCGGTGAGCGCGACGAACACGACGCCGTTGCCCTTCAGGGCGAGCACGTGTGCGGCGGCCATGCCGGTTGCCGCGGCGAGCCAGACGTCCCGCTTCGTCGAGCGACGGAGCACCGCGGCCAGGCACACGAGCGCCACCGTAGCGCCGCCGAACGCGGCGTCGACGTAGCCGCTCGGCGCGTTCAAGATCACGATGGGGACGAGCAGGAACAGGGCGCCGGCGGCATTCGCGACGGAGCGCCGAACCCCGCAGGCTTCCGCGGCGAAGGCAATCGCAAGCGCGCCGGCGGCGACGTAGAGAAAGCTCGTCGCGGCGACGAAGCGAAGCGAACCCGTCGCGGCCGCCACGACCGCCGACACCGCCTCTTGTCCGAGCGGATAACCGTTGCGCACCGGATCGTCGCTCGTCACCCACGCGACGCGGCCCTCGTCGAGCCATGCCGCCACCGTCGGAAGCCGGTACGAGAGCGCGTCGTAGGCCGAGATGGGCAGAGCGATCGCAACGGCAGCCCCCGCGACCAGCGCGATCCATCCGGACCACGACAACACCGCGGACGTGATCGCGACGACGGGATTCGAAACGCCGGGAGCGGCTTCCGGTCCAGCGCTGCGTTGCCACGCGGCGCGTCCCACGCATCCCGCGAACACGACGCCCGCGAGCATCAACACGCTCGCGACGGCGCGTCCCGCGAGCGGATGCGCGCCGACCGCCGACAACCCGACGACCCCGGCGTGCACGAACCACGGAAACGCGAGAACCGCGACGAGCATCGCTCGCCGACCCTCACGCTCCGCCCCATTCCAGTCGGGCTGCGAGGTGCCTAGTGGGGAATGCGTGTAGGTCAATATCCGTAACGTTTCCGATGGGCGCGCCGGGCGATAGCCCCGCCCGGTCATACCGTTATTCAAGCCCGATCCTTCCTTTAAAAATGAGGGAGTGCACTGGCCGTTCGACCAGTACGGGGCAATTCGATTCGGCCCGAGGCTTGGAAAGTTGTCACACCCTCCGTAAGCTCTCCCATCGCCTTGGCCACGGCCGACTCCACCCTCCGCATCACCACGGCTCCGAAGCTCGGCAACCTCGCGTACATATTGTACTTCGTGGCCGTCGGGGGGATGGTCGTTCGCATCGCCTTGCTCGACGAATGGAGCGCGGCGAGCTGGGGCGTACTTCTTCTGTTCGTCACCACGGTGTCACCGGACCGGGTCGCTCACCCCTCGCGACGTTCGCTCGCCGCTGCGGCGCTGTTCTTTGGCGCCCTGTCGGCCATCGTCGCCTATGTGCCCGACCTTTGGTTCGGCATCGCGTACCACCTGAATCACGCCGAGCATTACCTCTGGAACGCGAATCGGTTCATGGCTTCGGTGCCGCTCAATGACGGCCGGTTCCTCGCCGGCCTGCGCTCAGGGCGACTCTTGAGGTTCATGCAGTGGATCTACCTGACCGGGTTCGACATGGTCGTGTGGATCCCGGTCGTGCGCTCCCTGGCGGCGTTCGACGCAAAAAAGACGGCGCGCTACGCGCTCGCGGCGCACGTCATTCAGTTTCCACTCATCATCCCGTTCTACAGCGCGTTCCGCGTCGACGAGGTCTGGTCGGTGCTCGGTGATCCGGATCGCTGCGCGCGCGGTTGGTCCGACGAGGTGCGGCTCGACCTCGGCGCGAACTGCTTTCCCAGCATGCACACGTCGGTCGCGTTCGCGATCATGCTCCTCGCGCGGCGAGAGAAGAGCCGCCTCTTCCGTACGATGATGTACTTCTACGGGACGAGCATCATCTTCAGCACGATGTTCCTCGAGATCCACTGGCTCATCGACGTGGCCGGGGGGCTCTTGCTCGGCGCCGTCGCGGTGAAGCTCGCGGACCCCATCACCGATTTTCTCTTCGACTCGCCGCTGCTCGCTACTCGGGAAGCGGGATGAACTCGACGTCGTCGTCCGGCACCTTCGGGAAACGGCCCGCCTTCCAATCTGCTTTCGCCCGCTCGATGCGTTCCGTCGAGCTCGACACGAAGTTCCAGAACAAGTGCCGCTCGCCGAGCGGCTCCCCGCCGATCGCCATGAGACGGCTGGGCTGTTCGGCGCCGATTTCGAAGTGCCTCTTCGGTTTCGCGACGAGCATCGTCCCTGCTTCGAAGACTTTGCCGTCACAGGCGATGGCGCCCTCCGCGACGTAGACCGCACGCTCTTCGACGTCGTCCGGGAGCGCGAGCGTCGCGCCGGCTGGCAACGCGGCATCGACGTAGAGGGTCTCCGACAGCACCCGAACGGGCGACGTCTCGCCGTACGCGGAGCCGAGGACGATCGCAAGTCGGACGCCGTCGCGCTCGACGACGGGGATCGCGTCCGCGCCGTGGTGATCGAAACGGGGTTCCGTCTCCTCGTCTTCGAGGGGCAGCGCCATCCACGTCTGGATGCCGTGTAAGGTTGCGCCGGTGCGGCGAGCCTCGAAGGGGCTTCGCTCCGAATGGACGATCCCGCGTCCGGCGACCATGAAGTTCACTTCGCCGGGCTCGATGATCTGCCGATTGCCGAGGCTATCTCGATGGACGATCTGCCCGTCGAAGAGGTACGTGACGGTCGCGAGCGCGATGTGCGGATGCGGTCGCACATCCATGCCTTGGCCTGGCTCCATTCGAGCGGGGCCCATGTGATCGAAGAACACGAACGGTCCGACGGAGCGATGATGAATCGCCGGGAGCACGCGGCGCACCGAGAAACCGCCGAGATCACGGGAACGCGCCGTGATCGCGACGTCGACGAGCTCGCCCTCGTTGGTATCCGTCGCGGGCTCGTTGGTCGGCAGGGCGCTCATCGCCCATCGGTTTGTATGGATACCTTCTCGCCGTCAAGCCGTTGCACGGCGTGCCACGCCGGCCCGGCGCGTCGTGGTGTCCGTTCGTCGCCGAGGCGAAACGATTGCGCGGTCTCGGGTGTCATCGGTCGGACGGTCAGAGGGCCGTAGCAGACGAGATCCCGAGCTCGCGAGCGCGCGAACGCCGCTCCGCCGTGCGCGCCGAGCTGATGACTCCACACGTCGGTGACGAACACGAGCCGGCCGCGATCGTCGAAGAGATCGCTCCGGCTGAGCGAAACCGGGTCGTGTTGGCCGTCGTCGGCGAGCCCGTCTTTGACCGAGAAGGTGCCGTCTCCTGCGTCCTCGAAGTTCACTTCGGCGCCTTCGACGTCGCCGGAGCCGTAAAGAACGTCTTTGATCCCGGGCAGCACGTAGAGAAGGTGACTGTAGACGGCGTCCGTCAGGAGCGCCGGCAAGAGCGTGTACGAGTACACGTTGTTTCCCCACGGGCGCTCGGTGGACCAATAGAAGAAGTAGCCCACGCTGAGCACGTTGCCGTCACGACGAAGGCGATACAGCACCGAGCGACCGAGGTCGCCCGCCGACCATCCATTAGCGCCCACGCAAACCGGTTGTTGTTCGACGAAGCGAATGTCCTGCGACGAGTACGTCGCGCACGGCGTCCGGCGCTGAGTAGCGGCTTCGGGCCAATGAGGTTCACGGACTTCGGAGAGTAAGAGTGCGAGAAGCGCGATGGGCATCCCAGGGCGCGAAGCGAAGGCGAATAGCATGGGTGGACCCTTCAGTATCGCTCGCGCGCCGCGTTCGCGCGACCCCGCCGTCACGACGTCGATGACGGACCGATGTGATCCTTCCGCGCAGCGTGGTGCTCGACCCACCGTTCGAAGTCCAAGACGAGCGCGCGAGCATCCCGTCCGCTGTCACGCACCCTCACGCGCCCCGATCGACTACAGTGGCGCCAGATGACCGCAGGGGACCAGGCCGTAAACGTTCTATCCGTACTCTTCATGCGCGCTGGACGCGTCATTCGCGCCGGCTCTGCCGTCGCGTTGCTCGCGCTGGCGACGCCCTCGTTCGTCGCTTGTGCATCGTCGGGGATGACGTCCTCGCAAATTGCGGCGCAAGATCTGGCGTCGGCCGGAGAGCGACTCAAGGGCACCTGGTTGTTGAACCAGTTCCAACCCGAGGTGTCTCTCGAGCCGATGTTCGCTCAGCTCCTCCAACTCCAGGTCGGACACCTCGTCGTCACGTTCGACGGCACGCATTTCGTAGCGAACGGCGTCGGTGCCCAGGCGACCCGCACCTACCGAGTCGTCGAAGCGGACGGCGATCACCTGAAGATGACGTTCTACGACGACACCGGCGTTCCGTACGACTGCGAGGGGTACTTCGACGGAAATTCGCTGCACTTCCAGGGGTTGACCTCGCCGTGGACGGGCAGCGGCGTGCTCTCGCGGACCGCGCCCGCGCAATGAATCACGGCGGCGCGCGTTCGCACTCGAGGAGTGAGCGGTAGTAGTCGGCCGCGCTGCCGCCCCGGTGCAAGAGCGCGGACGCCTTGTGCAAGGTCTCGTACGCGAGCCGCAGCCTGAGCACGCGAGCCTCAACGACCTCCGCTTCGGCGACGCGCGCGTCGGCGGCGTCGACGGCGCCTTCGGCTTCGCGGTGTGCCGTCGCGTCGACGGAGCTCTCGAGGATTTGCGCGATGGCGTCGCGGTTCTTCGTGAACGTCCCGCCGAAGTCGGGATTGTAAGCGTCGTCGAGCATCGGCCACCGCTCGAGCAGCGCCGAGGTCAATGACGCGGTGCGCGCGTCGAGGTCGTCCTCGGCGTCGTCGAGCACGTCGTTCAGCTCGTCGAGCTGGTGCTCCACGGCTTTCCATTTTCGCTCGACCGCGACTTCGTCCGTGAGTCCCAACGCTTTCCCCAACTGATCGACGACGGCGAGATCTTCGGGGAGGATCTTCCGATCGATCGGCGCTTTGCCGTGCTCGACGCTGCGAAGCCATCGCTCCGACGTCGTGGTCGGCACGTCGAACGACACGCTCGCGATGCGCGCGCGTGTGTGAGCGTCGAGGAGCCCCACCTTGCCGTCGTGGTCGTAGTCGAGCGCGTCGAGGGGCAGGGGATGGCCCACCTTGTCGGTCTTGCCGAGCGCGTGGATGAAGTGCAGCCCGTAGCTCTCCTGGGCGCGCCGATCCGGATTCGCGTCGCACCCGCTCGTTTCGCGATCCCAGGTCCCCGCAAAGAGCCCGCAGCGCGCGACGCGACTCGGGCCGGCGTGCTCGTCGGCGTGTTGAAACGCGAGCTCTGCGAATCCACCCGAAAAGCACGAGGTTGCGACGAGCCGGAGCGCGCGCTTGTGACGTTCGTGAATTTCCGCGACGTCCTTCACCGTCAAGGATTGCCCACCCCAGAGCGCGATCGAGTTATCGCGCGGCGTCGTTCCTTGGTCGCCGTGCGCGGCGACATACACGAGAAGCGGGCCGTCGCCCTTCGACAGCGCTTCGCCGAGGCGCGCCTCGACGCTGTCGACGGTCGCACGCTCCGACGCGAAGCGGCTCGGCCGGTATCGGCTTCGCCGGCCTTGGCGCGGATTGAAGAGATCGCCGAGCGCGAGCAGCACGGGGTCGCCCCCTGCGTTCGGGTCGAGCTCGCGCACGCTCTCCGAACCGCTCCCCCCGGCGAAGAGCACCGCGCCGGGCGCCGGCAAGGTTTGTTCGACGAGCGCAATGTCTTGCTCGAGCGAGACTTCGGTACTTTCCGGCGTTGCGCCGCCGCCGATGGCGAGAAAGTGAAGTGGGCCGAGCGCGTGGCGCGTCGAAGCATCGGCCAACGACGCGAGCGGTTCGAGCGAGGCGGAAGCCGTCGTCGACGGTGCGGCGGTGCCGGCCGTCATCGAGGACGGCGACGCGCCGTCGCGGGCGCTGGTCGTCTTCGCCGAAAGCGGGGTGGATGTAGTTTCGACGGCGTGCCGTTTGCGGCACCCGCCGACGCCCGCCACGCACGAAAGACCGACGGCGACGAACGGAAAAGCGCGCCCAGCCGATGCGAGCCATCGCGGAAAATGTCGCCGTTGGCGGTTCGTCATCGCTCGAGCAACTCGTTTCGTTTCTCGTAAGTGCCCGATGTCCGCCCCGGTTCATCAATAACTACGTCGGCTCGAGCGAAGTTCGCGCGTCTGAGTCGAAGAGCCTCGAGGTGAGCCGCAGGAACAATCGTGGTATCGCATGCGTTCGGGCGAATGTATCCGGACGTCGACCGCCGCCGTACTCGAGGGGACAGGAAGCCATGAATATCCGAATATTTGGAGCTGCCTTGGGGTTGGGGGTTGCCTTGCTCGGCGCGGTTCCCGCGTTCGCGGAACCGGCCGGCCCTGCGTACGTGGTCGACAATGGCGACGCGCCGCCCAACGCGGTGGCGCTCGCACCCGACGGCACTCCTCTCGTGGCGTCGGACGTCTTGCCGCCGCCGGTCGACGACGGTTCTGCCGACGTTGACGGGCCCGTCGCGCCCGACGCACCGACCGCGGTCGGGACCGTGCCCGCGGCGCCCCCGTCGAACGATTCCGACCAGGACCCGCGCGCGCTCGACGAGTTCATGCCCAAGCTCGATCCGTACGGAACCTGGGTCGACGACTCGAGCTACGGCGTCGTGTGGGTTCCCGATGCCGCGACGGTCGGCGACGGATTTTCGCCGTACGTCACCGATGGCCATTGGGCGCTCGATACCGCCGGCAACTCCGTTTGGATGAGCGACTACTCGTTCGGTAGCATCGTGTTCCACTACGGGCGCTGGGCCTGGACGTCGCGCGGTTGGGCGTGGATCCCCGGCTACCGCTACGCGCCGGCCTGGGTCTCGTGGCGCATCCCGAGCGGCGACTACGCCTATTACGGTTGGGCGCCGCTTCCGCCGAACTTCATCTGGGCGAGTGGTGCGCCGATGCCGTTCTCCGGGCGCTCGTCGTTTTATTGGGTCTTCTGTCCGAGCGCGTTCGTGTACTCGCCGACACCGAGCTCCTACGTCGTGCGCTCGGCGCCCCAAGCGCGCGCGATCGCGACGGTGACCCGACGCTACACGCCGGCCACCGCGCGCGTCGCCGCGCCGTCGTCGCCGCCCGCGGCGCGCTCCACCCGTTACGCGTGGCCCGTCCCCCGAGTGTTTACCGCGCGGCCCCGTGCGTACGCGATGGCGGGTGGAGCCGCGAACTACGCCGCTCCGCGTCCGGTCGCGCACGCCGCCGCGAGGGTCGCGGCACCCGTCGTGTACCGTCCCGCGGCCCCGACGGCGCGCGGACGTCGCTAATCGACGCGCGCTCGGCGCCGCACGTCCGCTCAACGTGGCGCGGTTCGACGCGCGAGCGCCTGAGCGGCGTGCGCGGCGGGGCTCGTCGAGGTCCGAGCGATCACCGACTCCGGCAACGTCATCGCCGGCGTCGATTGTGCCGCCACCACGAGCACCGCTTCGAGCGACGTCGTGAGCAGCGACCGCACCGCATTTCGGTCCACGTCGCGATGCTCCATCCAATCGATGCAGGCGGCGTCGACGAGACCGAGCCAGGCGCGGAGCGAGATACGGACTAGGGGCGGCGCTTCGGCGAGCCCGAGACCTCGGAGAACGCGGTGGATGACGACGAGTCGTTCCTCTTCGACGAGCGCTTCCACTTCGGGATCGGAGCCGATACCTCGACGGATCAACGTTTCGTACGCCGAGCCGTGTCGCTCGATGTAGTCGAGGTAGCGGTCGAGGCTCGCCTCGAGCTGCTCGAGCGGCGACAAGGTCGGATCCGGTTCGGTGACGTCGCGCATCTCTTCGAGCGTCGCGCGCACGGTCTCGACGTAGAACCGGCGCTTGCTGTCGAAGTAGTGATAGAGAAGCCCCTTCGACACGCCGACCGCTTCGGCGATGTCGTCGATCGAGATCTCGTCGTAAGGGCGCTTCGAGAACAGCTCGCGCCCGCGGGCGATGAGTTGCCCCCGACGTTCGTCGGTGTCCAGGCGAGTGCGGGTCCGCGCGATCTTCATGTCCCCTGAGTCGTCAGCTTATCGCAGTCTATTGACCAAAGTTCGATAGTGCTCGGGTGAAATCATGTATCGATATGTTTTCGCTAAATAAATTGTCTATTGATTAATGTTCAATAGTCGCTATGCTTGGCCCATGCGCAACGAGCACATCCTCATCATCGGGAGCGGCTTCGCAGGGCTCGGGCTCGGCATTCGGCTCAAGCAAGCGGGCATCGAGGATTTCACGATTCTCGAGCAAGCCGACGACGTGGGCGGCACCTGGCGAGACAACACGTACCCGGGGGCGGCGTGTGACGTGCAATCGCACCTCTATTGCTATTCGTTCGAACCGAACCCGAACTGGTCGCGGTCCTTCGCGCCGCAGCGGGAGATTCTCGACTACCTCCGGCACTGCGCCGACAAGTACGACGTGCGGAAGCACATCCGCTTCGGCACGCAGGTCTTGGGGGCGAAGTTCGACGAAGGCGCCGGGCTCTGGGAGCTCACGACGAATCACGGAAGCTTCCGCGGGCGCGTGCTCACCTTTGCAACGGGCGGGCTCAGCCGTCCTTCGCTTCCCGACATCGCGGGTCGAGATACGTTTCAGGGGCCCGCGTTCCACTCGGCGCGATGGGAGAAGGGCGCGTCGTTCGAGGGCAAGACGGTCGGCGTCATCGGAACCGGCGCGAGCGCGATTCAGATCGTCCCCGAACTGGCGCGCGACGCGAAGCGACTCGTCCTCTTCCAGCGCACGGCGCCCTGGGTGCTACCGAAACCAGACTACCCGATCCCGAAAGAGCAACGAGAACGACTTGCTCGATCGCCGTTTCTGCAGTGGTTCGAACGAGCATCGCTCTACATGCGACTCGAGGCGCGCCTGCTCGCGATCTTGAAGCGTCCGCAGCTGATGAGCCACGCCGAGCGCATGGCGATCCGTTTCATCGAGGCGAATATTTCCGATCCGGCGCTCCGGAAAAAACTCGTTCCGAACTACCGCATGGGGTGCAAACGCATCCTCATGAGCAACGAGTACTACGCGGCGCTCGCGCGTCCGAACGTCGAGGTCGTCACCGACGGCATCGATTCGATCAGTTCGCGCGGTATCGTCGGTCGTGACGGGCGCGAGCACGCCGTCGATACGATCGTGTACGCCACCGGTTTTCAAGTGTCTGAAGCCGTCGCGCCGTTCCCGATCGTGGGCAAGAACGGCGTGAACCTCCAGGAGCAATGGGCGGACGGAGCGGAAGCCTATCGCGGCGCAACCGTTCCGGGATTTCCGAACCTGTTCTTCGTCGGCGGTCCGAACACGGGGCTAAGCCACAGCTCGATGATCTTCATGCTCGAGTCGCTCATGAACTACGTCGTCGACGCGGTTCAAACCATGCGCCGCGAGGGCATCGACCAAGTGAGCGTGAAACCCGAAGTGGCGAAGCAATTCAATCGCGAGCTCCAATCGCGATTTTCGGGGACGGTCTGGGCTTCCGGCTGCCGGAGTTGGTATCAGGCGAAGAACGGCAACAATGTCGCGCTCTGGCCGGGGTTCACCTTCGACTTTCGGCGGATGACGCGGCGGTTCGATCTTCCGAACTACGAAGCGACGAGGCGAGAACCACTCGGGCGCGGCGCCGCCGATCCTCGCGCGACAAAACCTGCTGGCGCGCCGCGCGAGTCCGCCGTCACGGTCGCCAGTTCGTCGTAAGCTCGGGCCTCGGCGACCCTTCGCCATGGCCCACCGCGACCGTCGAACATCGAAGAAGACGTCGGCGGCGCCGCTCACCGCGGCGCTCCGCGAACGCCTGCGTGACGCGCCGACGCCCGCGCCGCTCGCGAAGCGCGGCCGCGTGCGCGTGAGCGATGCGTCGCCCGCACGGAAGTCGAAGCTTCGTCCGAGTGCTGCATCGGGTTCGGCGGAGTCCGCGCACGGGACCGCGGACGCGAAGACGCAGTCGCCGGTGTCGTCCCGGATGCCCGACGCGAACGACGACTCCTTCCGCAACATGCTCGCGACGGAGCTCGTCGTCGTGGCGCCGCTCCCGGGCGCGCTCCGCGTGCCGCTCACCGCGGCAACGGCGACGGCTCGAGACGCGGCGAGACGAGCCGTTCGGCAGAAGCGGCGGCAGGTGCATTTCGTGGTCGAGCGCGACGCTTACGGTACGACCGCGTACCGCGCCGACCTCGGCGAACGAGCACTCGAGCCCTTGCAGCGTCGCTGGGTCCCTCAGAGCCGTATCGATCTGCACGGCTGCTCCACGTCGCAGCTCGAGTCGGCTCTGCTGCGTGCGATCCGCGCCGAGGGCTCGCGGGGGATTCGCCGGCTCCTCGTCATTCACGGCAAAGGGCTTCATTCTCGCGACGGACGCGGCGTCCTGGCGGAGGCGGTCGTGGAGATATTGACCGAAGGCCCCCTCGCCTCAAGGATTCGCGCTTTTTGCACCGCGCCCATCGCTCTGGGCGGCAGTGGCGCGCTGGCCGTCGAGCTCGATCTACCGTGAATCGGTCGTCGGCGTATGCGGCGAATGCCGCTTGACGAAACCCGTCGTGTTGCTCGAGCGCAGATCGGCGCTACCGGGTCTCGACCGCGGCGCTATGTCTCGGCACCACGGAGGAATCCCATTCATGTCCCTTTACGAAGCGTCGATCCCACAGTTCAAGAAAATGCTCGGTAACCTCGCCAACTGGCTCGATAAGGCTGCGGTTCATGCCGAGAAGAAGCCGTTCGAGATCGGCGTGCTCCTCAACGCACGCCTCGCGCCCGATCAGTATCATCTGATCCGGCAGATTCAGGCCGCCTGTGACGCGGCGAAGTTCGGCGCCGCGCGCCTCACCGGCAAAGAGCCGCCGAAGCACCCCGACACCGAGCAAACGCTCGAAGAGCTCAAGGCGCGCGTAGCGTCCGTGTTGAGTTACCTAGCGACGTTCAAGCCGGAAGATTTTGCCGGAGCCGAGACGCGGCCGGTTCGCCTTCCGTTCTTGGAGGGCAAGGTCGTCTACGGTCGCGACTATCTCAACGAGTTGACGCTGCCGAACTTCTACTTCCACGTGACGACCGCGTACTCGATCCTGCGCCATAACGGCGTCGAGCTCGGCAAGCAGGATTTCCTCGGTTCGCTCACGCTCCACGACGCCTGATCGTTCGAACGAATCAAACGAGGGCGCCGCGCGTCACCCGACGAACGGCGCTCTTTGTCTGTTCGATCGGCGCTTTCGGAGGAGCCAGCGCACCCTGTCGCGGATGGATACTGTTTGGGCGGTTCGAAGCTCGCGGTGTCCACAACCGCTTGCCCTTCGAGGGCACTCGACGTCACCGGGACGTCTGCGCAAAACGCGTACACTGGAGACGAGCGTTCAGCTCGATCGGACACTCAGGCGCAAAGAATTCGCCGGCTCTAGATCCCGACGAGCTCTTTTTGAATCGCGGCATCGTGCCGCGCGAAGGTGCGGTCGAGCTCACTTTCGCCTCGGACGAGAAACGCAAACGCCTGATAAAGACCGACGGAAACCTCTTTCGCGACGACTGCTCCGTGCGTGAGGTCGACCACTACTCCTTCAATCCGACGCAACATACGAACATCCTCCGTGGGGTGTGCGTCGAATTCATAAGCAGGTTACGTGCCCATCGTAAGCCGCGGAAACATCACGGTCACGTTCGTCAAACGAAGTGGGCAAAAGGGACACAGTGTACGGAAGGTGCGCACGGCACTTTTCTTCGCCATCTGCATCGAAAATATTCGTCAATACGAGAGCGCACGGCGCGACAACGCCCTTGCACGCGCCAGAGTTTGCGGATCGTCCGACTGTCCGGACCAGCCCTCGATTCACTGCGCGCGCCGGGGCTCTCGCGTCATCGACACGAATCTGCCGCAGGCGCCCTGATCTCTACTCTTTGCGTGGTCCCCGGGAGTCGTTCGAAATGCCGCTCGGTATCGACCGATCGGTATAGAGAAATTGCGGTGAATCCAGAAACTTCCGCCGCAAACGCACGGATGACCTGCGCGGTAAAAACAATGACGTGGTCGGTACAATGTCGACGCTCGTCGCAGCGTGCATAGTAAGTGCGCCTAGCCAGGAACGCCGATGAGTTGGCGCTTCTCGTCGGCGGACTTCGATTTTCGCCCGGGCATCGAGACGGCCCCGCTCCCCATCTAAAGATGCGGTTCAGGGCATTGCAGGTTTTTGCGGCGCGCAATCAGGAGACTCAGTTTCATGCGTTACCTACTCATCGGTTCGTTAGTCGCACTCGTCGCGGGCTGTAGCTCGGCAAATGGGGGCTCCGGCGGCGAAAACGCCGGTGGCGGATCGAGTTCGCAATTCACTCCGGGCTGCACCAGCGCGCCCGCATGTGGAACGTGTGGATCCTGCTACGACAGCTGCAACTGCGTGAACCAGAATCCCGCGATGTGCACGACCTATTGCGGAAGCTCGGCGCCGCCCGGCTCCGGCGGTTCGACGTCGATCTCGCCGCCGCCCGGCTCCGGTGGTGACGTGTCGAGCGTCGGGGGCAGCCCGACCACGAGCACCGGGGGCAGCCCGACGACGAGCACCGGAGGCGCCCCGCCCGCCGGTGGTGGAACGACCTCGGCCGGCGGAACGACGTCCGCGAGCGGCGGTTCGACGTCGACCGGGGGATCCTCGTCGATCACCGGTCCCGCCGGAACCAAGGAGTTCGAGATCAACACTGCCACCTTCCAGGTGCCGCCCGGCGGCGAAGTGTACCAGTGCCAAAACTTCAAGAACCCCGTGGGCCAGGACATCGCGATCCTCGAGAGTTACTCGACGATGGCCCCGGGGTCGCACCACATGTTCGTATTCCACGGCTCGAGTTACGACGCGGACACGAACAGCACGGCGACGTGCTCCGGCACCGAGTTCGCGGACTACATCCATTCGGCGCAGACGCCGAATCAGGAGATCCTGTATCCGGCGAACGTCGGCCGTTCCCTCGTGGGCACCGACGGGCTACGGATCCTCGCGCACTACTTGAACAGCACGAACGACACGCTCACGGGGCAGGTGAACGTCAAGTTCTTCTACGCGGACCCCAGCGCGGTGCAGTACCTCGCCGCCGATATCTTCTTGAACAAGATCGATATCTCGGTGGGAGCTGGCATGGTCACCCAATCGTCGTCGTACACGACGCCCTTCGAGATGAAGCTCCTCGGCGCGGTGAGCCACATGCACAAGCGAGGCGTCGGCTTCGTCGCGAAGACGAGCACGGGCACGACGCTCTATCAGGGAACTACGTGGGACGAGCCGGTAGCGAACACCTTCAATCCGGCGCTCGAGATTCCGAGCGGCACCGGCATCACCTGGACCTGCTCGTACGATAACGAGACGGGGATGACCCTGACGTTCGGCGAGTCGGCAGCGACCAACGAGATGTGCATCTTCACCGGCACCTTCTATTCGACGGATCCCAACAACAAGGGAACCCCGATGGAGGACGCCGCGGCGTTCTGAGTCGATCCGACCACCGATGGTGTCGAAGAGCGGGCCTCCGGGCTCGCTCTTCGCTTTCGAAGCCACCGACGACTCGCGGCGCCCCTTGTTCTGCTTCGAGCGCAAAGTTCGCGGCGAGATAGTCGGGTGACGCCTTTGGTTCGAAAAATGACGCGACTGGGTAGTCCAGATGAATGCGGCGTGAAAATGTCTGCCTCATAGTGTCACCACTACGATGTCGAAACGAATTGCCCTCGGAGCCCTTGCTCTCGCTCTTTTTGGCTGCAGCGCCGGAAACCCGTCGACGGGTGACGGCACACAGAACGGAGAAAACGCGACCGGCGGGGGCACCGGGACGGGATTCACTCCGGGATGTTCGGTGGCGCCCGAGTGCGGAAGCTGCGGGACATGTTCGGAGAGTTGTTACTGCGTGAAGCAGGACATCGGGTACTGCTCGAACTACTGCACGATGCAGTCGGCCGGCTCAGGCGGCGCACCGAGCGCCGGTGGATCGACGGGCATCACGCCGAGCTCGGGCGGCTCACCTGTCACGGGCGGCGGCGGTTCGCCAGTGACGAGCTCGGGCGGCGCGCCGGTGACCGGCTCGGGTGGCTCGCCGGTGATCAGCTCGGGCGGTACGACCGCAGCCGGAGGGACGAGCGCGGGAACGGGGGGTGCAACTGGTTTGACTCCCCCGCCTGCGGGCACGAACGAGTTCGACATCACCACGTCGACGTTCCAGGTGCCGGCCGGCGGCGAAGTCTACGAGTGCCAGAACTTCCACAACCCGAACACGCAAGACCTTGCGATCCTCGAGAGCGACTCGTTCATGTCGCCGGGCTCGCACCACATGTTCGTGTTCAACGACCCGAGCTTCGACACCGACACGGGGCAGGTCGCCTCGTGCTCCGGCACCGAGTTCCACCCGTACCTGCACGCCGCGCAGACGCCGCAGGTGCAGATCACGTACCCCGAGGGCGTCGGTCACTCGCTGAAGTCGACCGAGGGGCTTCGCATCCTCGCGCACTACTTGAACTCGACCTCGGGCACGCTGAACGCGCAGGTCGAGGTCAAGTTCTACACGGTGCCGGCGAGCCAGGTGCAGTTCCTCGCCGCGGAGATGTTCTTGAACAACGGGACCGTCGTGGTTCCGCCCGGCATGAGCACGCAGAGCCGCACGTTCTCCGTGCCCTACGACATCAAGATGCTGAATGCCGTGAGCCACATGCACAAGCGCGGCGTGAACTTCCACTGCACGACCAGCAGCGGTCAGTTGATTTACGACGGCGACCAGTGGGATGAGCCAGTGGCGACGGTCTTCAATCCGGCGATGGATATCGCCGCGGGCTCCGTCATCACGTGGGCGTGCACCTACAACAACACGGGAACGACGACGTACACGTTCGGCGAGTCCGCGTTAACGAACGAGATGTGCATCCTGAACGCCGTGTTCTACCCGTCGGCGCCTGGCTCCACGCAGGGGCAACCCCTCAACACCGTGTTTTAGCGATTCTCGCACGAGCCGCCGTCGGAACGGACGGCGGTGGTTGCGCTCGAAACCGGTTCGCGCTGTACTCCGCGCCGCTTCACGGCCTTCCCTGAAGCGGAGGCACCCTGAGGGGCTCGATTCCCATCTCTGCAGCGCTACGCGCGGTCGCTCGCGCCGTGACCGGTCAGCTCTTCTCGGCGCTGGCCGTCGTGATCGCGGTGACCGTGCTCGCCGTGAGCCTCGCCGGGTGCCGGCATCTCCGGCACACCGAAGCGGAGCGCCACGGCGCGGAGCTCTACGGACGCATGTGCTCGGTCTGCCACGGGGCCTCGGGCGAGGGCTACAAGGCCGATCAGGCTCCGGCCATCGGTCATCAGGCCTTTCTCGGGTCGGTGACCGACGATTACCTGAGGACGGCGATCTCCAACGGTCGCCGGGGAACGACGATGTCGGCGTGGGCGCTGGCCCACGGCGGTCCACTCTCACCGGAGGACGTGGACGCGCTGATCGCGTTCATGCGCCGGTGGCAGCGCGGCCCGAAGCCCGCCTTGAACGATCGGCCTACGGTGGGAAGCGCCGACCGGGGAGGGACGGTGTTTGCTCAAGAGTGTGCCAAGTGCCACGGCGTTCGTGGTCAGGGTGGCCAGAATGTTGGCATCGGGAACCGTGACTTGCTCGCGACGGCCAGCAACGGCTTTCTCCGGTTCGCGATCGAGAAGGGGCGCTCCAACACCGCGATGCCCGCGTTCGGAGAGAAGCTCGGTCGTCAGGGTGTCGAAGACGTGCTCGCCAAGGTGCGGAGCTTTCAATTCCTTCCGCCGCCCGCTCCTCCATACACGCCTCCGTTCAGGCAGCAGCAGGCGTTCGAACCTCCGCCGCGCCCTCCGCCGCTCCCGCTCGGCAAGGTGACGTTGAATCCGCGCGGACCCGAGCCCATCGGATTCAACGCCTGGCCGGGAACGACGTCTGCGGACGTGATCAAGGGGCAGCTCGATCGACACGCGCGCATGGGCTTGCTCGATGCACGCGCGCCTTCCGATTACACGAACGAGCATCTCGCCGGCGCGGTCAGCGTTCCGTTTTACGACCCCGATCCTTATTTCGACAAATTGCCGAAGAACACGTGGCTCGTCTGTTACTGCGCGTGTCCCCACGCGGAGTCGGGGCAGCTGGCTCAGAAATTGCTCGCGAAGGGCTTCACCAAAGTGACCGTCCTCAACGAAGGACTCGGATTTTGGAAGTCCAAAAAATATGGGACCGAAGGTTCGCAGAAGCCCTAGAGCACGAGTCCATCGAAGCGATGGGAATTTCCAACGTTCGGACGTGCGTGCGCAGCGAACGACGCCGCCTCGTTCGCGCGGGCGACACTCTCGCGAAACCCACGTCGTTCGCCGTCGGGGACAAGAACCAGCGAACGATCGAGTCGAGTGGGAACCGGCGCAACGATGAAACCTACGGATTGGATGCGGGTCCGTGAAGAGACGACAACGGTGAGCGAACACGAGACAGCGTCGATGGGTTCTTGCACGCGTTTCGAGTGGACGTCGGTCGTCTGAGGTGGTTCTTCCCGGTGGCCATGTCGACTCCATCAGCTACCGAGCGCGTCCTCTCTCGCGCTTTTCGGCCCTTCGCGGTGGTCGACCCGGGCGAGGCCGTCGGAGCGGCGGTCCTCACGTTGACCGTCTTCCTACTGCTGACCGCCTACTACCTCCTGAAGACGGCGCGCGAGCCGCTCATCTTGTTGCACGGCGGCGCCGAGGTGAAGTCGTACGCGTCGGCGGGGCAGTCGATCGTGCTCTTGTTCGTCGTGCGAGCGTACGGCTCGATCGCGAGCCGCGTGGGCAGAATGAAGCTCATCGCGGGCATTTTTCTGTTCTTCGTGTCGAACCTCGTCGTCTTCGCGGTGCTGGCGCGCGCCGATTTTTCGATCGGCGTCGCGTTCTATCTCTGGGTCGGCGTGTTCAACGTGACGGCGATCGCTCAGTTCTGGAGCTTCGCCGCGGACGCCTACAATCCGGAGCAGGGCAAGCGCCTGTTCGCGGTCCTCGGCATCGGGAGCTCGGTTGGTGCCGTCGCCGGCGCGCGGATCGCCAAGGCGCTCGTGCCGCTCGGTCCCGCAGGATTGATGATCTCTGCCGCGGGAATCCTCGTCGTGTGCGTCGTGCTCTTCGCTGTCATCGACAAGAGGCTCGGCACGGCGACGAAGTCCGTCTCGGACGTGGACGAGCCGCTCGCGCCCGATCACGCGTTTCGGCTCCTCATGAGCGACAAATACCTGCTGCTCATCGCGGCGCTCGCGTTGATCCTCAATTGGGTGAACAGCAACGGTGAGTACGTGCTCGATCGCACGTTGCTCGCCTCGCTGGGAGACGTGCCGGCAAAGGACGCGACCGCGTTCATCGGCGCGTTCAAAGCCGAGTATTTTGCGTGGGTGAATCTGTTCGGCGTGCTCTTGCAACTCTTCGCGGTGTCGCGCATCCTCACGGTGCTCGGCGTTCGAAACGCGCTCTTGTTCTTGCCGGCCGTCGCCTTCATCGGTTACGGGGCGATGATCTTCTTCCCCGCGCTCGGCCTGATCCGGGCCGCGAAAATCGCGGAAAATAGCATCGATTATTCGCTCCAGACGACGGCGCGGCAGGCGCTCTTCCTCGTCGCGAGCCGGCTCGAGAAGTTCGTCGGAAAAACGGTGGTCGATACGCTCTTCGTCCGCCTTGGTGACGTCCTGTCGGCCGCGGCGGTCTGGGTCGGCGTTCAATTCGCGTGGCCCACCGCCGCGTTCGCGACGCTGAACATCGTTCTGGTCGTCGTCTGGGTTACCCTCGTCGTCGTGATCGGTCGCGAGCAACGGCGACGTCTCGACGAGCCCGACGCGCTCCCCGCCGTGGAAGCCGTCGCGTCATGATTCGTCGCTCGCGCGATCCTTTGCGCCGCGCCGCGTTCTGTCTCGTCGCGTTCTTCGTGACCGCCGGCGCGAACGGTGCCGCATCGGCCGCGCCGCCCCCCGATCCCGCGGCGTCCGCGACGTCGCCGTCCACTCCGCCCCCTCCTTCCGCATCGGCTCCCGCTCCGTCGTCGCCGGCGCCGGTGACCGGCGCCGACGTTCCTGCGAAGAAACCCGACGACGCGCCGTCGGCCGATACGGCGCTGGTTCCGCTCCCGAAGAAGCGTCACTTGCCCGACTACGGCGGGCGCGGCAGCGCGCCGAGCACGGCGGGCGACGTCGCGCTCTGGGTACCGCGCATCGCGCTGTCACCGCTGTACTTCGTGAGTGAGTACATGCTTCGCCGGCCGCTCGGCGCGCTCATCACGGTGGCCGAGCGCGGGAACGTCCCGCAGGTGCTCTACGATTTCTTCACGTTCGGCCCCGATCATTCCGCCGGCTTTGCGCCGATCGCCTTCATCGACTTCGGCTCCCAGACGAGCGTCGGCGTGTACGCGTTCTGGGACAATGCCTTCGTGAAGGGCCACGATCTCAGCGCACACTTTTCGTTCTGGGGAGGCGACTGGCTCGCCGGGGTGTTCACCGATCGCATCCGCTTCGCGAAGGGTCGGGCCGTCACCTTCAATTTCACGGCGAACCGTCGCCCCGATCATCTCTACTTCGGCAACGGACCGCGCACGCTCGAGTCGGATCGCAGCCGCTACAAGGAAGACTTCATCGACGCCAACGCGGCGATGAGCGTTCCTTTCTACCGCTCGAGCAAGGTCGAGTCGTGGGTCGGCGTGCGGAGCGCGCGTTTCGCCTCCAGCACCTTCGGCGGAGATCCGAGCTTCGAGGAGCAAGCGACGAAGGGGACGTTCCCCGTCCCCGCAGGCTACGACAACGGATACACGGCGGCCTATTCGCGGGTCCGCGCGGCGCTCGACACCCGGAGACCACGGCCCGCGCCCGCGTCGGGCGTGCGCGTCGAGGTCGAAGGGGAAGCGGGAAGCGACATTCAACACTCGCCGGGGCCGAGCTGGCTTCGCTACGGCGCCACCGTCGGCGGCTTCGTCGACCTCGGCAACACGCATCGCGTCGTGAGCTTGTCGGTCGGAACGAAGTTCGCGGCGCCCCTCGAGCACCAGACCATCCCGTTCACCGAGCTGGTCACGCTCGGCGGCTACGACACCATGCGCGGTTTCTGGCCGGGGCGGCTCTACGACCGCAGCGGAGCCGTCGCCACGGTTCGCTATCGCTGGCCGATCTGGGTCTGGATCGACGGCGTGATGGAAGCCGCGACCGGCAACGTGTTCGGAGATCACCTCGAAGAGTTCAAGCCGGGATTGCTCCGCCTGTCCGGAGCTCTCGGGTTCGAAAGTGTCGGATCGCCCGACAGCTCGATCGAGTTCCTCATCGGCTTCGGCACCGAGACGTTCGACCAAGGCACCAAGGTCGACTCTTTTCGCCTCGTTTTCGGGACCAATCGTGGATTTTAGACGCTTCATCGCTCCGCTCCTCGCTCTGTCGCTCGCGTCGTGCGGCGACACGCGAAGGTTTCCGCTCCGGGACCCGATGTGGCGTGACGACGACGAACGGCCGTTCAAGAACGCGCCGGCGGAATACGTCTCCCCGTTCGCGTGGGACGGCGCGAACCAGATCGTGTTCAGGCCCGTCGCGCGATTTTTCGCCGTCGATCCCGCCGGCGACGCGGTCGACGTCAACGCGTTCGACGAGGTCCCCGACTCGAGCTGGTTCACCAATCGCATCGGGCGCGCGTCGATGACGCCCGCGGAGCTCGTGCGCGGGCCGTGCGGAGATCAGGTGCTCGACCCGAACGCCGCCGACGGCACGTGGATCATCGATCAGGGGAAATCGAACGGCGCCAACCCCGGCTTCCGGGTGAACGTCCCCGGCGTCGGAAAGTTCGTGCTCAAGGTGGATCCCGCGGGCGAACCGGATCGCGCGACGGGCGCGACGGCGATCGCCGCGCGCCTCTATCACGCGGTCGGCTTCTTCTCCCCGTGCGATTCGGTCGTCTACTTCCGGCCGTCGATCCTGACCTTGAAGCCCGGTCTCCAGGTGACGGACAACTCGGGGAAATCGAAGCCCTTCGACGCTGCGGCGCTGAAGAAGGTGCTCGACGGTGCGTCCCGGCGCGGAGACCTGGTCCGCATGGTCGCGTCGAGGTGGCTACCCGGCAAAGTGATCGGCCCGTATCAGTACTCGGGCACGCGGGACGACGATCCGAACGACGTCGTGCCTCACGAAGATCGCCGCGAGCTCCGCGGCGCGCGCGTGCTCGCGGCGTGGCTCAATCATTTCGACTCGCGTGAGCAGAACACCATGGACGTGTTCTTGCCCGGTGACCCCAAGAACAAGCAATCGCCGGGCTACGTCGTTCACTACATCCTCGATCTCGGCGATTGCTTCGGCAGCGTGTGGGCGTGGGACGAGATCTCGCGTCGCCTCGGGTTCGCGTACTACCTGGATCTTCCGTACCTCGCCGAGGACTTCGTCACGTTGGGACTCATCCAGCGACCCTGGGAGCGCGCGCGGCGCGAGGGCGGCATCTTCAACTACTTCAGCGAGCGCGACTTCGACCCGGACCTATGGCGCGGAGGCTACCCGAACCCGGCGTTCGTCCGGATGACGGAGCACGACGCCGCGTGGATGACGCGGATCCTCGCGCGATTTTCCGACGACCTCGTCGACGCGGCGGTCGACGCCGGGCAATACGACGAAAAGAGCACGGCGTATTTGAAGCGAGTGCTCATCGCGCGACGCGACGTCGTGCTCCGTCGATACTTGAACCGGCTCTCGCCGCTCGCCGACGTGCGCGTCGACGGCGCGACGCTCTGCGCGACGGATCTCGCGCGAAAGACCCACGTCTCCGCCAGCACGGCGCCGTACCACGCGCGCGTCCATTCGCCCGAAAATGCGCGCCACGACCTCGCGGTGACGGCTCCCGACGCCGCGAACGTCTGCGTCGCGCTCGAGCACGTCGCCGCGGACGGCGGCGCGCCGGACGACGATGCGTCGCGGTACGTCGTCGTCGACACGTGGTCGAACGGGGCGCCATTGCGGACGCACTTGTTCGATCTCGGGCCGCGGCGCGGTTTTCGTCTGGTCGGCATCGAGCGACCGGAATCGGAGCCGGACCGGTGACTCTCGCGGCGCTCTCCGTCCGACACGGGAGCCCGCGACGGCTTCTCGCGTCGCTCTTGATGGGCCTCTGCTTGTTCGCGGCGAATCGCGCGCACGCGGAGACGGTCGATACCGTGGGCGCGACCTCCGCGACGTCGAACGACGACACCGAGCCGCCGAAGCTACTCTGGCAATGGCGCAAATCGCCGCCGCTCGAATACGTCGCGACCGGCCTCGTCGGCGTCGGCGCGCTCGGCGTGTTCTTCTTCTTGAAGCCGCAGGACACGCCTCACTGGAATTCCGGGATCCTGTTCGACAACGCCGTCCGGAAGACATTTCGACTCCGTTCACCGAGCGCACGGGACGCGGCGCGCACCTTCAGCAACGTGACGGCGATCACGACGCTCGTCCTCGCGGTCGGCGTCGACTCGGTCGTGCTACCTCTCGTGAAGAAGAGCCCGAACGTCATCGAAGAGCTGCTCTTGATCGACGCGGAGGCGCTCGCGTTGAACAGCCTCGCGACGACCGTCACGTTCGACGAAGTCGGCCGCGCGCGACCCTCGTACGACGACTGCAAACGGAACCGCAACTTCGATCCGCTCTGCAACTCGGGCAACACCGCGTCGTTCTTCAGCGGGCACGAATCCCAGGCGTTCACCGCCGCGGGTCTCTCCTGCGCGCATCACCAATACCTGAAATTCTACGGCGGAGGCGCTCCCGATACGCTGTCGTGCATCGGCAATCTCACCGTCGCGGCGGGAACCGGCGCGCTTCGCATCCTCGGCGATCGTCACTACGCGACGGACGTTCTCACCGGCGCGCTCGTCGGGTTCGGGTTCGGCTACGGCATGCCGGTACTCCTCCACTACTCGTTTCGCGCGGAACGCGCGAACGTGAGCATCAGCCCGCTCGGGCTCGGCGTGGGACTCAACGCGTCGGGGACGTTCTGAGCGCTCAGCTCACGTCGCGCCCCCCCGGATTGTGGCCGCCCCCGGCGATGAGATCTTTCTCGAAATCCGTGCTGAGCATCATCATCGTGGAGCGCACGAACTCGAAATGCTCTTCCATGACGTCGAACACGTCGTCGATTGAGAGCTTGAGGACGACGCTCGGCCTCGTCGCGACGATCTCGTAATCGTCGAGTGCGTTTGCGAACGTCGCAGCCGGGTTGATCACGAACCCGGCATTCGTGGTTTGACGGATCCCCGTCGCGCCGTGAATTGTCCTCACGGTTCCGGATGCGACGACGTAGAGATATCGTTGAAGCTGCCCTTTTCGAAACAAGGCGTCGCCCAGGTCGAGTCGTACTTCTTCCGCGAGATTCGCCAGCGTGGTCGTCGCTTGCAACGCCGACCGGCGAAACGGATCGGCCTTCCGGAGTGCGAGGATCTTCTCGACGAGGTTCATGCGATCCGAAGAGAGCGACTCGCCCGACGGAATGGATTCCGGTTCGTCGTGCGCGGCGAGCGCAGGTCGTGTCTTGAGCGCGTGCCCATTTCTCGCCATGTTGCCGAGGATGATCTGCACGAGCTCGAAGCTGTCTTCGAGCGCCTCGAGCCACGCTCGGATCGGGAGCTTCAGCGCGCGCACCACCGTGACCGCGACGGCTGAGCTCGCGTGGGCGCGATCGTTGATTGCGTCGATCGCTCCGACGACCGCACGATCCCTGAGGATGCGGGTGAGCGCCGGACCGTTGATCTCCACCTCGCCCGAGGAGATGAAGAAGTAGTCGCGCGATGGCTCGCCTTCGCGATAGAGAAATTCGCCCGACTCGAAGCGAACGTCGGTCATCACGTCCACGAGCTCGGCGATGACCGAAGCGAGGTCGTCGTCGATGAGCGGCCCGTCGTCGCCGCCGAGGAGCGACAAGAGGAAGATCTCGTGTGCCGCGCGCGTCGCGCGATCCGTCCCGGCGGAACCGTCGACGCCGTCAGCCATTCGCGACTCCGAGCGCCCGCGCGGGCTCGCCGAAGAATCGCTCTCCGAGCGCGGCGAGCGACGGGCGCTCGTTTCGAACCCCGGCAACGACCGACGATAGGGCCGGATCGTCCAGCGAGAGCGCGCAGTAGGCCGCCATCAGCGCCACGATCTCGTCGCGATCGCGCATCAGCCGCTCGAGCGCTCCGGTTCGCGACGCGGGTACGTCGCGGATCCACGCCGTGGCTCGCGTGGCGCGATCGCGCTCCGGCACGTCGTCGATCACCGTACGAAATAGGTCGCGGAGCGTCCGCTCACCGCGCTTCGAGAGCAGCGCGTCGATGAATTCGGCGGCGTTGGCCTTCGCCCGCCCATCGGTCGAATTGACGGCGATGCGCACGCGACGGATGTCCTCGCGGCGATACGCGATCTCGAGCAAGCGAAAGGCACGGTCGAGCGCTTGCCGGTATTTGTCGTCGAGGAGCTCGTCGAGGAGTTGCCCGCTGTCGCTCGAGATGGGCGAGGCGCCTCGCAGGGTCCCTTTGGCGTCGATGGCCGAGCGGTACGCCGACATGCGGAGGTTCTCGAGGAGGTTTCGCTGCGCTTCGCGTTCGATCGCACGGCGGTCGACCTTCACGTCGTGTCGAAACACGAGGCGGCCGAGCCCGCGAAGCGCCTTGTACCGAACCAAGCCTTCGCCGGCGTCGACGATCGCTCGCGTCAAGATGTCGCACGCGCGCTGGCTCCCGAACCAGGCGATGGACCGCGGGATGTGCAGTTTGACGGTGCGCGGCGTCGCCGGGTCGTACAGAGCCGCGAGGAGCGCGTCGAGCGCCGGGTCGCCGATCGCGACGAGCATCTCGCGGATCGCGACCCTACCAACTCGAATGGAGAGCCTCCGGATCGCGTACGGAACGAACCGCGGATCCTTCATTTTCGAGACGGTGCGCGTGATCTCGCACACCATGCGGAGCGACGGGACCGCCGCCGTCTTCGCTGCAACGCCAGTCGCCACGAAGTACAGGAGCAGCTCGACGGCTCTCGAATCGTCGACGTCCGAGATCCCGTGGACGATGCCGAGGCGAGCGGCGTCGGCGTCGGGGCCGCCTCCCGCGAGCACGGCGTGTATTTTGGGGTGATCCTGGAGCGCCCCTGCCGGTTCTTTTCTGGCGATTTGCATCGCGGCGTACCCGCGAATCTCGGCGCTCGCATCGTGTTCCATGCGGGGGGCGACGTCGCCCTGACCGGCGCGGGTCAGCGCTCGCACCGCGGCGAGGCGCACGTCGTCGCGAGGGTCCGCGAGCAGGCGCTCGCCGAGTGAGAACCAATCCTTCCGATTCGAATCGGCGAAGATCTCGAGCGCATGCACGACGACCCGCGGATCGTCGTGATAGAGCACGAGGGCGGGGATGATCCGGCCGTGATTGAGCCGCGACAGGAGATCCATCGCGGCGATCACCTCGTCGACGTGCAGGCTGGCGAGCGCTTCCACCGCGGCTTCGGCCGATTCGAGCCCGAGCTCGTCGAGCTCGAGGTCTCTTCGCGACAGTCCCATCGTTCCGTCGCGAAGCGCGCCGCGGAACAGATCGAGATACGGGCGCCGGAGGCTCACGGCGACGAAGAGCCACGCGCCGGACAATCCCGCGACGATGAACGACAGCACCCGCGGCGTCGCCAGGCCGCCCGTCGCCAGGGCGAGCAGGACGCCGGCAGTGAGCGCTTGCGTCAGACGCATCAGTACGGTGTCGATGAACGCCTTGCCGCGGTCGCGGACTCGCGCCGGCACGGCGAGGTACAAGAGCTCGGTCGCGACGCGGTTCAACGAATAGCGAAATCCGCCGTCGATTCCCTTGGCGAGCAAAATGACAGCGAAGCCGCCGGTCAGCGCGGAGCCGATGCCGGCACCGGTGAGCATGAGCGGCATCACCGCAACCGCACCGACCACGCCGAGCCGGGAAACGAACTTTCCGGCGACGAACAGCTGCACGATGAGCGATCCGGCGTTCAGGATCGCGTAGTAGCGCGCAAAAAATTCTCCGAGCTGCGCGTGCGGCACGTAGCGGGCGGCGCTCGACTTGAAGAGATAGTCGACGACGAGGACGGCCCCGGTCGACAGAACGACGAGGAGCGCGAGGCGTGAGAGGAACGGACTTTCGCGGAAGGTCGAGCGCGCCTTGTCGACCTGCATGTTGGGCGCGTCGTCGGACGGGCGAGGTCGTGTCCATCGACGATCGGACGGCAAGGTCGACAAGAGCAGCGCCGAGACGAGAAAGACGAACGATGCGATCGGCAAGAGCGCCTGCACCGGGAAGTGACGAAGGACCAGCGCGGCCACGGTCGCTCCGACCAGGCCGCCTACGACGCCGCCCGCGCCGAGTGCGTTGAAGAGACGCCGTCCCTGCGCGACGGTGAAGAGATCCGCCGCGAGCGTCCAGAACTGCGTCGGCAGGAGCCCGCCGATGAGGCCGCTGAAGACGTAAAACGCGCGCGCGACGAAGGGCGTCGGCGGCAGTCGATGAAAGAGCAAGGTCAGGAGTGCGACGCCGACGATGGTCGTCGTGAGCACGTGCTG
The DNA here is from genome assembly GCA_964506835.1 of uncultured Polyangiaceae bacterium. Classification (GTDB taxonomy): domain Bacteria; phylum Myxococcota_A; class Polyangia; order Polyangiales; family Polyangiaceae; genus DASZVB01. Next base: position 179,510 of record CAZDNG010000001.1, read on the forward strand.
TCGTCCCAGCCGACGGGTGAGCCACGAGTTGACCCACGCCGAGAGGAACGAGAGCGCCGCGATGACCACGTACACTTCGTTCAGCTGTCGCGCGGGAAGCTCGGTGAGGAAAATGACGTCGCGCGCCGTCTCGAGCAGCGTGTGCGCCCCGATGACGAGGAACAGCACGCCGAAGCCGTGCGCCGCGATCCGGCCTTCGCCCTCGCGGATATCTATGAAACGGGCGGAAAACGACGCCATGACCCGAGCGGAGCCTACTTTACGAATCTAGTGCGGGGCATCCAAAGTCGCTGGCTCATCGTCGCATTCGAAGCAACGGAAGCCTGCGCGGTTGTAGACTCCGACCATGCCCCAAGAGAACCGTCAGATCATCTTGAAGAGCCGTCCCCAGGGAGCGGTCAATTCCGACAATTTCGGCGCCCGGACGACGAAGATTTCGGACCTGGGGGATGGTGAGATCCTGGTACGAACCCTATATCTCTCCATCGACCCGACCATCCGCGGCTGGATGGAGCGCGACACCTATCTGCCGGCGATCGAGATCGGCGCCGTGATTCGCAGCGCGGGCGCGGGCGTCGTGGTCGCGTCGAAGAATCCCAAGATCAACGTCGGAGACACGGTGTTCGCAACCGTGGGCTGGCAAGAGTTCGCGACCTTGACGGAGAAGGATCGTCCTTCCGTCATTCCCGCGGGAATCGACCTTCGTGACGCGTTGAGCGTTTTCGGTGTCACCGGGATGACGGCGTACTTCGGGCTCTCGGAAATCGGGCGGCCGGAGGCGGGCGAAACCGTCGTCGTCTCCGGCGCCGCCGGCGCGACCGGGTCGATCGTCGGCCAGCTCGCGAAGGCGAAGGGATGCCACGTCGTCGGCATCGCCGGCTCGGAAGCGAAGTGCCGCTGGCTCAAGGACGACCTCGGGTTCGACGCGGTCATCGATTACAAGAAAGAAGACGTCGGCAAGCGGCTCACCGAGTCTTGCCCGAAGGGGATCAACGTGTTTTTCGACAACGTCGGTGGTCGAATTCTGAACGAGGCGCTCGCGCGCATCGCGCTCCGCGGGAGGGTCGTCCTGTGCGGCGCGATCTCGCAATACGAGAACATGAACGACATGTACGGACCGCCGAACTACGTCAATCTGATCTCGCGCCGGGGACGCATGGAGGGGTTCATCATCCTCGACTATTTGCACCGCTACATGGAGGGCGTCGCGGCGCTCGGCGGCTTGCTCGCGGCGGGGAAGCTCAAGCACAAGACGACCGTCGTCGAGGGACTCGAGCACGCACCCGAAGCGCTCTCGCGCCTCTTCAGCGGCGACCACGACGGCAAGCTCCTCGTCAAAGTCGCCGACGCTTAGAGCCTCGCTACGTGGCGGTGGTCGGGCAGACGTTCGAGCATTTCTGGTTCGCGCAGCCGCCGAACAACGCCGAGTAGTCGAACGGGTCCGACGCCACGCACGTCGCGCAGACGAGAGTGGCGCACGTCGAGACGCACTTCTCGAGCGACTTGCAGCTCTGTTTCCCTTCGCACGTGGCGAGCTCGTCGGCGCAGTGCTGGTTCATGCAGTCGACGCAATCTTGAGACACCAGGCCGCCCGCTACGAGCGACGACGTGCCGGCGTCACGCGCCGAAGCGTCGCGGCCGTCGCTTGCGCCGCCGCTCGACCGACCGCCGCTCGCGCCGAGGGTCCCCCCGGTCTCGTCGCCCCCGCTTCCCGTCGCGCCCGCCGAGGCGCTGGCGTCCGTCCCCCCGGTCCCTCCGGTTTCGTCGCTGGTGCCGCCCGACGCCGAGGTTCCGCCGGCCTCGGCCGAACCTCCGCTATTTTCCGCGGCACCCGCGGCGAGAGCGCCGCCCGTGCTCGTCATTCCACCCATGCCGGCCGCGGTGCTACCGCCCGTCGACGAAGTGGTGGGACCGTGGAACAGCGTTCCGTCCGAGGACGAGCCGCAACCACAGAGCCCAGTGATGCAAGCTGCAATGATCGCCGTCGATAGATCCGTGCGCATTACTCAAGAGTCGCACATCCGCAACGGTTCGCCAGTTCGTGCGCGCCGGCCCTTCGAAACCGCGGCGCCCGGGCCCGGTCCTTCGACCGGACCGTCTGACCACACGGGTCGACACTTGTGCCCCTTGTGCTCTGGCGCGCGCGGGCCCACAAATCGCCGATGCCGGACACGCCCCTCGACGACGAAAAATTCATCAGCCTGGCGAGCTATCGGAAAAATGGCTCGCTCGTGGAGACACCGGTATGGGTCGCGCCGCTCGACGGCAAATTGTACGTCTTCACGTTGAAGGAGACGTACAAGGTCAAACGCATCGAGAACAACCCGAAGGTTCGCGTCGCCAAGTGCGATGCACGCGGGAAGATCTTGGGCGAATGGTTCGATGGGACGTGCGTCGTCGTCACCGACCCTGCACGCGTCGCAAGCGTCTACGCGTCGTTCCGTAACAAGTACGGCATCATCATGCGAATTGGCGACGTGCTCTCCACGCTCTCGGGGCGCATGAAACGGCGCGTGATCCTCGAGATCACGGTGCTCGGCCGCTGAGCGCGCGGAGCCCCATCGAGCGCGCTATTTCTCGAAGTCGACGACAATGATATAGCCGCTAGCCATGAGTGGAAAGTCCGGGTGGCACGTTCCGAGGCCGAGCACTGCCTTGCTTTGTGGTCTGGTTGGTTTGACTTGTTTCCCGTGCGTCGGTGCTTGTGCGCGGAAATCCGACGCGACCGCCGAAGCGACGTCGTCGGCTGGTGCCGTCGTCCCGGTCGCCCCGGCCGCAGCTGGCACCGACAATGGGGCTGCGAACGCGAGCGCCGTGCAACGCTATGCCGACGAACGCGCGCCGACGTTGACCTCCGCGATCGTCGAAGGGGCCGTCGCGGAAGTGCGCACGGGCGCCGATCGGAGCGGAGATCTGGTGACTGCGCTCGTGCGTGGAACGCACGTCACGGAGGTCGTCGAACGCGGGGCTTCGGTGCTCATTCTCTTCACGGATCCGGGTACGGCGACGCGAACCCTCGAAGGATGGGTGCCGCTCCCGTCGCTGGGCGCGCCGCTCCCGACGCCGGTTCCCAGGCGGCCGAGTTCGTCGATCGTCGCGCCGCCCTCGCCCACACCCGCGGCGCCCACGACGCCCACCGCGCCCCCGAAAACGACGCCCACGACGCCCCCCGCTGTTCCACCGGCGGCGCCGCCCGTCGCCCACGCACTCCCGCTCAAGGTGCTCCTCGTCGCCGGCAAATGCTCGGCGGGTTATCAAGAGATCAGCGGCAAATACTGTCGACTTTCGTGCCGCTCCGCGAGCGATTGTTCGTTCCAGGCGGGGGCCACGTGTCGCGCCAGCCTTTGCATGGCGCCCGGCGAGTGAGGTTCGGAAAAGCTCATGCAAAAGCTCGGATATTTGTTGTTGATGGCGCTCGTGCCGGCCTGCAAAGAGACGCCGCCGCCGGCGTCCAGTACGAGCGCGACCGCACTTCCCGCAGCCCCGACCGAGCCGTCGGCGAGCGCGACCGTTGCTTCGGCGTCCGCGGGAGTTGCAGCGGCGTCGCCATCGCCGGAAGGTGGAGCCGCGTTGACGATCGACGATTCGGGTAAAAAGCTGGAACTTTCCGTCGGAGCGACGTTTCAGGTCGAGCTCCGCGGAAGTGCGGGCACGGGGTTCAAATGGGACGTCACGTCGCCGGATTCGCCGGTCGTGGCGCTTTCGGGGCCCGCGACGCGAGCGTCACTCACTCCTGGAATGCCCGGCGGTCCGTTCCGTCAAACGTTCGTGTTCGTCGCGAAGGCCCCCGGAACCGCGCACGTCGAGCTCCAGTATCGGCGCTCGTTCGGCGCGGCTGCTCCGGCCAAGACGTTTTTCGTCGACGTGACGGTGAAGTGAGAACGAGCATGAAACGCGCTGCTTTGGTTTTTGGCACGGTGACGGCGCTCGGCGTCGCAGGCTGCGTCGTGTACGTCGACCACAATCCCCCACCCGCGTCGCCGCCTCGGCGCATCGTTCGGCGTCGGCCGCCCCCGCCGCCCGCTCCGGCACCCGTCGTGGTCGAAGCGCGCCCGGCTCCCGTCGCCGGACGCCCGGCTCCGCCGCCGCGCGGCCGCGTCGCGGCGCGACCCACCGTGGGCCCGAGGATTGCGACGCACCCCGCGTTGCTCATTGCCGCGGCCGAGAGCAAGCGACGGCTCGCCGTTCGTTCGGTGGCGCCGCCTCGCTTGCTCAGCGCCAAGGTCGTCATCAAAGCTGCGGTTCTCGCCAAGCTTCAAGCAACGAAGAAGAAGGGGTGCGCACCGTTTTCGATCGCCGGCAACACGTACGCGAAGCTCGACTGCCGTCGCTACGCGCCCCTCGCGGGAGCTCACCTCTTGCACCCGGCGCTGAAGATCAATCTGTACACCCAGGGTCGCCTCCGCATCGATCCGCCGAACCCGAAAGTGCAGGCGATCTCGCTGTCCACGCAAGGGCGGGGCGGCACCGGCGAGGCGACCACGCAGAGCTTTCCGGGGACCGTCGATCATCGCACCGATGGTACCGAAGGCCCGGTAAAGGATCAGGGTGTCGTGGGTTCGTGCAGCGCGTTCTCCCTATCCACCGTGATGGACAACGCGATCCGTCGCTTGAACAAGACGGACAGCATGTCCTCCGAGCACCTCTGGTCGCGGTACGGCATCCCCGAGATGAGCCAGGCCGCAAGTGCGAACCTGAATCAAACCATCACCGGCTGGCCCGATCTTCCGTACGACCAGCGCGCCGCGTGCGAGATGGAGTCGGCGGAGTTCGACGATTGCAGCACCTTGTTCGACCCGCCGGTGCAGGCCGGTTCGGCGAGCCACGACTCGAAGCTCGTCTCGGCCGTTCGCGCCGCCGCCGGTAAAGCTCACTACAAGATCGGCGAGGTCGCTCAGATTTCTCCGATCGATCCGAACGTGCTCGCGTCCGAGCTCGCGATGGGGAAAGACATCTGGCTCGGCATCGGCGTCGGGGTCGACGCCTGGACGGGCTCCGCGGTGCAGCAATCCGGCGTGATTCCGGACTATTCTGAAGAAGACGGCGGTCACGCGGTCGCGCTCGCGGGCTATCGGACGACGCCGACCGGTCGCCAGTTCCTCGTCCACAACAGCTGGGGCGAAGGATGGGCGCAGGGCGGGTACGCGTGGATCTCAGAGAACATGATCAAGCAGCACTCGGAGCTCGCGTACACCATCCAGGTGAGCGACACGGCGGCGCCCGCGCCGCCGCCGACGCCGCTCCCGAGCGCCAATGGCGGCTGCGTGAGCGGCTACACCGTGACGCCCGGCATCCCCGTTTGTCAGCGCGTCTGCACGACCGATGCGGCGTGCGGCCCCGGCGGGGTGTGCGTGAACGTGAGCGAGACGTCGTCGCAAATGGTGTGCGTGGCCGAGAACCCGCTCACCGACGACGATTGCGGCAGCGACGATCTCGTCGACGCGGTGACCGGCCTCTGTGCGCCTGCGTGCGGGAACGGTTCGCGGCCGGCTGCCGGGCAATGCTGAGCGCCCGCTGAGCGCCGCCGCGCGTCACACTGAGGCCGGTTTCGTCGGCTCCTTTCGCGTCAGGGGGCCTGAGGCGGGTGACAAATTGCCTCGGCGAAAAACGACGATCTCCGTGCAAACATGCCGGCTCGTTCTCGTTTTCCATCTCGCATGCGAGAGCACGGAGCCGCGCACGTCGGCCTTCGTCGAGGACGAATCGAATCGAGGTGACGACGATGACGGACGCGACTGACGTGACGAACGAACCGATCGCGCTCGAGCGGATCCCGAGCGGCGTTCGAGGGTTGGACGTCGTCTTCGGTGGGGGCTTCGTACGGGGTGCGGTTTACCTCGTGATGGGCCGGCCGGGGACGGGCAAGACCACCCTGGGAAATCAGCTGTGCTTCGCGCACGTCGCCGCGGGAGGCCGCGCCGCGTACGTGACCTTGCTCGCCGAGTCGCACGCGACGATGTTGAAGAATTTGCAAACGATGTCGTTCTACGACCCGGACATCATCCATCGCGGCTTGTCGTACGTCGGCGCGTACCGGGCGCTTCGCGAGCGGAAACTCCGCGGCCTCCTCGACATGATCCGGCAAGTGATCGCACAGGAGCAAGCGTCGTTCCTGGTCATCGACGGCATCTCTCCGGCGCGCATGTTCGCGGAGAGCGAACCGGCTCTGAAAGAGTTCGTCGTCGAGCTGCAGACGCTCACCGGCATGACGAATTGCACGACGATCCTGCTCGCCAACATGACCGCCGAGGACGCGAACGGTCCCGAGCATACGATGGTCGACGGGCTGGTCGAGCTCGGGCTCCAGCGCTACGAGCGAGGCACGATCCGGACCGTCGAAGTGCTCAAGTTTCGGGGCAGCGCACACATCCTCGGCAAAAACGAGATGAGCATCACCGGCGACGGGGTGCGCGCACACCCTCGCAGCGAAGAAGTGCTGTCGGCTGCGTCGCGCCCCGCTCGGTCGAGCGATGCGCGCGTCCGCACCGGGGTCACCGGGTTGGATCCGCTGCTCGGCGGCGGACTTCTTGCAGGAACGACGTCGGTGGTGCTCGGATTCGCCGGAAGCGGCAAGACGACGTTCGCCGCTCATTTTCTCGCGGCGGGCGCGGAGGACGGCGAAAGTACGCTGCTCTTCGGATTCTACGAGTCCCCCGAACGGTTCTTGCAAGGCGCCCAATCGGTCGGGATCGATCTTCGCAAACACCTGCTCGACGACAAGTTCGGACACGTGTGGCAACCGCCGTACGAGTTCACCTTGGATCAATTGCGCGAGCGCTTGTTCCAGGAGATCGACCGCCGCGACGTTCGCCGTCTGGTGATCGACAGCCTCGACGCGTTTCGCCAGGCAGCGGTGGACCCGAGCCGGACGATTCGCTTCGTCACCGCACTCGTGAACGAGCTGCGCGTGAGGAACGTCACGACGGTGATCACCGACGAAACCCTGAAGCCGTCTGGCCCCGAGATGGAGACGCGCGTCGAAGGCATCTCCGCGCTCGTGGAGAACCTGATTCTCCTCGAGTACGTGACGCAAGGGGCGAGCCTTCGACGGCTTCTCTTCATCGTGAAGCAGCGCGCGAGCAACCACGCCCTCTCCGCGCGCGAGTTTTTTCTCACGATGCGCGGGATGGAGGTATCGACCGATCCGTCGAGCGCCGAGGAGCTGCTCCGGCCTTCGGACGGAGTGGGCATTCGTCCTTCTCGTCGCAAACCCTTGCCGGAGGGCATCTGACCCCTCGAGCCGCGCATGGCCATCGGTCTCCCGACACTTCTGCTCGTCGACGACGAGTTCGCCACCCTCGAGGTGCTCGAGCTTCTATTCGAGCCAGAGGGCTATCGCGTGCTCACGGCAGCGAACGGCGACGAGGCGCTGGAGCTCCTCGGGTCGGACCACGTCGACCTGGTCATCACCGACTACAAGATGCCCAAGATGGACGGCGTGGAGCTCTGCGAGCGCATGCGCGCCGACGAGCGCTGGCGCGAGATCCCGGTGATCCTCACGAGCGCGACGTTCGCCAAGCGAGCTTGGCCGCCCCAGGTGGTCGGCTTCTTGAGAAAGCCACTCCTCTTCGCGACCTTGCTCGCGTTGGTCCAGAAAGCGCTCGCGCCGCCGAGCGGCGACTCGTCGGTGTGACTCACTAGTTCATGACGTCGACGGCCGGAGCCGCGGCCATCACGATCTTGTTGCCGTACGCGGGGGGCGGCGCGATGAGCTTCGGAGGCCGCTCTTTCAGCCGCACGCCCCGGATCGTCTGTTCGTTCGCGGGTGACGGTGGTCGTCGTCCCTCCGTCGTTGCGGCCCCACACCCGGCACTGCCGGTCGTCGCGATCAGGAGAGCGAGCCACACGAGTCTGGCCACGTTACTCAATGTGGATCGCCGGAGGCCCTGTCGCAATGCGCCCTTCGTCGAGAGCTCACTCCTGGGCCGCGATGACGCGCAGCGCGTTGCTCGACGCACGGCGTTGCGTCCGCGAGGTTTCGTGCAGCATCCAAGTGGCGCGCCGGCGCGCGCTCGTTCCGTTGGAGGTCGAACGACGCTGACCAATCCATGACTAAACGATGTTTCGTCCGTGCCGGCGCGACGGCCTTGGACGAGGCAGAATGAAGAGGAGTTCCTTTGCCTTCCCATAACCTCCTCGTTCTGTCGGATGTGCACCTCGGAAGCGATCTGGTGAACCACGTTCAACCGGGCGCGCCGAGACATGCGTCGAGCGATCGACGCGATCAGGAGCTCGCCGGGCTCTTCGATTGGTATCGCGAGCACCGCCAAGAAGCGCGACCCTGGCGTCTCGTCATCGCCGGAGACTTCGTGGACTTCGTCGGCATGAGCATCTCGATGCCGTCTTCCGGGCTCGGCACGGAGGCCGACGAGGACGACGTCACTCACGGCCTCGGCAGCGCCGAAGATCATACGATCTACAAGCTACGCTGCGTGGCTCAGCGCCATAGTTCCGTCTTCGATAGCCTCGCGCGGTTCGTCGCCGACGGGAACACGTTGGTCATCGTGCGCGGCAATCACGACGTCGATTTTCATTGGCCGGCGGTGCAAGAAGAATTCGTGCGTCAGCTCGAGTCGCATGCGTCGTTCGCGCGTAGCGCCGTCGAGTTCGCCCCGTGGTTCTATTACGAAGAAGGGCGTGTCTTCGTCGAGCACGGCCATCAATACGATCGCTACTGCTCGTACGAGCATTTGCTCCATCCCGTATCGCCGCGCGATCCTCGGCGCTCGTCGCGCTCGCTCTCCGACATCCTCTTGCGCCACGTCGTTCGTCCGACTCGCGGGCTCCTCGAGACCGGTCACGAGAGCGCGGGGCCCCTCGACTACGTCGTCTTCGCGGCACGCCTCGGCGTGCTCGGCATGCTCATGCTCGCCAATCGGTTCGCGCGCGCGGTCGCGACGCTGTTCCGGATCTGGCGAGACCACTCGAGCGACGCGGCCCGCCGGATCGGCGAGCATCACGAACGGCGGATGGAAGAGCTCGCGCGCTCGCTCGACCTTCGGATCGATTCGCTCCGCGAGCTCTCGTCGTTGCAGCGGCCTCCCGTGACGCGGAGTTTCGCGGCCCTCGCCGCGACGGTCATGCTCGACCGGGTACTCCTCGCGTTGACCGGTACGATCACCGTGGTCGTCGCGGTTTGCTTTGCGTCCCGGTGGCACGCGGTGGGAGTGGCAGGGGCCGTCTTCGTCGTCGTGCCCGGCGTGTCGCTCCTCTTGTCGTTCGCTCGCCGCGACATCGAGCCGTCGAGAGAGCTGCGCGAGCGGGCCGCGTACGTTGCGCGTCTGTTCCCCGCCGCGTTCATCGTGATGGGACATACCCATCTTCCCGAGGTTCGACCAACCGGCGGCGCGGCTTCGACCTACGTGAACCTCGGCGCCTGGGCGGACGGCGGTGGCGACGAAGCCTCTTTGGCGACAAAGACCCACCTGGTCGTGCACCAGCACGATGACGGCCGACCCATCGCGGAGCTCTTGGTGTGGGACGGAGCGACCGGTCCGCGCCGATTTCTCTCCGCGGTCGTTCCGGCCCTGGTGTCGTAGCGCGAGGGGAACTTTCCGGGATTATGGCCGCGGGGCCCACCGCAGGACCCGGCCGAAATCGTTAGTCGATCGACCGGACGGCGTTTCGGTTAGAATCCCTGCTTTCTACCCGAGATGGCCAACACGTCGAAAAGCAAGCCGCCGCTTGCGCCCGGAACCCTGGTCAACGACCGGTACGAGATTCGCGAGAGCCTGGGCAAGGGAGGGATGGGTGAGGTCTTTCTCGCCTACGACCGGAGCACCCAGCAATCCGTCGCGCTCAAGGTCGTACGCGAAGAGTCGCGCATGCCGGGCGACGACGAGGCGCTTCGTCAGGAGCTGCTTCTCGCCCGTTCGGTGAGCCATCCGAACGTTTGCCGCGTGCACGACCTCGCGCCGAGCCCGTGGGGCCCCATTCTCGTGATGGAGCGTATCGCCGGGCAGACGCTCCACACTCATATTCGCCGCAAGAAGGCCCAGGGCGGCTACACGAGTGACGAGTTCCGCAAGATCGCCAGCGAATCCGCTGCCGGGCTCGCCGCCATCCACCAGACGGGGCTCGTCCATGGCGACCTGAAACCCGGCAACGTCATGGTCACGAACGACCGCGCCGTGATCCTGGACTTCGGCTTCGCTCAGGAGCGCGCCCGCCTCAGCGCGCGACGGCCCGGTGCACCACCGGACGGTGGAACGCCGAACTACATGTCCCCGGAGCGGCTTCGCTCAGGCGGCGCGAGCTCCGAAGACGACATGTACGCGCTCGGGTTGACGCTTTGGGAGATGTGGACGTGCCGCGTCCCCGAGCCCGGTTTTCGTCCGCGCGCCAAGCCGATGCGCGCGCAGATCATGTTCGACGTGCCCTCGGGGCTTTCCGTCGACGAGGTGAAGCAGATCTATCGGTGCTTGAGCGACGACGCCGTGCTCCGTCCGCAGGCGCGCCACGTCCGCTTCTTCAATCCGACGGCCCTCACCACGAGCCAGGTGCAGATCCCGCGCGAGCGACTTTCGCCGGGCGCGCCGCTCGGGCGTTCGTCGTCGCAGACATTCGACGGACAGGCGCAAGAGCTGCTCGTCACCTTCGCGACGAACTCTGCCGAGCTCGCGGGCCAGCTCTTCCCGCTCGACAAGCCTATGGTGAAGATCGGCCGTCGCGCCGACCAGGACGTGCACGTCCCCGAGCCCACGGTTTCCGGCAGTCACGCCGTGTTGAAGTGGCAAGCCGGTTCGTGGCTCGTCGAGGACATGGGGAGCACGAACGGAACCTTCGCCGATCACAGCTACGATCGGAAAAAGTCGGTGACCTTGCTCCACGGCGGCGAAGTGCAGCTCGGCGAATGCCGGTTCAAGCTCGTGAGCTTCCGTGCGAATTCCCCGCAGCACTTGAAGGCGAAAGAGTACCTGTCGCGGCGCGACGGGCTCACGGGGCTGCTCGTCCGCGAGCAGATCGTCCGCTATCTGGACGAAGAGACGCGCTTCGCGGAGTGGGACGGCGTCCCGCTCACGCTCGCGAAATACGAGATCAAGAGTCCGAATCGGCAAGCGAGCGATCGCCCGACCATCCTCGAGATGCTCGCGCTTCGTCGCGCGGCTCAGCGGATCATCGAGCTCACCGAGGTGCTGTTGCTCAGCATCGTTCCAGTGACGGCGGGGCGCATCGCGCCGCTCCGGTTCGCGATCGCGATGACCGGGCCGAGCCACGAGGAAGCGCAGAACGTCGTCGAGCAAGTCGTCTCGCAGGTACAGGGACTGATGCCGGAGTCGCTCACGCTCGCCGCGACCTTGGTCGAGGTCGAGCCCGGCAAGCCGGCTAGCTCGTACCTCAGCGACTGATAGCGACGATGGCCGCGTCGCGTCCCAGTTTTCCGAACGATCCGCACCCGAGGCGGCTCGGCGTCGGAGGTAGTCCGAGCGGCGGCGAGCGGCTGGTCCGCGCGCAACTCGTCATCGCGCTCGTGTGCGGGTTCACCTTGCTGGCGGTCGTCCTCTATTTGTGGCGCCGTCCGGGCGCGGCCGAGCACGCCGCCAACGATCCGACCGAAGGGTCTTCGGCCAGCGCGAGCGCGAGCGTCGGCGCGCCGGTACCCGGAGTCATCCTGCGGACCAAGGTCGACGAAGAAAAGAAGCCGGTGCCGACGATGAAGCTCGGCGCGGTCCAGCACGTGAAGTGCGGCGCGTCGCCGCGGCTCATGGCCGGCGACAACCATTTTTGCGATTCGCTTCCCTTCTTCGAGCAGGCGCTCACGAAGGCCGTCACCGACGGCGCGACGACGTGCCCGCCGAAGTCGAAGGACGAGGGGACGATCAGCTACGTGCTCATCGTGGATTTTCCGAACAAGCAGCTTCGCATGTACCCGGGCCGAAGCGGGTCGTGGAGGGGACCCCAAGCCAAGAAGACGGTCGATTGCGTGAAGCGCGCGCTGCCCACGCCGGCGTGGGAAACGATGGCTCATCAATACCGCTACTACATGCTCGCGGCGCTCGCGTCGTATCCCGCGGCAGCCGAAGCCGCGCCGCCCGATTTCAAGTAGCGGCGCGGGTGCTCGTCACTCGCCGTCGCTGCCGGTCGCCTCTTCACTGAGAACGACGCCGCGCCCGACCAAAAATCGCGCGAAGGCGCTGGCGACGTAGGTGAGGGCGTTGCGGTCGTCCTCGGTGAACTCGGCGCCGTCGATCGGATCGGCGATCTCCAGGAGCCCGAGGTAGCGACCTTCGTTCACGACGGGAGCGCAAAGCACCGATTGCTTCGGTTCGACGAGGAGCCAGCGTCCTCTGGCGAGGCGTGGATCCGTCGTGGGATCGACGATGACCATCGCCTCGGCGCCCTTCATCACGTCCTCGACGAGCGCGTCGCTGTCCGCGGTCTGAAAGTCGATGAGCGCCGCGGTGCGGGCTCCCGAAGCGGCGACGATCACGAACTCGCGCTGATTGATGTCGTAGAGATGCACGAGGATGGCGCGCGGGCGGATCTGGCTGGCGATGACGCCCTGGACGAACGTCGCCCCGTCACGGAGCTCTTCCATGAAGTGGAGCGCGTGGAGCGCCTCGAAGAGCGCGCCGACGAGCCGGTCGCCGGCGGGACGGATCGTGGGCGGATCTTCGCGCTCGCCGTAGACGTCTCCCGAGATCGAGTCGGAGCCGGCGAGGACGCCTTCCAGGGTGACCGGACCGTCCGGAAAATCGCTGTCCGTCCCCGCGGCATCGGGCGGCGGCATGATCGTCTCGCGCGAACCCACGACGATGCCCGGCCTGAGCACCACCGCGGATTCCGTGAGCGAAGGCTTGATGGACTCCGGCGCGTCGTCGTCGGCTTCGATACTGATGCGCTTCGTTTTCTCGACGGCGGCGGGCGGCGCGACCGATGCGAACAGGTCCGGCAAGGTGTCTCGCCGCGGCTCGGCGTCGGCGTCGAGCGGCGGTGGCCTTAGCCCCGATTCACGGCGTGCGGGCGGACTCTGTGCGTCATCTTCTTTCGGCTGCGCGCTCGGCGGCGTCGCCAGCACGACGAACCCGAGCCCGACCCGCACGCTGAGCCGGGCCATGCAGCCGGCGAGCATTTCTTTCGTGTGGGAGCTCGACGGATCGGCTTGCCACGCGCGCGACAAGAGCGCGATTGCCCCGCCGATGTCCTCGACCGACTCGTGGACGCGCGCCGCTTCCGTCAGCCAATAGGCCGCCGCCAGCGCGTGGTGCGTTCGCTTTGCCGCACAACGGAGCGCAGTTGCGTAAGCGTGTGGGTGACCGCCGACCGCAACGCGAGCGCGCTCGAGCGCCTGGTGATCGAAAGGCCGTTCGAGCAGGGCGTTGATGACGGGAGTGAGGTCGAGAGAAAGAGCAGCCATAAGAAACTCCGGGCCCCATGTCAGGGACGGTCTCCATCTATGACACATGCTCCCTCGAGGCAACGACCGCGGCCAACGTTCCCGCGTCGGGTCTCGCATCACTCTGGTGCCGAAACGCCCCATCTGCCCGCATGCCCAGCGAGTCACGCGTCGGAACTTCGATGAGGCTGGAAGGCGGCTCCCGCAGCGCGGGTTGTGTTTCCACTAAGTCATCGGGAACGATTCCGCTAAAGGGTCGGAGCGGCATGGCAACCCAGATCCGATGGCGCGTGGTTCTGTGCGCCCTCGCGGTTTCGCAGACCGTCGTTGCCACGCGCGCCGCCTTCGCGGACGAGTCCGCGCCCGCATCGACGGCGAACTCGACGTCGACTCCGCCGTTGAACGGAGCCGCATCGGCCACGCCCTCGGGCGACACGGATGCGACGCCGCCGCCCGCCGCCGTGACGAAGCCGCCCGATGGACAAGCCGCGCCGACGAACGACGCGGGCGGCGAGACGTTCGACTATCGAACGCCGCGCCTCGAGCCCGCGGGCTTTCCGCTCATCGGTGGCGATAGCGACATCGGCGTCGAGTTCGGCGCAGTCGGGACGCTGACGAAGCTCGGCGGCGACGTTCGTCCGTATCTCTGGAACATGGATCTCCTGATCTCGCTCAGCGCGAAGAGCGATCTGAACGGCACCGAGATCACGCAGCAGAATTACCTGTGGGACATCGACGTGCCGGGACTCTTCGGCGGCAGACTGCGATTGAACCCCGCGGTGTCGTTCGAGCGCACGGTGAATCAAGGTTATTTCGGCCTCGGAAACGCGAGCTCGGCCACCCTTCCCGCGGGGACGCGCGGCGACGCGACGCGCTTCTTCCAACTCGACGAACGCGAAGCACGCTTGCGCGAGCTCACGCGCATCCGCTGGCGTCCGCCCGTCGACATCATGGTCGCGACGACATTTCGTTACGACGACCCGCATGCATACCCCGGGAGCCGGCTCGCTCTCGACGCGGCGAGCGGCGCGGTACGCGGCGTGGGGGCGCTCGGCATCGTCCTCGTCGGCGCCGGGATCGTCTACGACACGAGAGACAACGAATATTTTCCGCGCTGGGGCAGCTACCACCAGATCGGTCTTCGCGTCGCTCAAGGTTTCCCTGCCGGCGACGGCGTACGCTACGGCGGGTTCGGCGCGATGCTCGCCAAGTACGCGCCGATCGGCGGTCCCTTCATCGTTGCCATGCGCGCCACCATCGACGCGGAGTTCGGCGATGTGCCGTTCTCCGATCTCTTCACCGGGGGACCGTTTCAGACCTACGAAATGATCGGCGGTTCCGCCGCGATCCGCGGCGTGCCCGACGGCCGCTATTCGGGCGAGCTCAAGCTATTCGGTAACCTCGAGCTCCGCGCGCTGCTCGTCCAGTTTCGCTTGCTCGGTCAAGGCTTCCATCTCGGCGGCAACGTGCTCTTCGACGCCGGTCGCCTCTGGAAAAATTACTCCTTCGACTCGCCCGAAGACGGACGCGGCATCGGCATCAAATGGGGCACCGGTGCCGGCGCTTACTTGCAATGGGGACAAGCCGCCGTCTTTCGAATCGAAGTCGCGTACTCACCCGACGCCACGTCCGAAAACCCCGGGTTTCCGTTCGGCATCTACGTCGAAGACGGCGTCATGTTCTAGGGCGTCCCCGGCGCGCGACAATTCGTGTCTGCGCCGCAAATCGCCGGCGAGGGCGCCACTCAAAAAGAAACGTGGAGGCCCGCGCCGGCTTGCAACGCCGGTCGGCCGTAGGGAAGGTCGGCGTCGGCCACGCGCGCGACGGGGCGCGGCGCCAAAAGCACCGCCCGCGCATTGGCCTCGATCGCGGCGCCGCGCGTGAGCTCGAGAGCTGCGCCTACTCCCGGGGCGAAGAGCGCCGTCCATGCCGAGTCGGAACGTCCCGCGTACCCGGGTCCGGCGGTGCCCTGGACGTCCAGGTGATGCGCGCCGACCGCGCCGGTCGCGGTGATCGACCAGATGCCGCGAGCGAACAGGCGATAGCCGACCTCGGCGAACAGCTGTTCATTGCGGAGGGCGAGCGACGCGCCCGAAGCGGACGCATTCGCCCCCGAGAGCGGACCCTGGAACCCGAGACCGACCGCGACGCGATCGGACGGCGCGACTGCGAGCGCGATGGAAGGACCGTACACGGCGCCGAGCCGCGAGAGCGTGGACTGGAATACGACGCCGGCATCGACGGACCAGCGTTGTTTCGTGGGCGATGACGGCGCCGTCGCCGTCGCCCAGACGCGCACGTGCTCGGGGGCTCGTTCGGGGCTCGCGCCGACGACGTCCGGCGGCGGTCGATCTCCGGGACCGAACTCGCGGAGGCTCGTGCGGAGTAAATCGACGGCGCGAACCGCGAGCACGTTCGACGCCTCGGTCTGTTGTGCCGTCGCGATCGTCCGCATGCTCGTCTTTCCCGTCACGCGATCGCTGATCCAGACGTCCGCGCTCGCGAGCCCCAAGGAACGAACGAGCGAAACCGATGCAACGGCGTGCACGCGTTCCGCCGCCCGGGCGAGCTCCGCCGGCGACGGCGCGTCGTCGTCCGCGTCGACCACCAGCACCTCGAAGTCGTGCACCATGAGCTCGCCCTTCAATCGACCGAAAGCCTGAAGGAGGGCCGGATCGGCGGTCTTCGGTCTCAAGAGGACGATGCGCTGCGCACTCGCCAGAGACGGCCAGAAGAGAAGTCCGAGCAGGAGACCGAGCGATATCCACGAGGGGCGCGAGGCGGGCTTCATCGTGCGTTCGAGAGAATCTCACGCGCGGCGGCGGCGCGAACTCCGTTCGGGAAGCGCGTCAGATACCGCTCCGCCGCCGGCCGAGCCGCGGCGCGCCCTCCGATCTGAAGGAGCATTCGCATTTTGCCGGCCCACGCTTCCGCCGAATACGTGCCGTTCGGGGCTTCCCGGAGGTGCCGTTCGTACCAGGAGAGTGCCTGCGCGGGGTCGCGCGACTCTTCGAGACGCCCGAGCAAGAACGCCGCCGTCGCCGCTTCCGCGGGCGAGCGACTCCGGAGCGCGAGCAAGGTGCGCTCCGCGAGGGGGAAGCGACCGAGGTAGCGCGCCGAGTCGGCAAGCGTTCGGAGATTCTGCGCCGTACACGTCGCGAGGCAACGCTCGATGCCGTAGTCGTTCGCCTCTCGTACGATCCTTTCGAAATCTGCGCGCTCGAGCAGGGGGGTCCAGTCGAAGGCGCGCGGCGTCGCGGAGTGCGGCGCGAGATCGTTCTCTGCGACGCCCGCGTCGGCGTCTTCGGGCGCCGTGTGATCCACCGCCAGCGCTGCTCCGGTGCTTCGAGGCGGCGTCGCGGACGCGCCGTTCGGACCGTCGAGCGACGTGAGGAGCCAATTGTCGGAACCCGTTCCCGCTTCCAATCGTTGTCCGGCGCGCACCGCGATCGGCGCGACGAACGACCCTCCGACGACCTGCACCGAGCCTTCGTAGAGCTCCACCGACAGGCGCCGCTTGGCCGCGTCCCAGCTCGCGCCGAAGCGCGTGCCGGTGATCTGCACCTCGAACGGCCCCGCCGTCACGCTCCAGCTCGATTTCGCACGATGCACGACGTGCGCGACCGTCTTCCCTTCGAGGAGCGACAGTCGCGCGCCCGACGACGACGACGACTCGACGCGGACGAGCGTGCCGGGCTCGACGTCGAAGGCCGACCCGTCGGAAAAATGCAGATCCACGACGTGGCCGGCATCCGCCGCGATCGCGGCGTGCGTGCTCTCGGCGACGCCGTCGGCCTCGAAGGTCAGCGCCGAGCCGTCGCGTTTTCGCCATTCGAACGCGACGACGCCGACGAGCACGGCCGCCGCGAACGCCCACGGCGCCCACTTTCGTCGGGGCGCGTGCGGGTTCGGCGATGCGTGGACCGTGCGCAACAGGCGCTCGAGCTCGGGGTCCGAATCGCGCGCGCCCGTGCTCTTGCCGCCTTCGCGCAGCAATCGACCGAGCGAGCTCGCGGCGACCTCCTCGGCGTCGACGGTGCGGCGCTCGCTCACGTGCCCTCCGATCGCGCGCGCAGATACGGAGCGAGAGCCGGCTCTGCTTTTCCGAGCTCGAGCACGCGTTCACGGCCGCGGGTGATGGCGCGCCGCGCCTTGGCTTCCGACACGCCGAGCGCGAGTGCGACCTCTTCGGGCGACAGATCTTCGGCGTAGCGCAGCACGAACGCGAGTCGCGGGAGCTCCGAGATTCGCGCGAGCACGTCGTGAAGGGCACGGAGCGCGTCGCGAGAGTCGACGGGCGAGTCGACGAGCGGGCCTTCCGGCAATAGGCCGGTTCGGCTCAGGGTCAACCATCGGAACCGACGCTTGCGCGTGCGGAGCTCGAAGGCCGACGTGCGAGCTGCGATGCCGAGCAAGTACGAGCGCAGGGCTCGGGGGCTCTCGAGGCGCGCCGCGTTTCGATAGAAGCCGATAAACACTTCTTGCACCAGGTCGTCGGTCGCAGAATCCGGACCGAGGCAACTCCGGATCATCTTTCGCACGTCGGCGACGTAGCGCGTCCAGACGGTGGACAGCGCCTCGGAGTCGCCCGCTGCGACCGCATGGACGAGCTCCGCATCGGTGAGTCGCGCGCGTGGAAACGCGACGACGCGCTCGGATTGGATCTTCGGTCGCGCGCCCATGACTCCGCCTCGAATAGTTGCCGCGCGGGCCCTCCGCCGCGCAAAAAACGAGCGGCGAGGCCGTTTGGGGGGCTCCTCACCCCGCCTTGGTAACGCGCCTCGCCTCACGAAAACCGCGTGCCTCGACGATTCCACTCGGGCTTAGAGTCCGGCCCATGACCGGCGCCACGAAAGAGCCCGTCCTCCGCGAAGTCGCCGACGGTGTGCACGCGTACCTGCAAACCGGGAGCTGGGGTTTCAGCAACGCCGGCCTGATCACCGGCGGCGGCGAATCGCTGCTCGTCGACACGCTCTACGACGTGCCGCTCACCGAACGGATGATCGCCGAGATGCGTCGAATCATTCCGGCGGCGCGACGCATCGCGACCGTGGTGAACACGCACGCGAACGGCGATCATTGCTGGGGAAACCAGGTCGTCCGCGGCGCGAACATCGTCAGTACCAAGGCCGCGGCCGAGGAAATGAAGGAGCTGTCGCCCGGGCTCATGGCGACGTTGGTTCGCGCCTCACGCCTGATCGCGAGCCTCGGGCCTTGGCAACGTGCTCCGCTCCGCGCGCTCGGGGCGCTCGGGGTCGGCCGTGCCGGCGCGCTCGCGGAAGCGGCGGAGTTCATCGTCGAATGTTTCGGCGCCTTCGATTTTCGCGGCGTGTCGCTCACCCTTCCGACCACGACGTTCGAGCGCGAGGTCTCGCTCGCGGTCGGCGATCGCACCGTCCAGGTCATCGAGGTCGGCCCGGCGCACACGAAGGGCGACGCGATCGTGTACTTGCCGAAGGAGAATGTCGCCTTCACCGGCGACATTCTCTTCATCGGGAGCCATCCCATCATCTGGGAGGGTCCCGTACGAAACTGGATCGCCGCGTGTGACCGCCTGCTTCTGCTCGACGTCGACGTCATCGTGCCCGGTCACGGCCCGATCACCGACAAGGCCGGCGTTCGCACGACGAAAGAATACTGGGAGGGGCTCGTCGAAACGACGCGTCGCGGCCGCGACGCCGGCCTCGACGCCGAAGACATCGCGCGCGAGCTCTTTCGCGACGCGAAAGAGGCGTGGGGCGAGTCTCATCGGCTCGCCGTGAACGTCGACACTATCTTCCGCGGTATTGCCGGAACGAAAGCGCACCCCGATCCGCTCGCGCTCATGGCCCGGATGGCGCGGCTCGAGAACGAGCGCGCCGCGCCGGTTCCGCCCTCGCGATGAAGCGATGATGTTGCCACCGCAATTTGCAGATGTCCGGAATGCCCTTGCTCGTCGGGGGCGGCGAAGCGGCGCGAACCGGTTAGAATTCGCAGTCGTTTGGCGTCGCGCGGGTGTCGTGGTCGGGGGCGCTCGACACGACGTCCACCGTGTAATCGGAGCTGCCCGGGGTGGTGCCGTTGGTAACGAGGTCGTCGTTGCCGTCGCACACGAAGGAGTCGGTGTTCGCGTCCCCTTCGAGGACGTCGCTTCCGTCGCCGCCGAAGAGCGCGTCGTTGCCTGGACCGCCGATCAGGGTGTCATCGCCGACGCCGCCGTAGATGACGTCGTCTCCGGCGAGGCCATTCAAGGTGTCGCTGCCGGGGCCGCCCACGAGCGTGTCGGCGACCGCGCCGCCGGTGATGAAATTGTCGTTGGTATCGCCGGTGATGGTGTTGGCGAACGTGGCGCTGCCGAGGACGTTGCGGGAGCGGACCTCGTCTTTCTCGGGTCCTGCGTCTTCGGCGAACGTCCAGGCGGCGGTGGCCTCGTCGGCCCACGTCGCGTTCGCGCCGGTATCGGTCGCGTTGAGGACGACCGTGGTCGCGTTCGGGACGGACGCAATTCGGTAAGAGCCGTCGTCGTTTCCCGAGGCGGAGCCGGCGATGATCAGCCGCCGTCCGACCGAGCCGGCATTCATGTTGGCGAGTCCAGTGACCGTTCGGGTTCCGGCCGTGACGGTCGCGCCCGCCCCGGCGGCAGTGGCCGCTTGCACGTGACGCGTCGCGGTCGGATCGCCGTCGTTCGCGTCGGCGCCCCCTACGCCCGCGGCGTTGATCGTCACGGTGATCGCTTGCGTGCGAGCGCTGTAGTCTGCGGTCGCCTTGCTTCCGATGAAGACGTCGTCGCCGTCGACCTGCGCGACGCCGTCGCCGCCGACGAGCATGTCGCTACCATTTCCGCCGGTGAGCGTGTCGTTGCCGGGCCCGCCCTCGAGCACGTGCGCGCGGCTGCTGCCCGCGGCGGAAAGCGAATCGTTTCCGGAGCCGCCGACCACCACGGCGACCGTGTCGGGGAGGGTATCGTTCTCGCTGGGTTCGCCGCTTACCGCGGTGCCGTTCAGGACGACGGAAACCGCGTTGAACCGCTGGCTGTAGTCGACCGTGTCCTTCCCGGTCGCTGCGACGGTGACGACGTCGGTGCCGTCGTTTGCAGCGCCACAGGCATAGGTGTTCGAGCCGGCGGCCCCGTTCGAATGATCATTTCCGCTATCGCCGCTCAGCACGTCGTCGCCGGCCCCGCCCGTCAAGGTGTCGTCGTTCGGGCCGCCGAATAGCGTGAGCGCCGCGGGGAACGGGCCCGTCGTTCCGAAGAGGCCCGAGCCGTCGATGACGTCATTGCCGGCGCCGCTCGAGACGATGAAGTGCTCCGCGCCGGTCATGCTCACGTCGACGAAGGAATCGTCTCCGCCGGTTGCGCCGCCGTTGACGTTGAATACGGTGGTCCCCGGCGTCACGCCGCTCCCCAGGTAGAAGTGATCGACCG
The DNA here is from genome assembly GCA_964506835.1 of uncultured Polyangiaceae bacterium. Lineage (GTDB taxonomy): Bacteria > Myxococcota_A > Polyangia > Polyangiales > Polyangiaceae > DASZVB01. Next base: position 200,251 of record CAZDNG010000001.1, read on the forward strand.
TAGGCGTTCCGCGCACGCTGATCGTGTCGTTCGTCCCAGGGCCGAGGGTGAGCATGATCTTCGGGGTCGCGGCCGCGGTGGCTTTCGCGAAGAGGCCGTTCGAATAGTCGAGGAGCACGGCTTGATCGCCGGCAGTCCCCGGAGTGATGGTGACCGACAAGGTGGGAGCGACTTCGCAGGGCGCACCTCCGGCCTGATTTGCGTTTACGGCGATGTTTCCATCGGTCGTGTTCAGCGAAATCACCGCGGTTTCGCCGGCATCCACTTGTGCGGTGACTCCGGTGCCGTTCACGACGCAGTCGTTCGACAGAAGTGCGAACCGGGTCTGCCCGATTCCGGGATAGTCGCTGTCCGACGAGCCCGGTCCGCCACGGTGCGGGGCTTCACCGCAGCCGGATAGTACGACGAGCGCAGTGCAAAAGAGGCAATGCTTCATTCTCGATTCGACTCCATCAAAAGGAAAAAGCCCCCCTCGACGATCGTTTGGCGCATCGTCGAGAGGGGCTCGGTTTCGGCAACGGTTGCCGATGTTCGGATCAGAACTCGCAGTCGAGGGGCTTCGGCGAAGGCAGATCGGTTCCGGTCGTGTAGTCGACCGTGAAGTCCGCGTCGCCCGGCGCCACGCCCGCGACGGTCGGCGAATTCTTGCCGTCGCAATCGAACGTGTCCGCCAATTGGTCGCCTTCGAGGACGTCGTTGCCGTCTCCGCCGACGATCGTGTCGAGGCCATCTCCGCCCACGAGCGAGTCGTCGCCGTCACCACCGTAGATGACGTCGTTGCCGCTCATGCCGTAGATGGTGTCCACGCCGGCTCCGCCGAGGAGCGTGTCGGCGGCAGAACCGCCGGTGATGCGATGCGAACCGGAGTCGACGGCCGTGATCGCGTTCGACGCGGTCGCGCTGCCGAGCACGTTGGACGCCTTGACCACGTCCGCCTCGTCGTAGTCGTACTGTTCGGACCAGCTGAACGGGCCGGCGTCGTCCGCGAAGTTGGTGTTCGCGCTCGCGTCGACCGTCACGGTCGTCGAGTTCACGACCGTCGCGATCTTGTACCCGAGAACGCCCGAATCGTCCGTTGCGCCCGTCGAGCCGGTCACCACGATGTAGTGCCCGACGTCGTGCGTGCTGATGTTGGCGAGACCGCTGATGGTCGACGTCGAGGCGGTGATCGTCCCGTTCGACACGGCGCTTGCTTGCGCCGTACGAACGTGCGCCTTCTCGGCGAAGCTGAACGCGTTCGTCGCGTCGGCCACGAAGCTCGTGTTGCCGGACGTGTCGATCGTGCACTGCGTCGCGCTCGAGCAGGCGATGATCTTGTACGTGCCGTTGTCCGTTCCGCCCGCGGTCAGGCTGAGCGTCAGGTAATGGCCCGGAGAGACCGTCGTCGACATGCCGGTCAAGCCGGTCACCGTCGATACCGACGACACGGGAGCGCTGATCGTGCCCGTGCCGCTGTTGGCGGTCACGGCCTGAACGATCTGCGACGTTCCGGTGACGTCACCGCTGACGGGCGAGGCGCCCGTCGAGTCGATCTTCACGCTGACCGGATTGGTCCGCGCGCTGTAGTCGACCGTCGCCTTCGTTCCCACGAAGGTGTCGTTGCCGTCGCCGGTGTTCGTATTGCCGAGCCCGCCGATCAGCGTGTCGACGCCGGTGCTGGCGGAGCCGGTCAAGGTGTCGTTGCCCAATCCGCCCTTGAGGGTGTGATTGAGCGCGCTACCCGCTGCCGACAGTACGTCGTTGCCGTAACCGCCGAGGATGGTCGCGACGGTATCGGGAATGACACCGCCTTCGCCGGTCTCGCCGTTCGCGGTCGTCGCAGTGGTCGCTAGGGTCACCGAGACGTCACCGGTGCGCATGCTGTAGTCGACGGTGTCGACGCCAGCGCTGGTCACGGTGATCGTGTCGAAGTTGCCCGCGCCAGTCGCGCCCTGCGGCACCGCGCCCATCGAGTAGAGGTTCGAGCCGGCTCCGCCGGTCATCGTGTCGCCGCCCAGGTCACCGCTGATGATGTCGTTTCCAGCGCCGCCGGTGAGGGTGTCCGAACCCGCGCCGCCGAACATCTGGATCGGCCAGGGGTACGCTGCCGTGGTGCCGAAGCTGCCGTCGGCGACGATCTTGTCGTTACCGGGGCCGCTCGACACGACGACCGCTTGGACGTTCGTGAGGGTGACGTCGGGGATCGCGTCGAGAGGAGCCGTCGCGCCGCCGTTGATGTTGAGGAGGTAGGGGCCGCCGGCGATTTGAGTGCCGGTTCCCGTTCCCTTGCCGAGATAGAAGGCGTCCGCTCCGTTAGAGCCGCGGATCTTCACCGAGTTGTTGACGTTCAACGCGGTTCCCAGGTTGATGCTCACGACGCCGGTTGCGCCCGTGATCGACTCGCCCCAGACGCCGTTCACGTAGTCGAGAATGACGTTGCGTGAGTCGTTCGCGGCGACCGTTCCGGCGGCCGTGATCGTGATCGTCTTGCCCGCGGGGAATTGGCCCGGAAAGGCCACCGAAGGAGCCAGCGCGATCTGGCAATTGTCCACGGCCGCGCCGTTGACGACGACCATGTTGTCCGTCGGACGCAGGGAGAGATAAGCCGTTTCGCCGTTGGTGATGGAGATCGTGATGCTGGTCGAGCCATCGAGGCTTCCGCCCGTGCACGCGCCTGTATGCAGAAGCGCAGACGAGGCAGTCCCGATGTCGATCCCAGGATAGTCCTGTGCGGAAGGCGGGCTGTTCGAGCCCTCGTCTCCGGATCCACAGGCTCCGAGGCTGATCGCCCCCACCAACGAAACACCCAGCGCTGTCAGTCTTCGTTTCAACATCATCTTACGGTCCTATCGGTTATTTGGCGAACGAGCCTTCGCCTTGATTTTGTTTGTCGACACGTCCGCCACGACGACAAGCACGCTTGTCGAAACACCTGCACACCCATCGGGTGGAGCAGCATGCACCCCGTTGATTCAACGAGGCAGGCAGCCTTTGAACGGCGAGGGTTCGAATCACTTAAGAAAGATTCAAACAAACAAAATTCTGGAGCTCGAACTCGCCGCGAGCGTCAACGCGCTGGCGCTTTCCAAGTGGCCCTGCGGGTTGTCGCATGTGGCGCAGCTCGATTTCCCGGCAAGGGGTCAACGTCGAACCTCGCGCGGGCATGCCCGACTTCGGCGAGCCGAGTGTCGTCGTGGACAACTCGCCGCTCGTGTGTGGGTCGCCCGCCCACTGTCCGAAACCGCCAGTGCCGTTCGCGACTGCGGCGAAAAAAGTGGAGAGAAGGATTGCGACCCGCGGCCGATCCGTGCGTCGAGGGCGAAGTGTCCTTGGCCGACTCTACTCGTCGACGTCGTCGGGCAGCGCGAGCTTGCCCTCGAATCGGACGCTGCTCACGGCGCGAGCCAACGTTTCACGCCGCGCGTCGGGCGGCGTCTTCGCGCGAAGTTCGGCGAGGCGCTTCGCGAATTCGCCGACGCCGGCCGCGGCGAGCACCCGCTCGAGCTCTTCGCGAAGACGGCGGGCGAGCGACGGCGCGACGCCGTTCGTCGAGATCGCGACGGTGACCGGACCCGAGCGAGCGAGCGCGAGATGGCTGAACGTCGAGTACGACGGTTGATCGATCGCGCAGAAGAAGATTCGCCGCGCTTCTGCGGCGCGACCGATCCGTTCGGCGAGCGACGAATCGCGGTCGGTCTGGACGACGAGCCAAGCGCCGTCGAGATCCGGTTCTTCGAATGCGCGCCGGAAGAGGGCGATCGTTCCCGCGCTTTCGAGCTCCACGAGTCCGGGGGTCGGCTGCTCGGAAATCAGGCGCACGCGCGCGCCGGCCGACACGAGATGGTTCGTGCGGAGCTCGGCCTCGTCCCCGCTCCCGACGACCACACACGTCTTTTCGTCCAGACGAAGCCCGAGCGGAAACGCGTCAGCCTTCATTGGGCGCCGCGCCGGTCGTCGCGGGGACGACCTCGATGGTGAGAAATTCGAGGGTGCGCTCTGCGTCGCCCACGCGCTGCATGAAGAGGCCGGTGAACGTGCTGAAGAGCGCGTCGCCGGGCGCCGCGGTGCCCGTGCGCGCAGGGCGGCTCACCCACAGCTTGATCTTTTCGAGGATCTCGGCGCTGAGCGGGTTCACTTCCACGCGGGCGCGGAGCGTCACCGGCAACCCGAAGGCGAGCTCCTTGTTCGTCGCGGCGAGGAGTCGATTCACCTCGGCGCAGCGCCGGAGCACGCCTTCGAGCGTCGTGGTCCAGCGGGTCCGGCTGCCGTCGGGTCGCGTGACTTCGACGCGGTACGCTTCGTCCCACACGTGCCAGGTAATCTTGCACGTCTGCACGGTCGTGGACACCGGCGTCTTTGCGCCGCGACGGAACACGGCCCCGGTGAACACGATCGTCGTCGGGAGGCCGCGGCTCAGCTTGCGTTGGATCTCGTCGTCGACCACGTCGCGGAAGGAGAGCGAGACGTAGAGCTCCTTGTGCGCCGTGTTCCACTCGAACGTCGCACCGCGGGGCGGTGGAGGCTCGTCGGCGACGGCGTCCTTCGCCGCGCCGGCGAGAAAGAGCGCGAGCACGAACGCGAAGAGCGCTCGCAATCCGCCCGGACGGCCGAGCCGCAGGGCGGAGGCGTCCCTCACTGACCCTCGCTGAGCGCCGGAAGGAAGCCGAGGACGTTCGCGAGGGCGAAGGTGAACCCGCCGGCGCTGGTGTCCATCTGGACGCCGAGGTTCGCTGTGAAGTCGATGGGGATGAGCGACGCGCCGGTGTAGCCGGCGGGCGGGCTCGTGATGTCCCGGGCTCCGGCGATCGCGAACACGCCGACGCGGCCGAAGAGATCGATGGCATAGACGGACCGCGTGCCGCGATAGAGGGGCACGCGGTATTCGACGTCGAACTTGGCGGCGTAGTCGCCGTAGCGCACCTCGACGACGTCGGTGTCGAAGAAATTCGGCGCCGGTCGGCGTTCGACGTTCATGCCGAGCACGCGCGCGGCGCGAAAATCGCTCAGGTCGCCGACGTAGTAGCGCTCGAAGAACGGCGCGCTGCCGGAGATGGCTCCCCCGAACAGGCGAAGCCGGAGCACATGATTCCACGGCAAACTCCACCAACGCGACGCCAGCAGATCGATCTTGGCGTAGGGGTAGTCGCTGCCGAGGGGCGACAGGCTCACTTCCGTCGTTACCGACGCGAACCAGCCTCGGGTCGGGAGAATGGGTTTGTCACGCGTGTCGTGCTGGAGCGTCGCGGAGATCGTCGAGAGGATGCTGTCGCCGCGGAGAATGCTGAAGTCGATGGGCTCGCGTTCCGTGCCCCGGAGCTCGGACGCGGCCAGGGGCACGACGGCGTGGACGTGTTCGAGCCGGTATTGAGCCCAGAGTTGCGTGGTGACCGACAGATCGCGTCCGACGCCGATCGAACCGCCGAATCGTTTGTATTGAACGACCGCGAACTCGTGGACGCCTTGCTGGCTCGGGTTCTCGAACTCGACGCCCGCGTTACCGAAAAAATCGTCGGCGTCGTTGTAGAGCAACGTGCCGCTGGTCATCCATTGGCTGCCGAGGAACGCCGGATCGAAGTACCGCGCGCGGAGCGCGAGCTGATCCTGAGCCACGCCGATGGCGGCCCCGAGGGTGATGCCGGTGCCGGCGAGGTTGGTCTCCGCGGCGTCGAGCCCGGCGTAAGCCGTGAGCGGCCGCACCTTGCCGTTGGTGTCCGCGTCGGCGGCGAGGCCCATCCACAGGTCGTTGACGACGAGCGTGTTGCGTTCGGTGACCTCGATGATCAGAACGACGTGTCCGCGACGCTTGCCCTTGCCGAGCGAGAGCTCGACGGTGCGAAAAAAACCCGTGCCGAGGAGCCGATAGCGGGCAAGCTCGACGCTCGGGTCGTCGACGTCGATGACGTCGCCGGGACGAAACGGCACGTAGCGAAGGACCACGCGCGAACGGGTCTTCGTGTTCCCTCGGACCTCGATGTCGTCGAGGATGTACTTGAGCGACCCTCCTTCTTCGCCCTCGGCGAGTTCGCCTGCTCGCGCGTCGGCGGGCGTCGTCGTCGCGGGCGGTTCCGGGGGCGGTGCGGCGGGCGGCTCCGAAGGCGCGGGAGCCGGAGCGACGTCGGGGTTCGTTCCCGGCGCCGGAGGCGCGGACGGCGGAG
>CAZDNG010000001.1:206484-288456 GCA_964506835.1 uncultured Polyangiaceae bacterium
GGTGCGGCGCGAACGGCCGTCGCGAGCACCAAAACGGCGCCGACGACGGCGAGGGCACCCCACAGTCTCTTGCCTCGCGAGCCGCGCCCGACGCCGCCGTCTCGGATCACCGTACGGCGACGCTACCACGGCGGCGGGTGCGTCGGATCAGGTCGGAAAACGGACGCGGTCGAGCTTGTCCGGCGCGATGACCGAAAAGAGCGATCGGATCTTCCCTTCACGATCCAGATCGACCAAGAGCACGAACCGCGGCGCGTTCGGGCGCTTGGCATCCGCGTCCTCGCCGACGAGGGCCGGACGACCGTTGACCGTTCGAACCGAGACCTTGGCCTCGGGCGAAGCGTTCCTCGAGAGCCCCAGGTAGAGCTTGGTGATCCGCTCGGCTCCGACGACCGCCTTCGGTGCGGCGTGGAACTTCCCGCCGCCATCGGTGAGGCATCGCGCGCCGGGCGCGAGGAGCGCACGCGCGCCGACCGCGTCGCGAGCCATGATGCACATCATCATGCGTCCGAGCATTCCCACGAGCTCCTCGGTGAGGTTCGCGGACTGCCGGCGATCGCCGTCGTAGGCCGCCATCTTCGCGCGGGCGCGGTGGAGCGTGATGCGGACGTTTTCTTCCGTCACACCGAGGGCATCGGCGGCTTCGCGGGACGAATGATCGAACACGTCGCGCAAGAGCAAGACGGCGCGCTGGGCCGGCGTGAGTTCTTCGAGGGCCACCAGAAACGCGAAGCTCGCGCTCTCGAGGAGACCGTAGCGCGCTTCCGGCGAATCGTCGGTGCTCGCCACGAGGTCGAGCTCGACGTCCGGCGTCTCGAGCGGCGTCGGAAGCCAAATGCCGTGGTACGACCGCCGCTTGCGGCGCCGCAACAGATCGCGCGAGAGGTTCATCGCGACGCGCACCAGCCACGGACGAAGCGCCGATTCGACGTCGCGCGGCGGCTTCTCGAGGGCGCGCACGAACGTCTCTTGAACGACGTCCTCGGCGTCCGACGCGGTGCCGGTCATGCGGTAGCAGAGACCGAAGAGAAACGTTCGCTCCGCTTCGAGCTTCGCGGACGCGGCGCCGTCCTCACGGAGAGCGCCGCTCGTCGTCGCAACCGAATCCGCGGAGGGTCGTCCGGCCACCGTGTCCATGACGATAGTCGAAATCACGCGACGGCCCGAGCGGGGACACGACGGGCACTCGCGACGATGCGCTCCGCGACGCGACGCGAGCTCGCGAGACTGGCGTCGGCCAGCCATTCTTCGCCGCGAACCCAATCGCCCGCCAGATAGACGCCGGGGAGCTCCGGCACCTCGAGCGGCGGGCGACCCTCGGCGCCGCGTTCGCTCGCGAGATCGAGTCGCTCGACGACGCGGATTTGCGGGAGGTATTCCGCGTGCATGAGCACGTCGCGAAACCCCGGCTGAGCGAGCTCGAGGAGCGACTCGAGCTCGACGCGATCCGAGTCGGCGTCGCGCGGCCCGGGCGGCAAATACTTTCCGACGTGAACGAGCGCGCCTCCGTCGGGGGCGACCTTGGCGACTCCCGAGTGGACCGAAAGATAAAAGGGCCGGTCCACGCCGAGGACGAACCGCGGTTCGCGGCGCGGCAATCGTCGAAGCGCGACCGTCAGCGAAGCCATGCAGATCGGCACGACGGAGGCGAGCCCGCGACGGGTCGACGGCGCGCGCGGCGCGAGCAGCGTCGATGCCATGAGCGGCGACGTCGCCAGCACGACGGCATCCGTCGCGAACGTGCGTCCATCGTCCAAGGTGACGAGATAGGGTCCGTCGCCGTCGAGCGACGTCGCGCGAACCCCCGTCGTGAGCGTCGCTCCGTACCCGGCCGCGCGCTCGGCGAGACCGTCGACCAACGTCTGCCAACCGCCGTCCACGTAAGTGACGCCGGCTTGCGCGCGCTTCAGTTGTCCGAGCGCCGTCTTCGCGCTGAACGACTCCGGCGCGTTGCCGTACGTGGACAGACGGACGAACGCCTCGATGAGCGCGCGCACTTCCGGCGGCAGGCCCATGCGCGCGAGCCAGGACGCCACCGAGTCGTTCGCGACACTCTCGTCGTCGAGCTTCGGAATTTTCGTCAAGCATTCGGCCGCGACGACCTTGTGTCTGAGGGAGAGAAGCCCCGAAGTGAGGAGCGAGCCGAACGCCGTCGGCAAGCGATGGAGCTTCCCGTCCTTGAGTGCGAAGCCGTGGCTCGGCGGGACGCCGCCGGGGACCGGCACGCCGAGGTCGCGTAGAACCGACATGGCTTCGCCCGCGTGAAAGAGGGCGTGGGGACCGCGATTGAAAGCGAACCCGTCGCACCACGTGGTCGCGGCCCGTCCGCCGAGCGACGCCGCGCGTTCGACGAGCTCGACCCGTAGCCCCGCTCGCGCCGCGAATGCCGCCGTCCCGAGCCCCGCGAGCCCGCCCCCGATGACCACCACGTCTCTTGCTTGTGCCGACATGAAAACCTCGCTGTTGTCGCCCCGATTTCGGCCGATTTCGCATCGTGAGAGCGGCCGTTCGGGGACCCTTGAAAAGCGCATCACGAAGGGTTCACGTTCGAGCGGGCTCGGACGTTACGAGGGATCTCGATTTTCTTGTCGGGCGCGTTCGGGTGGGCGCAACATGACGCGCCCCGGCAAGCCGATGCGCGTCCATCACCTGAATTGCGGCACCATGTGCCCGCGCGGCGCCCGGTTCATCAACGGCCGCGGGTCCGCTTTTTCTCGCGCTCGCATGGTCTGCCATTGCTTGCTCGTCGAAACCACGGACGGACTCGCGCTGGTCGATACCGGCATGGGAACCGCCGACATCGACGAGCCGGCGCGGCGACTCGGGCGTCCCTTCGTCACCTTCTTCAACCCGCTCCTCGATCGCGAGGAAACGGCGCTGGCCCGCATCGAAGCGCTCGGTTTCCGGCGACACGACGTGCGGCACCTGCTCCCCACGCACCTCGACCTGGATCACGCCGGCGGTCTGTCGGATTTTCCCGACGCGAAGGTGCACCTCTATGATCGCGAGTACACCGCGGCGCTCTGGCCGCGCACGATGAACGAGAGATTTCGCTATCGCGCGCCGCAATGGGCCCACGGTCCCAAATTCGAAGTGCACGCGCTGAAGGTCGAACCCGGCGGGGGTGACAAATGGTTCGGTTTCGACAGCGTCCGCGCCGTGGGCGGTACTTCCGACGAGATCCTGATCGTGCCGTTGATCGGTCACACGCGGGGCCACTCCGGAATCGCCGTCAAGACCGCTGCGGGCTGGATCCTTCACGCCGGTGACGCGTATTTCTCGCGCGAGGAGATCCACGGCGACCCGCGCGCCTGTCCGCCCGCGCTTCGTGCCTTTCAAACGGCCATGCAGGTGGACGGAGCCGCGCGGCACGCCAATCAGCGACGGCTCCGTGAGCTCGTCCGTGACGAGGGCCACGCCGTCCGCGTGTTCTCCGCGCACGACCCCGACGAGCTCGAGCAGTCACTCGGCGACGCGCCGTCGTGAGCCGGCGCGCTAGTAGTTACCGAGCACGCGTTCGTCGACGTAGCACCAGCACCAGTTTTCTTCCGGCTCGACCGACGTGACGATGGGGTGCGACGTCGCGCGGGCGTGCGCGCTCGCGTGCCGATTCGGCGACGAGTCGCAGCACGCGACGTGGCCGCACTTGAGGCATTCTCGTAGATGGAGCCATTTTCCGCCGATCTTCAGGCAATCGACGCAGGCTTTGCCGGGGCGATCCACGTGACGGATCGGCGCTTCTGCCACGTGTTCGCACGGCAGGGATAGGTCCACGTTCGGGGCGGGCTTCATGCACGCAGCGTAGTGCGCCGACGGGGCGCGTCGAGTGCCGATGCGCGGGTATACTCCGCCGCGAGGTTCAGCCGATGCCGTCTCCTTCGAAGCCTGCCGCTCCGGGTCCGTCAGCGAAATCCGATCCTTCACGCGCGCGCGGCGCGAGCCGCGCCGCCCTCGGCACGGCGGTTTTGGTGGCCCTCGGGTTTCTCGCGTCGTGTTTTTTCGGGAAACGACTCGACGCGGCGCCGGCGCCCGCCGAATCCGCGACGAAACCGACGGCCGAGGTCCTCAAGGAGAAAGTCATCGAGTACGCCTACGACGGCGCGCTCCGACCGGGCTGGCAAGATTGGGGCTGGGGCACGCACGATCTCTCGCAGGGTCCGGCTCGGATCAATATGACGGGCTATGGCGGGATCATTCTTCACCGCGACCCGTCGAACCACCGGTACGGCTCCCTCGTCTTTCGCGTGAAGGCCCCCGCCTCGTTCGGCGATTTCTTGCAGGTGCAGGTGGGCGACAAGACCATGCCGTCGATCGACGTGCCCCGTTCGGCGATGGTCACGCTTCCGGACGGTTGGTTCGAGGTGCGCCTCCGCTGGAGCCAGCTGAACCCCTCGCTCGCTTCGGTCGATCGCATCGTCATTCACGCCAGGACGCCGGTCGCGACGGATTGGGTGCTCCTCGACAAGATTGGATTCACCGACTTCGACCCGAAGGCTGCGGCCCTGGCGATCGCCAACGCGCCGTCGCGCGGCGCGACGCTCACCGTCGAATGCAAAGCGGCCGGCCACGCCATCAGTCCGTATATCTATGGAGTCGCCGGAGAGGTGACGCCAGATCTCAACCCCACCGCGCGGCGCTGGGGCGGCAACCGGACGACCCGCTACAACTGGCAACTCCAGGTGTCGAATGTCGGAAGCGATTGGTTTTTCGAGAACACGCAAGGCGGCAGCTACGCCGACTTCTTGAAGGCCGACCGCGCCGCGAAAGCGGTCTCGGCGCTCACCGTGCCGACCATCGGATGGGTCTCCAAGGATGCGACTTCATACGGATTTCCGGTCTCCGTGTACGGCGCGCAGCGGGCGCACGACGGGTACAAATCCGACGCGGGTGACGGGTACCAATCGAACGGGACGCCGATGCGTCCGAAGTCGCCCACGCAAACGAGCGTCGCTGCAACGCCGGAGTTCATCCGGCAATGGGCCGACACGATCCACCAGGCCGATCAGAAGCTCGGCTCGAGCTCGGTGGCGATGTACATTCTCGACAACGAACCCGCGCTCTGGAATCACACGCACCGCGACGTTCACCCGGATCCGGTCACGTACGACGAACTCCTCGATCGCACGCTCCGGTATTCGGCGGCCATCCGTCAGGGCGATCCGCAAGCGCTCATCGCGGGGCCAGCGGAATGGGGATGGACCGCCTACACTTATTCCGCGGCGGATACGGCGGAGGGAGTTTCGGGGCACCCGGATCAAGCTGCGCACGGGGGCACGCCGCTCATCGACTGGTACCTGCAGAAGCTCCGCGAACACGACGAGAAGACCCACACGAAGTCGCTCGACGTCCTCGACGTGCACTACTACCCGCAAGGGCAAGACATTTACTCGGACAAATCCGATCCCGACACGGCTGCTCTCCGGATCCGTTCGACGCGGGCACTCTGGGATCCTGGCTACGTCGACGAATCGTGGATCAAGGACGTGGTGAAGCTGGTCCCGCGTCTCAAGCGATGGGTCGCACAAGACTACCCCGGCCTCCGCACCTCGATCGGTGAGTACAATTTCGGCGGCGAAAATCACATGAGCGGCGCGCTCGCCCTCGCCGAGGCGCTCGGGCACTTCGGGACCGAGGGGCTCGACTACGCCTTTTACTGGACCGTCCCGGCCAAAAATTCAGCCACCTATTGGGCATTTCGCAGCTTCCGCAACTTCGACGGAAACGGCGGTCAATTCCTCGGCGAGTCGGTCCCGGCGAAGGGTGACTCGGGCGTGACGGTGTTCGCGTCGCGCGACGCGAGCAAGAAGCACCTGGTGATCATCACCTTGAACGAAGATCCGAAGAAATCCGCGCGAGCGAAGATCGCGCTCGACGGCTGCGGCACGCTTTCGACGCGCCGGAAGTTCACTTACGGCCCCCACACCGATGCCCTCGCCGACGATGGGACCAAGTCAGGCGGTACCTTGGACGAGCTCCTGCCGCCGTATTCGATCAACGTCTTCGACGTTCAGCTCCAGTGACGGCGAGCGGCGCCCGGGCGGCATGCGTTCTCGCGTTGTCCTCGAGCCAGAGGTGGCGCAGGATGGCGCCCGTGGAGCGATCGACCGCGATATTTTTCTGCCTTCCTTTGTTGCTCGCCGGCGCGTGCAAGCAGCGGGTTCCTGAACCCGACGGACACGCTGCGGCGCCCACGGAGCCCGCGCAAGCGCCCGCGCCGAGCATCGCGATCCCGGGCGCGCCGCACGCGGCCGCGGACGGCCTCGTGTGGGCGGACCCGCCGGGGTGGACGCGCGTGCCCACGAAGTCGGCCATGCGCCTCGCGACGTACGTCGTCCCGAAAACGCCAGGCGACCCCGAAGACGGTGAGCTCGCGATATTTCATTTCGGCATGAACCAGGGCGGCGACGTCGAATCGAATCTCACGCGATGGGAAAAGCAATTTTCCGATCAGAAGTCGCCTCCGAAGCGGAGCGAGCGCACGGAAAATGGGCTGACCGTGCATTTCATCGAGATCGAGAGCGGCACGTATGGCGCGTCTCCGATGATGGGAAAACAGGAGGGACCGAAGTCGAACTACGGGCTCATCGCGTCGGTCGTCGAAACGCCGGTCGGCTCGTACTTCTTCAAGCTGACTGCCCCCGCGAAGACCATCGCCGCCTCGGAAAAACAATTCTTCGCATTGATGGACGGTCTGAAGCTCGAAACCCCCTGAGCGCGTCATGCCCGAGCTGCCCGACGTGGTCGTCTACCTCGAGCGGCTCGGCGCGCTCTTCGGCGGCAAAGTGCTCGAGCGCGTGCGGGTGGCGAGCCCGTTCGTCGTGCGTTCGTACGATCCGCCGATCGGCGCGCTCGCCGGAAAGCGCTTGCTCGGAACACGGCGCATCGGCAAAAGACTCGTCCTCGCGTTCGAGGGCGAGCTCTTCGTCGTCATCCATTTGATGATCGCCGGAAGGCTCGTCTTGAAAGATCACGGCGCGCCGATCCCGAAGCGACTCGGGCTCGCCGCGTTCGACTTCGAGAACGGCACGTTGCTCTTCACGGAGGCCGGCACTCAGAAGCGCGCGAGTCTCCATGTCGTGAAAGGCGAGGCTGCTCTCGCGCCGTTTTCGCGCGGAGGCGTCGAGCCGCTCGAAGCGTCCCTCGGCGAATTTCGCGCCGCGCTGAAAGCCGAAAATCACACCTTGAAGCGCTCGCTCACCGATCCGCGCCTCTTTAGTGGAATCGGCAACGCCTATTCGGACGAAATCCTTTTTCACGCCGCGCTCTCTCCGGTGAAGCTCACCTCGCGCCTGACCGACGCGGAAATCGAGCGGCTCTACGACGCGACGCGAACGACCCTCGTCGATTGGACGGACCGGCTGCGCAAGGATTCGGGTGACGGATTTCCCGGAAAAGTGACCGCATTTCGGCCTGAAATGGCCGTCCACGGCAAATACGGCGAACCGTGCGCGGCGTGCGGCACGAAGATCCAGCGCATTCGATACGCCTCGAACGAGGTGAACTACTGCCCTCGCTGTCAGACCGAAGGCAAGGTGCTCGCCGATCGCGGTCTGTCGCGTCTCTTGCGCGGCGATTGGCCGAAGAGCATCGAGGAGCTCGAGGAGATGAAGGCGCGTCGCGTGGAGACTCCGAAGCAATGAGCGGCGAGAAAGCCCGCGAAGCGACGCTCGCGTTTGCGACCGCGCGCGCCTTCCACGACTGGCTCGCGAAGAACCACGATCGTTCGGACGCGGTCTTCCTTCGGCTCGCGAAGCGCGGCGCGGCGAAATCGATCACCTACGCCGAAGCGGTCGACGTCGCGCTCGCGTGGGGGTGGATCGACAGCCAGAAACGCGCGCTCGACGACGGCGCGTGGCTTCAGCGCTTTTCGCGTCGAACGCCGACGAGTCCCTGGTCGAAGATCAACTGCGGCAAGGTCGACGCGCTGATCGCGGCAAAGAAAATGCATCCGCCGGGTCTCGCCGAAGTGGAGCGCGCGAAACGAGACGGCCGATGGGAGCGCGCGTACCAGAGCGCGCGCACGTCGGAAGTGCCGGACGACCTGGCGGCCGCATTCGCGAAGAACGCTCGGGCGCGCGCCTTCTTCGACGCCCTCGACGGCGCGAACCGCTACGCCATACTCTTTCGCGTGCATGCGGCGAAAAAGCCGGAAACGCGAGCCGACCGCATCGCCCGCTTCGTCCGGATGTGCGCGGCCCACGAAACGCTTCACCCGACACGTGCGGCGAAGGCGACGAAGAAATCCGCGACCCCAGGCGTGGCTCGCCGGAGGGAGAAGAAATAGCGCAGCGAGGACACGGGCGTCGTGAGATTGGTTCCTGGGGGGCGTGCCCGCTGGATTGCCTGGCGAGCGCTGGCGTCGTGAGATTGGTTCCTGGGGGCGTGCCCGCCAGCGGGTACGCCCCCCAGTTAGTAGTGCGGCGGCTTTTCGTTGTCGGGCGGCACGCTTGGACCGGACGCGAAGTGCTCGCGGAGTTCGCGAAGCTCGCGACGGAGGCGCTCGACTTCGGCGCGGAGCTCGAGGACGACCTGGTCGAGCTCGCCGACCGTTCGCTCGAGGTACGAGTACCGCACTTCGAGATGGGTGAGTCGCTCGTCCATCGGGTTCTCTCTCGCGTGTGCGTGCGCTCGATCAGGCGAGCCCGGTCATGCGGGCGCTGATGTCCCACAGTCGATGTTGCAAATCGCGGTCGTACGAGAGTGGAGACGAGCGCGTCACTTTGCCGTTTTCGTCGAAATAGTTCCCGGTGATCGCCTCGAGCTCCGGCGCGCGCGCGAGGCGCAGCGACGCCCGCGCGCCCTTCTCCGGCGTCCACATGAGCGGCGAGACCAGTCGAATGGCCATGCTGAAGAGGCCCGGCGTATTTCTGCCGAAACCGCTCGCGATGACCCCCGGGTGGAGACAATTGGCGGTGACCTTGGTGTTCTCGTTGCGGCGCGCGAGCTCGTACGTAAAAAGGACGTTGCAGAGCTTCGAGCGGCCGTAGGCGACGAGCCCGTTGTACGAACGCTTGCCCTCCAGGTCGTCGAGGTCGATCCCGGTGCGCGTGTGCGCTCGCGACGCGACGTTGATGACCCGCGCGGGCGCCGACGCCTTCAAGTGTCCGAGGAGCAGATTCGTGAGCAAGAAATAGGCGAGGTGATTCACCGCGAAGGTGGTCTCGAGGCCGTCGGCGGTGACCGTGCGTTTGGTCTGAATCGCGCCCGCGTTGTTGATGAGCACGTCGAGCCGCTTCGTTCGCTCCTGGATCTCCGCAGCCGCGCGGCGCACCTCCGCTTGAACGGCGAGGTCGGCGACGACGAGCTCGAGGCGCGTCGACCCCGTGGCGGCGCGGATCGACTCGAGGGCGAGGTTCCCCTTGTCGCGGTTTCGGCAAACCATGACGACGTTCGCGCCGTCACGAGCGAGCTCTCTCGCCGTGACGAGCCCGATGCCGGAGCTCGCTCCGGTGATGACCACGACCTTCTCGCGCACGTTCCAGGATGCTCCGGACATAGGGGCCGCATCATGAGGCCGCCCGTCTCAGTTTCCAAATTCCAAGATGCGTCGCGGACTCGTCGCTCCCGAGGGTGGACGCCCCGGGTGGCGATTCGCGGCGGTCTCCGGCATGCTCGGTGCGCCCGTGTCCCGGCGTCGCCCCGCTCGTCCGCCCGGTTCGAACCCCACTCGAACCGGTTCCCCGTTGCTCGAGCTGGTCATCGCGGTTCCCCGGAAAAAAGCTGAGGATTGGGGTGCCCTGCTCGTCGAGCTCGGCGCGGGGGCGGTCCT
This sequence comes from uncultured Polyangiaceae bacterium, assembly GCA_964506835.1. Lineage (GTDB taxonomy): Bacteria > Myxococcota_A > Polyangia > Polyangiales > Polyangiaceae > DASZVB01. The sequence goes on from CAZDNG010000001.1 coordinate 216,254, forward strand.
CGAACGACCGCGCGGGACGGCCGTGGAGCTGGTCGTCTACGGCGAAGAGCGACGCGCTCTCGCCGCGCTCGGCCGCGCTTTCGTCGCGCAAGCCGGCGAGGGCGTCCCCGTCGAAGTGCGCCGCTCGGGTCCCCCGCTTTCGAACTGGGAGACGGAATGGACGAAGGATCTCGAGCGCGTGAAGCTCACCCCGCGGCTCGACGTCGCGCCGTCCACGTTGGGCCCGGTTCCGGGGCGCCGGAGGACGATCCTGCTCCATCCGGAGCTCGTCTTCGGGTTCGGCGATCATCCGACCACTCGGATGGCCGCGAGCGCCGTCGAACGGCGCTGCCGCGCCGGCGCGCGCTCGGTGCTCGACGTGGGTACCGGAACCGGAGTGCTCGCGATCGCCGCGGCCGTTTCCGGAGCACGCCGCGTGGTCGGCGTCGACCTTTCGCGGCGTGCCGTCCTTGCCGCGACTCGAAACGCGCATGACAACGGCGTCGACGCCCGGTTCTGCCGATTCGCGTCGACTCCGGTCACCGGCCTGCGTGCGCGCTTCGACGTCGTGGTCGCGAACATCGGGCTCGACGTATTGAAGTCGCTCGCGCCGTCGCTCGTCCGCCGGGTCGCCCCCGGCGGCTCGCTCCTCCTCGCAGGCTTCCTCGACGAACACGCGCGCGAGCTCGAAGCGCGCTATCGCGACCTCGGTTTCGCGCGCGCCGCTGGCTCCCGCGCGCGCCGCGAATCCGGTTTTCGGCTGCTCGAGCTCACGCGAATCGAAAAGTCCCACGGAAGCGAAAAACGAGAATAATCTCGGCATAGTGGCGATGAGTCCGGCTGACGCGAGCGCGACCGATCGGCGGGTTCTGCGCGCCCAGAACATCGCCGCGGCGCTCGCGACGCTCGCGTTTCTGCCGAGCCTCGTCGACGGCTTCGTCTACGACGATCAGCTCCTCATCTCCGAAAACCCGTACGCGCAGCGACTCGAGTTCGTATTCCGCGGCTTCCGGACGCACCTCTGGGACGTCTACGCGATGGGGAGCGGCGGGTTCGGGCTCCGCTACTACCGCCCAATCGTCACCGCGAGCTACGTCCTCAACTGGGTCGTCTCGAACGGCGCGGCCTGGACTTTCCACCTCGTCAACGTGTTGTGTCACGCCCTCGCGACGTGGCTCGCGACCCGGATCGCGGCTCGATGGACCGGCAGCGCAGGGCTCGGGCTCATCGCCGGCCTTCTCTTCGCGTTGCACCCCACACGCACCGAAAGCGTGATCTGGATCTCCGGGCGCACCGACGTCTTCATGGCGCTGTTCGCCTTCGCGGCGATAGAGCTCGCGCACGCCGCGTCGCGGGCCCACGGCCGCGCGGCCGTCGGAAGTTCGATCGGCGCCGTGCTCTGCCTCGCGCTCGCGGTGCTCAGTAAAGAAGCCGCGGTGCTCACGGCGCTTCTCGTGTTCGCGGACGCGCTACTCGACCCTCCGAACACGCCCGAGCGGCGACGCGGGGTGCAGGCCGCGACGCTCTTTGCGGCGCTCGGCGTCGGCTACGTTCTCGTCCGCGACGCCGTGTATCCGGTTCGCGCGCATTCCACCCTCGAGCTGACACCGCTCTACGGGCTCTTCACCGTGTCGGCCTACGCCGAGCGCATCGTGTTTCCTTGGCCGCAGACGTTCTTTTTCCGTCCCGCCGAGGAGCTCGCCGGTCACCCGCATTTTCCGATGCCGTGGGTCGTCGCGGGCGTCGTGCTGGTCGCAGCGTACGGCCTCTTGCTCTGGAAGGCGTTTCGCGTCGATCGCGCGGCATTCGTGCTCTTGCTGGCCGCGGCCGGGTCGCTCGGCCCGCTCCTGAACTTCACGTTCACGAAGGTGTACGTGACGACGTCGGATCACTTCCTATACCTGCCGCTCTTCCTCGGCGTCGCGGGCGCGCTCCGGCTCTATCGCGGCCCTGTCGCTGCGCTCTTCGACGAGCGCGCGTGGCGGCTCGCTTTCGGCGGACTCATGCTCGTCTACGTCGGCGTCGATGCGGTGCGCGTCCTCGACTATCACGACTCGCCGGCCTTCTGGCGGCACGAGCTCGACGTGAATCCGGACAATCCGGTCGCGCTCACGGCCCTTTCCGAGATGCACGCGGAGGCGGGCGAGCTCGCGCTGGCCAGAGACGCGATCGCCCAGGCGCTCTCGCCGTCGAGCGAGCGGTTCTTCCTGCTCGCGGGCGATCCGAACGCGCGAGCGTCGCGCCGCGGGCGATTCCTCGGTCTCGACGCGTCGCTCACCGCCGACGGTGACGTGGCGAAGCTCGAGCACGTCTATGCGTCGCTCGACCGGCTCCTTCGCGCGACGCGTTCTCCGGACGACGGCGCTCCCCTCGACGAGCGCGGGCTATTCAAGGCCATCTCGACGGTGGGCACGGTCGGGCTTCTCGCCGTCGACACCGCGTTCGTCGGGACGCGCATCGGGGAGATCCGCCGCGCCAACGAGCTGATGCACGCGGTTCCTTCCAGCATGCTGTGGCACGTGTCGAACCCGATGAATTTCGTGCTCCTTCACGCGAGGCTCGGCGATTTCGTCGGAGCGCGTCGCTTGCTCGCGCTGTCGCGCTCGCCGCCGCCCGGGGTCGTCTCGGAGAACTCGCCGGAGACGCTCGCCGAAGTCGGCGCGAGGCTCGACTCGGCCGAAAAGCTGTTTCGGCGCGCGGCGCACGAACCGGGCGTCGCGTCCCGCATCGACGGCGCGCTCGCGCTCGCCGAGCTCGGGTCGTACCTGCAAGCGCTCCGCCTCCTCCGTCCGGTGTTCGAGCCGCCTCCGGGACCCGAGAGTGCAGGGCCGCTCTATGTTCAGCTCCTCGTCTCGGCACGCCTCGAGCAGGAAGCGCTGGCAACCGCGACGGCCCTCATCGGCCCCGAACGCGCGCGGAGCGTCGTCGAGAGATTGCACGCCGAGGAGAGCCCTCGCGTGCGGAGCCTTCCCGCGCCGGCGGAGCCCAGCCGCTGGTGGAACCCCTGAAACGAAGGAGCTCACGATGTCGCGCGACCTGCTCAATCACACCCTCGACACCATCAACGTCCGGCTCGTCGACATCGGGGGCAAGACGCTCACCCTCGCGACCGTCATCACCGCGTTGCTCGTCGTGGTGTCGGCCTACGCGCTCTCGCTCCTGATCCGCCACGGGATCCACCGTGCGCTCGGCAGCGACGACGTCGGGGCCGTGCACGTTGCGACTCGCCTGCTGCATTACGCCATCGTCGTCATCGGGTTCTCGGTAGCGCTCCAGACCGCCGGCGTCGACCTCCGCGCGCTCTTCGCGGCCGGCGCGGTCTTCGCCGTGGGCATCGGTTTCGCGATGCAGAACATCGCTCAGAACTTCGTCTCCGGCGTCATCCTCCTGGTCGAACACTCGATTCGCCCCGGTGACGTCCTCGACCTCGACGGACGCCAGGTCCGGGTCGTCGAAATGGGCATCCGAACGACCCTCGTCCGCTCGCGTGATGACGAAGTCCTCATCGTGCCGAACTCGACGCTCGTCCAATCGACGGTCCGGAGCTACACGCTCCTCGACACGCTCGCGCGGGTTCGTGTCAACGTCGGCGTCACCTACACCAGCGAAATGCGCGCAGTTCGCGACGCGCTCGAAGTCGCTGCGCGTGGCGTTGCCGTCCGGAACAAAGATCGTGATCCGCTCGTTCTGCTGACGGAGTTCGATGAATCGGCCGTGAAATGGGAGGTCTCGATCTGGGTGGACGATCCCTGGAATCTGAGACCCAGCGCATCGAAGCTTCGAGAAGCCATCTGGGATGTTCTCCTGGAACGAAAAATCCGCATCGCGTATCCACAGGTCGACGTTCACTTCGACGAACGCGTCGTGGACGCCATGGGTGCTCGCGCGGCCTGACGGCGCGCGACGCGCAGGTCCGGTAAGCCCCACGCTTTCCTACGAGTTTCGGAACCCTGACGGCGATTGTCGCGGCGAGTCGGAGTCCTGACCTGGAAAAGCGACCGCTTTCGTGCGAAGCTTTTACACAAGGGACATGATGGAGGCAGCGCTACGACCGAGAGGAACTCCTTGGGTTCTCGTCGTCGATGACGATCGTGTGGCTGCTCGCGCGATGGCTCGCCTCGTGAGCGGTGCCGTCGGGGCGCGCGTCTCGATCGTGCAGAACGCGGACTCCGCGCTTCGGCTCGTCGCGGGCGCGACGGAAGTACCGTCCGCCATCCTTCTCGACTTCGAGCTCGGCGCGGGAGGCACCGGCGTCGAGCTCTTGATGAAGCTCCGCTCGGGCGGGTTTCGTGGACCGTGCGCGTTCTCGACCGGCGTTCCGGCGCTCGCCAGCCGGACGTTGCGTGAGGGCGGCCTCGGCGATTCCTATCCGGTGTTCGGCAAAGGGGCGTCGAGCAACGCGCTGATCGGGTGGCTGGGTGCGGTGTTGGGCGAGCCCGTCGGGACCCACACCAGCGGCGTGCGCCGCAAGACGTTCTGAGCGTCCGCGCCGCTCACTGTTGGGGGACGGCCTCGACGGTAACGGGGATCTTCACGAGCTTTCCGTCGCGGGCCACGGTGACGATCGCGGTTTCGTCGACGTGGTGTGTGTCGAGCGCGCTGTACAGGTCGTCGTGGTCTTCGATCGGTTTTCCGTCGATGGCGACGATGACGTCGCCGAGCGTGATGCCTTCGTTGCTCTGCCGCACACCGCGGAGGCCGGCCTTCTCGGCCGATGACCCGTGGAGCACGCTCAAGACGACCATGCCGCGAACGTGCGCGAGGCGTTCGAGCTGCTGCTCGGGATCGATCTGGATGCCGATCCCCATCTGATCCGAGTGCCCGGTCTTGATGATCTGCGGCACGACTCGCGCGATGGTCGCGACGGGAACGGCGAATCCGATGCCGGCGGAGTTGCCGCTCTGGCTGTAAATCATCGTGTTCATTCCCATCAGGCGACCCGATGAATCGAGTAGCGGGCCGCCGGAGTTACCGGGGTTGATGGCCGCGTCGGTCTGGACCATGTCGCGGATCGACACGCCGTTGATCCCGCGCATGGCGCGGCCGATGGCGCTCACGACGCCGGTCGTGAGCGTCTGATCGAAGCCGAACGGATTGCCGATCGCGAGCGCCTTTTGCCCCACCTCGAGCCGGCGACCCTTGTCCGGCAAACGAATGGGGCGCAGCACCTCTCTCGGCGCGTCGATGTGGATCACCGCGACGTCCTTGTTCGGATCCACGCCGACGACCGTCGCTTCGTAGCTCTTGTGGTTGAAGAGCGTCACCGAGAGCGAATGGGCGTCTTTCACGACGTGGAAATTCGTCACGACGTGCCCGGCGTCGTCCCAGATGAACCCGCTCCCGGACCCCGGAACCTCGGTCTGGGTGCCCCAGTAGTCGACCATGAGCTGCTTTTCGGTGACGAACACCGTGGAGGCCGCGGCCGCGCGAAAAACCTGGATCGTATTTTTTTCGTCCTCGGTGCGCGTGTCGCTCGGCAGCGGCGGCACGACGTCGAGCGGCGGCGCGGCCGCGCTGTCGACCGCGAGCGTCGAGTCGGATGGGACCGGCATTGGCGTCGGCAACGGCGAACCCGACGTGCGTGAATCGCAATCCATCGCGACGAACACGAATCCCAGGGCGACGAGCGTCATCTTCTTACGGTTCTCGGGGCGCGGCATTCCGGGAAGATAACCCGATTTCGGGTTCGTTCCGGATAGGGTACGAGTGAGGCCGCCGAATGTGGTTTTCGCGCGTCGCAGCCTTTCTCGTCGCGTGCTCGGTTTCTGTCGCGGCCCTCGCCGCCTCGCCCGCGCTTTCTCCTTACGAAAAGGAGAGCCTCCGGCTCGCCCTCGAGGAAGTCGATGGTCACGTCGACTCCGCCCCGAGCGGCAAATGGGTGGAGGGGACCGTCGTGGTCTCGATGGACGTGGTCCAGGATCGCGACCCGGCGCCCAATTTCTTGAACTGGTTCCACGCGACGTCGCGCTCCGACGTCATCGAGGACGAGGTACTTCTCCGTCGCGGCCAGCGCTACGATCAGGCGCTCGTCGACGAATCGGAGCGAAATCTACGCGCGCGCGAGCAGCTCAGCGTCGTTTTGATCGTGCCCATCGAGGGTTCGGCGAAAGATCGCGTGAAGCTCCTGGTCGTCACCAAGGACGTCTGGAGCCTTCGCGTCAACTACGAGCCGATCTTCGTCAACAACAAGCTCGAGTACATCGCGCTCCAGCCCTCCGAAGAGAACCTGTTCGGTCGTCACAAGATCCTGAACGCGAACGTGACCGTGTCGCGAGCGACGTATTCGCTCGGTCTCGGATTCACCGACCCGCGCGTCGGCGGCAGCCGTCTCCAGGCGGCGGGCCAGGCAAGCCTCATCTTCAACTGCCGCACGAACGACGTCGAAGGATCCACCGGTGCGTTCAGCTACGGCAAGCCTCTCTACTCGACGCAAACCAAGTGGTCGTGGGTAGCGGCCGCGACGTGGGCGGAGGGCATCGTCCGACCCGCCGGGACGCTCGGGCAATCCGTGTGCAGCGACGATCGCGCGCTGCCGATCGACTTTGCCGCCACGCCCCGCGTCGAAAGCATCCCCTACCAGTTTCATCAGGACGCGATTCAAAGTCAGATCTCGGCGACGCGTTCGTTCGGCCTCGCGATGAAGAACGACATCTCGTTCGGTCTCGAGGCGAGCCGCGCGATCTACGAGCCGCCGGATCTCTCCGGGCAGCCGCTGCTCGTTCAAAGAGAATTCGCGAGCCTCTTACCGGTCAGCGATCGCCGCCTCGATCCGTTCGTGCAGCTCCATGCCTACGAGAACCGGTTCATCCGCGTGCTCGATCTCGAAACACTCGGGCTCCAGGAGGACTATCGACTCGGTCACGACGTCTGGGTCCGCGCGTATCCCGCCGCTCAATCACTCGGTTCGACCCGGAATCAGCTCGGGGTTTACAGCGCAGCTGGCTACACCATTCCCGTTTGGGACGGTCTCGCGCGGGCGTACGCAACCTCGTCGATTCAAATATCGCGGCCCGACCAATCCGATGCGGCCGTCTCGGTGGGCACACGCCTGGTTACACCCAGACTGCCATTCGGCCGCGTGGTCTTCGACGGCTTCATCCTGGACCGATACGAGAATTATCTGAACCCGCTTCAATCGCTCGGTGGCACGACGCGCCTGCGTGGCTACCGCGCATCGGCCTTCGTCGGTCCCGATCTAGTCATCGGCAACATCGAAATTCGGTCGCGACCTGTCCAAATCTTGACGGTTCAGGTTGGCGCAGCGGCCTTCTTCGACTTTGGCGACGCGTTCCGACAGTTTTCACAGATGAGCCTGAAGCGCGGAATTGGAGGTGGGCTCCGTTTCGCTTTTCCCCAGATCCAGCGTTCGGTGCTGCGAGTCGATTTCGGAATTCCGCTGGATCCGCGCGTTGCCGGCGCGGAGCGGAGCCTGGTCGTCGAGTTCGAGCAGGCGTTCGACATGCCAGTGCTGACATCGCCGGGTCTCGTACCCTGAAGAAAGCATCTCCCGTGCCTGCGAGTTTCCCTTGCTAGTGCGAGAGTTGCCTTTAATCATGGGCCAATGGTCGACATGAGCGACCCGTCGCGTTTGGGGGACGGGCGGAGGGTGTCCTCGATTCCGCCGAGCGTGCGCGAGGCGTGGACGGCGTCCGTCGATCGCTATCGCGTGCTCGTGGAGGCAGCGGACGACGCCATTCTCGTCGCCGACTTCGATTCCGAAATGGTGCTCGAAGCCAACCCAGCCGCATGTCAGCTACTGGGCTACGCACCGGAGCAGTTCAAGGAGCTCGGGGTGCGTTCGCTCTACGCGGAGGGAGACGAAGACATCGCTCGGGTGCTCGACGAGATCGCGACTCGAGAGCGTGCCTGGCATCCGAATTTACGGCCCCGCCGCCGGGACGGCACCTACCTGTGGGCGGATCTTCGGGCCACGGTGTTCCAATCGGGCGGCGAAAAACGCGTGCTCTACATCCTGCGCGACGTGAGCCACCGCGTCGAGCGCGAGTCGGAGCTCGCGCGCGCCTACCAATCGCTGAAGGACGCGCAGGCGAAGCTCGTGCACTCCGGCAAGCTCGCGGCGATCGGACAGATCGCCGGCGGCGTCGCGCACGAAGTGAACAACCCCGCGACGTTCATTCTCACCAATCTCCGGGTCATGCGGGAAAGCGTGGCCGTCTTGCGGCGTTCGCTGTCCCGGCTCCGTCGCGAGCTCTCGGGCGACACCGGGCTTCTGCCCACCAAGCAATCCGTCGTCGACGCGATCCTCGCCGAAGGAGAGCTGGAAACCTTGCTCCGCGACGTCAACGAAATGGTGGACGACAACTTGAGCGGCATCGAACGCATCGCGTCCATCGTAAAAGATCTCCGGATGTTCTCGCGGATCGAGCGGGACGACGTCCAAGAGGTTCGCGTGAACGACATCGTCGATGTCGCATGCAATCTGGCGTACGCCGACATTCGTCATCGTGCTCGCCTCATCAAGCAGCTCACCAAGCTGCCGCCCGTCCTGGGTGAGCCGGGGAAATTGGCGCAGGTATTCACGAATCTCCTGCTCAACGCGGCGCAGGCGATCGAGGAAGGCGCGGCGAACCAAAATGAGATTCGAGTTTCGACGTATCGCGAAGGGGCGCGCATCGTCGTCGCGATCGAGGACACCGGTGCGAGCATCTCCGAGGACGCGCGGGCGCGCATGTTCGAACCGTTTTCCATGACCAAGTCGGATCACGGCGCGGGGCTCGGGCTCTCGCTCTGCGCGGACATCGTCCGGTTGCACGGCGGCACCATCGATGTCGCGTGCCTTCCCGATCGAGGCACTCGGTTCGTGGTGAGGCTGCCGGCGCAATCCGGCGGTGACAGCTCGCCGCCCCCCGACGAAAAGCCGAGCGGTCCGAACTCGCAGTCCAGCCGCCGGGCGCGCATCTTGGTCATCGACGACGATCTCGCCGTGCTTCGCGCCTACCGGCGCATGCTGTCGGCACGCCACGACGTGGTGCTCGCGAGCGGCGGCGCGGAAGGTATCGCCGTGCTCGAAAAAGACGACGCCTTCGATCTGATTCTCTGCGACGTGATGATGCCGCAGGTGGACGGACCCATGGTCTACGAAGCGCTGAGCACGCGGTTCCCCGACGTCCTCAAGCGACTCGTCTTTTGCAGCGGCGGCGCATTCACCTCGCGCGCGAAGGAATTCCTCGCGTCCGTCGAGAACGCATTTCTCGCCAAGCCGATCGATCCCGTGGCGCTCGAAGAGGTCATCGAGCGCGCTCGGGCGCGTCGCGCTGCGGCCTCCTGAATGCAGTCCCTGTTTCGTCAATCGCGACGGAGTGCCGTCCTTCCGCCACCCTCGGGCGAAGCGCTGCCAAGCGTATGCATCGTCGGCGCGGGGTCGAGCGGCGTTGCCGCGTGCAAGGTTTTTCAAGAGAACGGCATCCCCTTCGATTGCTACGAGGCGAGCAACGCCGTGGGCGGGATGTGGCAATTCGGGAACCGCTTTTCGTCGAGCGCGTACCGTTCGCTGCACATCAATACGTCGCGCCGCACGATGCAGTATTCGGACTTTCCGATGCCGGACGATTTTCCGGACTTCCCGCATCACTCGCAGATCCACCGCTATTTCGAGTCGTACGTCGACCACTTCGGCTTTCGCGACCGCATCACGTTCGGCACGATGGTCGAGCGGTGTGAGCGTCTGCCGGAGGGAACCTGGGAGGTTCGCCTGTCCACGGGCCGGGCGCCTCGTTACGACGTGCTCGTCGTCGCGAACGGACATCACTGGGACCCGGTGTGGCCGGATCCGATGCTGCCCGGGCATTTCGACGGATTCGAAATGCACGCGCACGACTACGTGGACGAGAAAACGCCCCACGATTTCGTCGGCAAGAACGTCGTCATCGTGGGAATGGGGAACTCCGCGATGGACATCGCGTGCGAGCTCGGACGGAAGGGCGTCGCGAACCGGGTGTTCTTGTCGATTCGCACGCCGAACCACGTCACGCCGAAATACCTCCGCGGCGGCAAATTGCTCGATTTCTGGTCGCGCCACCCCTCGGAAGCGCCGTCGGTGATCGAGCGGGCAATGACGGCGGTGACCCCGAAGAGCGCCGTCAATTGGCTCTTCACGCGCCTGGTCGAGCAGAGCGTCGGTAAGCCCGAGCAATATGGGTTGCCGGCGCCCACCCACCGGCTCTCCGAATCGCATCCGACGATCTCGAGCGAGATATTTTACCGTCTCGGATCCGGCGACGTCGAAGCGCGACCGAACGTCGTGGAGCGCCTCACCGACGGCGTGCGCTTCGCGGACGGAACCGTCGAGCGGGTGGACGCGATCATCTACGCCACGGGATATCGCATCAGTTTTCCCTTTCTCGATCCGTCGGTCATGTCGGCGCCGAACAACGAGGTCGCGCTGTTCCGGCGAATGCTCGACCCCCGCTACGACGACTTGATCTTTCTCGCGCTGGTCCAACCGCTCTGCGCGATGATGCCGATCGCCGAAGAGCAGTCGAAGTGGATCGCGAAATACCTTCGCGGCGAATACCACCCGCCGTCGCGCGAGGTCATGGCGAGTGAAGCGCGCGATGCGTACGACCGGTCGAAATCGAGCTACGTCGCCTCGCAGCGCCATACGATCCAGATCAATTGTCAGGAATACGCCGACGAGCTCCGCCGAGACCTCAAGCGCGGCGCCGAGCGCGCGAGGCGGGCGGGGTATCGGTTGACGGTGCCGGCATGCGCCGGACGAACCGTCGAGCGACCGAACGGCGCGTGATAGCCTTCGGGCGAATGCGTCAGCACTGGACCCTCGACCCGGACATCGTTTTCCTGAACCACGGCGCGTTCGGCGCGTGCCCCCGCGCCGTGCTCGACGCGCAATCGGAGTGGCGGGCGCGCCTCGAGCGCGAACCGGTTCACTTCTTCGCGAACGTGCTCGAAGGGGAGCTCGACCGCCTCCGCGAGATCGTCGGCGCGTTCGCGGGCGCGCGCCCCGACGACGTCGTTTTCATCCGCAATTCGACGGCGGGCGTCAGCGCGGTGCTCCGCTCGCTCGATTTCGGCCCCGGCGACGTGCTCTTGACCACGGACCACGCCTACAACGCGTGCAAGAACGCGCTCGACTTCAAAGCGCACCACTCGGGCGCGCGGGTGCGCGTCGTGAACGTTCCGTTTCCCCCGGCCGGGCCCGAGGACGTCACCGAGCGGATCCTCGAGGCCGCGACGCCCGAGGTGCGGCTGGCCATGATCGACCACGTGACGAGTCCCACCGGTCTCGTACTCCCGATCGACGACATCGTTCGTCGTCTCCGCGAGCGCGGGATCGAGACGCTGGTCGACGGCGCGCACGGACCCGGAATGCGGCCACTCGAGTTGTCGAAATTGGGCGCCGCGTACTACGTCGGGAATTTCCACAAGTGGCTATGCGCTCCGAAAGGGGCGGCCATGCTCTGGGCCCGCGAGGACAAGCAGCGCGGTCTTCATCCGCCGGTGATCAGTCACGGATTCAATTCGAGCCGCCGGCGGTCGCGATTCCTCGAAGAGTTCGACTGGACCGGCAGCGACGATCCGTCGTCCTGGCTCGCCGTTCCGGAGGCGATTCGCTTCGTGGGCGGGCTCTTGCCCGGCGGCTGGCCGGAAGTGCATCGGCGGAACCGTGAATTGGTCCTCGAGGGCCGTCGCATCTTGAGCGACGCACTCGGACTCGCGGCGTCCGTTCCGGAGTCGATGATCGGATCGCTGGCGACGATGAGTTTGCCCGACGGAGACTCGAAGGTGTTCGTTCCGCCGAACCTCGAGCCGTTGCACCTCACGCTCTTCGAGCGTCACCGGATCGAAGTGCCGGTATTCTCGTGGCCCGACGCTCCGAAGCGCCTCGTGCGTATCTCGGCGCACCTCTACAACACGCCCGACGACTACCGGAAGCTCGCCGCCGCGCTCGCCCACGAGCTCGGGCTCGAGCGAGGCGGCTGAGCCCGCCGCGCCAAGCCTGCCCGTCACGCCGGCACGTCACACCATGAAGGGACGTTCGCGATTTGACTCCGCGTTGCCCTTTCTCGTGGTGCTCGCGGCGATGGTGTTGGGCGCGTGGACGTTCTCGCTCGTCCGGCCGTGGGTCGAGGGAGCAGCGGTGCTCCTCGCGCTGTCGCAACCGCGTCGCCCGGGCGACACCCTGCCGCCCGTGCCGCGGCGCGACCTCGTTCTCGACGGTCCGAGCGGACCCGTTCCGGCGCGCCTTTACCTGCCGTCCGGAAAGGTCCACCGCTGCGTCGTCGTCGGGCACGGCGTCCACTATCTCGGCATCGACGAGCCGCGGCTCGTTCGATTCGCGACGGATCTCGCTGCAGTCGGCACCGTCGTGCTCACTCCGGAACTGGACGAGCTCGCGGACTACCGGATCACCGCGAGCGGGCGCGACGTGCTCGGCGTTGCCGTGCGGCACTTGAGCGACGTCTGCCGCGCCGTTCACGAAGAAAAAGTCGGACTCATCGGCTTCAGCTTCGCCGGCGGCCTGTCGATGCTCGCTGCAACGGAGCCCGACGTCGCACCGCATCTCGCTTACGTTGCCAGCGTGGGGGGTTACGTCGATCTTCGGCGCGTGCTCGACTTTCTTCTGACGGACACCGTGCATTCGCCTCACGGGCTCGTTCATCGGAAGGCGCACGAATACGGCATCGTCGTCTTGTTGTACGAACACCTCGACGCCTTCGTGCCCGAGGAGGATCGCGCCGTCATGCACGACGCCCTCCGAGCCTGGCTCCACGAAGATCGAAAGCAAGCGTGGGCGCTCGCGTCGCGCCGAACCACGGAGACCGCAGAACGTCTCTTCGTGTCCGTGGCGGCGGGCCATTTCGAAGAAATTCGCGGCAAGCTCGAGCAGATCGTCGGCGCCGAGGGTATCGATCTCGTGGCCCTTTCGCCGACCGGCAAGCTTCGGTCGCTCGCGATGCCGGCGTATTTTCTCCACGGCAGCGGCGACAGCGTCATTCCACCCGAAGAGACGCTCTTCGCCGGAGAAGAGCTCCGCGGCCGCCCGCATCTTGCGCTCGTGACGCCGCTCCTCGAGCACGTCGAGCTGAACGCCACGAAGAGCGGCCCCGACGCGCTGTCACTCGTGAATTTCATGGCGCACTTGCTGTGACGCCGCGTGCGCGTCCAAGCGCAACTGCTCTGACCACTATGCCCTTCACGGCGCAACTGCTCTGACCACTCGAGCGGGACCGCGAAGTGGTTCGTCCACTTCGTGAGTGAGTGGATGAACACGTTGTCGACTCGCGGGATCAATCGCGTTACGGGAGACGCATGAGCACCAACATTCCCCTCCGTTGCGCGTGCGGAGCCGTCGAAGGCGTCGCGCTCGACGTCGATCCCGATCGCGGGAGCCGGGTCATTTGCTATTGCAACGATTGCCAGGCGTTCGCGCGCTATCTCGGGCGTGACGGCATCGTCGATCGACACGGGGGCACGGACATTTTCCAGATGGCGCCGTCGCAAGTCCGCATCACGCGTGGCGCCGAGCAGCTGCGCGTGATGCGCCTCACGGAAAAAGGGCTCTTTCGCTGGTTCGTGGACTGCTGTCGCACGCCGGTCGCGAACACGCTCGGCCCGGCGAAGGTTCCGTTCGCGGCCGTCCTGCAGCCGTTCATGGATCACCGAACCGACGGCCGTTCCCGCGACAGCGTGCTCGGCCCGCCGCTTTGCCTTTTGTACGCGCGCTTCGCGGTGAACGGCACGCCCGCGGGCGAGTCTCCCAAGATCCCGGTCGGGCTCATTTTGCGCAGCGTGCGTTTGCTGACTCTCGGCTGGGTCGCGGGGAAATACCGCCCATCGCCGTTTTTCGACGCGGCAGGAAAACGGATCGTCGAGCCCATCGTGCTCACCGTCGAAGAACGCGATCGGCTACGCCCCGCTCCGCGCGCATCGTGAGGTGGTCCTCGCCGATTGAGCTCCTCCCCCCGGGCCCGCGAAGCGGGCACGTTGGGGGAGGCCACCGCCCGGAGCGCCCGCGATACGAAGCCGCGTGACAGTGCGCCACAGCGAGCGGCGCGAGGACGGATGGGGTGGGGGCACCCTCCATAACGCGGGACGGCGAGCGGTTCGTCGCGGAGAGGAGTATTATCTAGTAACGAGCATGCCCCCGCTCGACCACGTCCCCCCGCATCTTCGTGAGTTCGTCGTTCGACAGGACTCCGAGCGGTACACGTCGGAAGACCACGCGGTCTGGCGGTTCAGCGTGATGAATGCGCGGCGGCGCCTCTTGTCGACCGCGCACGACGCGTACGAGCGCGGCTTTTCCGCGACGGGCATTTCGGTCGACCAGATTCCGAAGATCGAGACCATCGACGCCTGTCTCGAGCGGTTCGGGTGGCGCGCCGTCGCGGTCGATGGGTTCGTGCCGCCACGCGCGTTCCAGGCATTTCAAGCGCGCGGGATCTTGCCGATCGCCGCCGAGATCCGGACGTCGGCGCATCTCACGTACACGCCTGCGCCGGACATCATTCACGAGGCGGCGGGGCACGCGCCGTTTCTCGCCGAGCCACACTACGCGCGATATCTCCGGAACATCGGCAAGGTCGCGGAGCGGGCGTTCGCGAGCCCGGACGATCGATTGGTCGACGAGGCGATTCACGCGCTGTCGGAAATGAAAGAGGATCCGGCGAGCACACCGTTTCAGATTCGGCGCGCGGAATCGGCGCTCGAGCGCGCGCGCGCCGAGCTCGGGGAACCGAGCGAAGCGGCGAAGGTGGCGCGGCTCTACTGGTGGACGGCCGAGTACGGTCTCGTGGGAACGCCGTCGGATTTTCGGCTCTACGGCGCGGGCCTCTTGTCGTCGATCGGCGAAGGGCATTTCTGCCAGAGCGCGCAGATTCGAAAAACGCCGCTCTCGGCGGCGTGCATCGGCGTGGACTACGACATCACGCGCGCGCAGCCCGAGCTCTTCGTCGCGAAGAGCTTCGCGGAGCTCGAGAGCGTGCTCGAAGACGTCGCGGCGACGTTGTCGGCGCGCGTCGGCGGCGCGTACGGCCTCGACGTGGCGAAAAAAAGCGGCGAAGTGGCGACGCTCGAGCTCGATTCCGGCGTCTCGGTGGTCGGCGTGGTGCGCGCCATCGAGATGCACGACGGCGCGCCGTGTTTCGTCGAACTCGCGGGTCCGTGCGCGGTCGCACGCGGCGGAGTGCTCCTCGACGCGATGCCGAGAAGCGCCGGCTACGGCTTGCCGCTCGGCGCGCTCGCCGACGGAACGCCGCTGTCGTCGCTCACGACGGAGTCGCTCGCGCGGCGAACCGACGATCGCGGACGCCTCGAGCTCGCGCTCGCATCCGGGGTTCACGTCGTGGGGCGGGTCGTCGCGATCGTGCCGGTCGACGGGCGCGTCGCGGTCGCCTTGGTCGAAGGGGTCGACGTGACGCGACGCGGGCGCACGCTGTTTCGTCGCGACGGGCTCTTCGCGCTCGCGCTCGGAAGCGCCGTGATTTCCGCGAGTGCCGGCGCGCCCGACGGGTTCTTCGCGGCGACCGCGCCGTCGTCGAAGGTCGTGCCGAAGGTCCGCGAATTTTCGGCGTGCGATCTGGAGCGGCTCGGGCTGTTCGATCGCGCACTCGGCGCCTGGCGGACGCTCGGCGGCGGCGACGTGGCCGCCGTGTTCGAAAGCATCGTGCGCCGGCTCGACGAAGCATTTCCCGACGAATGGCTCCTGCGCTGGAATTTGCTAGAGAGCCTTCTGAAAATCGGAGAGCACGGCCCGCTGTCGAAGCGGCTCGAGGACGACCTCGAGCGGCTCGAAATCCGGTTCGGCCATCTCGAACCGATCGCGACGGGTCTGTCCACCCTTCGAGCCGTGACGGCGCCGACCGGCGACCGCGCGCGCTCGGCGTAAGCGAGGCAAGGTCGTGAGAGTGGCGACTCTTCGCGATGGCACGCGTGACGGCTCGCTCATCGTCGTGAATCGGGCAGGCGACCGCTACGCGGCGGCGCGTCACGTCGCACCGTCCCTTCAATCCGCGCTCGACGACTGGGAGCGCGCGGCGCCGGCGCTCGACGCGCTCGCTCGCGCGGTCGAAGAAGAACGGACGACGACCGAGCCCCTCGACCCGTCGCGGCTCGCCGCACCGTTGCCGCGCGCCTACGAGTGGATCGACGGGTCGGCGTATCTGTCGCACATCGTGCTCGTGCGAAAAGCGCGTGGCGCGGCGTTGCCGAAGACGCTGACGACCGAGCCGCTCGTCTATCAGGGCGGCTCGGGGACGATGCTCGGGCCGAGCGAGCCGATCCCGCTCGACGATCCGGCGTGGGGTCTCGATTTCGAAGCCGAGGTGGCGATCGTGCTCGGCGACACGCCGCGCGGCGTGAAACGCGACGACGTCGGCCAGCATGTCCGGCTCGTGATGCTGGCGAACGACGTCACGTACCGAAATCTGATCCCCGCCGAGCTCGAGAAGGGGTTCGGCTTTTTTTGCTCCAAGCCGTCGACGGCGTTCTCGCCGTTCGCGGTGACCCCGGACGAGCTCGGCCGGGCGTGGCACGACGGCCGCGTCCATTTGCGGCTCCGCACTTCCTTGAACGGCCGGCTCATCGGTGACCCGGACGCCGGAACACCGATGCATTTTTCGTTCTTCGAGCTGGTCGCGCACGTGACGAAGACGCGAGCGCTCACCGCGGGAACGATCGTCGGCAGTGGGACCGTCGCGAACGACGATCCGGCGCGTGGCGCGTCGTGCCTCGCCGAGCTCCGGACCCGCGAAGTGTTGGAACACGGCGCGCCCAGCACGCCGTTTCTCACCGTGGGCGATCGGATCCGCATCGAGATGCGGCGCGATGACGGCGAGGACCTATTCGGCGCGATTGAACAGGAAGTGGTGGCGGATCCGAAGCGCTGGCTCGACACTCCGAAAAGCGACGACACGGGAGGCTTGCCATGAACACGGGAAAACTCGGGATCCGCCGGCTTCTCGGCCTTCACTATTACGTGCGCGACCTCGAACGGAGTCGCCGATTTTACACTGATTTCATGGGGTTCTCGGAGGTCGGCAAGAGCTCGGCCGAGCTCGAGCAAGGCGGACGCCAGCGTTCGCTCGTTTTCCAGGCCGGCGACGTCGTGATCACCTGTTCGACGCCCGTCGGCGAAGGCGGACGCGCGCATCGCTATCTCACGAAGCACCCGGACGGGATCGGCACCATCGCCTTCGAGGTGGACGACATACGCCGCACGTTCTCGTCGCTCGAGCAGGATGGCGGCACGCCGATCACCGACGTGCAGAGGGTCGAAGACGAACACGGATGCATCGAGACATTTTCGGCGACCACGCCGTTCGGCGACACGACGTTCCGCTTCGTCGAGCGCCACGGCTACCACGGCTTTTTCCCGGGCATGGAGCTCTACGAGACGCCGATCGGCGGCAAGAACGAATTTTCGTTCAGCTCCATCGATCATGTGACGTCGAATTTTCAGACGATGAAGCCCGCGCTCCTCTGGCTCGAGCACGTGCTCGGCTTCGAGCCGCTGTGGGAAGTCGAATTTCACACCGAGGACGTCGCGAAATACGAGGTGCGCGAGGGCTCGGGTCTGCGCTAGAAGGTGATGTGGGACCCCGCGACCGGCATCAAGTTCGCGAACAACGAACCGTACCGTCCCTCGTTCAAGAAATCGCAGATCAACCAATTTTACGAAGAGCACCGCGGCGACGGCGTGCAGCACGTCGCGCTCGGCACGCGAGACATCTTGCACGCCGTGCGCGGCCTGCGCGCGCGCGGCGTCAGTTTCATGCCGACGCCCAGCGAGTACTACGAAGCTTTGCCCGACCGCCTCCAGAAGCTCGGCATCGGCGGCGTCGACGAAGATCTGGCGACTCTCCGCGAGCTCGAGATCCTCGTCGATGGTTCTGCCCACCACGAATACCTGCTCCAGATATTTCTCAAGGATTCCGCTGGTCTGTACGCAAGTCCCGACGCGGGGCCGTTCTTTTACGAGATCATCCAAAGAAAGGGCGATCGCGGGTTCGGCGCCGGCAATTTTCGCGCGCTCTTCGAGAGCATCGAGCGACACCAACATTCGCGCGGAGACCCCTGATGCTCGATCGCGTCGCTTGCGGCGTGCTTCCACCGAAGCACCACGTTGCGTTGCGGGATGAACACGGCGCGCTTCGCTACGAGGAGTGCGTCACCCGCGCCGGCTTCGACGGGCCCTACTCGATTCTCTATCACGTGCATCGTCCGCAGGAGCTCGAACCCGCTCCGTCGCGTTACGCCGCAGCGTCGGTCACGACGATCGGTTCACCCGGCTCGAGCGAGCTCCTTCGTCGTCACTATCGAACCGGCGATCTCGCCGTGGGTGACGCGCCGATCGACTCGCGCGTGCCGCTCTTCACGAGCAGCGACGTCACGGTTTGGGTGCTCCGTCCGCGAGCGAGCGACGCTTCGTATTTCATCAACGGCGACGGGGACGAGCTCTTCTTCGTTCGAAGCGGCAGCGGTTCGGTCCGGAGCGTGTTCGGCGATCTCCGGTTTCACTCCGGCGACTACGTCTGCATCCCGAAAGGCACGCTCTATCGCATCGTCTGGGAAGGCCCGGCCGGCGATGTCTTGCTCGTGGAATGCTTGCGCGGGGTCGGGATCCCCAAGCAATGGCGGAACGAGCTCGGCCAGTTGAGGATGGACGCGCCGTATTGTCACCGCGATTTTCGTCGCCCTGAATTCGTCGGGCCGCTCGACGAGGCCGTGCGCGACGTGATCGTGAAGCGCGGCGGGCGCTATCACGGATTTCGGAGTCGTCATTCGCCGCTCGACGTCGTGGGGTGGGACGGCGCGGTGTACCCGTGGGCATTTCCGATCCTCCAGTTCCAACCGCGAGTCGGCGCGGTGCATTTGCCGCCGACCGTCCACGGCACGTTCGAGGCGGGCGGCGTCCTCGTCTCGAGCTTCGTGCCGCGACCGCTCGATTTTCACCCCGACGCGATCGCGTGCCCCTATCCGCACGCGTCCGTCGACGTCGACGAGGCGATCTACTACGTGAGCGGCAATTTTTCGTCGCGCAACGGGATTGAACCGGGAAGCATCACGTTGCATCCCCGCGGCGTTCCGCACGGACCGCATCCCGGCCGCTATGAGGCGGGCGTCGGCGCGACGCGCACCGAAGAAGTCGCCGTCATGCTCGACTGCTTTTCGCCGCTGAGCCCCACCACCGCCGCCGCCGAGATCGAAGATACGGCGTACGAACGCGGCATCTCCGGCGACTAGACCTCGGAGCGTTCGATCGCGGCCATCATCGCGACGAGTCGGTTGGCGTTCTCGACGTGGAGATTCTCGATGAGCTTGCCGTCGACGAGGACGACGCCCTTGCCGGCCTTCTTTGCTTCCTCGTGCGCGAGGATGATCTTCTTCGCCTGGGCGATCTCGTCAGCGGACGGCGAAAAGACGTCGTTGCACGGCTCGACCTGCGACGGATGAATCAGTGTCTTCCCGTCGAAGCCGAGCTCGAGCCCTTGCGTGCACGAGGCCCGGAAGCCCTCCGCGTCGTTCAAGTCGAGGTAAACGCCGTCGAGGATCGACAGGTGATACGCATGCGCCGCGAGGAGGCAAATCCCGAGCGACGTGAGCATCGGCAAGCGGAGGGGCGTGTGTCGCGCGTGCAAGTCCTTCGTGAGGTCGCTCGTGCCCATCACCAGGCACGAGATACGCTTGCTCGCACTGGCGATCTCCTTGGCATTCAGGATGCCGAGCGGCGTCTCCATCATGCACATGATCGACGTCTTGTCGCTCACGCCGTGCTGACGCATCAGGGCTTCGAGCTCGCGCACTTGATCCGCGGACTCGACCTTCGGCAGGAGGATCGCGTCGGGCGCAGCCTTCGTCGCTGCTTCGACGTCGAGCTTCCCCCACGGCGTGTCGAGCCCGTTGACGCGCACGATGAGCTCGCGACCGCCGTAGCCGCCGCCGGAGACCGATTGCGCGACCGTTCCGCGCGCTTGCTCCTTCGCGTCCGGCGCCGTCGCATCTTCCAGATCGAAGATGATGCCGTCGGCAGGGAGGCTCTTCGCCTTTTCCTGTGCGCGGGCGTTGGAGGCCGGCATGTAGAGGACGCTGCGGCGCGGTCGGACGGATTGGGTCATGGCCGCGTTCGGATACCACGCGCCTCGCGAGCGCGAAAGGGGCTCGCCTCGCGCCGATGAGCCCGTTTACGCCGGTCGCTACCAACCCACGCGGTGGTTTCACTATCATGGTACGGCCATGATCGGCACCGAGCTCGAAGGACGATACCGCATCGAGGCGGAGCTCGGTGCGGGCGGCGTCGGCTCGGTCTATCGCGGCCTCCACCTGAAGCTCGGGCGCACGGTCGCCATCAAGGTGTTGAAGCCCGAGTACGGCGCGAGCGCCGAGCTCCGGCAGCGATTCGAGCGCGAGGCGCGCGCTCTCGCGACGTTGTCGCACCCGAACATCGTGACGGTCATGGATTCCGGTGTCGCCGGCGACATGCCGTATCTCGTCATGGAGCTGCTCCAGGGCGAGACCCTGGCCGATCGCATCAAAAGCGGGCCTCTCGAACCCGACGAAGCCTTTCGCATCGCAGGGGACCTGGTCACCGCACTCGGTTTCGTGCACGAGCACGGGCTCGTCCATCGCGACGTGAAGCCGGGCAACGTCTTTCTTCAAAACGCCGGAACGGGGCCGCCGCTCGTTCGATTGCTCGACTTCGGGCTCGCTAAATTCGTCGCACCGGACGCGGGCGGGCGCGCGATCACCCGCGCCGGCCAGGTCTTCGGCACGCCGACTTACATGGCTCCCGAGCAAGTCGCCGGTCAAGACGCGGACGTCCGCGCCGACGTCTACGCCGTCGGCATCATCTTGTTCGAGATGCTCGCCGGCAAGGCTCCCTTTCGCGGCAATCTGACGGAGGTGATGCGACAGCACCTCATGGAGGATTTGCCGTTGCTCGAGAGCGTGAATCCCGAGCGCGCCGCATCGCCGGAGCTCGCCGCGCTCCTGAAACGAGCGACCGAAAAGACGCGTGGCGAGCGGTTCCCGAACGCGCGCGCGCTCGGCGACGCGCTCGCGGCGTTGCCCGAGCCCAAGGTGCTCGTGCCTCTGCCGCGCGCCGAGCTCGGAAACGCCGTGACGAAGCTCGACCCATTTGCGGCGCGGACGCGCGTCGAGGGCGCGCCGTCGGGGCCCGCCGCAGCCGAACCCGTTCCGTCCTCTGGCGAACGTCCCGTGCCGGCCTCGGTCTCGTCGAACGCGCCGGACGCATCGCCGAAAGCGCCGGACCTGGCGGACGCGCCGCTACCCGACGGAGTCGCTCCGTTGACTCCGCCCGTGCCCCCGCCGTTCGAACGCTGGAGGGGCACCGCGGTGCGGATCGGTCTCGGTGTGCTCGTGCTGGCGTCGTTGACGGCGCTGCTGGGAGCCGTCGCCGCCGTGTACGTCCTCGTGACCCCGGAGCGCGCCGCGGAGCGTCGCGAGCTCGACCAGATCCTCCATTTTTCGCCGGCCGAGCCCGCGAAGAAGATGGGCGCGCCGTCGTCGTCGACGCACGCGGCGTCGCTTCCGTCGGCCCCGACGTCGCGCACGGGGCCTCGACCGACGCCCGCGAACTCGACGTCGGGTGTCGCGCCACGATCCTCGCCGAGTGTCGGGTCGCAACCAACGCCCGCGAATTCGACGTCGGGTGTCGCGTCGCAACCCTCGCCGACGAGCGGTGACGTGCCGGCTCTCGGCAATGCCGCGCCGCACGAGCCGGACGAGCCGGTCGCGACGGAAGCGTCGGAAGCGTCGGAAGCGCCGCCTCTGCCTCCGCCGTCGCCCTCCGGGGCCGAGACGGTTGTGCCGCCGTCGGGGGCGCCCGTTCACGCGAGCACTTCGGTCGCCCCCGGCGCGCGACCTCCGCAAGATCCCTGGATCTCGATTCCGCGAGATCTGGCCAAGTCGCTCGCGAAGGTGAATCGCGGACGCGGGCTCGATCGAAAGGAGATCCTCGCCGCGCATCGATACAACGCGAAGCACGGTGACGACCCGCGCGGCCATCTCCTCCTCGCTCGCGCATATACGAATCGGAAGTGGCTCAAGGACGCGGTGAGCGAATACGCGATCGCCGACAAGATGAGCCCCGACGCGCGCGCCGATCCGCGGATGCTGAAGGACCTCGTCACCATCGTCGAGTTCGGCTCCGCCGACGCGGAGCGGCTCGTCGTCGACGTGTACGGCGCGACCGCCATCCCGGCAGTCGAGCGCGCTCTCAACGCGGCGCAAGAAACGCCCGACGTGAAGGAGCGGCTCCAGCGTCTCCGGACGGCGCTCTGAGGAAGGGATCGCCGCCTTCTCCGGGCGGTGATAGATCGAAACGTCACATGTCGAACGAGCGTCACTACATGGTGCTGACCGCCGTCGGGCCGGACCGGCCTGGGCTCGTGCAGCAAATTTCCGAAGCGGTTCACGAGGCCGCGGCGAATCTCGAGGACAGCCGGATGGCGATCCTCGGCGGCGAATTCGCCCTCATCGTGCTCTTGTCCGGCCCACCCGCGGCCATCGCGAAGGTGAGAGAGCGCGCGGCGGCGTTCGACAAGCTCGGTCTCCACGTGGCGCTGAAAGAAACGAGCGCGCCGTCGTCTGCGGAGCGCTTCTTGCCGTATCGGCTCCGTGTGAGCGGCGTCGATCGGCCCGGCATCGTCGCGAGCGTGAGCAAGGCGCTCGCCGTCCGTGGCATCAACGTCGCGTCGCTCGAGTCACGCGTTCAGAATGCGCCGTTGAGCGGCACGTTACTCTTCCTGTTGAACGCCGAGCTCCGTGTCCCGTCGGACATCGCACTCTCGTCGCTCCGGCGCGAGCTTGGTGCGGTGTGCGACGAAGAGAACCTCGATTTTTCGCTCGAGGCGGGCTGACGGAGTCCGGCATTGGACCTCGGGCTCACAGGGCGGCGCGCGCTCGTCACCGGCAGCAGTCGCGGTACCGGCAAGGTCATCGTACGCACGCTCGCGCGCGAAGGCGCCACGGTCGTCGTGCATGCGACCGCCGGTGCCGACCCCGAACCGGTCGTTCGCGACATCGAAGCCGCGGGCGGAAAAGCCTTCGGCGTCATCGGCGATCTCGCGACCGACGAGGGCGCGAGCCACGTTGCGATCGAGGTGCTCGCCAAGGTCGGCGGCCTCGATATTCTCGTGAACAATCAGGGCCAGCCCTCGGCGAGCAAATGGAGCACCACTACGGCCGCGTCGTGGCTCGACGCGTATCAAGTGAACACGCTCTCCGCCGTTCGCATGATTTCGGCGTTTCTCGAGGGCATGCGGAGCGCCGGGTTCGGGCGCATCGTCCAGATCGCGACGATCGGGACGGCGCGCCCCGGCCCGCGCATGCCCGACTACTACGCATCCAAAGCGGCGATGGCGAACCTCACCGTAAGCCTCGCGCGCGACGTCGCGGGCAGTGGCGTCACGGTGAACACGGTGAGCCCCGGTCTCATCCACACGCCGGAGACCGAAGCGTGGCTCCGTCACCTCGCCGAGAAACGCGGGTGGGGCGATCGCTGGGAAGACATCGAGGCGCGCGGCGTGAAAGAACTCGCCGGCAGCGCCGTCGGTCGCATGGCACGACCCGAAGAAGTCGCCGACCTCGTCGCGTTCGTCGTCAGCGATCGCGCCGGTTATCTGAACGGCGCCAACTTCCGCATCGACGGCGGCGCCTCCGAAACCGTGAACTAGAGCCCATCTCATCAAAAATGAGATGGGTGCTCTTCGTGATTGTCTTCGAGGGGCTCTGCCCCTCGCCCCGACCGAGTGAATCGGATCGGGGCCCCACTCCCTGGTTTGGGGCCCCAACCCCAAACGGTTATTGGGACTTCTAAATGAGGTTCGCGGCTAGCTCGTTCATGCGGCGGGCAAGCTTGAAATCCATCTCGGTCACGCCGTCGGCGTCGTGGGTGTTCAACTCGACGTCGACCGTCTTGTAGACGTTCTTCCACTCCGGATGATGGTCGAGCTTCTCCGCGACCAGCGCGACGCTCGTCATCCAGCCGAACGCCGTCACGAAATCGGCGAACTCGAACCGGCGCGCGAGCTTGCCCTTCGCGAGCGCAAAGCCGGGGATCTCGCCGAGCTTCGCGGTAATTTCGGAATCCGTGAGTCGAGTTCTCGCCATGGTTTCACCTCGTGCAGTCGAGCGACGCGCCCCAGAGTTCGTGCGCGCCGCGTTCTCTCTGCACATAGAACAGGATGGCGGCCGTGTCGCCCCGCGAAAACAGCGAGCCTTGTCCCGCGTTCACGCCCGGCGGCGATAGATTGACCGGATCCGAAGCGGGCGACAGATCCGGCGCGAGGGTCTGTGCGCGCACGACGCGGTTTCCCGACGACCCTTCGGTCCATTGCACGAGCCAGCGTCCGTTGCCGATGGCGGTTGCCGACGGCGAAATCGCGTCGCCGCCCGGTCCGCCCGCGGGGAGCTCGAAATGCACGACCGCGCCGGGCATTTCGCCGTCGCGCACCTGCGACAAAACGACACCCCATGGCGAGTCGGCGCCGTGGCGCGCGGCGAACGCGACGACGACGGCGTGCCCTCCGGCGGCGATCGTCGGAGTGCCCAGTTGATCGGCGCCGGCGTTCACTTCGACGAGCTTCGACTTGCGCTCGCCCTTCGGCGTGAGCCACCCGAAGAGAACGCGCCCTCCGCGATCGCCGCGGCGGAATGTCACGGCGTGCCCGACGCCGGCAATCGACACGAGCCGCGGGACCGTCATGGGTGCCGCATCGTCGAAGGGCCAGACGACGCTCGGGTCGCCGTCGCCGATCCGCCGCGCCACGCCGCCGGCGACGACGCCGATCGAGAACGGCGGCGCCGCATCCACAACGCGCGACGCGTCGAACTGCTTGTCGGCGCGGGTCACCTGAAAATGCAAACGGCGATCGCTCGTCGTCGGTACGACGCTGGTCAGCTTCGTGCGCCGGTATTCTCGAAACACCTGATCGGGATCCAGCGTCTTCGGATCGATGGTGATGCCGATCGCGTAGATGTCGGATTGGGCGAGCCCGACGGCGATGCGCGACGAGTCCGGGATCGGCGCGAACACCGGCACGATCGCAGGATTGGCCCAATCGGCGACCTTCATCGCGGCCGTCACGACCGCACACGGCGCACCGAGCGACGCTCGCGACGTGCTCGCGGCGCTCGGCGACGGTCGCGGGGCGGCGCTCGCGGAGGGCGCTGCGACCGACGCTTCCGCGGAAGGAGCCTCCGCAGCATCGGGGGTGCTCCGGAGCCCGAGGAAGAGCGAACCCAAAAACACGGCAACGACACAGCCACCCGCCGCGTAGAGCGACAGCGCGCGCCGGCGAGGGTCGGCGAACATGCGCAGGAGGCGCAACACCGGCGGCGCGGTTTCGTCCGGTTCCGGCGGCGGCGGTACCTTGGGGAGCTCGGGTTCGGTCTGAGCCTCCCGGGTTCGTTCAGGAGCAGGAGGGGCATGCGGTCCGACGTATTGCGGCTCCGTGGGGGCCTTCGCCGCACGCACGCGAGTTTCCGCGTCGTCGTCGTGCCCGTAACGCGTGGGCGCCGCGTCGGGCCCCGACGGAACGAGCGACACGTCGGGGTCGCTCGCGGCTTCCACCTCGGCGTCGTCGAGCTCCGTCGCAGGGTCCGAATCGGGCGTCGGGATCTCCAGAGCGGCCACCGGATCGGAATGCTTCAAGGAGTCGATGTCGACCTCCTCGATTCCCGGCTGCGACGCGTCCGCGCTCGCCGTCTTCAACGGGGCCGACTCGTCGAGGAGCGCGCTCTCGAGCGGCAACGTCGGAGGGTCGAAGGGGCCCGGCCCGGGAAGCGTGATCTCCGCCTTCTTCGTCGGCGGGCGCGGTGGGTGCGGCTCCGGGCGGGCGCCCGGCGGCCGGTCCGATCTCAGGTTGGCTGCGCGCCGCTTGATAACCGGATACCGATAAAGAGGAGGCGGCGGTGGCGCGAGCGCGGAGTCTTTTTCGCGCGGCTTGGCGGGCTCATCGGCCTTCCCCGGTGGCAGCGCCCAGGAGAGCTCGGACACCTGCATGGCCGGCAGCCACTCGAGCCAACCGTGTTTCCAGACGAGGACGAAGTTCGGCAACGTCTCCGAAGAGAGCGCCGCAATCAGGTCCTGTTCGGTGACGGTACGCTCGACGCCGTCCTCCCCGACCCAGCGCCACTCTTGGGCGTTGTCACTCACCTGTGACTCCTCGCCGCCAACCGAACGGCGTGACCTCGCAAAGCCGCATCATGCGGGGATCAGCGGGGAAAGTCGAGACGACTTGACCTCCGTGAAAACTAGAACCAGCATTCTGATTCGAGCCGGTGCGACCCCTCAATCACGAGCAGCTCGTTGGCCCTTTCAGATTCGAGCCAGCGGCCCCCACTTTGGAGGAGATCCGATGACCAACATTCGATTCGTCGACCGCCCGCCGCGAGAACTCAAGTACGACCACGGTTCCGACGAGCTTGCTCTCGAGGCCAAGGACGTCGAGACCGTCGCCGAGATCTTTCGAACGCCTCTCACGGGCTCGTACACGTGGGACTACGAGCTCTCGGACGAGCGCATCCGCAAGCTGTACCGACTCGGCAAAGAGCGGAACTGGAACGCCGAGATCGACATCGATTGGTCGCGGCCGCTCGGCGGCGAAGGGCCGTACATCGATGGGATGGCAGACCCTTACGAGGGTTGGGAGCCGCGGGAACGTCTCACCGACGCCGAGTCCCTCGACTTCGTCTGGCATCAGCAGTCGTGGCTGATGTCGCAGTTCCTGCACGGTGAGCAAGGGGCGCTGCTGGTCGCGTCGCAGCTCGTCAGCTGCGCGCCCACGTACGACGCGAAGCTCTACGCCGCTTCCCAAACCTTCGACGAGGCTCGACACGTCGAGGTATTCAACAAGTACATCATGGAGCGGATCGGCTTCATGTATCCGGTGAACACACACCTGAAGAGCCTGCTCGACAAGATCCTCACCGACGAGCGCTGGGATCTGAAGTTCATCGGCATGCAGCTGGTCATCGAGTCGCTCGCGCTCGCCGCGTTCCACACCCAGCGCATGATCTCGAACGACCCGGTGCTCATCGACGTCATCGACCTCGTGACCCGAGACGAGTCGCGGCACGTCGCGTTCGGCGTGACGTACATGGAAGAGTTCGTGAAGTCGCTCTCGGCGTCCGAGCGCGAAGAGCGCGCCATGTTCGCGTACGAGGCGTGTTGCGTGATGCGCGAACGCATCGTCGCGACCGACGTATTCGAGCATTTCGGCTGGGACGTCGCGGAAGCGCGCCGCCGCACGCTCGCCGGCGAGGTCATGCAGCAGTTTCGAAATTTGCTCTTCACGCGCATCATTCCGAACCTGAAGAAGGTCGGGCTCCTCACCGATTCGGTTCGTCCGCTCTACGAAGAGCTCGGCGTCCTTCAGTACGAAAACCTCGTCGACGACGGCGCGATCGATTGGGCGAAGCTCGAAGAGCCCGTGGCCTATGGGCGCGAGAGCCGGCGCGCGCCGCTCCGCAGCGAGCGCGTGCGGTCCGCTCCGCGACCGAGCGGTGTCGCAGAGCGTCTTGCCGTCGGCAAATAGGTTTCCGCGACAATTCGAGCCTGAGTTGCGCAAACAGCGCACTGCGTTGCTGTGTACGTAATTTGCGCAACTCAATCGTATTTGACGGGGGCGTGACGTTGCTCAAGAACAGGCGAAACAGTGGGAGGACGCCCCATGAGCTACTGCCTGCATTGCAATAAGAGGCTCGGCTGGCTGAAGCGACCCGTCGATGGCGTGTACTGCGGCCCCGAGTGCCGTGACCGCGCGATCGAGGAGATGCTCGAGCGGCAGCGGTTGTCCGCCGAAGAGAGTGACGCCGAGGAGCGCATGCGCGAGCGCGAGCGCCTGGAGATCGAGGCCGCCATGCTTCGCGGCAAGAGCGAAGTCATCGTCAAGCCGAACCTCTCCGATTCGGTTCCTTGTCCCAAATGCGGCAGCCACTGGAAGCACGTGCGCGGGGGCGGGGGACTCGGGCGTGATCGCGGCGACTGCGCCGCGTGCGGCTACCACACCGATTTCCTGGCCATCGAGCAATGCCCGAACTGTCGCTGTTTCTCTCTCGTGGTCGAATCACCGGACGACGCGCGGTGTCCGCGTTGCAAGAGCCGTCCGCGTCGTCGCCGCCAAATCGCGTGATCTGACGGCGCTCGCCGGCGCTGAAGGGGACTCGGTGTGCCCGGGTCCGTGGTGGTGCGACCTTCGCGCACCTGTCTCGCCGGTACGGGACGCTCTGGCGGATCGTTCGTCGCGCTCGTCCGTACACTGGATCGGTGCGGGCCCGCGGCGCTTCCGGCGTCGCGCGGTCCCGTGCCGAAACGGCGCGCATGGACCAGAACGACGAATCGAAGCCTTCGCGGAACGACGCCGACGAGGGCGCCTCACGACTCCTCCATGACGCCATTCGGCGCGACGCGCGACGACTCGCGGAGTTCGCGGGCGCCTCACTCGGTCGCACCTCGGAGGCCGACGCACTCGTCGTCGAGACGCTCGCCGGCGCGTTCCGCGACGCCCAGGCCGGCGATGAGGCGGCATGGGAGACGACGGCGCTGTTCGCATCGCTCCGCCGACGGTGTGCACAAGCGCTCGAACGGCGGCGGCGCACCCCGCCGACGTCCGCCGATGAGCGCGACGGCCCGGGAGGGCGGACGCGCGCCCTCCTTTCCGCGATCCGTCCGAGCGAGCGCGAGGCACTCTTGCTTCGTTACGTCGGCGGCCTGTCCATCGCAGAGGTCGCGCGCGTGTGCGGCATCGACGTCGAAGCGGCGGAGGCGCGCGTGTCGCGTGCCCTCACGAACCTGTGTCGCGCGGCGCGTCCCGTCATGGAGACGCCGCCCACGGTCGATGCCGCTTCCGAGCGGCGCGAAGTGGAAGAGCGCCTCGCCGGCATCCTCGACGGCACCGCGCCCGAACGCATCGTGGATTTCGTCTCCGGCGACGACGTCTCGCGCGATTTCGTCTACGACGCGGAGCGCCTCGCCGAGGTCGTCCAAGGACTCGAAGCCGATCGTGCCGTCGATACCGACGCCATCGTTCGCGCCGTGGTCGACGTCGTGCGGGAAACGGCGGAGCCGGCGACCGAGCCGCCGCCGGCGGAGCCGATCGCCGGGGAAGTGACGTCGACCGCGCCGAGGCTCGTCGAGCCGAACGCCGTGGAAGAAACGGCTTCCGAGCCGAAGGTGATCGACGCGAAACCAGACGCGCCGCAAGCGACGGAGCCGATGCCGGCCGTCGCGCAACCGGGCGTCGAAGCGAACAGGACGCCGGAATCCAAAGCGTCGGAGCCCAAAGCGTCGGAGCCCAAAGCGTCGCGTTGGGGGGCGAAGCGGCGGCTCGGAGCAGCGGCGGTGGCAACGGCGGTGGTCGCTCTGTTCGCTTGGGCCGGCGGGCGAACGAACGGCGGGCGCAACGTCGATCCGACCGCGGCGTGGAGCGGCAAGGTCGCGGAGGTGTCGCGCGCGTTCGGGGATTCGAGGGGACTCGAGCGCTGCTCTCCCGACGGCGCGGTGTGCGGTGCGGCCGACACCGGCGATGACGTGCCCGCCGGTTCGATCTTGCGGACCGACACCGAGACGCGCGCGGTGATTGCGCTTTCCGACGGCACGCGACTCGTCGTGGACCGCGCGACGGAGCTACGCCTCGACGGGGAACACGCGCGGCGTGCGCGCCTCGAAAATGGCGCGCTCGTCGCCGAGATCGCGGACATGGGGTCGAGCCGCGCACGTCTCGACGTGCCGCTCGGCTTCGTCGAGAGCGGCGACGCGAAGTGGTCGCTCGCTGCCGGCGCGTCGCATGCGTCGCTCGAGGTCGTGCGAGGCGCGGTGCGGCTCGCCGACGCGGGCGATCGCGACGTCACCGTGCACGCCGGCGAAGTCGGACAGCTCGACCAAGGGGGCGCGCCGGCCGTATCGTCCACGGCGTACCTCGGTAGCGCCTTTCGATGGAGCGAACGCGCGTTCGAGAAGAACGAATCCGAGGCCGGCATGGCGGGCCTCGGCGAGCTCCGCGGCAAGAAGCCCGGCGAAGACCGCGAGCGCGAGCACGCGGTCGAGCTCGCGTCGCACACGACGCGGGTGCGCATCGTCGGCAACGTCGCGCGGACCGAGGTGGACGAGGTGTTTCAGAACGACACCGACGACGTGCTCGAAGGGATCTTCCGCTTTCCGTTGCCGGCCGACGCGCAGATCGAACGGCTCGCGCTCGACGTGGACGGGAAGCTCGAGGACGGCGCTTTCGTCGATCGCGACCGGGCGGCGTCGATCTGGCGCGGCGCGATCGTGAACGCCGGTGCGAAAAAGCCGGTCGGCGAAGAAATCGTGTGGGTACCCGGGCCGTGGCGCGATCCGGCGCTCCTCGAGTGGCAGCGCGGCGGGCGCTTCGAGCTCCACGTCTTTCCGATCCCGAAGCGCGGGACGCGGCATGTCGTGCTCGCGTACACCGAGGTGATTCCGCCGGCCGGCGCGACGCGGCGCTACGTGTATCCCCTCGCGCACGATCCGAGCGGTGGGACCCGCATCGGCTCCTTCGACGTCGACGTCGAGGTGCGCGGCTTCGATCCGAAGAGCGGCGTGCTCGCGGGCGGTTACGCTTTCGAGCAGCACGCACTCCCGGACGGCGCGACGTCATTTCACCTGAGCCGCGAACGGTTCACGCCGAACGGCGACGTGTCGATCGAGTTTTCGCTGCCGGACGCCGACCGCGACGTTACGGCGTACGCCTATCAGCCGTCGTCCGACGATCTCACCGGCGACCCTGCCGCGCCGGGTGCCCCCCAGAATCCGCAAGCGAGCGCGGCGACGTCCTGGTCGCCGAACGCCGGCGTGTCGGCGTCCGATCCATTCGTCGCGCTCGCGATCCGTCCGAAGCTGCCGCGCGTTGCCGACGAGGGGCAACGCGCGTTCGCCCTGGTCGTCGATTCGAGCCGCTCCATGTTCGGCGAGCGCTACCGGCGCGCCGCCGAGCTCGCGACGCGGCTCGTCGCCGAAATGGACCGCGGCGATCGGGTGACCGTGCTCGCTTGTGATTCGACGTGTCGCGCGCTCCCATCGGGTGCGGCGCACGCCTCGCCGGAGATGGCAGAGCGCGTGGGCGCGTTCCTGCGCGGCGTCACGCCGGAGGGCGGCTCCGACATTACCGGCGCCATCCGGAGCGCCCGCGACGCGCTCCGCGGCGTCGCGATCGGCGGCGCACGCGTCGTGTACATCGGTGACGGCACCCCGACGATCGGCGCGGTGACGCCGGCGTTCGTGAAGCGCGAAGTCGAAGCGACGATGCCCAGCGAAGTCGGTACGGTCACGGCCGTCGCGATCGGCACCGACGCCGACGTCGATACGCTGACGACCCTGGCGAGCTCGGGCGGCGGCGTCGTCGTGCCGTACACGCCCGGGCAACCGGTGCTCGAGGCCGCGTACGCGGTGCTCGGCGCGACCTACGGCTCCGCGCTCCGTGACGTGGAAGTCGACGTTCCCGACGGGTTCGCCGACGTGTCGCCGCGGACGCTCGGCGCCATCCCGGCCGGCGGAGAAGTGATCCTCGCCGGCCGCCTCACGCGCGCGGACGTCGAAGGGACGGTCGTCCTACGCGGCAAGCTGGGGCGTGAGCCGTTCGAACAGCGCTACCCCATTCACGTCGTCGCGACGACCTCGAAGGGCAACGCGTTCGTGCCGCGTCTGTACGCCGCGAAGCGAATCGCCGAGCTCGAGGAATTGCCAGACGCGGACAGCCGTCGCCAGGCGATCGAGCTGTCGACGCGATATCGCGTCGCGAGTCGGTACACCTCGCTGCTCGTGTTGGAGAGCACGGCGATGTATCGCGCCTTCGGCGTGAAGAACGACGTCGCGAAATCGGCGTGGACCGGCGAGGACGACGCCGAGAGCACGGGCGCCGACGCCGAACTCGACGTCGCTCAAGGCAGCGACGCGACCGCGAGCGACGACCGCGCTGGCGCGAAGGGCGGCCCCTCGGGGCTCGGAACTCTGGGCGCCGCCCTGGACGGTGAGGGGGCGAGCGCCAGCCCGACGGCGGGCGCGTCGGGAGGGATGGCGCGCGAAGAAGCTCCGATGCCGCCCGCGGCCGCGCCGTCGCCCGCACCGGCCATGAAGCGAAGCATGGAAGCGAACGAGTACGCGCCGTCGCCCGAGAGCGACAAGGCAGCTTCCGCGACGCCGCGTGGTCGCGCCTTTGCGGAGCCGCCGCCGCCCGCGGATCTGGCCTTCGACGCACCCAAGAAGCCCAAAGAGGTCGCGCGCGCGCCGCTCGAGGTGCCGCTGGATCGCGAAACGCCGCCGGGGCCGGGCTGGAGCCGTCGCTGGGTGCCGATGCGAAAGATCTGGGAGCGTGTCGGTCGCATCGTCGTGCCCGCGCCGTCGCTCGGCGTCTTTTCGGGTCAAGAAGACGCGATCGAGCACGCCGAACGTGACGTCGCCGCGAACGCGTCGAGTCGCGACGCGGTGAAGAAGCTCTACACGCTCTACTTCATGAGCGGTGACGTCGAGCGGGCGAGCTCGGTCGCCGAGCGCTGGTCGGAAAAAGATCCGCTCGATCCGGACGCGTTGACGGCGCGTGCCGACGTCGCCGCGGCCCGCGGAGATCGCGACCTCGCCATCCGGATCCTCGGGAGCGTCGTCGACGTGCGCCCCGGCGATCACAAAGCGCAGTGGCGGCTCGCGCGACTGCATCGATGGGCAGGACGCGCCGAGCTCGGTTGCCGGCATTCGATGGCCGTCGCGCAGATCCGTTCGAACGACGGCAAGCTGCTCGCCGAAGCGGTGCGCTGCGAACGCGACGTCGGAGACGCCGGCCTCGCGAGCGACCTGCTCGCGGCCGCGGACGACGCGACTCGGCGCGCGGCGACGACGCTCCTCGCCCAGCCGGCGACCGATCCGTTCGCACTTCGGGGCGATCTGCACCTCGACGCTACCTGGTCGGGCGGCGACGATCTGGACCTCGCGATGGTCAGCGCCGAAGGGCGCATTTCATGGCTGGGCGCGCCGACCCGAGCCGTCATCTCCGCGCGCGATGTGCTCAGTGGAGGTCGTGAGAGCCTGGCGCTTCAGGGCGCTTCCAACGGCGACTACGTCGTTGAAATCACACGTCCAGCGGGGCGATCGGGGGTAGTTCGCGGCGTGATTGAAATTGCTGTTCCCGGCGACCACCGACAGGTCCCCTTCGTCCTCGACGGCGATCGCACTCGGGTAGCGATGCTGAAAATCAGCTCGCGCTCGCGGCTCGTGCCGCTCTGAACGTCGCTCGCCATCGAAACGCTCGGGAAACTGATCTGCGTGCGGTATCGATCCGCTATCGGGGGTTTGAACCCGCGGGCCGAAACTCCCCCTTGTCGCGGCGCGGGCGCCATTCGAGAAGTGCACTCGGCATGACACCGTCCGAAGTCGACGCACCCGTCGAGCGCACCGAAGACGTGAGTGGCGTCCAAGGAACTCAGTACGAGCCTCGCGAGAGCGGTGTTGCGCCCGCTCGCACGCGCGCCGATTCCGGGTTCGAGCTGAGCGGCGAATCGGTGCCGCCTCCCGCCGACGGGATCGAGCTGGCGCTCGTGGAAGGGGCGCGCACCGAAGCGAACTTGAGCCAGCTGGTTCGTGGTCTCGCTCGCCTTTCGGCGGGCGCGCAAGCGGCGCGCGACTCGAGCGCCATGCTGCTCCAAGAGCTCGGCGCGATTCAGCAGCTCCTCTCGCGACAATCCGAACGAGAAGCGATGCTCCAGGCGCGGCTCCGACTCCTCGAAGAGACGCTCGAGTTGTCGCGGCGCGACGCCGAGCGCGAGCGTGCGCTCTTCATCGAGCAAGAAGACGCTTTTCTCGTCCAGTTGCTCGACGATCACGAGCGCGAGCTCGACGCGCTGAGACGGGAGCTGGATCGACCGACGGTAGAGACGGCCATCACCGCGCCGGATCCGTCGGAGCTCCCGACCCTGCCTCCGCCGGCCGCGCACGAATCGACGGTTCCGACGTTGCCTCCGCCGTCCGAATCCGAGCCCACGCCGTCGAGTCGCGCGAAGATCGGCGCGGTGAAACTGCGCACGATCCAGATCGCGTCGAGCGGGAGCAAACCCGAAGACCGCGGGCCCGCGTCCGCGCCCGCCTCGGTTCCGACGCAGCCACCGATGTCCAAGATGTCGGACTCGGTGCGCTCGATCTTCGCCATCGCCGACACCGCGCCGTCGATGGTCGCGGCCTCGGCGTCGGCGCTGATTTTACCGCCGCCCGCCGACGCGCCGGTGCCCGACTCACTTTCCGGGCATTCGCTCAGCCTGCCGAACGCGGCCGTCGCAGACGAACCGGCAGCGCCGAGCGACTTGCTCCCCGGCGGGTCGCCGAACGTAGATTCACCCGCCGACGCGCCGAAGTCCGAGGCGTCGGCGGACGGCGCCCCGAAGTCCGAGGCGCCGCGCCGACCGTCGTCGCGCTATTCGCTAGGTGCCGGTCAAGTCGCCGACGAGTGCGTCGACGTCGTGAAGATCACGCCGCGGTCTCACTGATCCTTCGACGTCAAGGTTCCGCCCGCCATGCACGAGGCGGACTCGGCCGGCGTAAAGCTCTCGTTCGGTTGAACGGCCTGCACGTAGTCCATGAGCGGCTTCGTGTCGTCCATCAGGTTCGCGGTGAACCCTTTCAGGTCGATATGGTCCTGCGGAATTTCGCTGCCGAGCCACGGTTGCGTGAGGATCGTCGTGACGTCGTGATCGAGCGGCGGGATCGAGACGCAATGGCTGCAATTGTCCGCTCGGAAGTACGGGATGTAGTACGAAAAATTCGACAGGCCGTCGAAGGTCTTGATGAGCGCCGTCATGTCCTGCCACCAGAACGCGTGAATTTCCGCTTCGGTCGAGCCCGGGAAGAAGCGCTGGTAGGAGTAGAGCGAGTAGTTGAAGTCCTCTCGGTACGCGGTGAGCGCGAGGCGATCGTGGGGGAACTGCTTGGCGACGGCCACGTTGATGAGGCCGTAGTCCGCCTTGATCTGCGCGGGTTCGATCGGGATCTTGCCCTGTAGCTCGTCGAGGACGGTGTCGGTGTTCCACGCCGCCCGGATCGTCTGATCGAGCTGCGCCGACGGGCCGTTGCTGTGGAAGATCGGGCCGGAATCGTCGAGCAGGTAACCGCACTGCGCGCCCTTCACGCCGTCGCGCAAGAAGAGGTAGTTGAGGAGCGAGCCCGCGCCGCCCGCGCTGCACCCGGTGGCCAGCATCTTCGGCACGGTCTTGAACGTCTTGTTGATCCAGTCGACGACGGCGAGCGAGTTCGCGTGGCCGTTGTGCCGGAACGTGATGCTCTTTTTGCCGTCGCTGCTCGTGTACGTCGCGACCTTGTTCCCGGTGTGGACGTCGCCGGTGCAGTACGAGACGAACACCATGTTGTAGTCTTTGACGGGGTTGTCGTCGGTGCGACGAAGCAGGTTCAAGTACTGGTACGTCGCCATGTGGTCGTCGGGGATGCCATTGGGGTTCGCCGCACCGCGAATGCCGCCGGCGCCCGAGCAGCTCTCGTAGTCCCAGCACGCGCCGCCGGGTTCGAAGCTCACGACGAGGTCGTTGCTGGTGTTCGAGTAGTTGACGAAAATCTTGTAAGGGCTGCCGTCGCTGCACACCGCGCCGGGCACCACGACCTTCTGCCAGGTGTTGCACGCGGGAGTCGCCGAGCCGTCCGGCGCGTCGGGGATGCAGCGATCGGCAGGAACCGGCGCGCTTTCGTCGGGGACGCACGCCACGTAGCCGCCATCGCCGACCCCTTTATCGATGCCGCCGTCGTTCGTGCCGACGCCGCTCGGTCCACTGTCGGGCGCGCTGCTGCCGCCATCGGGCGTGCTCGTGCTCCCTCCGCCGCCGTCGGTCCCGGCCTCCGTGCCGGGGTGCGACGGCTTGCCGCCGTCAGGGCCCCCTTTGGATGTGGGGTTCGCGTCGTCAGCGCAGCCGAACGGCGCGGTGACGAGCAGGAAGAGTGCGGCCGTGGCCGATTTGTGGTGTCGCAAAGTCATGAAGCCTCCAAGAGAAGATGCGCAGAACTCGAGAGCATCCCTCGAGACGGCCTTGGAGGCTAGTAATTCGGGGCGCTTTAGTGCCAGGCGCCGACGGTCTTCACGGGCTGTCCGGTCCGATCGTGCTCGTCGAGGAGCTTCTGCCCCTGCCTCACGCAGGACGCGCACACCGGGAACTTCGAGCCGTGCTGGCAGGCGATGATCTTCGCGGTCGGCGGCGACGCGGAAAACTCGTCCGAGTCCATGTGCCGCCCGCAGGCGATGCAGTGAATGTGCTGATGCTCGTGCTGATGGTCGCCACCGCCCGACGACTCTTTCCGCTCACGCTTCGTCAATCGCTTCTCTCGTTTCATGGTTCTCCCGCGGCGGAGACGTAGCACTCCCGGGGCGATGGGTGTACCCGGACGCAACGCGGCATCGTCGGGCCGGCGCACCGCCAGGCGGCGGCGGGCCCTCCGATCCGGGGGACCGCTCAGGCCGCCGAAGAGACGGCGCGCTCGGCGGGGTAGCGGATTTTCTGGGCGCCCGAGACGTCGATGATGCGGAGCGCCGAGAGGACGCGGATCACCGTGTACGTGGGGTCGATCTCGAACCACCGCGCCGCGAAGTTCGGGCTCATCCCGAACTTGTGGTGGTTGTTCTGGAACAACTCACCGCCGGTCAAAAAGTCGAACACGAGCGTGTTCTTCGAATCGTCGTGATTGTCGAAGTTCTGGTAGCCGTACTTGTGGCCACACCAGTTGACGATGGCGCCATGCACTGGGCCCATCACGTAGTGGATGGGAAGTAGCGCGAACATCCAGGGGGCGGTCGCGAACTTGACGTAGAAAAGGGTGTACCCGGTGATCCACGCGAGCCGCGCCATCCACGACTGGCCGATGCGGTCGACGACGGGCCACTCCGGGTAGCCGCCCTTGAAGCGCGCTTCCGGTTCGACGCGCTGGTACGCGAAATCGTCGTACTTCTTCTTCGTCGCCAGCATCATGACCGCCGCGTTCGGGTGGTTGAGCGGCGAATGCGGGTCTTCCGGAGTGTCGCTGAAGGCGTGATGCATCCGGTGCAGCACGGCGTAGCCGCGCGGCACGAGGAAGCTCGACCCCTGCGTCACGTAAGTGAACAGGTAGAAAAACCGTTCCCAGCCCTTCGACATCGTGAACATTCGATGTGCGCCGTACCGGTGCAAAAAGAACGTCTGCGAAAAGATCGAGAGCTCCCAGTGCAGGACGAAAAAGGCGATGATGATCACGTTGACCTCGCCCGCAGATTAAGCGGCGATCCGGGCTGAATCCGCCACCTTTCGGTCATATTTGGCGAGTTCGTCTGTCAGCGTTTCGTCATACAGCACGGTCGAACGAACGTGCCGAGGCGTCGCCGTGCGGGCTATTTTCAGTCGAGCCGGATCTCGGCGCGTACGGCATTTCGCGCCGTCGCGCGTCGACGGCGGCGCGTCATCGACGAGAAACCTGGGATCGTCGCAGGATCCGGCGCGCCCGGGCCGCCGAGGACGGAGGGGTGGTGGGCATGCTAGTGCAGCGTCCCCGAGAACCGATGACGTCCGTCAGTGAGTCCATTTCGCGCCGGCGTACGTTCGCGATCATTTCGCATCCGGACGCCGGCAAGACGACGCTCACCGAGAAGCTGCTCCTGTTCGGCGGCGCGATTCAGCTCGCCGGCGCGGTGAAGGCGCGCGGGGAACAGCGCCGCGCACGCTCGGATTGGATGAAGGTCGAGCAAGAGCGCGGCATTTCGGTGACCGCGTCGGCGATGTGCTTCGACTATTCCGGGCGCACGTTCAACCTCCTCGACACGCCAGGCCACGAGGACTTCAGCGAAGACACGTACCGCACGCTGACCGCCGTCGATTCGGCGGTCATGGTGCTCGACGCCGCGAAGGGCATCGAAACGCAGACCCGGAAGCTGTTCGAAGTGTGCCGCATGCGGAACGTGCCGATCATCACGTTCATCAACAAGCTGGACCGGGAGGGCCGCGAACCCTTCGAGCTCCTCGACGAGATCGAGCAGACGCTCCAGCTCCACGTCACCCCGGCGAGCTGGCCCATCGGCATGGGCCGGAGCTTTCGCGGCTGTTACGATCTGTTCCGCGACGAGCTCGTGCTCAGCGAGCGCGGCGCGAAGAACGTGCGCGACGAGGGCGTGCACTGTCAGGGGCTCTCGGATCCGAAGATCGACGAGCTCTTGCCGGAATCGGCGGCCAAGACGCTGCGCGAGGAAGTCGCGATGGCGCGCGGACTCTGTCCGCCGTTCGAGCTCGAAGCGTATCGCGAAGGGCACATGACGCCGGTGTTCTTCGGCAGTGTGATCAACAACTTCGGCGTGCGCATGCTGCTCGACGGGCTCGCCGACATCGCGCCGCCGCCGCGCCCGCAAAAAGCCGTCGAGCGCCTCGTGGACCCGAACGAATCGAAAGTGACGGCGTTCGTCTTCAAGATCCAGGCGAACATGGATCCGAAGCATCACGACCGCGTCGCGTTCGTGCGGCTGTGCTCGGGCCATTTCGAGCGCGGGATGAAGCTGTCTCACGTGCGGAGCGGCGCGATCATGAAGGCGCACAATCCGCTGCTCTTTTTGGCCCAGGACCGCGAAGTCGCGGACGAGGCGTTCGCGGGCGACATCATCGGGCTGCCGAATCACGGCAAGCTCCGGATCGGCGACGCGCTCACCGAGGGCGAATCCTTGCACTTCACGGGCATTCCGAGCTTCGCGCCGGAGCTCCTCCAGCGGGTGCGTCCGGAAGATCCGATGCGCGCGAAGCACCTCGGGCGCGCGCTCGAACAGCTCGCGGAAGAGGGCGCGGCGCACGTGTTCAAGCCGCTCGCGGGCGGGAGCTTCATCGTCGGGGTCGTCGGCGCGCTGCAGTTCGACGTGCTCGCGGATCGGATCCGCACCGAATACGACATCCCGGTGCGCTTCGAGGGAACGGCGCTTTACACCGCGCGCTGGATCGAGACCGACGAACCGCGGACACTCGAGAAGTTCATCGAGGCGAACCAGGGGAGCATCGCCGACGATCATACCGGCATGAAGGTGTTCCTCGCGCGGAACAAGTGGCACCTCGACACCGCGGAAGAAGAGTGGCCCGCTCTCCACTTCTTGAAAACCAAAGAACAGCTCGATTAGCCCGGGGCATCGGCGTTTCCATGCAGCGTGAAGCGGCGGCCCCGACGGTCTCCGAACCTCGCGGGATCGCGAGGTTCGTCGCGGCCGTCGTCGCGGTTGGGTTTTTTTGGGGGTGCACCCCGCGCGCCAAGGACGACCATGGAACCGCCGCGCCGTCGGCGAGTGCGCCCGTCGCGAGCGCCGCACCTCCGACGCGTCCGATGGACGGCCGTGAGGAGCTCGCGTGGACCGTTCCCGCCGATTGGCGATTTTACGGCGCGCCGATCATGTCGGCGGAGAAGGGCCACTTCGTGGCTTATCCGCAGCGAGGCGACGGCGGCTACGAGCAGGTCGACATTTACGTCTCGCTCTATCGTCCGACGCACGGCGCGACGCCCGAGGAGTGGGCCGACGACGCGCTCGCTCGAGAAACGGACGTCTTTTCGCGCGTCGACAAGCAGAGCATCGACGTGAGACCACTCCCCGACGGGCGTCGCGCCGTCCTCGTCGAGGTGCGCGGCGTCCTACGCCAATCGATTCCGGTGTCGCCGCGCGAAGACAAGACCGTCGAGCGTCCGGATCGCAGCCGGGTCATCGCGCTCGTGCCGACCGCGGGCTCACCGTATCGCGTCGTCATGTACGGGCGGACCGAGCTGGTCGAACGCGCCCGTGACGACTTCTGGAGCTTCGTCACGAGCTTGCACGTCAAGGGCTGACACGCCCGTCGAGGGTGATGCGGTCCACGCGTTCGTTGAGCTCGGACAGGACCCGCGCCGCGGCGCGCAGAATGCCAAGGCCCATCTCCGGATAATCCTCGATGACGTCCATGAGATGCGTCGCGTCGCTCCGGAGCGCCACGACGTCCGTCTCGGCGACGGCGCGAAACCACCTGGGCTCGGCGGCGAGCGAATCGATGCCGCCCACGACCGAATCGGGACCGAAGGAAAACGTCTGTCCCTTCGTCGTCTCGCATCGAATGAGCCCGCCGTAGAGGAGAAGCGAGTACGGCGACGGGATGCCGATGGGCCACACCTCGGCGCCGCGCGGGATCTCGATCGACGTCATATCGCGGGCGAGATCCGCGAGCGCCTCGACGCTCCCGGTTCCGTACAGGATGAGCCGCCGTCCGAAGAGCACGCGGTCGACCAGGCCGAGCTCGCGAGGATGCGAACGGGACGAGTCGAGCACGGGTTCCGGAAAGCCCGCGTCGACGGGGATCTGGAGGCGGGCCCCGAGGACGCCGCGCATCATCCCGCGAAGCGCCGAGTGGAGTAGGGGGAAACTCTCCTCGAAGACGTCCTCGAGATCGTCCCGCTCGATCTCGAACGTTCGCGCGTCGCTGGTGACGACGGCGTGTTGCCCGAGCGGGTCGCGCGAGAGCGCGGAGATGCTGCCGACGACGTCGCCGCCGCGGTATTTCCGGATCGCGACGCCCTCGCGCATGATCGCGACCTCGCCGGAACGCAGGAGGTGCACGGCGCGCACGGGCTCTCCGGCAAACGACAAGGTCGTGCCTTTGCGAAGCAGTCGCTCCTTCGTCACCTCTGCCAGCATCGCGAGATGCGACGGCTCGAGCTGAGACAAACCGGGGAGCGATCGGAGCGCGAGGAGCCGCTCGAGCCGCCCCATCCGTTCCGGCTCAGCCGACACGACCGGACTCCATCGCTTGCTGCTCGAAGAGATCGACGGCGCGCTCGGACAGCTCCGCGAGCGCTCCCTGCCCGCCGGCGGGTTGCGTCCGGAGCTCGGGCACGAGCTCGTCCAGGCCGAGCTCGGCGATGCGATAGCTCGCGACGCCGCGGAGCGCGTCGCTCGAGTCGAGGAGCATGCGGCGGAGACAATCGGCGTGCAGGGCGCCGAGCTCGGCCATCGCGACGGCGCGCGTCGGTTCGTGCGTCGCGACGAGTCGCTCGGCGACGCGTTCGAAGCGCTCGCACCCTTCCGGATCGTGAAACCGTCGCGCCGCGGACAGTCGCGCCGTCGGCGGTCCATCGCCGAGCATGGCGAGGATGCCCCCGCGGAGCGGCTCCGGAACGACGTGACTCAAGAGCTCTCGGCCGTTCTCTCGACGGCGCGCGTCGGTGCTCCGGAGGCCGGCAAAGAGGATTTCGAATTCTTCCGAAGGGTCGAGCACCTTGAGGATCCGAAACACGGACTCGAGCGCCATCGACTCTTTGTCGGAAAGGAGCGCGCCCAGCACTTCGGCGACCGCGCTGCGACCGGTGACTTCGGTGCCGGTGAACGCATGCGACGTGACTCGCCAGAAGAGCAGCGTGACGGCGCGCTGGAGCGCCGCGCGCGACCGTTCGAGGAGCATGCGCCGATCGACGGCGAGGGTCGGATCGGCGGCGCGCAGCCGTCCGAGCCCGCGGACGATCTGCGACGCGACCAGCTCGTCGGGCTCGGTCGCGATGTGCCGCTCGAGCACCTCCGCGGCGCGCGTGCCCGCGAAGCGCGAAATCGTGCGCGGCAAGTGGCGCCGGACTGCCCTCGGGAGGCCGAGGTCGCCCATCGCGTCGTCGAGCGAATCGAGCGCGGGCTCGCCGAGCCCGATGATTGCCGTTCGCGCGTCCTCGCGACAGTCGCGATCGCCGAGCAAGCGTACGAGAGTCGGTACGTAGTCGAGCTCGGGCGCAGCCGCCATCGAGCGGGCGACCTCGGCGTCGAGGCCGTCTTCGTTCCGGAACGCGAGCTCGACCAACGTCCACGGGTACCGACCGCGAGGCAGATCGCGCGCCGAGACGGCGAGCGCGCGGCGGAGCTCCGACGAGCTTCCGTCGACGATGCCGCGGAGGAGCACAGTCCCCTTCGCTTCGGCGATCGCGCCGCGCCCGATGAGCTCCACGACCGCCGTCGTGTGAACCAACGGGGACGGATCCTTCGCCATGGACTCGAGCAGGCTTTGCTCGGAGCGGGCTGCCGAAAATCGGAGCGCCGCGGCACGGATCCGGTCGTCTTCGTGCTGGATCAGCCGCTCCACGAGTCGATCGAGATCGGGACGATCCGAGCCGGAGAGCAACGAGAACGCGCGAAGGACGACGTCGGTCGACGGGTGATAGAGGATGAGCGCCGGAATGAGGTTCGTCTTACCGAAGGCGGCGAGGAGATCGAGCGCGGCGGTCACTTCGTAGTCGTTCGGCGAGCTCAACGCCGCGATCAGCGCTTCGAGCGAGTTCAAGTCGAGATCCGGAACTTCGACGTGCGTCTCGAGGACGCCTTGCCGGAGGTTTCGCCGGAAGAGCTCGAGGTAGTGCGGCTTGATGCCGCTCGACACGACGATCCAGAGCGCGGCGAACGCGACGAGTCCGCAGCCGATCTGCAGTGGCCGCGCGCCGACGGAGGTCGCCGCGAGGAGCAAGAGCGACGCGAGGCCCTGACCCCCCGCTGGCCGACCGCCTCGACGAAGCCCTTGAAGCGCTCGCGAACGGCCGGCAAGAGCGGCACCGAAAGGATCTCCGTGCCGGTGCGGTGAAGCGAGTGTCGCAGGGTCCCGTCGGTGCCGCGCATCAAGAGCGCCGCGCCGAGCCCGCCGGTGAGCACGAACCCCGCCGAGCTCACCAGGAGCAGCGACGGCAAGACGAGGAGCGAGCCGTTCACGCCGAGCACCCGGAGCAGGCGAGGCGCGGCGAACACCTGAACGAGGAGCGCGAGCACGCTCGACACCGCGTAAAAGCGAGCGAAGAACGGGCCGAGCTGATCGGGCGCGAGATCGACGGACGCCTGGGCCTTGAAGACGAAGTCGACGCCGGTGAAGAGCATGCTCGACAAGAGCGCGACCCAGAGCATGCGTCTGAGGTACGGCTCTTCGCGGAGGAGCGTGAACGACGGTCGAGCGTCGTGAATTTTTTTGGGTTTTGCGCCCGGGGCGGCGCGGCGCATGGTGAGAAACTGCGGGAGCACCGCCGTGACGGCGAAGATCGACCCGGAGACGAACAAGAGCGAGCTCGGCGCCACCATCATGAGGAGGCCGCCGGCCGTCGCCGAACCGAGCACCGCGCCGACCAATCCCCCGGCGCCGATGATCGCGAACGTGCGCTTCGCCTGGCCGAAATCGAGCGCGTGGGCCACCAGGAGCCAGAATTGAACGACCACGATGGTGGCCAGAACCCCGGTCCACACGTAGAGCGAGATCAGCGCCACCATGCTCTCGGACGTGACCCAGAACCCGAAGCTCGCGGTGATCGCGCCGCCGAGGACGAGCGCGATCGAGAGGGCGATCCGTCGCGGGACCGCGCCCTCGAAACGACGGCTCACCGCGGCGATCAGAAACGCGATCACGGCGATCGCGACGTAGGCGAGCGGGAGATCGCGCGCCGGAAGATGGGAAAGGAACAGCGTGTCCCGCGCCGTTTCGAGCAGCGAATGGGCCGTCATCAAGCCGAGCAACGTCAGGAACGCGAACGTTGCGACGCGTCGATCCTCTGGCCGGATTCCGAGGAGGCTCGCGAGCACGGCGCGAGTGTAGCAGCCTCGAACCGAGTCGGGTCGAGGCGCTCCGCGACGCTCAGCCGCCGAATTTCACTGGCAAGTGCTGTATTCCGGCAGCGCCGCGAACGGTAGGCAGCGCTTTCCGGGGCACTCGGCGGAGGTGCGGCACAAGGTGAGCTCGGGGCAACTCGTCTTGCAGGACGAGCCGTCCGCGGCGCCGCAACACCGCTTTCCATCGGGACAATCGGCCGCGTCGTCGCACGCAATCGTCGTCGGGCTGAACGCCGACTGGCACCCCGACGACGGCGCCGCCACGCACAGACTCGGAACGAACGGGCTTCCGATGCAGCACACGTCGTGGACGGCAGGCGACGCGTCGAGGACGCACGGCTTGTTGCCGCACGAGACGATTCCCGGCGTTGCGCTTGCCGAGAGTCCGGCGTCGGCACCACCGCTCTCGTCCATCGAGGTCGTGCCGCCGGTGCCGGTCGATAGCGAGCCACCCGCGCTCTCGATCGTTCCGCCGGTCGCGCTTCCCGTACTCGTCGCGTCGCCGCCGGTCGCGAGCGTTCCGCCGGTCGTACTCGTTCCGCCAGTCGCAGTGGTGCCGCCCGTTCCGGGCTCGATGATCGAGGCCGCGCGATACAACGCATCGCCGGAGCTACTGCCGCACGCCGCCGCGATGAACGCGACGAAAACGATGACCTTGCGACTCCCGAGACCCCACACGCGGCGCAGGCTACCACGCTCGGACATGGAGAACCCGTAGCCGAAACGC
The DNA here is from genome assembly GCA_964506835.1 of uncultured Polyangiaceae bacterium. Classification (GTDB taxonomy): domain Bacteria; phylum Myxococcota_A; class Polyangia; order Polyangiales; family Polyangiaceae; genus DASZVB01. The sequence continues at coordinate 260,537 of CAZDNG010000001.1, forward strand.
GCTCCACGCTCTAGTAGGACGAGTCCATCGAGGCGATAGGAACCGACGCCCCCCACATGGGGGAGGGCATCGAAATTCCCGTGTGACTCGTCCACTCTTTCTCTCGTGGTGCCTCGATTCTAGCGAATCGAGGCACTAGAGTCCGGGCGGTCATGGCCGGCACCGTTCGTCTCGAAAAAGAGGGCGCGATTGGATTTTTGGTGTTCGACTATCCGGAGCGACGCAATGCGATCTCGCTCGGGATGTGGCTAGAAATCCCCGGTGTGCTCGCCCGGCTAGCCGCGGACGCCGACGTGCGCGTCGTCGTCGTTCGGGGCGCGGGCGACGTGGCGTTCATTTCGGGGGCCGACATCTCGGAGTTCAGCCGGATGCGCTCCGGCGATGGGGCCCGAGAATACGACGCGGCGAACGTCCGCGCGTTCGCCGCCTTGCTCGACTTCGACAAGCCCCTCATTGCAATGATTCACGGATTTTGCGTGGGCGGAGGGGTCGCCATCGCGATCACGGCGGACCTCCGGTACGCGGCCGAGGACGCGACGTTCGCGGTGCCCGCCGCGCGGCTCGGCCTCGGCTACCCGCCGTCGGGCATCGAAACCCTGGTCGACGTCGTCGGCACTTCGACGGCGAAGGAATTTTTCTTCACGGCGCGCCGGTTCAACGCCACCGAAGCGTTGGCGCGCCGGCTCGTCACCGAGGTGAAACCGAAGGCGGACCTCGACGCCTACGTCCGCGCGACCGCGACGCAGATTTCGGAAAATGCACCCCTTACTCTGAAGAGCGTCAAGGTCGTCGCGCGCGAGCTCAGAAAGCCGGCGAGCGCGCGAGACGTCGAGGGGGTCGACCGCTCGGTCAGCGATTGCTACGCGAGCCGCGACTACGACGAAGGCGTCCGCGCCTTTCTCGAAAAGCGCCCCCCGAAGTTCGAGGGCCGCTGAATCCCCCGCGACATCGGCGTGTGAAGCAAGACGTCGACCGGCTTAACCGACGTCCGCAGCGCCCGATTGGATCCGCGCGTAGAGCTCGCGGTCGAGCGGTCGATATGCTCCGTCGACGAGAGCGAACAGCGGACGCCGTACCGCGTCCGGGTCGAACCCGTCTCGCTGGTAGTCGGTCTTTTGGTACTTGAAGGTCCCGGTGGTGCGCGCGGCTTCGTCGAGCCGAAGGAATAGCGGCCGGGCGTAGCGCGGCAACGTCACCATGACGTGCGACGCGAAGGCGTCGAGCGAAAAATCCGCGGTGACGCGCAGGCTCGCCATACCGGCTCGGCCTTCCGCGTTGCCCACGGTCACCCCGTAGACGTTGCTCTCGACGACGCCCGCGGCAAGGTTGAGGGCTTCGGCCACTTCGTTGGTCGAAACGTTCTCGCCCTTCCATCGGAAGGTGTCGCCGACGCGATCGACGAAGCTCACCCAGCCGTCGTCGTGCAGTTGGAGTACGTCGCCGCTGTTGAACCAGGCGTCGCCGTCCCGGAACACGTTGCGTAGAATCTTCGCGTTCGTCGCGCTCGCGTCGGCGTACCCGTCGAAGCGCGCGGTCGCGGAGATCCGCGCGACCAAGAGCCCGTGATCGGACGGGCGCGTGCGGCGTACGCAGTGTCCTCGGCCGTCGCGTTCGACGTCACCGGTTTCCGGATCGCAGGCGACGAGCGCCTGCCCGAAGACGAGCCGGCCCAGCATCCCCGGACGTCCCTCCAGGTTGATGATGGGGGAGTTGCCCTCCGTGGCCCCGTAGAATTCGCGGATCACCGGGATCCGAAAGCGCGCGCTGAACGCCTCCCAGACGTCTTTGCGGAGACCGTTGCCGACCGCCATGCGAATTCGGTGACGGCGTTCGTCCGGATTTTCGGGCGACAACACGAGGTATCGGCAGAGCTCACCGATGTACATCATGCGCGTCGCACCGAACCGAACGGCGTCGGTAAAGAACGCCGACGCGGAGAACTTGCGCCGCAGCGCGAGCGCCGCGCCGGTCGCGAGACAGGCGCCGAGGCCACCCCACTGTGCGTTGCCGTGATAGAGCGGCAACGCCACGTAGATCACGTCTTCCGCGGTCGCCTCGTGGAACACCTTGCCGAACCCGAGTGACGCGAGGATCGAGCGTTGATTGGTGATCTTCGCGGCCTTCGGAAGCCCCGTCGTGCCCGAGGTGTAGAGATACGACGCCGGTTCGTCGATCCGCCCGTGCGACGGGTCGTCGACGATTCGAGTGCTCGTCGCCGCGAGCTCCTCGTTGATTGGCGGCGCTTCCGACGCCGCGTCGCGATCGCGGTGCACCCAGAGTCGCGCGGGGGTTTTCAGCGCGGGGTCGACGTCGACGTCCCGCATCGCTCGCTCGTGCTCGGAGCCGACGAGCACGAAGCGCGGACTGACGATGCGAAGCGCATGCGCGAGAGCATGGCCGACGACGTGGCTGTTCACGCAGGCCGCGGTCGCGCGGATCATCGAAAGACCGAGCAGCGCGAAGACGTACTCGCTGCGGTTGTCCATCAGCACGGCCACGACGTCGCCGCGAACGACGCCGCGCGCGAGGAAAAATCGCGCCCAGCGGCTCGCCTCTCGATGAAAATCGGCCCAGGTGTAGCGTTCGTCCGAGTAGAGGAGGGCGGGGCGATCGGGCCAACGTTCCGCGGCTTGTTCGAGCAAGCGCGCGGCGCTGATTTTTCCGAGGCTGAGCTCGGGCACGTAACGAAAGACCCTGGCCCGCGCCGCCATGTCGATGGCGACGGACCGGAGACGCGTCGTGAGCGTCACTCGTCGGTCTCCTGGGTCCGTGAAGATGCGGACCGGCGTTCTGCGGACATGCTCACGCCGAGGAGTCGATGCGATTTCGACCGGCGTGCTTGGCGGCGTACAGCCGGCGATCCGCTTGCTCGATGAGCCGCTCGATGGTCGGCTCGGGCGCGCTCGCGAGTGAAGAGCAGCCGGCGCTCAACGTGATCCGAATCACGTGCTCGTCGTGCTTGACGATCGCTCCTTCCACGAGCGCGCGTAGTCGGTCCGCCACCCCGGCCGCGAGCGACAGTTCGATGCCGCGGAGGATGACGGCGAACTCTTCGCCGCCGTAGCGCGCGAGGACGTCCTCGGTCCGGAGCGTCTTCGACAGAGCGTTCACCGTGGAGATCAGCACCGCGTCGCCCGCCGGGTGTCCGTAGGTGTCGTTGACGTTCTTGAAGTGGTCGAGATCGAACAGGACCAGCGACAGCTCCGTCTCGTGACGCTTCGCGTACGCGACTTCTGCCTTCAGCCGTTCGTTGAAGTAGTCGCGGTTGAAGCAAGTCGTCAGCGCGTCCTTCACGCTCGACTCGTAGAGCTGGCGGAGGATCTTCTCTTCGCCGGTGTCGGTGACCGAATAGCGGAAGACGACGCGCGGTCCGAACTGCACGACGTCGCCGTCGCTGAGCCGGTGGCGAGTGACGCGCGTGCCCTGCACGAACGTGCCGTTCGCCGACGCGAGATCCTCGACCCAGTACGCGCCGTCTTGCCACACCAGTCGTCCGTGTTGCCGGCTCACGCCCTCGAACGGCAGGTGGAGATAGTTTCGTGCGAGGCGTCCGATCTGAAGGTCGGTCCCGGTGAGCGTCGTCACCTGTCCGACGTCGGAGCCGTCCATCCGAACGAGCACGTGCATCCGCCCTGGTGCCGGTGCGGCGACCCCACTGATGAGATCTGCCCTCTCGAACACCACGGTCTGCTCGTGAGCTTCGTCGAAATCCTCTTTCGGCACCGTGTGCAGCTCCGGAGCGCCTCGGGCGATTCTCTATAATCCTCGCGTCTTCTCCAAATGTCGAGAGAAGCCGATCTTTAGTGTGTGGGACGACGGATGCGACGGGCCGCCATGGCTTTTCCCGAGGGCTCGGAGGGGCCGCACACCCCCCTACTCGTACTCGTGGCGCGCTCTCCCACTCGCGACTCGATGGTAGCCTCCGGTTGTGGCAATTCAGGCGAAAGAGGTCGACGTGCTCGTCGTTGGAGCGGGCCACAACGGGCTCGTTTGTGCCGCGATGCTCGCGAAAGCGGGTCGGGACGTCCTGGTCGTCGAGGAGCATTCCGTGGTCGGGGGGGCAGCCCGAACAGAATCACCGTTCGCGCGCGTGCCCGGCCTTCGCGCTTCTACAGGCGCTTATTTGCTCGGGCTGATGCCGCCGGAGCTCCTCGCCGAGCTTGACCTCGAGCTGCCGCTCATTCGACGGGATCCGCACTACTTCCTGCCCACCACCGGGAACCGGTACCTCCTCTTCGGCTCCGACACCGAGAGCACGAAGGCGCAATTTCTGAAGTTTTTCTCCGCGGCCGACTACCGCGCTCACGAGGCGCTCGGTCGGGAGCTCGACGCGCTTCGCGACGACATCGCTCCGACGTGGCTCACCGAGCCGCTCTCCATCGAAGACACGGCGGAACGCTATGTGCGCCCGGCGCTGCGTCAGGTCTTCGTCGAGCTGTGTCGCCGGCCGGTCCGCGACTACCTCGAGCGATTCGGTTTCGAGAGCGACCTCGTCAAAGCGATGTACGCCGTCACCGACGGCTTCTCCGGGCTCTCCGGTGGTTGGGACACGCCTGGCACCGGCATGAATTTCCTCGTCCACAACATGTGCCGCCTTCCGGGCAGTGGCGGCACGTGGATGATCGTCCAGGGCGGCATGGGGACCGTCACCAGTCGCCTGGCCGACATCGCGCGGCGCGGGGGCGCGACGATTCTCACCGACCGGCGCGCGATGCGCATCGAGACTCGAGATGGCGCTGTCTCCGAGGTCGAGCTCTCCGACGGTTCGGTCGTCCGCGCGCGCGCCGTCGTGGTCAACGCCGATCCGTTCCGCATGCGTCACCTCGTCGGCAAAGAGCGATTGCCCGCCGATTACAACGCGCGCCTCGACGGCTACGCGCGCGACGGCATGACCCTGAAGGTGAACCTCGCGCTCAAAGCGCTGCCTCGTTTCACGGCGCTACCGGAGCCCGTCGGACAACACCACACGACGATCCATCTCTTGCCGGAACACGACGTGCTCGGCGAGCTCGCCCGCGCCTTCCGCGACGCTTCGTCCGGGCGCCTCCCGGATTTCCCGGCCATCGAATGGTACATCCACACCGCCGCCGATCCGTCGTTGCAAGACGTCGAAGGCCATCACAACTCCGCCCTCTTCGTGCAGTGGGTTCCCTACGACATCGCCGGCAGCTCCTGGGACGCCGAGGAAGAGCGCTACGTCCGTCACTTGCTCTCCATCTGCGATCGCTTCGCGCCCGGCACCACCGACCTCGTCGTCGATCGTTTCACCCTGCATCCGCCCGGCATCGAGCGTCACTTCGGCATCACGCGCGGTCACATTCACCACGTCGACAACTCGTTCGGCTTCGCCGATCGCCTCCCCGTCGCGACGCCCATCGCCGGCCTCTACTCCGCGAGCGCCGCGTGTCACCCCGCCGGCTCCGTCATCGGCGCCGCCGGGTACATCGCGGCGAAGCGGGTGCTCGCGGACTTCGGGCGCTGATCAATTCGGGAAGACGGCGAGCTTCGACAGAGTTTGTCCGGCAACCCAATAGACCGCGCCTCCGAAAGCCACGATGGAGTGAATGGGCTCGTTCGCCGTGTCTATCGCTACAAGACGTACCGCTGTCCCTCCCGTCGGGGCAATCCTATAGAGGCCGTCGACTTGTTCAAAGTAGACGAACGAGCGGTCTGCAGCGAGGGGGCTAAGAGCGGCGTTCGGTGGAGTTAGCGTGCTGTCGACGAGCTTTACTGGATTCCCCGCCAGCGTCTGAGGAAGCTTGGCGAGGCTATAGGTGGGAGGATTGCTCGTACCGGAGGTGGTCCAGAAATAGGCATTCGTTTCGTCGATGGCGATGGTGAGGCTGAAGACCGCCGGCGTGATCGTCGTCGGTGTGACCGTTGTGGGGCCCCCTTCGACCGGCACACCAGCGAGGGTGTTTTCGTCTGCCGCGAATACGTATTTTCCGTTCGTGGTGAGCTGGGGACAGATCGCGAATCCGGTCTCTACGGTTGTCGGATCGCCTCCATCTAGCCCGGCCCGGTGAAGCGTGTTGTTGCTTCCATCGGTCCAATAGAGATAGGTGCCAGCCACCGCGATCGTCCTCGGATCGCTGCTGGGGACGGGCACGGTCGTTATCGTTCCGCCCGAAGGAACCCGCACGATGAAGCCGTTCGGAGGATCTGCCGATCCCGCATCGCTCGGATCGCTGTAGTAGACGTACGTGCCGTCGGCCGCGATGCCGCCGACCGGAACGACTGAAGACAGGCCAACGAGTACCGGCGTCGATCCATTCACGGCGACCCGTGTCACTCCCCCGCTCGTAGCGAAGTGGACGTACTTCGCGTCGACCGCGAAGGGCCCGAGCGCCGTGGTGGAGAGGTCCAATGGTGTGCACACGAGCTTCGCGCATCCACCGCCCTGGCAATCACGGCCGCACGCACCGCAATTGTCGCTCGAGTTGAGGTCCGTCTCACACCCGTCGTCGGTCGTGGACGCGTTCGGCGTCGAGCAATCGGCGCGGTTCGTGGTGCACTTCGGCGTGCACACGCCGGCCACACACGTCGTGGACGACGCGCCGTTCGTCGAGCAATCATGACCGCACGCGCCGCAGTTCTTCGGATCGGTCTTGACGTCGATTTCGCAGCCGTCGGTGCCGTCCTTGTTGCAGTCGGCGTGCGCCGTGTCGCACGTCGGCGAACAGCTTCCGCTCGCGCACGCGACGGTGAGCGTGCCCGTTCCTGCGCACACGGTGTCGCACGCGCCGCAGTGATCCGGACGGACGCGGATGTCGGTGCAGCGTTCGCTCGGGTCGTTCGCGCAGCTGACTGTACCGGGCGCGCAGGGTGGCGGACCGGCGTCCACCGGGGTGGGGGGACCAGAGTCTCCTGCGTCCGAGGCTGCGCTGGTTGCGCCACCGTTCGTCGAGCCGCCGGCCGCCCCCGTCGCGGCTCCGCCGCTGTTCGCGCCGCCGCTTTCGTTACCGCCGCTGCCCGTCGCGGCATCGCCGCCGCTGCTGCCGCCGGAGCTCCCGGCCGTCGTGGACCCTCCGGTGCTCGCACCGCCGCTGGCCGACGCGTCTTTGTTCGACGGGCCCCCGTCCTTCATGGAGGGTGAACCGCCGGCCCCGCCGCTCCCGGTGCACGTCGCGGTGGCGCTGCAATCGGGCGAGAGCGCCGAGCAACCGCTCGCTCCGACGACCAGGATCGCGGCCAGACCGATCGCCGTGGAACGAAGTGAAGTGGTCTGGAAACTAGAAGAAAAATGAAGCATGCGCCCCGCGTTGGATTGGTTGATGCGCGGGCTCCGTAGTTCGCACGACGGCCCGCGTACAACTCTCGTCGGCGCCGCCCGGCGCCAGTTGCGAGATTTTTTCGCCGCCCCACGTCCCCACGCGGCGCCGACTCTAGAGCGAATTTTTGCCGCGGCCAGCGGAAATTTCGTCGCGAATTCGCCCGTCCGACATTTTGACTATGTCGCGGACGGTAAGACCGACGTCCCGGACGACGAGGTTCGTGTCCCGGACGGCGGATTCTGCCAGGTTACAGGCCGGAAACAGTCCTTGAGCGCGGTTTCCCCGTGCCGCGCTCGGGCGAGGGCTTGGTGCGTGAGCACGGGGGGGTGCAGATTGAGAATACTTCGATGCATTGAAGTATCGCGGAGCGCCGCTCGAGAGGGGGCGTGGAAGAGCGCTCGCTTCGTCCCCTCAAGCCTTGCCACGTGACGAAGGGCCGAACAGGACTGGTGCACGCGGGCGACAACGTGGCAGCCCCCTCCCTCATGCTCTCGCCCTAGCTCTTAGCTCTTAGCTCTACCGCGTCCTCACGAGCCGATGGCGATGCCGAGCGTGTTTCGCGCGGAGAGGTACTGCTCGCTCACGGCGTACTTGTAGATCTCTTCGACGCGCTCGGGTTGCCCGACGCTGCTCGACGCCGGATCGGACGCGCGAATGACTTCGACCGCGGTGCCGAGATCGTCGCTGAGGAGGAGGCCCGCGCGGTCCACGGTGAGATCGATCGCGGCGACCCACAGCCGCAGATCGAGCGCCGTTCCTTCTTGGAGCAACTTCGAGACGACGCGCGCGAGGTGGTCTCGCTGCGGGCCGACGATGGAGCGTTCGAGCGCCGCGTACGCCTCTTGCGTGGCGCCGTGAATGTCCGGCGGGATCGAGAACTGCGGCGTCATGAGCCGGATCGCCGCGAAGAGCCACGCCTTCAGAGCCGTCGTGGTCGGGGCGAGCTGCCGGACGTACAGGCCGAGCCGGTAATAGGTGAGGTGGCGCGCGGCCATGAACGAGATGGTCTGAACCGGAAGCGCCACGCCGACGACCGACGTGCCGAGGACCATGCCCGGCGGCTGTGCGTGAACGAACGAGAGCTCGCCGAGATCGTTCGGGTTCTGGAACATCGGCGGACACGGCATTCCGAGAATGTCCGCGACGTACGGGATGATCTGCGCTGAAGCGACCTGTCCGTGCGCCGGGTCGATGAGGAGCTCCGGCCCGAACCCGAGCTGCTGGAACGTCTTCGAGCGGGCTTGCATCACCGCCGGTTGAATGACGGTGAAGAGCGCGGTCACCAGCGGATCGGCTGCCGGATGCACCACGTAGGCGTGGAAATCCGGTTCGGTGATGCGCGACTTCGGCGTGATGCCTTCCTCGTTGCGCATGCGAAGGTAAAACCGCTCTTCGTCCGCATCGGCCTGGCCGAGCACGTAGAGCGCCTGGCACGCGCACCACGCCGCGTCCGGTCGCTTGGCTTCGGTGTTCAGACGGCGGAGCGCCTTGTGCGCGTCGGCGCGGAACGGATCGCGGTCGAGCAACTCGTGCTGCGCGGCGACCGCCTTGTCGAGGAATCGCGACGTGTCCGTCGCATAGAGCCGCGCCAGGATCTCTTTGCGATCCAGGTTGTCCGGGTCGACTTCCTCGGCGGCTTCGTAGACGGCGACCGCCTGATCGAGGCGCTTGAAATGGCGGAGGTAGAGCTCGGCCAGGCTGGTGAGCGACCGCACCATTTGCTCAGGGTCGCCAGCGTCCGAGGCGATCTTCACGCGCCGCTTGTACGCCTCTTTCAAGGCTTCGGCGTTGCCGGCCGCAATGTGCACCTCGATCGCGTCCTGGGCGATGCCTTCGTTTTCGTTGTCGACGTTGATCGCCGTCTCGAAGATCTGGCTCGCGAGCCGTACGTCGCCGAGCTCTTTCCAGGCGACGCGCGCCGCCGTGTAGAGATACTTCGCCTTCTGCTTGTCGTCGTCGACGAAGTCCGCGAGCTTGAGGACGACCTTGACCAGGTGGTCCCAATCTTTCTCGGCGCTGTAGAGCTGCATCAACTTCGTCAAGATGCGGCGGTCGTTCGGGCTCTCGCTCAGCGCGGAGAGGTAGCTCTTCGCGGCGTAGGATGGATCGTTCAGCTTCGCGGCCGCGAGATCGCCGATGTCGAGCAAGAGTTGCACGCGAGCATCACCGCGCTCGTTGTCGAGCTGGCGATACATCGTCTGGATCGCCGCCTCCCACATGTCCTTCGCGCCGTAGAGGAGCGCGAGCGCCTTCAACGCGGGGATCGACGTCGGGTCGACCGTCGTCGACTCTTCGAGCGGCTTTTGTGCGGCGTGCAGGTCGCCCACGCGGCGCGCCGATTCGCCGAGTCGGTACAGCACGACCGCGCGTTCGCGCTTCGTCGCGGTGCGTTCGACCCGGTGGAGGAGCTGCCAGCTCAGTTCGAACGAGCGTTGCGGCGCGCCGTGCACGAACACGAGCTCCGCGACTCGAGCGAGCACCTGGTCGTCGTCCGGTGAGACCTTGAGCAGGCGCTCCGCGACCTCGACCGCCTTGCCGGGCGCGTTCGTCTTTTCGAGGCATTGCACGTACGCGCCGAGCACTCGAACGGCATCGGCGGGCGTGAGCGCGTCGGTGCGATTCGAAACCTGCTCGTAGTAACGCGTCGCCTCGACGAATCGCTCGGCGTCGAAGGCGATGTCGCCCATCACGCGGAGCGCGTCGAGGTTCGTCGGATCGAGGCCGAGCGTCACCTTCGCCCACGATTCGGCGCGCGAGTCGTTGCGCAGGCGATCGCGGCAGAGGGTCGCCATTTCGCCGGCGAGCTTCGCGCGGGCCGCTTCGCCCTCCGTCTTCTGGATCTCCTGCTCGAGGAGCTCCGCCGCGGCGTTCACGTCGCCGCGCGCGACGTAGGCGGCGCGGAGAATCATCGACGCGGAGCGGTCTCTCGGGTTGGCATCGACGGCGAGCTTGTACCGTTCGATCGCGCCGTCCTGATCGCCTTGCGCTTCGAGGAGCTGCGCGGCGCGGATGTAGTGCTCGGCGCGCTCGGTGCCCGAGGTCGTCTTCTGGGCGAGCGCTTCGATGGCTTCGACGGCGCCGCCGGTCTCGCCGGTGCCGGCGCGGAGACGCGCGAGCGCTTCCAGGGCCTCGGAATTTCCCGGATCGAGGTCGAGCACGCGCTCGTACACGGCGATCGCCCGCTCGGGCACTTTCAGCCCCTCGGCGAGCACCCGTCCGAGCGAGAGCGATTTCTCGAGCTTTCGCGCCTTGTCGCTCGACGGGATCAGCTCGAGGTGCCGTTCCAAGACGAGCACCACGTCGTTCCACCGCTCGAGGAGCCGGTAGTGCCGAGCCAGATTGGTGAGCGCCCCGTCGTGCTCGGAGTCGATGTCGAGGACGTTCTCCCAGGAAGCGGCCGCCTTCGCGTGATCGAGAAATTCCTCGTCCCAGATCGCACCGACGCGTTCGAGGAGCTGCACGCGCTGCCGCGGCGTGGCCGCCGCCGCGATCTGCATTTCGAGGTTGTGCACGAGATCGCGGAAGCGACCCGTCTGGCTGTAGGTGCGATCGAGCCCCTGGAGAGCATCCGGGTGGCGCGGATTTTCGGCAACCACGGCCTGATACCGTCGGATCGCTTCGGGGATGTCCTTGAGGTACAGCTCGTTCATCTCGCCGATGCGATAGAGCGTCGCGAGCCGTTCCTCGCCGGTGAGCGCGCGAGCGCGCGCCTCGAGCACGGCCACGTATTTCGCCGAATCACCGAGCTTCTCGTACAGAGCGGCCAGCGCGCTCGACGCTTTCTCGTGAGACGGATCTTCGGCGAGCACGCGCTCGTAGAGCTCGCGCCCGGCGTCCGTCGCGCCGAGCCGCGTTTCGAGGATCTCGGCGGCTTCGACGCGCAGATCCCGCGCCGTCGACGGCGCGGTGGACGGCGCGTCGGCCCGCATCATCAGCATCGAACCGAGCTCCGACCACTGCTGCGATTTGCGGTGAATGTCGATGAGCCCCGAGAGCGCGGCGTCGTCGGTGGCGTCGTTTTCGAGGAGCGCCTGATAGCAAGGCAGCGCGAGATCGGGCCGCTGGAGTTTCGCGTCGTACCAGCGAGCGGCAAGCAGGAGGAGCGCCCTCGACGCCGAGCGGGGCAGCTCGCCCTCGGCGGCCTCGGTGCACGCGGCGAGCACCTCGGTCCAAGCGTCCGGGCCTTTCGCCAGCCGCTCGACGTCGGCCGCGTAGAGCGCCGTCTCCGGATCCTCGCAGAGCGCTTGCGTGAACGCGACGAGCGCTTGCTCGGGGTCGTCGAGCTCGGTCTGGTAAAGGCGTCCGATCTGCGACCAGAGCGCGGCCTTCTTCGTCCGGTCCTCTTCGCCCTCGGTGCGCCCGAGGAGCATCTCGACGACCTCTTCGTATTTGCCGAGGTGGCGGCGAAGGCGTTCGAGGGCTGCCCGCGTGTCCTCGTTCTCCGGCTGCAAATCGGCGAGCCGCGCGTAGAGCTCCTCGGCGGTTTCCGGATCCTTCAGCGTCGTACCGTAGAGGCGCGCGGCGCGGCCGAGCAAGCGAGCTTGCGCCGCGAGCTCTTCGGGGCCCGACTCCGGATCGAGCGAGTCCGCGGCGAATCGGAATGCCTCGGCGAGCCGATCGGGGCCGGCGCCCTCGCGAATGGCGGACGCGAGCGACTCCTCGGCGATCGTGTCGGTCGGATTCTCGATGAGCTCGCGGATGCGCCCTTCGAGCTCCTCTTCGTCCATCACCTCGGTCGGTTCAGCGCCGGCCCCGCCGAGCGAGCCGAGCGTGTCCAGCAGATCGACGGCGCTCGACGGCCGCCGCTCGGGGTTCTTGTTGAGCAGGTCGGCGACGAAATCGTCGAGGTCGGAGCCCACCCAACCAGCGGGCGCGACGAGGCTCGGTCGGGGCGCTTCGCGCGTGAGGTGCGCCATGAAGGCTTCCGCGGTGGTCTTCGCCTCGAACACCGAGCGGCCCGTGAGCACTTCGAAGAGCACGGCACCGAAGGAGTAGAGATCGCTTCGCGCGTCGGCGAGGCGGCCTTCGATTTGCTCCGGTGCGAGCGCCTTCGGCGAGCCGAGCGACGTCAATCGATCGCTCCGGCCGTTGGCGGGTACCGGCGGAACGCCGAGATGGTGTGCGCCGGCGTCGAGGAGAAGGACCGCGTCGCCGCCGTCTTCGCCGATGCCGATGAGCACGTTCTCGAGTCGCAGGTTGCCGTGCACCAGGCGCCGTCGATGGAGCGCCGACAGTGCTTCGAGGATGCCGACGAGCACGCTGCGCGCCTCGTCGATATGCATCGCGCCGGTCTTCGCGATGCGCGTCGCGAGCGTTTGCCCTTCGACCCACTCCTCTGCGACGTAGTAACGGCCGTCGACTTCGCCCGCGGCGACGCCGCTCGGCAGGCTCGGGTGCGCGACGGCGCCGACGAGGCGGCTCGCGGTGAGGAACCGATGCAATCCGACGCGATCGTAGGTGGCGTCCCGCCGCAGCACCTTGAGCCGCACGTCGGTGCCGTCGTGCCGCGCGAAGTAGACCGAGCCCATGCGCCCTCGGCCGAGCTTCCGCAAAATGAGGAACGGCCCGAACTCGTCGCCGAGCTCGAGCTCGTCCGTGCCGCGCGCGCCGTGAGCGCGGAGCTCCAGCACGCGAGGGTCGAGGTCCGGTTTGGCGACCGCGAGCGCGTCGCACAACGCGACGAGGGCGTCCGATTCGAGGCATCGCTCCGCGAGCGCTTTGGCAAACGAACCCTTCGCGGCTTCGCCGCCGATGGATTGCGGGTCGAGCCCGAGCACGTCTCGGCTCAGGGTGAGAAGCTCGTCGAGATCGAACAATCGCTCGAGCTCGGTGCACAACGTGAGCAGTTCCACAGGCATCGTGAACGGGACTCCAGAGACGGGTTTCGAGGCGCCCGAATCTTAGAGGGCGAGCCCGCTTCCGGCCATGGATCACCTCTAATTTTTGGGGCGCCATGACCGATGGGTTCGTCGCGGGTTGTCACGCGGTGCGTTGGGCCCGCCCGCCGAGTCGCTGCGCGTTGGCTGCGCGTTACCGGTCTATTTCGCCGAACGTTGACAGGGGGTAGGTGGTGCTTAACTTCTCACTTGGTCCGGCCTTCGTGCTGGACGGCAACATTCCTGCCCGCGCGCAACACGCTGCCGAGGAAGGAGCAAGGAGAAACATGGAACCTCGCGTTCCGGATTCATTGCCTGAACAACTGGGCGCATTGCCTTTGACCATCCCGCCGGAGCTTTGGGCGCCATTGGGTCCGGAGGACCAGCTGACGTTTCGCAACGCTCAAGTGGTGCTCGACGAACTCGTGACGCGGCCGGTGGCGAGTCTGGCGGACCTCGACCGCCGGACGAAGCTCGGAAGCGAATCGATCATGAGGGCGTTGCACGCGCTCGCGTCCCTCGAGCTGGTCGAAGTGCATTCGTCCGACCAGGACATCCTGGCCCGCCTCATCGCCGTCCCCGACGAGCACGTCGCCGTGGTCGGCCCCGACGCCAAGACCCGGTGGATCTTCGTCGCTCGTCCCCTCCAAGCGCCCGAAGTGGAAGCGTCGTCTCTGAACTGATTCCGTCCCGATGGGCGCGCACGGGGTCGACGCGCTCGGCGCTCGCGACAGACCCCCCCCCGATTCACAGCACTGGACTGAAGAGATGGGCGGCCGACTGGAGAAGCTTTGCTCCGGTCGACCGCCGCAAGCATTCGTCGAGGGTGACTTCGTGGGACGCGGCGAAGAGCGTCTCGCACCACGCCGTGATGCGATCGGACGCCGCTTGATCGCGGATGAGGCACCCGATTTCGAACGAGAGCCCGAAGCTCCGCGCGTCGAGGTTGGCCGAGCCCACGGCCGAGGTGTCCTCGTCGACGACCCACACCTTCGCGTGCAGCATGCCGCCGAGGTATTCGTAGATCCGTACGCCGGAGCCGACGAGCTCCGGATAGAACGACCGCGCCGCGAGCTTGGCGACCACGACGTCCGAGGATCGCGGAAGCACGACGCGAACATCGACGCCGCGACTCGCCGCCGTGCGGAGCGCCGTCGTGATCGCATCGCCGGGGATGAAATACGGCGTCACGATCCAGATCCGGCGTTCGGCGCGCGTGAACAGGATGAAGTAGGCGTCGTGAATGAACGATTCCCGATCGGGGCCGCTCACGACGACCGCGCAAGGAGTGTCGCCGGGGCGCTCTTCGCGCTCGAGCACGTCGTGGCCGAGGTCTTCGCTCGTCGCGAAGTACCAATCGTCGAGAAAGATGTGAGCGAGCGCGCGCACCGAGGGGCCGCGTAGCCGGACCATGACGTCGCGCCACTCGCGCGCGTACTCGTTGCCCACGTTCATGCCGCCGAGAAACCCGATCTCCTCGTCGACCACGATCACCTTTCGGTGATTGGAGAAATTCAGGCGCGGCGCGAAGATCGGCAGGAGCCGCGACGGCAGGAACGCCGCGACCTTCGCGCCCGCGGCGCGGAGAGGATCGCTGAATTTCCCAGCGAAGTGCGGAGACCCCCACGCGTCGACCAGGACGCGCACGGTGACCCCCCCTCTCGCTTTTTCGGCGAGCAAGTCGCGCATGCGACGGCCCGTGTCGTCATCGCGGAAAATGTAGAACAAGAGGTGAACGCTCCGCTTGGCCTCGGCGATCGCGCGCTCCATGGCCGGGTAGGCGATTGGGCCGTCGAAGAGCAGGTCGACCTGGTTGCCGTTGCTCATGAAGATCGAGTCGCCGACCGCGTCCGCGGGCAAGAGCCGGTCGAACGGCGTGCCGAGCTCGGTGTGGGCCTGGCCGTACCGCTTGGCGAACGCGCGCGCCGCTTCGAACCGCTTCCGTCGCCGGCGCGCGATGTGCGTCCTTCCGAAGGCCCACCACGCGATGACGCCGAGCGCCGGGAGCGCGAACATCGCGAGGAGCCAGCTCAGCGCCGCGCGCGGTCGTCCCTGCCGCCGGAGGAGCACCGACGGCAACGTGAAGAGCGCGAGTAGCTGCGAGCCCGCGACCAGCGAAATGAACCACCCCGGCTCCCACTGGCCGTGAAGCAAGGCGATCAAAAAATGCATGCGGATGAGACGTCGGACGGATGCCGCCGAACGAGGCTCATCGCAACCCGCGCGCCGCCGTCCGGCCGATTTTCGGCCCAGGTACTGCCCCCATGAGCCTCGGCGATGCGGCGGACGAGCGCAAGGCCGAGTCCGAGCGACGTCGCGCCTCGCCGCTCGACGTGCCCGCGCTGAAACGGCTCGAAGGCACGCGGCAGGACTTCCGCTGGAAATCCGGGGCCGCGATCCTCCACTTCGAAGACGAGCAACCCCGGGTCGCCGTCACGGACGACGAGCGAGGTCGCGCCGCCCCCGTGCCGGCTCGCGTTGTCGAGCAGGTTGGCGAGCGCGCGCGCCAAGAGCGTCGCGTCGCCGTCGAAGGCGAGATCCGACGTCCGAACGACGAGTCGATCGTGAGGCAATCCGGCTCGCTCGATCGCTTCGGCGGCGGCGAGCCCGGCGTCGAGGGCGCTGAACCGCAACAGCGAAAAATCGAGTCGCGCGCTCGCCAACAGATCGCCGACGAGTGCGTCGATCTCGACGATCTCGCGTTCGAACTTCGCGAGGGTGGCTTCGTCCGAGCCCTGGCCTCGTAGAATTTCGACGAGCACTCGGAGGCGCGAGAGAGGCGCTCGAATTTCGTGGGAGACCGCGGCGACGAGCTCGCGCTGATCGGCGAGCTGTTGCTCGATGCGTACGGCCATGTCGTCGATGGCGTCGGAGAGCATGCCGAACTCGCCGGGCTGATGACGACCGAGCTTCGAGCGGCTCGATAGTCGCCCCGAGCCGACCTCGCTCGCGACGCGCGCCAGCTCCGCGAGCGGACGCCCGAGACGTCGCGCGACCATCGAGGACGCGCCCCACAAGGTGAGACTCGCGGCGACGATCGCCAGAAAGAAGGGCGCGCGACGCGTGCCGTGCGCCGGGTGCATGCACACGTCGACCTGGCCGATCGCGGCGCCGTTTCGTTCGACGGGGAGCACCACGTCTGCCGCGGAGCAGTCGCCCGTGGTGAAGAGCGGCGCGCGGTCCGCGCTTCGCAGCGTCACGCCGACGTCGAACGCGCGCGCGACGGAGCTCGCGAGCTCGCGGCGAGCCGCGTCGTCGTTCCACACCGCGCCGAACCGCTCGGACGCAAAGGCGCGGAGCCTCCCCACTTCGTCGGCGTAAGAATGTCCCCAGGGCGCCGTCGTTCGGAGCACGCCCGCCGTGACGAACCCGGTGAGCGCGATCGACGCGCCGAACCACAGGAAGAGCCGTCGGCGGAGCGACACGCCGTGCCGGTAGCGCCCGTGACGAGCCCGGTGCCCCCGGAAATGCCGAGGTCTCATGCGTCCTTCGCGAGCACGTAGCCGACGCCGCGGATGGTCCGGATGAGCGGCGGATCTCGGCTTTTGTCTCCGATTTTCCGGCGTAGATGCGAGATGTGCACGTCGATGGTCCGTTCGCTGACGATCACGTCGCTCCGTCCCGCTTCCGAGAGCAGGGCCGTCCGAGGAACGACTCTGCCGGCGCGCCGCATGAGTGCGACGAGCAAGTCGAACTCGAGCCCCGTGAGCTCGACGACCGCGCCGTCGACCAGCGCCGAGCGCGCGGCGACGTCGACGGCCACGTTGGCCGCCACGAGCCGCTCGCTGGTCACGTCGGGCTGCGCGCGCCGGAGGACGGCGCGAAGACGCGCCAGGAGCTCGCGCGGGCTGAAGGGTTTGCCGAGGTAGTCGTCCGCTCCGAGCTCGAGCCCCACGACGCGATCGGTTTCGTCGCCCTTCGCCGTGAGCATGATGACGGGCACGGGGTGACGCTCGCGGATTTTTCGGAGGACCTGGAGACCGTCGAGGCCGGGCATCATGACGTCGAGGAGCACGGCGTCGTAAGCGCCGTGCTCGAGCTCCGCGAGGCCCTTCCGGCCGTCGCCCGCGTGAGTCGCTCGAACGTCGTTTTGCTCGAGGTAGCTCGCGAGCAATTCGAACAATCGGGCGTCGTCGTCGATGACGAGAACTCGCGCGGGCACGGCGTCAGTCTACCGTCATTCAGAGCGACGGATCGGGAGGCGTCGCTCCGGGGTGGCGCGCGGCGTCCGCGCAGAGGGCGGCGAAATGGCGCTCGTAGAGGTCGTGCCGATGCCGGAAATGGCTGCGGAAGGCCGAACCGAACCCGGCGAATACGCCGAACAAGAGCGCGAGCATCGTGAGTCTTCGCAGGATGAACATGGCGTCCTTTCTCGGTCGCTCAGCAGCCGTACGCAAAGCGTGGACCGGTTTCGAGCAAGTCGGCGAGTCGCTGCCTCTGCCGTTCGTTCAAGACCTCGTGGATCGTCGCGACCGTCTTGGCGAACTCGTCGCGGAGCGTCGTCGCCGCATCGACGTGAACGTCGAAGAGGGCGGCAAAGCTTCCGCGGTCGAACGCATCGGCGCGGAACGCCTCGGCGACGTCCTTCCGCGTCTCTCGCGCGTCGTCGGCGGCGGCACGCGCTCGCTCGCTGAAGCCGTCGATCGCCTCTAAAATCGCCTTCTCTTGTCCGGGCGTCGTGTCGAGTCGTTCGAGGACGTAATAAAGGGCGCGTCGCCGAAACCCGCGATGCATGCCGTAGCGCATCCCGCGGTGCATTCCCGTCATTCCGTGTGCGTAGCGATATCGCCGGCCGCGAAACGCCATCGCCGCGAGCCCAATGAGAGAAACGGTGCCAACAAAAAAACCGAACATGTGCCTCTTCCTGTCCGCCGCGTGATGCGACAGAAACCAGGATGGGCAGCGGTCGTTAAGCGCCGAGACCGAGTTTCGTTAAGAAACGTGAAGGAGCCCGGGCGGGGGGGTGCGACGCCGCGCCCGAAAAAGCAGCGAAATCAGTGCTCGACGCGGAGCATGATCGGCGTGAGCCGCCAGCCTTTTTGATACTGATCGAAGTAGGCGACGCGATCGTACTCGAAGCGCGGGCCGAACTTCACGGTCCGGCTGCCGAACCGGAGATCGACGTATCCGCCGTAGGACAGACCGGCTTGAGGCGCACGATCGACGTCCCAGAGTGCGCTGGTGATGGCGATTTTCGGGCCCACGTCGAGGTCGACGTAAGGCACCGGCTTCAGCCGCAGATAGGCGTTCGCGTAGACGATCTCGAGCGACGGATCCATGCCGGCGGTGTTCGTGCCGAGCTTCGAGTAGCGGAAGAGGGGCGGGCCCACACCGCCGCCGATCCCGAAGTACAGAGCGCGTCCGGCGATCGCCCAGTTTTGATACGCGCCCACCGATACGAACGCGAATTCGTAGGTCGCCGGATGCGCGCTGGACCGGTCGTCGAAGCCGCCGCCGCTTCCGCCCGAATCGGCGCTCGGCGTCGCGGACTGTTGCGGTGCGTCAAGAGCGACGCTCACCGTGCCGCCGGTGGCGTCGTCGGCGAAGCTCGGCGACGCGCCGAACACCGCGGCGACACCCAGCAATGCCGCGCCAAAACATCGAGCCGTTAGCGTGCGACGAAGAGCCATCGGGGCGATCTTTCGGTGCCGAACCCTCGCATCCGTCATTGAAGCGGTCCCCAGCGGGAGCGCCCGGAAGTATCTCACCGCGCTTCCTGACGCAAGCGTCCTCTCCGCGCCTCGATAAGGAACGCCCCCGGAGCCCGTCCTTCGAACGGCCTTCGTCGTCGGATCAGCCGTCGCCGACGGCGTCGATGGCGATGACGCCCAGGTCCTTTTGGCCGTGCCCCTGCTCGATGAGCTCGTCGAACCGATTCACGAGGGTCGGAAGGATCGTGAGCAAATTGGCGTGGGACGCAGCGGATTCGACCATCAAGCGAAGGTCTTTTCGCGCCATCGTGAGCTCGAACGCCGGCGCGAAGTTGGCCTCGGCCATCGCGCGGCCGCGATATTCGAGTACGGCCGCGACATTGAAGCGCGAAAAGAGACGATGCACGTCGGTCGGTTTCACTCCGAGCGACTTTCCGAGAGCGAACACGTCGGAGAGCCCTGCACACAGGGCGAAGATCATGGCGTTGCCGAACAGCTTGTACGACGCCGCGAGATCGAGGCGCTCGCCGACGTACCAGACGTCTCCGGTCATTTTCGCGAGCGCCCCTTGAGCAAAATCGGCGATGGGAGCCGGACCGGCGACCATCATGACCCCCGCGCCGTTTTGCGCCGCCTGCGGGCTCATGAAGATCGGCGCGTGCAAAAATCGTAGATCGCGCGCGGCGAGGCGTGCGGCGCGCTCGGCCGTGAGCTTCGGCGACGTCGTGGAATGGTCGATGACGAGATCGGCTTTTGCCAAGGCGCCGTCGGCGGCGGCGAGCACTTCGTCGACCGCCGCGTCGTCGGTGAGGACGATGTGCACGCGTTCGGCGCCGCGAACGGCGTCGGCCGGCGTATCGGCGACGCGCACGCCGAGGTGAACCAGCGCTTCGGCTTTCGAGCGCGTCCGGTTCCACGCGATCACGTTCGCCCCGAGCGCGCGCTGGCGCTCGATCATTTTCGAACCGATGAGCCCCGTGCCGAGAAACGCGACGTGCGCCATCCCTCGTCTATAGGGCGCCCGTTGGTGGGCGCCACGCGCCGTTTTCTCGGCAAAGACCGATCAGCCGACCCAGGCGCGAGCGTTCCGGAAAAGCCGCATGAAAGGAGCGTCGCCGAGCCAGTCTCGCGGATGCCACGAATGGCACGAGACGCGGAACACGCGTTCGGGGTGCGGCATCAGCACCGTCGCGCGCCCGTCGGGGGTGGTCAGGGCGGTGATTCCCGCCGGAGAGCCGTTCGGGTTCTCCGGATAGTGCTCGGTGACGGCGCCGTGGTGATCGACGAACCGCGCGGCGACGAGCCCCGACGCTTCGAGCCGCGCTCGGTGCGCGTCGTCTTCGAACTCGGCGCGTCCCTCGCCGTGCGCGACGACGATGGGAAGCCGCGCCGTCTCCATTCCCGACAAGAGCACGGACGGCGAGGGCTCGATGCGCACCAAGCTGAGCCGCGCTTCGAACCGCTCCGAACGATTCTGGACGAACCTCGGCCACGACGCCGCGCCGGGGATCAGCTCCTTCAGATTGGTGAGCATCTGACAGCCGTTGCACACGCCGAGCGAAAACGTATCGGAGCGCTCGAAGAACGCCTGGAGTGCGTCGCGCGCGCGCGCGTTGAACAGGATGGACTTCGCCCACCCTTCACCGGCGCCGAGCACGTCGCCGTAAGAGAAGCCGCCGCACGCGGCGAGCCCGCGAACGTCGCGGAGGTCCGTATGACCGCCGAGCACGTCGCTCATGTGGACGTCGATGCACTCGAACCCCGCGGCAAAAAAAGCCGCCGCCATCTCGACCTGCCCGTTGACGCCTTGTTCGCGGAAAATGGCGATTTTGGGGCGCGCGCTCCGGGCGATGAACGGCGCGGAGACGTCGAGATCGGGGTCGAACGTCAATTCCGGCGTGAGCCCGGGATCGTCCGCGTCGAGACGGAGCGCGTGCTCTTCGTCGGCCGACGCCGGATCGTCGCGCAGGGTCTGCATGGCGTGCGTCGTCTCCGACCAGAAGCCGCGAAGCGTCGTTCGGGCGTCTTCGAAGAGCGTCGCGCCGCCCCGGCGAACGACGATGCGATTGCCGCGCGTCGGGGACCCGATCGCGTGCACGAGCTCTGCGAGACCGTGACGACCGAACACGGCGCTCACGCGATCGACGTCGCCCGCGCGTACCTGGAGCACCGCGCCGAGCTCCTCGGCGAAGAGCACCGCGAGCGGATCGCCTTCGACGTCCGAGAGGTCGACGTGCAGACCGGCGCCGCCGGCGAACGCCATTTCGAGGAGCGTGACGAAGAGGCCGCCGTCGGAGCGATCGTGATAAGCGAGGAGGAGCCGTTCTTCGTTCGATTCCTGGATGGCCGCGAAGAACCCGCGGAGGAGCGCGGGGTCGTCGAGATCCGGCGGGACGTCGCCGAGCTCGCTCCACACCTGGGCCAACGCCGAGCCGCCGAGCCGGTTTTTTCCACGGCCGAGATCGACGAGGAGCAGCGCGGTCTCCCCGACGTCGCGCCGGAGCTCCGGCGTGAGCGAGCGGCGCACGTCCGAGACCGGCGCGAACGCCGTGATGATGACCGACAGCGGCGCGGTCACGCTGCGCGCGCCGTCGGCGTCGTGCCAGACGGTGCGCATCGACATCGAATCCTTGCCGACCGGAATCGCGACGCCGAGAGCCGGACAGAGCTCCATCCCGATCGCATGAACCGCATCGTAGAGGCGCGCGTCTTCGCCGGGGTGCCCCGCCGCGCACATCCAGTTCGCCGACAACTTGACGTCGGAGAGCCGGTCGATCCGCGCCGCGGCGATGTTGGTGAGCGCTTCGGCGACGGCCATGCGCGCAGAAGCCGCCGCGTCGAGGAGCGCGATCGGCGCGCGCTCGCCCATCGCCATCGCTTCGCCGGTGACGCCTTCGAAGCCCGTGTGAGTGACGGCCGCGTCGGCGACCGGAACCTGGAACGGGCCAACCATCTGATCGCGAACGACGAGGCCGCCGACCGAGCGATCGCCGATGGTGACGAGAAAGGTCTTGTCGGCGACGGCAGGGAACTTCAGCACGCGTTCCGCGGCCTCGTGGAGCGTGATCGTCGCGGTATCGAAACGCCTCGGCGTGAACGAGCCGTGCGTCACGCGGCGGACCATCTTCGGCGGCTTGCCGAAGAGCACGTCGAGAGGAAGCTCGATCGGGCGGCCACCGAGCCAGGCGTCGTTCACCTCGAGCCGTCCGTCGTTCGTCGCCGTCCCGAGGACGGCGTAGGGGCAACGCTCGCGCGCGCAGAACGCTTCGAAACGCGAAACACCGTCGGGATCGAGCGCGAGCACGTAGCGCTCTTGCGCTTCGTTGCACCACACTTCGAGCGGCGACATGCCGGGCTCGTCGTTCGGAACCTTGCGAAGCTCGAGCCGAGCGCCCTTGCCCTGGTCGTGGACCAGCTCGGGGATCGCGTTCGAGAGCCCGCCCGCGCCGACGTCGTGGATCGACGCGATCGGATTTTCGTCGCCGAGCGCCCAGCACGCGTCGATGACCTCCTGGCAGCGCCGCTGGATCTCGGCGTTGTCGCGTTGCACCGACGCGAAGTCCAAGTCCTCGGCCGACGAGCCCGACGCGACCGACGACGCGGCGCCGCCGCCGAGCCCGATGAGCATCGCCGGGCCGCCGAGCACCACGATCGGCGCGCCGTCCCGGACGGCCGTCTTCGTCACGTGCGCCGCGCGGACGTTTCCGTAGCCGCCGGCGATCATGATCGGCTTGTGATACCCGCGCCGCTCGCGTCCGGCGGGACCCTCCGCGGTGGTCTCGAAGGTGCGGAAATAGCCGGTGAGGCACGGACGACCGAACTCGTTGTTGAACGCGGCACCGCCGAGCGGTGCCTCGAGCATGATGTCGAGCGCCGACGCGATGCGACCGGGCTTACCGTAGTCGTGCCGCTCCCACGGTCGGATCAGGTTCGGGATCCGGAGGTTCGACACCGAAAATCCGGTGAGCCCCGCCTTGGGCTTCGCGCCGCGGCCCGTCGCGCCCTCGTCGCGGATCTCGCCGCCCGAGCCCGTCGCCGCGCCGGGATGCGGTGAAATCGCCGTCGGGTGGTTGTGGGTCTCCACCTTCATGAGCACGTGGACCGGCTCGTTTACCGAGCCGTACACGTGGCGTACGGGGTCGGCGAAGAAACGGCTGCCTTCGAACCCTTGCATCACCGCGGCGTTGTCGCTGTACGCGGAGAGCACGCCGTCCGGGCTCTTCTCCGTCGTGTTCCGGATCATCTTGAACAAGGAGAGCGGCATGTCCTGCCCGTCCACGACGAACTCTGCGTTGAAGATCTTGTGCCGGCAGTGCTCGCTGTTCGCCTGCGCAAACATCATGAGCTCGACGTCGGTCGGGTTTCGATCGAGCGACACGAAGGCCTGGGCGAGGTAGTCGATTTCGTCCGGCGCGAGCGCGAGCCCCATCTCCCCGTTGGCCCGCTCGAGCGCGTTCCGTCCCTCTACGAGCACGTCGACTCGCCCGACCGCACGCGGCTCGGCGCGCGCGAAGAGCCGCTCGGCGTCGTTCGCGCTCGAGAGCACGGATTCGGTCATCCGATCGTGCAGCGCGACGGCGAGCGCCTCCACGTCGAGCCCGTCACCGGCAACGACGTACTCGATGCCGCGCTCGACGCGGCGCACTTCCCCGAGCCCGGACAGATGCGCGATGTCGGTGGCCTTCGACGACCACGGCGAGCGCGTCCCGAGCCGCGGCACGACCACGAGCGTGAGACCGCGGACCGCCGCTTGTTCGCCCTTCGGGCCGTAGCGGAGGAGCTGCCCGAGGGTCCGCATTCCGGCGTCGTCGAGCGGCGATTCGAGATCGACGAAATGGAGAAAACGAGCCGAAATCCCGGCTATTCGTCGGGATTTTTCGCGAATCTGGACGAGGCGCCGCTCGAGGCGTGCCGGAGAAAAAGCTGGAGAGCCGGGAAGGACGAGCACCGCCACGGCCGGACCTTGTCTCCGGGGGTTGCATCGTGCAAGCGAATAGAATTAATCAGATCTATCAGTATGACTAATGAGCCGCTCGGCAGCGATCGATTGGCGGTTTTCGTCGCGGTCGAAAAGCACCACGGCTTCTCGAGCGCCGCGCGCGAGCTGAAGCGCACGCAGTCGGCGGTGAGCCAGGCGATTCTCCACCTCGAACGCGAACTCGGTCAGCGGCTCTTCGTCCGCGACGGCCGTCGCACGGAGCTCACCGAAGCGGGGCGGCTGCTCCTCGAGCACGCAGAGCGAGTCCTGGCGGATCTGGCGCTCGCGCGCGAGCGCCTCGCCGCCCTGTCCGATCTCCGTTCGGGCGCGCTGGTGATCGGCACCACCGACACGCTCGCTTGCTACTTCTTGCCGCCGGTGTTGCTCGCTTATCGGGCGCGTTACCCCGGCGTCGAGCTCCGTCTCGACACGCGGCCTTCGCCGGTCACCGCCGCGCGCGTCGCCGAGCGGCGCGTCGACGTCGGCGTCGTGACGCTGCCGTTGCCGGTGACCGCGGGCGGCGCGGGTCGCTCGCTCGCCGAAAGGCTGCACTACGAGGCGCTGGTCGCGCACGAAGACGTCGTGATCTGTCCGCGCGATCACCCCTTTTCGCGGCGGCGTCGGCTCCGTGTCGAGGATATCGCGAAGGAGCCGCTACTCCTGCTCGATCGCACGACGGGAAGTCGGTCGCGGCTCGACGAGGCGTTCCAGCGTCTCGGCGAACGACCGCGCGTGCTCATGGAGACAGCGAGTGTCGAAGTGTTGAAACGACTCGCGGAGCTCGGGTTCGGGATTTCCGTCGTGCCGCGGCTGGCCGTCGAACGCGAAATCGCCGCTAAAACCCTGGTTGCCGTCGAGCTCGGCGGCACCGGTCCGCGCCGCAACGTCGGGCTCGTCACCCCCGTTCGCGGCTCGCTCTCGAGAGCCGCCGCCGCCTTCGTCGAGCTCGCTCGAGCCGCGGCGCCCGCACCGGGCAGGGGGAAACGTCCCAGCGCGGCGAAAATCGCCTGATTCGGCGCGACGTTGGCGCCTCGGACGGGTTATAGGACCGGTGTTTCATGCGTCAGGTCGCGACTTTCGACGACGAGCGAACGGCGAAGCGTTTCGCCGACGTGCTCTGTGCGAAGGAGATCGACACCGAGGTGTCGCGCGCGAGAGAGGGCGCGTACATCGTCTGGGTGCTCGACGAGCGCGACGTCGAAACGTCTCGCGCGTCGTGGGCGGCCTTCGACGCCAACCCCGACGCGCCGGAACACCTCGCCGCTCAGGGCTGCGTCGAGCGCAAGCAGAAGCTCGCGACCGTCGAAGAGCGCCGCTCGCGCCACGAAGTCGTCAACGTGCGGACCAGTTGGCGGGGTCAGGTCGGGCGAGCGACGCGCGTCACGTTCGTGCTCATCGCGGTCAGCATTCTCGTCGCGCTCGTCACCGGGCTCGGAAAAAGGGACGATGCGCTCGTATACTTGCTCATCGACGTCCCCGACGGCGGCGCGCCGTTCGGGCTCGTCCGCCACGGCCAGGTCTGGCGGCTCATCACCCCGATTTTCCTGCACTTCGGCCTGCTCCACATCTTCTTCAACATGTGGTGGCTGCTCGACCTCGGTTCGGCGCTCGAGCCGCGCATCGGTTCGCCGCGGTTCCTCTCGCTGGTCGTCTCGACGGCGATCATCTCGAACGTCGCGCAATACATCTGGACGGGCAGCCCGATGTTCGGCGGCATGTCCGGCGTGCTCTATGCGCTCTTCGGCTATGCGTGGGTACGGCAGCGCGTCGATCCGTCGTTCGGCCTCGCGCTTCCACAGAGTGTCATCGTCATTTTGATGATCTGTCTCGTCCTCGGTTTTTCCGGCGCTTTCGGCCCCGCCGCGAACGGCACCCACGTCGCCGGGCTCATTTCCGGCGGGCTCCTCGGCCTGGTCGGCGGCTTGCTCGGCCGTGTCGCCCGCTGAGCGAGGGTCGGTCGCCGCTACGATCTCTCGGTCGGCTTGTCGTCCTCGCCGAGCAACTCCGGCAAGATGCTCTGGGGTGTCCCGAGGCGAGCCACCGCTTCGAGGTGTTGCACCAGGAATTGTCGCCCGTCGATCACCGACAAGTTTTGCATCTCGAGCGCGCCGATTCGATCGGCGGGGCTGAACGCCGGCTCCGCGACGCGTTCCATCGACAGCTTTTCCGGCGCGTACGCCATGTACGCGGCGCGCGTATCGAGGATCGAATAGTCGTCGCCGCGGCGAAGCTCGAGTTTCACCGAGCCCGTCACGCTCGGCGCGACCCAGCGCGTGAGCGCGTCCTTGATGAGCATCGCCTCGGCGTCGAACCACTTGCCCTCGTAAAGGATGCGTCCGAGACGCCGGCCGAGCGAAAAGTAGAGATCCAGCGTATTTTCGTTGTGGATCGCCGAGAGGAGGCGCTCGTACGCCACGTGAAGGAGGGCCATGCCCGGCGCTTCGTAAATGCCGCGGCTCTTCGCGTCGATGACCCGGTTTTCGATCTGATCGCTCATCCCGAGGCCGTGACGGCCGCCGACCCGGTTCGCTTCGAGGATCACGTCGATCAAGTTCTGGAAGCGCACGCCGCCGATCGCGATCGGGACGCCGCGCTCGAACTCGACGGTCACCGTCTCCGGCTCGATCCGGTCGCTCGCGCGGTACGGCGCGACGCCCATGATCGGGTCGACGATGTTCATGCCCTTGTCGAGGTGCTCGAGGTCCTTCGCCTCGTGCGTCGCGCCGAGCACGTTCGCGTCCGTGCTGTACGCCTTTTCCTTCGACATCGTGTACGGGAGCCCGACGCTCTCGAGGTACTCGCTCATTTCTTTTCGTCCGCCGAACTCGTCGACGAATTTCTGATCGAGCCACGGCTTGTAGATCTTCAAGTCGGGGTTGGTGAGCACGCCGTACCGATAAAACCTCTGGATGTCGTTGCCCTTGTGGGTGCTGCCGTCCCCGAACACGTTCACGTTGTCGTCGCGCATCGCGCGGATGATCGACGTGGCGGTCACCGCGCGACCGAGCGGCGTGGTGTTGAAATACTTCTTCCCGCCGGTCGAGAGATGGAACGCGCCGCATTGAATCGCCACGACGCCTTCGCGCGCGAGGGCTTCTCGGCAATCGACGAGCCGCGCCAGCACCGCGCCGTGCTCGGTCGCGACCGGCGGAATCGCGGCGGGGTCCTTCTCGTCGGGTTGCGCGAGGTCGGCGGTGTATGCGCACACCTCCATGCCGTTGCGCGCGAGCCACGCGACGGCGGTTCGCGTGTCGAGGCCGCCGGAAAACGCAATGCCGATGCGCGTGCCGCGCGGCGGAAGCGAGCGATAGATGCGACTCATGGCGCCCGGTTGCTACCACGGGTGCCTCCACCCG
The DNA here is from genome assembly GCA_964506835.1 of uncultured Polyangiaceae bacterium. Taxonomy (GTDB): domain Bacteria; phylum Myxococcota_A; class Polyangia; order Polyangiales; family Polyangiaceae; genus DASZVB01. The sequence continues at coordinate 287,672 of CAZDNG010000001.1, forward strand.
CCCATCCTTCGGATGGTCGACCTCCTCCAAGCCGCATGCTCGCCCGAGCGCTCCGCCCGCGGCGGAGGAGGTCGTCGAAAAATGCACCGAGCGACGCCACCGACCCGTCACATTCCGCTTCGAGTCGTCCTGGCCGAGCGCGCGATATCCCGGTATCCATGGACGCCCGGAGACACGCAGACACGGAAACATGATGGAGATTCGCGACGCCGAGCTCGACGATCTTCCCGCGGTCACCGCGCTCTACAACGAGCTCCTCGGCACGACGACGTTCACGTACACGGAGCATCCGCAGTCGTTGGCCGACCGCACGGCGTCGTTCGAAGCCCGCCGAGCGCGCGGGTTCCCGACCCTGGTCGCGACCGATGGCGGGGTCGTCGTCGGAACGGCGGGTTTCGGCGATTTCCGCGACTCGCTCCGCTGGCCCGGCTATCGCTTCACCGTGGAACACTCGGTCAACGTGTTCGCGAACGCCTGGGGCAAGGGCGTCGGTCGGGCGCTCATGCACGCGCTCCTCGAACGCGCCCGAGCGCTCGGCGTCCACGCCATGATCGGCGCCGTCGACGCGACGAACACGCGCTCGCTCGCCTTCCACGCCGAGCTCGGCTTCGTCGAAGTGGCGCGCCTGCCCGAAGTCGGCTGGAAGCACGGCCGCTGGCTCGACCTCGTCCTCGTCCAGCGCTTCATCGACGCCCCCGGCGCGGCGCGATAGCGAGCGCGCCGGTTCGAGACCAGAGCGCGGCGCGATAGCGAGCGCGCCGGTTCGAGACCAGAGCGCGGCGCGA
>CAZDNG010000001.1:288556-323462 GCA_964506835.1 uncultured Polyangiaceae bacterium
ACCAGAGCGCGGCGCGATAGCGAGCGCGCCGGTTCGAGACCAGAGCGCGGCGCGATAGCGAGCGCGCCGGTTCGAGACCAGAGCGCGGCGCGAAAGCGAGCGCGCCGGTTCGAGACCAGAGCGCGGCGCGATAGCGAGCGCGCCGGGGCGACCATCCCCAGCGTGGAGTGCAGATACTTTGATGCATCAGATAGTTCGATGCATCGAAGTATCTCTCGCCGTTGCTCGAGAACCCCTCCCTCGCGAGCTAACCCGGAGATCGCCGAAGCCTTGATCTCGCAGAGTTACCCCCTACGACTGGGGTCTCGTGCGGCGCCGGCGCGCCGTGAGCACCAACTCGCGAGCGTTCAACGGCAGGGTTCGGGGGGAGCGAGGCGCGGATGCGACGGATCCTTGAGCGCCGGGTCGTCGGGGCGAATGCTCTTTCGTCGCGCGAGTCCGCCGATGAGGGCGTCGAGCTCCTTCTTTTCGAGGTCTATTTCGACGGAGGTCTTCGGCACGTGGGCGCTGTCGACCAAGCCGTCACCGCCGAGCGCCATGAAGTCGTTGGTGACGGCGACGAGCCGATCGTCGTCGCGCACGACCGCGCCATTTTTTCGACGGACCACCACTTGCAGCGCCGGCCCCACACATTTCGTCGACACCGTGATGCCCGACACCGCGAGGAGGCCGTGCTCTCCGTCGGCCAGATTTCGCGTCAAGATCGCCTTCACTTCGGTCCCCGTGAGGCGTAACCGAGCGAGCTGGTTGTCGAACGGCATGACGTGATGCAGCTCGCCGAACGTCAGAGCGCCGGCCGGCAGCGTGTCGCGGATGCTGCCGGCGTTGCTGAAGGCAAAATCGGACCCTGGCTCCGCTTCATGCAAAATGTCGGCGAACAGGTTACCGATCGCCGTCTCGCCATGCCGCTCGATCGGGAACGGCGCCTCGACCGTGACGCCGATGGGACGCGCGCGGAGCCCGCTCGCCGTCGCCAGCGCCGGCGAAAGAACGGCCGTCACCTTCGGATCGGGGACGACCTTCGCGCCCTCGTAGTCCCCGGGTTCGCACTTCGCGACGTCGGGTTGCGTGCAGATCGCGTGCGGCGGTTGCACCTTACGTCCCGTCACTTTTCGGGTCGCCGGATCGAACGTCAGGTCCACGCGCGAGAACGCGAGCAAGTTCGACGGCGCGTGAACGATGGGAATTCCCGCGACCACGTGAGCGACGCCGGCGTTGCGATGCCCGCCGACGATCACGTCGACCAGGCCGCGGGGAAGCGCGCGCGCGAAGCGAAAGATCTCGCTGTTCGGGTCGCAGCTCGACAGATCGTTCGGGTCGTCGAACTTCGTGCACTCGCCGCCCGCGTGCGCGACGACGACCACGACGTCCGCAGCTCGTTCGCGGAGAAGCCGCGCCTCGCGGATCGCTGCGTCGACGAGCGGCGTCACGTGCAACCCGGCGAACACCGATTGCTTGATCACGTCGGGCGCGTCGACGGTGAGGAGCCCGACGATGCCGATCTTCACGCCGTGCACTTCGGTCAGGGTCGACGCCGCCAGATTCGACCAATTGAGTGGTCGGCCATCGTCGCGAGCGAGGTTCGCGCTGAGCACCGGGAAGTGCGCTTCGGCGATCCGAGCGCGGAGCGCCCCCTGAGGGTCGTCTTCGGGGGTCCGGGGAACACTGTCCAAGCCCACCGGTCCGAAATCGAACTCGTGGTTCCCGATCGCGAGCGCCGCGTACCGCATCGCGTCGTAGGCCGAAAACACCGCCTTGCCCTCGTTCATGTTCGACTCGATGGTCCCCTGAATGGCGTCGCCCGCATCCACGAGAAGGACGTCGCCGCCGCGCGCCCGCTCGACGTTGTTCAAGAAACCGCTGAAGTACTCGAGCCGCTCGATCTGACCGTGGACGTCGTTGGTCGCGACGATGGAGATCGTCACGGGGTTCGAGTTCGACGCCGGCGGCGCAGTCGGGTGGGTCGGCCCGGCGCACCCGCCGAGCAAGTACCCTACGAACGCCACGCCTCTGAGATGCACGAGGGTGATGCTGCCACGCCATTTCGAACGGGTGCAAATCGGCCGGCCGCCGGCATGAAAAAGAAACGGCCCGAGGACGGGAACGCGACTTTTCGCCGACCGAGGGACCCTGTCGCGACCGATGCGCGCTATCCTCGGCGCGCGTGGAGCAAAATCGGCGGCGCGTGGTGGCGGTCCTGCCCGCGTACAACGAGGCGTCGTCCATCGGCACGCTCGTCGCCGAGCTCGTCCGGCTCGACGATCCCCCCGACGTCCTGGTCGTCGACGACGGGTCGACCGACGACACCGCGCAAGTCGCCGCCCACGCCGGGGCTCGCGTGCTCGCGCTGCCGTTCAATTGCGGCATCGGCGCGACGGTTCAAGCGGGGGTGGCCTGGGGGCTCGAGCGGGGCTACTCGCTCATCGCGCGGCTCGACGGAGACGGCCAGCACGACCCGCACACGCTCTCCGCGCTGGTCGCCCTCGTCGAGGCGGATCGCGCCGACTTCGCCCTCGGTTCGCGATATCTCCAGAAGAAAGGCTTCCAGTCGACGCTGATGCGACGGCTCGGGTCGCACTGGTTCGCGCTCCTGTTGCGCGCGCTCTCGGGTCTTCGCATCACCGACCCGACGTCGGGGTGCTGGGTCGCGAACCGGCGGGCGGCGGCCGTGCTGCGCGCCGAGTACGCCTCCGACTACCCGGAGGTCGATTCGTTGATCCGTCTCGCCCGATCGGGCTGCCGCATCCGCGAAGAACCCATCGCCATGCGCGCGCGCGCCGGCGGTCGGTCGTCGATCGACGCCGTGCGGGCCATCTATTACATGATCAAAGTGACCATCGCGCTGGTCATCGGTCGGGTCGAAGAGCGCGCCGGCGGGAGCGCCGGAGGAGATGCGTGATGCTCGAGCTGTATCAATGGGTTGCCGTGGTCGCGTCGGGTGCCGCGACCTTCCTCGTCGTGGAGCTCATCCGACGGCGGCGCATTCAACACGTGCTCTGGTTGCCGTGGCTCTTTGCGGCGCTGGTTCCGGCCGTACTCGGCGTCTGGATCCGCCCCTGGGCAAAGCTCGCGCGATTCCTGGGTATCCTCTATCAACCGCTCCTCTTGGTCGCGCTCGCGTCGCTCCTCTCGTTCGCGATGCTCCTCTATCTGTCGGTCGTCGTGTCGTCGCTCATCCGGAAGAATCTCGTCCTCGCGCAGGAGCTCGCCCTGCTTCGGAGCCGATTCGACGAGGCCAATCGGCGTCGCGAACCCACCGGCTGAGGCGCGCCGCGCCGTCCCCTCGACGGCCCGCGAGCCCAGCCCCACGTTGTGCGAGATGAAGTTCGGCGAGCTCGTTGCCGCGTCGCGCGACGTCTCGGAGGTGCGCGCCCGCTCGAAGAAAATCGAGCGACTCGCCGCGTGCCTCGCCGAGATGGACGCCGACGAGACGCGGATTGGCGTGGCGTATCTGTCCGGCGATCTTCGTCAGGGCAAAATCGGAATCGGCTATCGAACGGTGCACGCCATGGCGTCCGGCGATGCGGCGCTCGCGCCCGAGCTCACCCTTTCGGACGTCGATCGCGCCTTCGAAGCGATGGCGTCGATCGCCGGCCCGGGATCGACCCAGCGCCGTCAAGAGGCGCTCGCGGCGCTCTTTCGGCGAGCCACGCGCGAGGAGCAGAATTTCCTGGTGCGGCTGATCGTCGGAGAGCTCCGGCAAGGGGCGCTCGAGGGGATCCTGCTCGAGGCGATTGCTCGCGCTGCGAACGTGAGCGCGTCGAGCGTCCGACGCGCGGCCATGCTGACCGCTGATGCGAGCGGGGTTGCCGCCGCGGCGCGTGAAGGGGGCGAAGCGCGGCTCGCCGAGTTCCGGCTTTCGCCGCTCACGCCGCTCACGCCGATGCTCGCGCAGACCGCGGACGATTTCGCGGATCTGTTTTCCGGCGCCGAGAGCGTCGCCGTCGAAGACAAGCTCGACGGCGCACGCATCCAGGTCCATCGCGTCGGCGACGAGGTGCGAGTCTTCACGCGGCAGTTGAACGACGTTGCGGCGAGTTTGCCGGAGATCGTCGAGGTCGTGCGCCGGTTACCGGTGCACTCGGTCGTCCTCGACGGCGAAGCCATCGCGATGCGCAAGGACGGCAGGCCCGAGACGTTTCAAACGACGATGCGCCGCTTCGGAAGGCGACTCGACGTCGAAACGCTGCGCGCGGAAATTCCGCTTTCCGCGTTCTTCTTCGATTGCATGCACCGAGACGGCGAAGATCTGATCGACCAGGGTCAGGCGGAACGGTTCGCCGCGCTCTCGCGCATCGCCGGGCCCGAACTCGTCGTGACGCGCGAAATCGTCCGCGACGAGGCCGCGGCGCGCGCGTTCTACGAGCGTGCTCTGTCGCGCGGGCACGAGGGCTTGATGGCCAAGGCGCTCGACGCGCCGTACGAAGCAGGGCGCCGCGGTACCGCTTGGCTCAAATTGAAGCCGGCCCACACCCTCGACCTCGTCGTTCTCGCCGTCGAATGGGGGAGCGGCCGGCGAAAGGGGTTCTTGAGCAATCTCCACCTCGGGGCGCGCGACCCGAGCACGGGCGGGTTCGTGATGCTCGGCAAGACGTTCAAGGGCATGACCGACGAGCTCCTCAAATGGCAAACCGAGAAGCTACTCGCGCTCGAAGTGTCGCGGAACGACTTCACGGTGTTCGTTCGTCCGGAGCTCGTCGTCGAGATCGCGTTCGACGGCGTGCAGACGAGCTCGCAATATCCGGGCGGAGTCGCGCTCCGGTTCGCTCGCGTCAAACGTTACCGCGAAGACAAGCGCGCGTCGGACGCGGACACCATCGAGCAGGTGCGCGCCCACCGCGATCGGAGCGGCGGCGCGCCCGACTCTGCCGCTACTGAATAGTCCCGCACACGCCGCCGAGGCAGAAGCCCTGGCAGCAGTCGCCGTCCGTCGCGCACGACTGACCGGAGAGGAGACACGCACCCGCGCCGCCCGCGCCCGCCGTTCCGCCGGCGCCACTCGTTCCACCGGCGCCCGCCGTTCCGCCGGCGCCGCTCGACCCCGCGTTGCCGCCTGCGCCGCTGGTGCCTCCGGAGCCGTTCTGGTTATCCTCACAAGCGAGCAAGATCTCGATCTTCGCACCCGCATCGGCGCTCACGCTGGTGCATGTGGTCGGGCAGAGATTGATCTTGTTCGACCCGTAGTACCAACCGTCGGCGGTCTTGCATGCCGCCGCGGAGGCGACGTTTTTCAGATTGCGCTCGGCCTTGCCCGATGGCGTGTACTCGACGGTCGCGCCCGTGAGATCGAGGGTCTTGCCGGAAGGAGCCTTGGGGATCGCGTATTGGCAACCCAAGTCGTTTGCGGCGCGGATGGCGGTCATCGCCGCGAGGAACTGGGCCTCCGCATTGCCGCTGGTGTCGACGATGAACGCCGAGCCGGTGCCGCCGCCCTTGGCGATCGCGTTGGTGTTGTCGACCACCGTGCACTGCTGGGTGAGGCCGTTCGGGCAATCTTTGGAGCCGAAGACGCCGATCACGTACGTGTTCACGGCGGGGGCGGCCGTTCGCCCCGTCGTCGCGATCGTCGATGCGCCGGCGACGGAGCTGCCGCATCCGTTCGGGAGACCGTCGGTCGCGAACACGACGATCACCTTGTGGGTGGGGTGGGCTTTGGCCCACGCCTTCGCGTAGTTCAGCGCGCCTTGCAGGGCCGGCTCGGTCGGCGTGTTGCCGCTCGGGCTCTCGCCGCTGATGGCGGTCGTGATCTTGGCCGCGTTGCCGGGGAGCGCCGCGATCGGCACGACCGGTTTTGCATAATCGGCGACGGTGCACGACGAGTCGTCGCCGGTTCCGGTCGGAATGCCGAAGAACGCGATGCCCGCGCCGATGCCCGTCGATGCCTTGTCGGCGACGAACGCGCCGATCGCGTCGGTGATGACCGTCCACTTGCTGTCGCCGCTGCTCGTCGCATCCTTCATCGACCCCGAGCGGTCCTGCATGATGAAGAGATCGAGCGGCTCATTCGTCGCTTGTACCTTCGTCGACACGCAAGCGTTGCCGCCGTCGATCGTGCTGACTCCGCCGGCGCCCGCATGACCCCCGGTCGCAGCGCCTCCGGAACTCGCGCTGCCGCCGTTCGCCGCGGCGCCTCCCGTTCCGAGCGTGCCGCCTGCGCCGCCAGAGCCGGTCGAAAAACCGCCGCCGGTGCCGCTGCTCGCCGCTGCGCCGTCGGTATCGCCCGCGTCGCTCGCGCCCGCGCCATTGACCGAACCCTGTCCGCCCCGCGTGCCACCCTCCTGTGAGCTGCCGCACCCGAGGACGTGCATTCCGATCCAAAACGCGAATAAGGAACCCGTTACACGACGCATGAAGAACCTCGAAACGTGGAGTGGTCTTTCGGCGACGCGCCGCCCCAGGCATTCCGCGTCGGAACCACAACAGTACGTCATTGGCGCGCGTTCGCCATCGCTTCGCGTCAGACGACGGGCGCATGCGCTCGGTGATTTTCTGCGCGCTGGTGTTCCCAAGTGGAGACGTTTCGTACGAGTGCGTTCGGCGCGCACGCGCGGATCGGCGTCGTCGATCGGAAAGCGCTGACTTTTCGTCGGCCGCACCGAGCATTTCTTCGAACCCGCGTTTCTCCCATTCGGAACGTGCGTGGGCGTCATGCTTGTAGGTCGATGTCGGATGCAGCGGCGCAGGACGGGCCAGCTTCGGCCCACGCCAATGTCACTTCGCGGAGACGGCGCCGTGTCGAGGCCTTCGTCGCCCGAGCAGGACGACGACCGACTTGCTCTCTGCGATCGAGTCGAACCGTTCGAACCGAACCGATCGGAAGCGCGCGCATGGACGACGTCACGACCGCGTGCACGAGTCGTCGCGAGCGCCACGACGACGTCACGACGAACGCGTCCAACGCGTGCTCGCGTCGATCACGACGCGTGACGAACATCACGACGTCGATCGCGTCCGAGTGCACACGGATCGAAATGTGTCGTGCCGCGACGAACGACACGCGTCGTTGCCGCTTCTCCGGAGAGCGACCGATCCGGAGCGGACACGCTGGACCTCGTCCGCTCCGGATCCGTCGACCTCGAACACCGCGTGCTCGGTCGTTCGTCCGCGCGGGGGCGGTCAGCGGAGCCCGAAGCCGGAGGCGATCGATCACACTCGGCCAGGCTCGAAACGGAACGTGTCGCTACAAGCTAACTGCTCGAACCGTGCGCTGACCGAGCAGACAGGTTGCCGAGCGGAAAACTCCAGCCGAGGCGTCCGAGTAACCAGATTCAGCGGTATTTTCGGTCCGTTGCGAAATTCGCGGACGCAATATTTGGCCTGGATCGAGTCGGCCTTTCCTGTAGTTTCCCCCCTACTGGAAGGGCTTCGAAAGGTACGTCATGAAATTATTTTCTCGTCGATTCGTTCGCTCGGTCGCTTTTGGACTCGGAAGCTGCGCCCTCGGCGTGGGCACGCTCGCCTGCTCCTCGAGCAACTCCGGAGGCGGTAACAACGGAGGGGGTACTGGTGGCAGCGGTATCGTCAGTGGAAGTGGCGGCGGTACGAGCACCGGCTGCTCGGCGCTCATGATTCTATTCACCCCGATGTACTCCGGTTACGACGGCGTGCATAAATACCAGATCCCGGCGGTGGTGTCGGGCGTGAGTGGCGCCGGCGTCACGTGGACCTCGTCGGACGACTCGAAGGTGGATATCGCGCCGGACAGCTCGGTCGCTCAAGGCGGCGCGATGCTCACGACGAAGGCTGCTGGCACCGTGACGATCACCGCGACCGCGGGCAGCCTCTGCGGGTCTTCGCTCTTGACGATCACGCAGTTTTCCCCGTCGGATTGGGAGACGGGCAACACGCGCTACAATCTTTCGAACCCGGTTCCGAATCCGTTCGCGGATGGCGGCATGCCGCCGCCCTCGTTCTTCATGCAGGGCCCCGACGCGGGTAACTTCCTCGATCCGAAGGCCGCGCCCCCAGGCTGCATCAACTGCCACGGACCGACGGCCACGAGCGGCATCTACAAGGACGTCGCGCATACGCCGGAGCAGACCGGCGGCTTCAGCGACACCGACCTCGCGGGCGTCTTCACGAAGGGCGTGATTCCGCCGGGCGGCGTGTTCGATCAGATGATCGTGCCGCAGTTCATCTGGAGTTATTTCCACAAGTGGAACGACATCAGCACCCCCGACGAGCAGCGCGGGATGGTCGCGTACCTACGCTCGCTGACGCCCTCGGCCCAAGGCGGCACGGTCGACTTCGGCGGCCTCCTCAATATGCGGCCCGGTGGGTTCGGCAATGGCGGGACGACCGGCTCGGGCGGCACGACCGCCACGGCCACCGGTGGCACGACCGCGGCTTCCGGCGGAACGACTGCAGCTTCCGGTGGAACGACTGCAGCTTCCGGTGGAACGACGGGGACGGCCAAAGACGCGGGGAAGTGATTCGTCTATGAAGGTGTCCACCCATGAACCGCAGCGTCTTGGCGTTGCTCCCGATTCTCGTCTCTGCATGCGGCGGAAAGCTCGACACCGATAGCAGACCCGACGCCGGCCGCGTCGTCGTCGTGTTCGATTCGCACGACGACTGCGCGGGGGCGACGGTTCCGCCGAACGACCTGAAGTGCACGGGCCTGTACTCCGACCTCGCGACGAAAACGGTCGCGAGCGGGGTGCGGGCCTACGCGCCCGCCGTACCGCTCTGGGCCGACAACGCAGAGAAGAGTCGGTTCATCTCGCTCCCGCCGGGAACGACGATCGACGACTCCAATCCGAACGAATGGACCTTCCCGATCGGCACGAAGGTCTGGAAGCAGTTTAGTAAATTCGGCAAGCGGATCGAGACGCGTCTGTTCCAGAAGATCGGCACGAACGACTGGGTTCACGCGACGTACGCCTGGAACGACGACGAGACCGCGGCCACGACGTCAATGGGTGGCGACATTCCCCTCGACGGCGGCACGTATCACATCCCGACGTACAGCGAGTGCGAGCAGTGCCATCGCGGTCGGAGCGATTACATCCTCGGGTTCGAAGCGGTGGGCCTCGGCACCGCGGGCGCGACCGGGCTCACCCTCGACGAGCTCGCGTCGAGCGGTCTCATTTCGCCGAAACCGGCGAACACGCATCTGCAAATCGGCGATGACGGAACCGGAGCCGCCGCGGGTCCGCTCGCGTGGCTGCACGTCAATTGCGGCACGACCTGTCACAACGCCAACGAGAATGCGATCGGTTACGCGGCGGGGATGCGTCTCCGGCTCGACCCGACCCTGCTCGACGGACGCTCTTCGGCCGCCTTCGACAGCCTCACGACCACGCTCGGCGTGCTCGCCGTCAATCCGAGCTGGAAGGGCCGCACGCGCATCGTTCCGGGAGAGGCGGGGTCGAGCTTGCTCGTGGACCTCATTTCGTATCGCGGCACGGACAACCCGGTGGGCAATCAAATGCCGCCCATCGCGACGCGCCTCGTCGACCATGCGGACGTCGCCGCCATCGTCGCGTGGATAAACAAGATGCCGAAGCGGGTTCACGACGCGGGAACGCCCCCGGTGAACGACGCGAGCGTCGACGCGAGCGTCGGCGATTCGGCCGTTCCACCCATCGACGGGGGCCATCACGACGCCGGCCACGAGCCACCGCAAAAAGACGCGAGTTTGGACTCTTCCGCGCCGCCGACCGACGCGGAAGTGGATAGAGCCGACGCCGACTCGGGGCATCATTCGCCGACCAAAGGAAAGAAGCCGTGAAACCGACGTCGCTCGCGGCGTACGTTGCAGTGCTGGTCTCCTCCATGGCGAGCGTAGCTTGCGAAAAACCGTCCGATCCGCTGGGGGGTGCCTACGGCGGTCGAGCGGAGTTGCTCGAGCCGACTGACGGCAGCTTCACCAACATGGACGCGACGTTCTCCGAGCCGCCGCCACCACCGGGCGAGGGGGGCGGCGCTCCCGGGACATGGTCGGGCGTGTTCCAGGCCTATTTCGCGCTCGGCACGATCGGGAACTGTCCGAGCTGCCACGCCGCGGACATGCCCACGCCGTCTGCGTCGTACACGTGGCTCGCGGGTCAGAGCTACGTCGGCGGTCCGACGCCCGCGCTGACGAGCCTGGGGTCGTCGTGCTTGAGCTGGTACGGCGGCGATATGCCTCCCGGCGGTCCGTCGAGCGATCAGGGTGCCGACGCCGCGCTCACCGCATGGGTTTCTGCCGGCGCGCTGAACAACTAAGCAAGGAGATGAAGCCTCGATGACCGCGCGAACGTTCTGGGTTCCCGTATTCTCGGTCGGGCTCTTCTCGCTGTGCACCGGGTGCGCGCACGTCGCAGCGTATGATCGCGGAAGGCTCGCGCGCCCGATGATGACTCAGGACCTCGAAGGGCCGGCGGCCCAGCACGTGCTCGCGGTGCACGAAGGAGCGACAGGAGGGGGCTCGCTCTCCGAGAGCGGCTGCGGATGCAACTGAAGCGAAAGCAATCCTCGCTTTGGCCGCTTCTCCTTCTGCTTTCGGCGCTCGTCGTCGCCGCTCCGGCAATGGCCGGATCGGATGCCGAAGCGCCGGATCGGCCGTCGACCGATCACGCCGACACGCAAAAGAAACCCTCGTCGAGGTCGCCGTCGGATCCGAACCCGCTCGTGGACACCGCGACCGAGAGCGCTGCCATCGAGATGGCGGCGTACGACGACACCGATCACGTGACGGTGTTCACGCCGTCGATCGCCCTCGGCGTCGAAAACGTGAACGGAGGGTCGCTGCACGCGAACTACCTCGTCGACGTCGTCTCCGCAGCGTCGGTGGACATCGTGTCTACTGCGTCGCGCCGCTGGCAGGAGGTCCGTCACGCCGGAAGCCTGTCGGGCGCGTACAAACCGCACGACTTCGGTGTCGAGATAGGCGGCTCGGTCTCGAACGAGCCCGATTATCTCTCCTGGGGCGGGCACGCGCTCTTGACCAAGGACTTCGACGAGAAGAATTGGTCTTTGTATCTCGGCTACGGTTTCAGTCGCGACACGATCGGAAGGTGCGGTGGGCTGAACGACGGGTGCACGCCGTTCAGCGTATTTTCCAGGGATTTGCTCCGGAATTCGATCGAAGGCGGCGCAGATTTCGTGATCGATCCCGCCTCGCTCGGCTCGCTCTCGGCGGACGTGGTGCTCGAGAGCGGCGATCAATCGAAGCCGTATCGCTACGTTCCGATGTTTTCGCCGGAGGTCGCACCCACGGTGGCCAAGGGCGCGTCGGTCGACTGGGTGAATCAGAACCGCAACTTCGAACGGCCGCTCGAGCAGCTTCCGCTCTCGCGCCGTCGCTATGCGATCACCGGGCGCTACGCGCGCCGCATCGGGTCGACGACGCTCCGGCTCGAAGAACGCCTCTACGACGACTCGTGGGGCCTCGCCGCGTCTTCGACGGACTTGCGGTGGGTGTTCGAGTTCGGACGTCGGTTCGCGCTGTGGCCTCACGGCCGTTTTCACGTCCAGAAGAGCGTCGTGTTCTGGAAGCGGGCGTACGTGTCGGGGCTCGGTTGGGATCTACCCGAATATCGCACCGGCGATCGGGAACTCGGTCCGCTCTGGACCGTGCAAGGCGGACTCGGCGTCAAATGGTACGTCGGGCATCGAGAAAATCCGGAAGCGTGGGCGTTCACGCTGACCGGCGACGAGATGTACACCGCGTTTCTCGACGATCTGTACGTGAAGCAGCGCGGCGCCGTACTCGGCTCGCTCGGCTTCGAGGGGCAATTCTGATGCGGCTTCGCGCGTCCATCGCGTTTGCCGTCGCGTTCGCCGTCGCTCTCGGCTCGGTGTCGTGCGCCGACCCGACCCACGACAACGCGGTCGACGCGCTCGGCGGCGAAGCGCCCGGGGTTCGCCCGGGGCCGACCCACCGACCCGGACAACCTTGTCTCACGTGTCACGGTGGCTCGGGTCCGGGCTCGCCCGATTTCAGCGTCGCGGGCACCGTGTATTCGGCGCGCCGTCAAGGCGTCGCCGTTTCCGGCGCCGCGATCCAGATCGAGGACGCGGTCGGAACGAGGGCCACGTTGTTCTCGAACCAAGTCGGTAACTTCTACACGACCCCCGACACCTTCACTCCGGTCTACCCCTTTCAGGTGACCGTCGTGCTCGGCAACCTGAAGGAGCAAATGCAAACCCACGTCGGCCGCTCGGGCTCGTGCGCCGATTGCCACACCGATCCGCCGAACCAGACGTCACCGGGCGTCGTTTTCATCAGTCCACCTCAATGACACGGCTCCCTTTCCCCATGGCATTTGCGGCCCTCTCGGCGCTCTCGGCGCTGTTGTCGGCAGCCTGCGCCGACGTGCCTGCCGACGGGCGGATCGGCATCACCGCGCCGAACGGCTCGGAGGCCGCGTTCGGACCGGTCGCCGCGTACCTCGGCGAGCGCTGCGGCACGCTCGACTGCCACGGACAGCGCGCGCGCAATCTTCAGATCTACAGCTGCGAGGGGCTGCGTCTGTCGCAAGTCGACGTCCCGATCTGCAGCCGCAATCAAGGCGGCAAACCCACGACCCCGGAAGAACACCAGGCGACGTATCGCTCGCTCGTCGGGCTCGAACCGACGGTGATGAGCGCCGTCGTCGTCGATCACGGCGAACACCCGGAGTGGCTCACGTTCGTGCGAAAGGCCCGCGGGCTCGAGTCGCACAAGGGCGGCGTCCTCATCACGCCCGGCGACGACCAAGACGTCTGCATTACGTCGTGGCTCGCCGGACAGACGAATCTGACTGCTTGCGCGGCCGCATTCGGATATCCCAAGTTCCCCGCGCCCCCGACGACTCAATGATCCGGATCCGTTCACTCCGCCGGGTTACCGAGGTCGCTCTCGTCGCGGGCGCGGCGTTGTCGTCGGCGCGCGGAGCCGATGCGGCGTCCGGGTCCGAGCACGCCGCGAAGGCCGCGTTTCGCAAGGGCCTCGGCGAATACGGCGTCGGCGACTACGCCGCCGCGCGAGCGCATTTCTCGACGGCCCTCGCGTCGTGCGGCGACGACGCTTGTGACCCCAAAACCAAGGCGACGATCTTGCGCGAGCTCGGCTCCGCGCAGTTCGAAGACGGCGACGGAGACGCGGCCAAGAAATCGTACGCGGACGCCCGGTCGCTTTCACCCGACCTCGCCTTCAACCACGACGACGATCCGAAGCTCGCGTCGATCTGGAACGCTGCGAAGGGCGGAGCGTCGGAGTCGGACGAGTCGTCGAAACCGACGAGCGCGGACGACGACCAGGAAGCCGCGTCGAGCGATTCGACCCCCGAGGCGCCGAAAAAAGAGGAACCTTCGATCGCTTCCGATGCGCCACTTCCGTACGCCCGGATCTGGGTCGGCGTGGCGGGCACGGTCGACGTCGACTTCTTGCCGAGCGGGAGCGATCTCTGCCAGCTCGCGCGGAACGACGTCCCGGAGAACTCTCAGGGGATTTACTGCACGGACCCTTACGGCAAAGATTTTCCTGCGCGCGGCACGAAGCAGAACGCCGCGCTCATCCCCGGGAATTCGGGGAGTCTCGTCGGTGGGGCGAAGGCCGGCGACATTCGCGCGCTCGTGGCCATCGACTACGCGCTCACTCCGGTCGTGCTCGTCGGCGTGCGAGTCGGTTACGTCGCGAACGGCTATCCAGGGAGCGCCGCCGCGAGCGATGGTCACGCGTTCGGAACGAACCTCCACGCGGAAATTCGCGGCACGTATCTCTTCGGTCACGACGCGCTCTCTCGGCCTGGCTTTGCCCCGCTGGTGTTCGTCGGCGGGGGCATCGCGAAGTTCGACGCGCGCGACACGAGCTACGTCGCTCTCCAGGGGATTCGCGGCACCCAGCCCGTGAACGTCTGGGTGACGACCGGTCCCGGTTTCGTGAGCGCAGGCGGAGGCGCGCGCTATCAGTTCTCTCCGCGCATCGCGTTCACCGGCGCGGCGCGGTTGAACCTCGCGTTCGGTCCGGGCAACGCCCTGGTCTCGGTGGGTCCGGAAGTCGCCGTGCAGTACGGGTTCTGAGTCGCACGGCTCGCGAACTCTCGAAACCGGGCTCAGGCTTGTTTCCGGTGCGGATCGTTTGCGCCGTTGGTTTCGGTCTCGGTGCTGCGCCGAAACTCCGCGGGGCTCACGCCCGTCCAGCGCTTGAACGCGCGATGAAACGCCGACACGCTGGAGAACCCGAGAGCGAACGCGAGCTCGGTCACCGAGGCGCCGGCCTTCAACTGATTCGCCGCGATGCGCTTTCGGACATCGACGACCACGGTGCTGAACGTCGTGCCCTCGGCTTCGAGATGACGGCGGAGAGTCGGTACGCTCATCGCGAGGCGCCGCGCGGTCCAGCCCATCGTCACCTGGCCGGAACCGAGGTGCTTGATCGCGAGATCGCGCACGCGCCCCGCCGTTCCATCGCCTTGCTTGAGCCGATCGAGGAGATGATCGGCGCGTAGCTCGAACGCGCGCGTGATGCGGGCGTCGGCGCGACGCATCGGCGTGTCGAGACGGTCGCGCGGCATCACGACGGCGTTCTCCGTCGAGCCGAATCGGATGCGACACCGGAAGACGCGATCGTATTCGGCGAGGTAGGTCGGCTCGGGGTGGACGAACCGGACCTCCATCCCTTTCTCGTCGAACTCCGTGTTGCGCCGCGCAAAGTAGACGAGCGCCGCGATCGCGAAGTCCACCGCTGCTCGCGGCTGGCGCACGCCGTCCGTGACTCGGTACGACAGGATCGCGCGCTCGTCGTCGGTCGCGATCTCCAGCTCCGCGGCCTCGTTCATCAGACGGAAATATCTCGCCATGCACGCGAACGCCTGGCCGAGATTGGGGCAACCTCGCGCCGCGTATTCGAGCACGTCGAAGTCACCCGGCTCTGCGATGCCCGCGGCGTGAAGCCCGAGCGCGGGGTTCTTCGACGCCACGATGGCGTTTTCGAGCAATCCCATCGCCGCTTCGTGGCCGATGCGCGCGTCGGGATCGGCAAAATCGGACGCGGAGATTCCAGCAGCCAGCAACTTGCTGGTGCTCCAATCCGGGGTGCCCATCAACCGAGCGAAGGCCCAGAGTAGGCGAACTGATAGCGTCGCGTCCGTGGGCGACCGTGAATGCACGACGACTCCGGCCATGAAGCTAGCACTGACGTAGCCGCAGCGTCTCGCAATGTACGCGTCGTTCTGTTCGCTCATTTCCTTCCGCGCTTTCGTTTTTCGTTGACGACGAACGCCTCGCACCGAGGGGTGTGGTGCTGTGGGAAAATGGCGGTGTGACGGCTCGCTGACTCTTCCTTTCGTGCGACGTGCTTTTTTGGACGCTCTTGCCGGACCTCGAGCCGCTCGATCTGGAGCGACGGCGCGGTGAGTCGGTCACGTCGAAAGTGCACCGCGTCCGATCGCGACGCGACGCCGTCGTCCGTGTCGCGCCATGGAGAGTGATCGCTTCCCACAGGTGTGAAAGTTTCGAACACGTTCTCTGCGCGCGCGAACGCGTTTGATTCGAATGACGGTTCGTCATCGCATGACCTAATCTCGACGAGTCAGTGGCCTCGCCCCGGTTGAAGAAAGAAGTCTCGCTTTCCGTTCGCTTCTTGTGGCCCTTCGTGCGGCTGCGAGGTGGCGATCCGGCGGCCATCGGCGTGCTCGAGCGGATGGGCGTCGACCCGGCGGACTTCGCGGATCCCGATGCGCGCATCTCGCATCGCATCGCGATGCAGATCCTCACCGAGTCGATCGCGGAGATGGGAGATCCGACGATCGGTCTCCGCGCGGGGGCTCAGCTCGAGCCCGGCGATTTCTACGTGCTCGAATACGCTGCGCGATCGTGCGCGACTCTCGAGGAATGCATCCAGTGCTCGGCGCGCTATTTCCGCCTCCTGAACGACGCCGCGGAAATCTCGCTGGATGTCGGGCACGAGTTCGCGACCTGGCGGTACACCGTGAAAGACGGGATCCGGCTGCCGCCGGCGGCAAACGACTTCTCGGTCGCGTCCTCGCTCTGGTTCTCCAAACAAAACACCGCGTCGTACGAGCCGCCGCTCGAGGTTCGTCTCGTGCACCCGCGCCCGTCGTACGCGGCCGAGTACGACCGCGCCTTCGAGGCACCGGTCCGGTTCGAAGCGCACGAGAACGCGATCGTCATGCGTCGCTCGCGGCTCTACACGCCGATGCGTCAGGCCAACCCGCGCATCGCGATGGCGTTCGAGCTGCATGCGCGCCGTCTCCTCGAACGCCTCCAGGGCGGCGAAGGGACGGTGGGACGCGTGCGCGAAGAGGTCGCCGGTCAGCTCGGACGCGGGACGGTGAGCATGAGCTTGACGGCCAAGCATCTGGCCATGAGCGTGGCCACGCTGCGGCGCCGGCTCGAATCGGAGGGGGCGACGTTCAGCGCCATCGTCGAAGAACTCCGAAAGCGGCTCGCCGAGCAGTACTTGAAGGAGCCGGAACAAGCCGTCAGCGAGATCGCCTTCCTGCTCGGTTTCTCGAACGTCACCGCCTTCGATCGCGCGTTCAAGCGCTGGAACGGCGTGTCGCCGACCGCGTTTCGATCCAAGGCTCGTCTACAATAGACGTCCGCGCGAGGTCGCGGGCCGCGATCCATGAGGAATTCCTCACGAGACGCACTGGAGCACGCGGGAGATCCGGAGCTCGGCCTCTGATTTTGTGCGGTTTCCTCGACTCGCACCGGCGCTACCGCGGCGATCTGCTAAACGATTCGAACGTCGCCATGAAGATGCTGGTCGTCGAAGACAACAAGAGGCTCGGCGCGTTCCTCAAGCGCGCGCTCGAAGAAGAAGGATACGTCACCGATCTCGTCACCGACGGGACGAGCGCGCTCCGGCAGGCGGAAGCGATCGGGTACGACGTCATCGTTCTCGATTGGATGCTGCCCGACGTGGACGGGCTCACCGTTTGTCGAACCCTTCGCTCGCGGGGTTACTCGGCACCGGTGATGATGCTCACCGCGCGCGGGGAAGTACCGGAGCGCATCGCGGGCCTCGACGCGGGCGCCGACGACTACATCGTCAAGCCGTTCGACCTCGGCGAATTTCTGGCGCGCGTCCGAGCGCGAGCGCGCCGAGACGCCGGCGGCCAAGGCCTGGTGGTCGGCCCGCTGTGCATCGATCGGCTGAACCGCCGCGCCACGCTGGCCGGCGCCCCGCTGACGCTCACCCCGCGCGAATTCTCGATCCTCGCCTACCTGGCTCGCGGCGCAGGCCGCGTGGTCCCGCGAACCGAGCTGCTCGCCAAGGTCTGGGAAACGACGTTCGATCCCGGGTCGAACGTCGTCGAAGCCCACGTGAAGAACCTTCGCGACAAGCTCGGCCCGCACGGCAAGATGATCGAAACGGTGCGCGGCGCGGGTTATCGTCTGTCGCCGCCGTGAAGCTCCGCAGCCGCGTTACCCTGGCCGTGACCACGGTCACCATGGTGACCCTGGCTCTCGCGTCCGGTGTGACGCTCATCCTGGTTCAACGCGACGAAACGTCGGATCTGGATCGCGCCTTGCTCGCGCAAGCTCGCTTGGCGGCGGGCCTCGCCGACATGGACGATCCGGCGCACCCAGTGCTCGAAGCACGCGCCGCACGCGTCCCCGAACACTACGCGCCGATGACCGAATACGCGGCGGTCTACGGCCCGCTCGGCGACACGCTCGCGCAAACGCCGAGCTTCTACGACGGTGCGCCCAGCGCCGCCGCGCTCGGGCTCGGGCTGCGCGGCGTGCCCGCCGACGGCCTGCGCGTGAACCTCGCCGTCGCGAACCACTCGCTGCGCGGCGTGATCGTCCCGATGCGCCTCGACGGCTACTCCTTGCTCTTCGCCGCTTCGCGCAAGGAAGTCGACGCCGACGTCGCGTTCCTCGCACGGGTGCTCGCGATCCTGCTCGTCGCCGCGACGGCGCTCACGTCGCTCGTCGCGACGTGGCTCGGCCGGAGACTCGCGAGCGACGTTCAGGAGATCGCCAAGGCCGCCCGCGACGTCGCGAGCGGTAACCTCGGTGCGCGCGTCGGTGGAAACGTCCGCGGAAGCAGCGAGACGCGTTCGCTCGCCGCCGATCTCGACCACATGATCGAGCAGCTCGCTGCGCTCGTCGCGGCGCAACGCACCTTCATTTCGCACGCCGCGCACGAGCTCATGTCTCCACTCGCGACGCTGCGGGGCGAGCTGCAGCTTGCGCTCAGACGACCCCGCACGGCCGAGGAGCATGAAACGACCATCTCCCAAGCGTTGGGCGACGTCGAATCGCTGGTCGCGCTTGCCGAAAGCCTGCTCGTCCTGGTGCGCGCGGAAGTGCTGTCCCCCGACGATCACGATTGCACGGTCGTGGAAATCGTCGATGACGCCCTCCGCGCCGCGAAAGGCTCGGCGAGCGCGCGTGGCGTCCGCGTGCTGACTCCGGCCACCGCGAACGGAGCCGCGACGCGGGTCGTCGGCGCGCGACGCGAGCTGTCGCGTGCGCTCCGGAATCTCGTGGACAACGCCGTTCTGCACAGCGACGTCGATGCCGAAGTCGCGGTTCGCGTCGCTTCGACCGACGAGACCGTCGCCATCGCGGTCGAAGACGTCGGGCCCGGCGTCCCGGCCGCCGATCGCGCGCACATTTTCGAACCGTTCTTTCGCGGCGCTCGCGAGCGCGGGGAGATCGACCAGGGCGCGGGCCTCGGGCTCTCCATCGCCCGGCAGATCGCGAACCGGTTCGGCGGCACCGTCGAGTTCGACAGCGGGTTCGGTCCTCCCGGGGCTCGATTCGTCCTCCGTCTGCGACGCCGACGCCCGGCTTAGTTTTCGTGAATATATCTTCATATTTCCGGTAAACCGGAGGTTCATACGGGTTGCCCGGGATGCGATGGCAACGCCGGTTCTCGGAGCGCGTCCGGAATTCGGAACGCCTTCGAAGGGTTCACGAATCCGGCCCCGGAGGGGTTCTCGGTCGAGCGCGTAAAGTGAATATTTATTTGTTCTTTTACGCCTTTACCGAATAAGGGTGCGCAGGGCTCGCGATCCGGAACGAATGCTCGACCGACTCATTGTCCTCGCCGTCAATCGGCGGATCGCAACGGTTGTCCTTACCGTCGCGTTCGCCCTGTTCGGCGTTCGGACTCTGCTGCGCCTGAAGGTCGAAGCGTTTCCGGACGTCACCAACGTCCAGGTGATGGTGATCAGCCTGTTCCCGGGTCAGGCCGCGGAGGAGGTGGAAAAGCAGGTCACCATCCCGGTCGAGCGCGCCCTGGTCGGCGTTCCGCACGCCATGATCCAGCGCTCGATCACGTCGTTCGGTTTGTCGCAGGTGATCGTCACTTTCGAGGACGGCGTCGACATCTATTTCGCGCGACAGCAGATCGCCGAGCGGCTTCCGGACGCCGAGGTGCCCGACGGCGTGACGCCGTCACTCGGTCCAAACGACACCCCGGTTGGTCAGATTTATCAATACACGCTCGAAAGCGATCACCACTCGCCGAGCGAGCTCCGGAGCTGGCAAGACTGGGTCGTCTCGAAGTACCTGAAGCGCGTCGCGGGCGTCGCCGACGTCGTCAACTTCGGCGGGTTTCAGAAGGAGTATCACGTCCTCGCCGACCCCGCGAAGCTCCGCGCGACCGGCCTTTCGCTGAAGGATCTCGTCGACGCGGTCGACGCGTCGAACGGCGCTACTTCGGGCGGATACGTCCCTTACGGCGAGAGTGAGTTCGTCGTGCGCGGCCGGGGCTATCTTCAGAGCCCGACGGACATCGAGAGAACGGTGATCGCCGTGCAAACGGGCAACCCGGTGCTCGTCCGCAACGTAGCCAAGGTCGTCGAGGGCTTCACGCCTCGCCGCGGCGCCGTCGCGCGCGGCGCGCACATGGACTCGGTCGAGGGCACGATCCTCCTTCGCCGTGGCGAAAATCCGAAGGACGTCCTCGACGACGTCCACGCCGAGGTCGATCGCATCAACGCCCAAGTCTTGCCCAAGGGCATGAAGATCGTCCCTTTCTACGATCGGACGCAGCTCGTCGACACGACGTTGAAGACGGTCGGCGAGAACATGCTCGAGGGCGCCGGCCTCGTGAGCCTCGTCTTGTGGCTCTTCCTGAGAGCGTTCGCGGGTTCGTTCATCGTCGCGATGACCATGCCGCTCGCGCTCTGCGCCGCCTTCATCGGCCTCTACTACGTCGGCGTGCCTGCGAATCTCCTGTCGATGGGCACGGTCGACTTCGGGATCCTTCTCGATGGGGCGGTCATCCTCGTCGAGAACGTGTACCGGCACATGGCCGAGGAGCGTCCGGTGCCCGAACGGGTGCCGAGCCTCGTGTCGCGCGCGGCGATGGAAGTCGTTCGCCCGATCCTGTTTTCACTGTCGATCATCGTCGCGGCGATGATCCCGATCTTCACGCTCGAGCGCGTCGAGGGTCGCATCTTTCGCCCCGTCGCGCTGACCTATGCGTTCGCCCTGGTCGGAGCGCTCTTCTTCACGTTGACCGCGGTTCCCGCCCTCACGGCGATCATGCTCCGCAAGGGGAACGTGAAGGAGGTCGAGCCGGCGTTCCTGATCTTCTTGAGGAAGCGCTATCTCGCGTCTCTTCGACTCGCGCTGAAATCGCCGCTCATCACCAACCTCATCGGTCTCATGTTTCTGGGCGTCGCGATGATCCTCATCCCCCGTCTCGGCACCGAGTTCTTGCCGCAGATGAACGAGGGCGACATCCACGTCACGGTGACCATGCCGAGCTCGGTGTCGATGGAGCGGGGTTCCGAAATACTCCGACAGACGCGCCTTGCGCTGCTCAAATTCCCCGAGGTGCGCGACGTGCTCACCGAGCAGGGGCACCCCGAAGACGGCACCGACGACGAAGCGCCGAATCAGGCCGAGACCTTCGTCATGATGAAGCCGGAGAAGGACTGGCACACCGGGCGCAAGAAAGAGGCGGTCGTCGATGCCATGCGCGCCGAGCTCACCAAGCGCCCCGGCGTCCTCTACAACTTCAGCCAGCCGATCAAAGATCGCGTCGAAGAATCGATCTCCGGCATTCGCGGTCAGATCGTCGTGAAGATCTACGGCGACGATCTCTCGCTGATGCAGACCAAGCTCGAAGAGGTCCGGCGGATCCTCGATCAGACCCGGGGTTCGCGCGACGTCGAGGTGTACCGCGCCGGTAAGGCTCAGCACATCGTCGCCGACATCGACCGCGACGCGTCCGCGCGATACGGCGTTCCCGTCCGCGACGTCGAGGACAGCATCGAGAGCGCGTACGGCGGCAAGCTCGCGACGTCCATGTGGGAGGGCGAGCGGAAGGTGGGCGTTCGCGTGAAGCTGCCGAGCCCGCTCGAAGGTGACGTGTTCGCGCTTCAGCGGCTGGAGGTGCCGGCGGGCAACGTGCGGCTCCCGCTCTCGTCGCTCGCGGACGTGCACATCGACTTCGGACGAACGCAGATCAATCGCGAACAAGGCGGTCGGTTCCTCGCCCTGAAGTGCAACATCGAAGGTCGCGACATGGGCTCCTTCGTCAACGAGGCGCAGGCGCGGGTCCAGCGCGAGGTGAAGCTACCGGAGGGGTACTTCCTCACTTGGGGCGGCGAGTTCGAAAATCAGCGGCGCGCCATGCGGCGGCTCGAGATCATCGTGCCGATCTCGGTAGGCGTGATCCTTCTCCTGCTCTATTTCACGTTCGGCGCCATCCTACCGGCGGTCGTCGTGCTTCTCGACGTGCCGTTCGCCACCGTCGGCGGCGTATTCGCGCTCTACCTGACTCACACCGGTCTGTCGGTCTCCGCCGCGGTCGGCTTCATCACCTTGTTCGGCGTCGCGACGATGGATGGCGTGCTCCTCATCACTTACATCCGGCAAGCGCGCGACAAGCACGGTGGAGAGGCCAAGGACGCAATCCTCGAGGCGGTGTCGCAACGGCTCCGACCGGTGCTGATGACGGCGCTGCTGGCGTCGCTCGGCCTCTTGCCGGCGGCCATGTCGCACGCGATCGGGTCCGACACTCAGCGGCCGTTCGCCATCGTCATCATCGGCGGCCTCGTGTCGTCGACCCTGCTCACCATGTTGCTCCTGCCGACCTTGTACGAGCTGTTCGACTCGTGGTTCGGTAGCGGCCGGAACGGTAAAAAAGGAGTGCGAGCATGAGACGTCCCATCGTGTCGCTCGGCGTAAATGTCGCCTTCGTGGCGGTGACCGCGGCGGGGTTCGCCGTCGCGGCGCCCCCCGTGAATGCACCGCGCGTCTCGAGGCAGACTTCGACGCAGCCTGCGGTGCCGCCCGCCAGCCCCGCGCCGTCTTCCTCGGCGTCATTCGGCGCCGGGCAACTCCTCGGGCCACCGACAGCGTCGCTCGCGACGCCGTTGACCTACGTTCCGCCGGTCGAGCCCAAGCTCCCCGCGCTGACGATGGACGACGCGGTGGCGATCGCACTCCAGCGCAATCGCGACGTGATCGCGGCGAAGCTCGACATCCAAGCCGCGGAGCTCGATCGAGTCGCCGCGGGCGTCTACTGGAATCCCACGCTATCCTACAGCATTCAGAACCTGGTGCTCGGACGCGGAAGCTACGCAAACTCGCCCGAGCATCCCGGATTCTTCTCGGAGCCGGAGCACACGGTCGGCGTGAGCGAAGTGATCGACATCTGGGCGAAGCGAAGCGGCCGCATTCGCGCCGCCGACGAGGCGATCCGTTACCGTCGCTACGAGGTCGAGGACGCGATTCGCGAGATCGTCTACGACGTGAGGTCCGCGTTCGCCGACGTGGTGCGCGAGCAATCGGAACGCGATCTCAGCCTCGAGACCCGCGATCGTTACGCCGAAACGGTGCGGCTTTCCCGCGCGCGCTTCTCGGCCGGGGAGATCTCCGACGCCGAGCTGCGGAAGATCGAGCTCGAGGGGCTCAAATACGAGAACGACGTCATCGATGCCGTGCTCGAGTTCGAGCTCGCGAAGGAAAAACTGGCGGCTCTGATCGGGATCGGAACCGATCTGCCGTACTCGGCGACGTTCCCCTTGCCGCGCGACTTCGTCGTGTCCGTACCGGCGCTGACGTCGGACGCGTTCGAGCGCCGCCCGGATCTACTGGCGACCCGCGCGGCGGCCCGGGTCGCAGAGGCCACACTCGGCTCCGCCCGCCGAGAAGCGTATCCGGACATTTCGCTCGGGGTGAGCTACTCGCACAGCGCGTTCCAGGTGTCCGGAGACAATCCGAACACCCTCGGCTTCTCGGTGTCCACGGCGCTCCCGTTCTTCGATCGCAACCAGGCGGGGATCGGGCGAGCCGAGCTCGATCGCCGCCGTGCGGAGAACGACGCGGCGCGCATCGAGCTCATGGTGAGGCACGAGGTGAGCGAGGCGGCTCACCGCGTCGACCGGGCGAAGGCGCTCATTTCGGTATACGAGAGCGGAGGCATGCTCGCGCGGGCCGACCTCGCGCTCACGGTCGCGGAGAAATCGTATCGCGCCGGCGCCATATCGCTGCTCGAGTTGCTCGAGGCGCGACGCACCTACATCGAAACGCGAGGAAGCTACTTGCGCGCACAGCACGATTACAGACAATCGATCATCGACCTCTATCACGCCGTTGGCGGATCGCCGAAGTGAAGTTCTCGCCCTACCTCCTCGCATTCGCGCTCCTCGCGCCGGCATGCAAGCAAACCGAGACCGCCGATGCGCAGGCGGCGCCGGCGACGTCCGCGGATTCGCTCCAGTTCGACACGCGGAGTCCCCAGCTCAACTTCATCAAGGTCGAGACGGTCGCCGAGAGCCAGGGCGGCCCGAGCGCTCGACTCACCGGCATCGTCGCGTTCGACGAGGATCACACGCAGCGGCTCGCGTCACCGATCGACGGCCGCGTGACGAAGGTGCTCGTGCGCCCGGGCGATCAGGTGAAGGTGTCGCAATCTCTGGTCGAGCTGAGCTCCGCTCACGTCGGCGAGCTCCAGTCGAACGCCCAGAAGGCGCAGCAAGACCTCTCCGTCGCTCAAAAGGAGCTCGATCGCGCACACAAGCTCCAAGAAGACGGCGCGATCTCCGAGAAGGAGGTCGCGGTGGTCGAAGCCGACTACCGCAAGGCGAAGTCCGACGTCGGCAGCACGGCCGCGCAGCTCCGTGCGCTCGGCATTTCGGCGAGCGATCCCGCCGTCCTCGTGTCGCTTCGGTCTCAGGTCGTCGGCACGGTCGTCGAACGCAACGTCTTGGTCGGTCAGGAGGTGCGCGCGGACGGTGCTGCTCCGCTCCTCACCATCACCGACCTCAGCACGGTTTGGGTTCTCGCCGACTTATACGAGCAGGATCTGAAGCTCGTGCAGCAAGGCATGTCGGTCGAAGTTCACGTGCCCGCGTTCCCCGACGACGAGTTTTCGGGAAAAATCGCGCACATCGGTGACGAGGTGGATCCGGGAAGCCGTACCGTGAAAGTACGCTGCATCGTCCCGAATCTGGACGGACGCCTGAAACCGGAGATGTTCGCGCGCGTCGACCTCTCCGGCGTGGTCGGCGCGCCGGTGATCGCCATTTCATCGAAGGCGGTGCTCTCCGACAGTGAACACTCGCGCGTCCTCGTCGACGTCGGGGGTGGCGTCTACAAGGCCCGCGTGGTGAACGTGGGACCCGAAACGGACGGCAGGGTGCGGGTGCTCTCCGGGCTCGTCCCCGGAGAACGCGTTGTCACCGACGGCGCCATCTTTTTGAGGACCGAAATGGACAGTCAGTGAGGCGCGGTCGTCACGAGCCGTAAGTGACGATGCCGGGCGGGCGGGGCCGCCGCGATGACATCGTCCAATTGGCTCATTCCGAGCGCGTGGCGCGCCGAATCGACGATGGAGTCGACGGCGAGGCGGAAGATCGCAACGAGGGTTTGGGGGCCGAGTGAACCGTGCATGGGCTTCTCTCGCGGGCAAGTGGGAACGGGGCGACGACTTCTTCAGGGCACTTTGCACAGCTCGCGCGATCGGCAAGTAGGCACACGCGTGATACCGAATGGGTGTCGCCGCGCTGGAAAAACGGCCCCCTCCGCGGCAGAAAGGCCGAATCGGGAGCGATTTTGCCTCTCGTTCGCCGAGGGCAAAAACCTGCGGCCGTCAACCGAGCGGGAACCGCTGTAGCTGCCGATCGGTTGGCCGCGGCGGCCGTGTTTCCGCTGGGCTTCGTGCATCGCCAGAGCGACGTGGCGTCTCGAGAGCGACGTGGCGTCTCAAAGGCGACGTGGCGTCTCGAAGGCGACGCATGCGACCACTCCATTTGTCATGCCTCTCAGCGGTGTCTCTCGGAGGTAGCCGTCGACGCCCGCGTTGCAATCCAGCGACGCCGTTTGGATTTCATTGCACGGCGAAAAATCGGAGCGAATCACACGCCGAGGCGCGTGTGTGAGTGCATGTCGGGGAGCGCGTGGATGGATGACGAAGTCTTACGTTCGAGCCTCGTGTGGGTGACATCACGCGTCGAGCGTTTCAGCGAGAAATAAGCCGTTTCGTGATTTCGTGACGCGCGCAGTAAGACGCTGCGCGTTCGTAGCGGAGTGGTAGCGGAACATGTTTCAAGATTATCTCGACGTGTCCTTGACTCGATGAAACGTTCCAGCGATTCTCAATATTGGAGTTCTCGTCCGCACGCGGATCACGGAGGCACCATGTCGAAGAGCACTATGAGTCGGGTGACGATCGCAGGAGGGCTGTCGCTCCTCGGGGTACTCCTCACTGGCGCTATTTCCGGCTGCGGCTCCGGGGCGCCGGCAGATCCCGCGGAATCGACGGCGTCGGCCCCGACCGGGCAGTCGCAACAAGATCTCTGGTTCTTCCCCCACCTCTGTGGCGGGTTCGGCCTGGAATGTCGCGACCACGAGGTGTGCATCCCCTTCATGTCGAAGGGCTGCCCCGGTCCGAAGAAGATCGGGTTCTGTTTTCCGCGACCGCACGCCTGTCCGCCGATCTCCGATCCGGTTTGCGGCTGCGATGGCACGACGTACACGAATCTCTGCGACGCGGCAGAGGCCGGCACCGTGATGGAGCACAAGGGCGCGTGCGCGGGGTCACCTCCGCCGCCTCCGCCGCCTACGGATTGTGCGTCGGGCGGCACCGTGTGCCCCGGCAGCGGCGTCTGCGTCTCCAAGCAGTGCCAGTGCACCTCGGTGGAGCCCTGCCAGAAGGGCGACACGTTCAACAGCGACCCGGCGGTGTGCGCGTGCGAGGCGCAAGGACCCGATCCGTGTGCGCGAGTCGTCTGCCCGAGCGGCACCATGTGCGTCGCCGCGAGCGACGGCAGCACCACCTGTCAGTAGGGTTGGCGTGCGCGCGGACGGTGCCGTCGTGAGATGGTTCCTGGGGGACGCGTCGCTTCGCTCAAAACAACCGGAGCGCGCTGCCCGATGCTCGCGAAGCGAGCCCGCGTAGCGGCAGGGGGAGCGGTCGCGAAGCGAGCCGCGGGGGACACGGTCCCCCAGAAACCAAGTCCCGGTCCCCGCGTCGGGACACTAGTCGCCCGGGGCCAATCGGATGGCGCCGGTCGGGCAATGCGTGATCGCTTGCTCGACGCCTTCGATCGATGACGGCGCGGGATCGTCGGTAATGAGCGACACCTTGCCGTCGTCGCCGATGGTGAAGACGTCGGGTGCTTCGTTGATGCAGACGGCGTGGCCCTGACAGAGGTCGGTGTCGACGACGACGCGGCGCGGAGCGGTCATCGTCGCGAGCCCGGCTGCGTGACGGCTCTTCGACGCGCCATTCGTGGGAGCCGCGGCCGCGTGCGTGGACGCGCGAACCCGGCGCCGATAGCGCACGCGGCACGGTTCGGCGGGTCCGATGACGAGACCGTGAAAGTCGGGGCGAATCGGGTCCGAACCGAGGTCGAACTCGTAGCGACGGAGGAGCACCGCGAGGATCGCCTTGATCTGAAGGAGTGCGAACGCGCTGCCGAGGCAGCGATGATGGCCGCCGCCGAACGGGATGTACGCGAAGTCGCGCTTGTCTTCCTCTCGAGGCGGGGCGAACCGGTCGGGGTCGAAGCGATTCGGGTCGGCGAACACCGAACCGATCCGGTGCGCGACGGTCGGCGAAACGACGAGCCACGACCCTTTCGGGAAGACGTACCCCTTGAACGAAAAATCGCTCTTCGCGACGCGCACCAGCATGAAGAGCGGCGGATGCATGCGCAGCGCTTCCTTCACCGCGTGCTCGGTGACCGGAATGTCGCGGAGCGACGCATAGTCGACCTCGCGCCCGTTCGCGTAGACGCGCTCGAGCTCGTCCATCACGCGCGCGAGATATTCCGGGTGTTGCGCGAGCTCGATGAGCGTCCAGGCGCTCGTCACCGAGCTCGTGTGGTGTCCCGCGAACATGGCCGCCAGGAGCATCCCGGTGATTTCGGACTCGCTCAGCGTGCTGCCGTCCGAATACGCGGCGTCCATCAACGTCTGCAAGAAATCCTCGCCGCGCCGTCCAGAACGACGGCGATCGCCGATGATGGTGCCAATCATCTGCACCAATCGAACCCTCGCGCGATCGCGGCGCCGAAACGACGGGATCGGGAGGTGCGCGTGGATGTAGGCGAGGGGTGTGACGCCGCGTTCGAGGTCGTGATAGACGCTCGCGAACTCCCCGGTCATCGACTCGCGGAACTCCTTGCCGATGAGGCAATGGCTCGACGTGTAGTTGGTCAGGGTGCGGAAGTACGTCACCAGATCGACTTCGCCGGAGTCGCCCCAGGAGGCGATGCTCTCTTCCACTTCGGCGACGACGCGCTCGCCGTAGGTGCGCATGCGCGCGTCTTTGAGTGCCGGGAGCAGCATCTTGAACTGCTCGTTCATCTTCTCGGGCGTCGCGTCGTAGACCATTCCCTCGCCGAAGACCGGCGTCATGATCGCGTACGCTTCGGAAGGATCGAGGAGGATGTCCGGCGCGCGGAAGACGGCTGCATGCGCTTCGGGTCCGAAGAGCGCGACCATTTTTCGGCCGGCGACGTGGAACGCGGCGACTTCGCCGAGCTCGCGTTCGGCCCGCGCGAGCAGATCGACGGTCGAGCGCACGAACTCGATCGAGTGTCCGAGCACGGGGAGCGCGCCGCCGAGCTCCGGGATCGGCGCGCCCTGAATCGGCGGGCGAATGTTGCGTAAGGTCCGGTTCAGGACGCCGCTCGACTTCGTGTAGAGCTGGTCGAGCCGGTTCAAAACCCGCGTGGTTCGGTCCTCCATAATTCCTCGATCTTCGATTCAATAGAGACGGGGCACGATGCGATACGGCACGCGGCGACAGTATTCGTCCCAGTCGGCGCCGTATTTTTCCTGACACGCTTCGTGGTCGCGGCGCTCACGATGAACGAGCAGCGGCGCGAAGTAGAGCACGTAGAAGTAGGGTACGAGGTGCGAGAAGCCGGTGGTCAGGCACCACGCACTCGCCATGACGAAATCGCCGAGGTAGTTCGCGTGCCGCGAGAGACCCCAGAAGCCCGAGACGAGGAGCTTCGGCCCTCGCGCGGTCGCGATGAATTCGGGCTTCTTGCCCCAGATGAGCGCCTGCGGATCGGTGCGGAAGCGATGCTTCTGCAGGTTCGAGCTTCGAAACACGACGTAGCCGCCGAGATTGAGTAGCGTGAGCAGCACGAGCGCGAGCGGCGACAGCGCGGGGTCGTGGTCGACCAAGTACTCGGCTTGTAGCGAGAAGTTGAACGGCATCCACACCAGGAAACCGAACGCCAGCATGTAGCCGAAGTTTTCGTGATTGATGTCCCACGTCGACAACATGGCGTCTTCGAAGACGTAGAAGTCGACCACGTAGAGGAGCTGGAACGCGCAGACGAGCGCCATCGACGCGCCCACGGTGCCGTGCCGATCGATCTGTGCGGCGAGCATCGACAGCGTGACGGCGATCCACGTGGTCATCCCGATCTTCGACTCGAAGAAGAACTTCAGATCGAAGGCGCCGATGCGCGGGTTCAACGCCGTTCCGAGGAAAAAATCGTGGACGGGGTCGCCGGTCCTCGACTCCGCGTACGGCGAGCGGCGTCCGTAGAAGTAGAGGAACGCCGACAGCGCGAGGGTGAATGCGACTGAAAGCGTCAGGAGCGGACCGAGCTCGTCCCAGATCGCCGATAGCGGCACCACGCCCGTAAAAAAGACGAGCCCGAGGGCGCCGAGCGACAGGCCGAGCGACGGCAGCCCGTTGAGCACGTACTCGAGTCGTCGCCCATCGGGTTGGGGCAAACCAACCCGCCGCTTCCCCGGCAACGCGAGCTGCAGCGCGAATTGAAAAACGATCCACGTCGTGAAGTAAACGCAGGCGCGCAACGTCGGTTTGGGGAATTCACCGAGGAGCGCCGTGGAGGGGGCGGCCAGATCGCCGCCACGCGCATGCACGCAGAGGAACAAATACACGCTCACGGCCGGCATGAAGACCATCATGGCGAGCGCCCCCCATGGACCGCCGAAGGCACGTGCCCCTCGGTTCGCGAGTGCGCCGTGATATGGTGCCGGTGTCGTGGTCTCTTGCATCGGTGCGATGCTGGCTTCGCAGGGCGCGCAGGCTACTGCGCAATCGGCCCGCAAAGCGCGACAAAAGCGCGCAAAATGCCTTCCCTGCATTTTCCCATTTCATTTTCGCCCAACGAAGAAACCTTGCCGCACACGCTTGAGTACGTGATTGAATCCGAACATGCTCGGTTCGTCGGAAAGCTAGAACGGCCTTCCAGCCGAGCAAACTTCGCGGTACAGGGCATCGAATAGTGCCTGAGGCGGGACGGATGAACAGCGTGTGCAGCAGAGCCGATCGGGTCGAGATCGAGGGGCGTCCCGACGCGAACCCTCAGGATCTCGAATTTTGCACGCGAATGCTCCCTCGGGTGTCGCGGACGTTCGCTCTGTCGATCCAGAGCCTTCCGCCCGAACTCGGTGATGCCGTGTGCATCGCGTACCTCCTGTGTCGCGCGGTCGATACGGTGGAAGACGATCGCGCGCTGAGCCCGGCTTCGCGCCGCGCGCTCTTCGCCGCGTTCGATTCGGCGCTCACGATGGCGGCCTCGGGTCACGCACGGACTCCGTGCGCGTTCGAAGCGCTCTCTCAGGCCGAAGAGCTCGGCGCGGATGCCGACCGCGAATTGTGCGAGTCCGCCGGCGCGGTGTTTCGTGCGTTCGCGGCCCTGCCCGCCGGACAACGCCGCGTGATCGAACCACGAGTGCTCGAGATGTCGTCGGGCATGCGGGCGTATTCGCGGCGCGCCGACGTCGAGAACGGCCTCAGGCTCCGCGATCTCGAGGATCTGGAGCGCTACTGCTACTACGTGGCGGGAACCGTGGGCGCGTTCCTGACGGACTTGTTCTTGCTCGCATGCCCGGTCGAGCCGGGGCGGCGGAGCGAGCTCGTGGCGCGATCGACGCGGTTCGGCACGGGGCTTCAGCTCGTGAACATCTTGAAGGACGTCGCCGAAGACGCCGAGCGCGGCGATTGCTTTCTGCCCGCCGACTCTGCGGAGGAACACGGCGTGGATCTTTCGCGCCTCTTCGAGAGCGACGAGCGCGCGCAAGGGCTCTCCTTGCTTCGTGCGCTCGCACAGCGAACGCGCGAGCACCTCGCGGCCGCGGAAGAGTACACGTTGCTCTGGCCGCTCAGCGCGGCGGGGCGCGACGTGCGTCTGTTCTGCGCCGGTCCGCTCGCGCTCGCGCTCGGCACGCTTCAGGAGATCGAGCTCGGGCACGACGCGCTCGTGCCGACGAAATCGCCGACGGTGTCGCGCGCGTTCGTCGGCAAGGTCTTCGAAGAAATTCGCGACGCGATGAACGTCGCGAGCCAGGTCGAAAGCGACTTGCAGCTCTCGGACGTCTTCGATCGCGCGCGCGTTGGCGTCGCAGGCCGGCCTTCCCGCCCCGCGGCACCGCCGGAAGCGACGACGACCGTTTCCGATGTAGCGCCGGCACCCGGCGCGGCAGGTCGACAAGAGCGTTCGGGGTGGGCCCCGGAGCGCCGGAAAAAGACGGCCGAGGAACGCCCGTGACCGGCACGGTGCTGGTCACCGGTGCGACAGGGCACCTCGGTGCAAACCTGGTTCGGCGCTTATTGAAGGACGGGGACGCCGTCCGGGTGCTGCTCCAGCCCGGCGCGTCGACCGAAGCCGTCGATGGGCTCGACGTCGAACGTCTCGTCGGCGACCTCCGTGATCCCGTCGCGGTCGCCAGGGCCGTGCGTGACACCACTCGCGTGTTTCACACCGGCGCGATCGTCTCGACGGTCACCGGGAGCCCCGAGCATCGGCAGGCCATCTTCGATACCAACGTGATGGGGACCAAATACGTCCTCGACGCCGCGCTCGAGCATCGCGTCGACCGCGTGGTCGTCACCGGATCGTTTAGCGCGGTCGGTTACGATCCGAGAGATCCGACTCAGGCTTCCGACGAGGAAATGCCGTTCGATCCGTTTCATTCTCCGACGCCGTATTCGACGTCGAAGGCCGCCGCCGAACAGCAATGCTGGCAAGCGGCGGCGCGCGGCCTCGACGTGCGCGTCGCGGTGTCGTGTGGCATCGTCGGCCCGAACGACTTCGTGCCGTCGCGACTCGGCGGCGTCCTCTGCGCGTTCTCGGAGGGCCGGATCGCGGCGTACGTCCCCGGAGGGTTTCCCTTCGTCGCCGCCCGTGACATTGCCGAGGGGCACGTGCTCACCATGAACAAGGGCCGGAGCGGCGAACGGTACATCTTCGCGAGCGAGTACCGCACGATGGACGAGCTCATGGGGATGTTCGAAACGGTGACGGGTCGCAAGCGGCCGCCGATTCGCCTTCCGCGTCCCATGATGTCCGCCATTGCTCAGGCGATCGATCCGTTCGTGACTCGCTTCGTCCCGCCCGAGCGACATCGATTGACGCCTGCGGCCATTCACATCCTCGGGCTCGAGCGGCGAGCCAACATCGAAAAGGCGAAGCGCGAGCTCGGCTATCAACCGACGACCGTGCTCGCGGCAGTGCAAGACGCTTACGACTGGTTTTGCGCGCGGGGCAAGATTGCAAACCCGAAACGCCCCCAGCCGTCGAAACCGCGTGCGGCGTCCACGTTCTCCGCGGACGGCCCGTCTCCCTAGAGCCGTCCGCCATCTCAGAAACGAGTCGACCATGAAACTACGAGAGCTCTTTCTTGTGGGTTCCGGATCCGAAAACGGGGCGAGAGCTCCGAACGAGCCGGGAGGCGAGCGCAAGCCTCCGACCTTCGGCGAAGCGAAGAACCGCCGGCAAAAGGCCCGCTCCGCCGGCTTGGATCCGAATTACTGGTACCCGGTCGAATATGCCGACGCGCTCGCGCCGGGCAGCGTTCGCGAGATCCGCTTCTGGGACGCGTCGTACGCGCTCTATCGCGACGTGAACGGCGATTTTCACGCCGTCGAGAACCGCTGCGCGCACCGCCAGCTGCGGCTCAGCATCGGCAACGTCGACGGGTGCAACCTGGTGTGCGCCTACCACGGCTGGAAATACGACGGCGACGGCAAGGTCGTCGGGATCGGGCACGAGCTGTTCGGCCACGGCATGCCGCGGATCCGGATCCAAGCCCGCGCGGTGAAGGTGCGGTACGGCCTGGTCTGGGTCTTCTTCGGCGACAAAGAACGCTCGGAGGGCCGCGACGTCCCGACGATCCCCGAGCTCGAAGGGCCGTCGCCGTGGCCGTGCGTGCCGATCGACTTCACGTGGAAGAGCCACCATTCGATCATCATCGACAACGTGAGCGACTTCACGCACGCCTACTTGCACCGGCGTTACCAGCCGTTCTCGGACGCCAAGCTCACCGATTGCCGCCCCGAGGGCGACAAGGTGTTCGTGTCGTACGAGGCGAAGATCGGTCAGGGACCCATCTACAGCTTGGTCGTCGATCACGTGAAGACGAACACGAACAAGATGGACCTCTGTTACGAGTATCCGTTTCAGTGGTCGAACACCGACAATCGCATCAAGCACCACTGCTTCGTCTTGCCGATCGACAACCGAACGACTCGGGCGTTCTTCCTTTTCTATTACGACCCGAAGACGTTCAAGGTGCCGTTCTTGCCGGTCGCGATTCCGCCGCGCTTGCTGCGGCCGATGCTGAAACTCGGCAATGCGTTCGTCGTCCGGCCACTCCTCGGCGAGGACGGCATTGCCGTCGAAGAAGAGCAGCGCGCGTACGATCGCCACTTCGAAGCGCCGATGATGGAGCTCAATCCGGCGATCGGCGCGTTCCAGAACCTCACCGTGCGAAAGTGGGACGAGTATCTCGCGAGCGCCGAAGGTCAGAAGCGGCACGGCAACCGCGATCAGGCGTCGGCGACCCCTTGAGGTTCGTGGCCGGATGACCGAGCGGTTTTACGACGTCGTCGTCGTGGGCGGCGGCCCCGTCGGGTGCGCGTCGGCGCTCGCTTTCGCGAACCGCGGTGCTCGCGTGCTCGTGCTCGAGGCGAACCCGCGCGCGTCCGAGCGGCTCGCCGGTGAATGGCTCCATCCGGAGGCCGCCGACGTTCTCGATTCGCTCGGCGTCGATTTTCGTTCGAGCGATTACTCGACGGGGCACGGGTTCGTCGTGTTCCCCGACGACGGCTCGCCGCGCATCGTGCTGCCGTACGGAGGCGGTCGCGCGGGGTTCGGCTTGCCGCATCAACGGCTCGTCGCGGCGCTCCGTCGGAAAGTCGCCGCGACCGGAGCGATCGACTACGAAGCGCACGCGCGCGCGACGGAAATCGTCGACGATCGCGTCCAGTACAAGACCAAGAGCGGCGCCGCACACCACGTTCGCGCCAGGACGATCATCGGCGCTGCGGGACGAACCGGCGTGGTTCAACGTTCGCTCGGCGCGGGCGGCCACGCGGTGGCGTACTCGCGCATGGCCGGGGTGCTCCTGCGCGACGCGGAGCTGCCCTTCGAAGGCTACGGACACCTTTGCCTGGGCGCGGCCGGTCCGATCCTCGCTTACCGGATTTCGCCGCGCGACGTGCGCGTCTGTCTCGACGTGCCGCTCTCGTTCACGACCGACGGCGAGCGCCGCGCCGCGCTCTTCGACGCTTTCGCGCCGGCGCTTCCCGCGACCCTGGTCGAGCCCTTCCGTCGCGCGCTCGCCGTGGGCGAAATCGAGTGGGCGTCGAATCAGACGAAAAACCGCAGCTTCTACGGCAAGCCGGGCTGCGTGCTCGTGGGCGACGCGGTCGGCCATCACCACCCGCTCACCGCCGTCGGATTGACGCTCGGGCTCGGCGACGCCGTCGCCCTCGCGCGAGCGGCGAGCTTCGACGACTATCGCCGAGAGCGTTCGCGCGCGACGCGCGTGCCGGAACTGCTCGCCGTCGCGCTGTACGACATCTTCGCCGGCCACACCGAAGAGACGCGAGCAATGCGCCGTGCGGTCTACGCCCTCTTTCGCGGAAGCGAAGCGGAGCGACGGCGCACGATGGGCCTTCTCGGGTGCGACGATACGAATCCGCTCCACTTCGGGGCGTCGTTCGCGCGCGTGCTCGGCATCGCCGCCAAGGGCCTCGTCGGGCACGGCATCGAGACCGGGCAGTATCGCGACGCGTTCGGCGTCGCGCGCGATCTCGGCGTCGCCGTGAAAGATTGGTTCGCCTCCGGCGCGCTCCATCTCCGCGAAGCGGGGCCGAAGACGGAGCTCGGCGTCGCCGACGGCGAGCCCGCGTCGTTTTCGAACGGTGACGACGACCCCGCTTCCGAGCCGCTCGGCGCCGCGCGAAAGCAGGAAGACGCCGCCGTGACGGCGCGCGCGTTGTCGCTCGGGGTCCGGTCTCTCTTGGCGCTCCAGGACGAAGACGGGTCGTGGGAAGGGGAGTGCTCGTGGTGTGCGCTTCTCGCCGCCGAATACGTTCTCGCGTTCCACGTCATGGGCGTGCCGCTCTCCGAAACTCGGAAGCGACGGCTCTTGCTCCATTTCGAACGCGTGCGGCTCCCGTCGGGCCTCTACGGGCTCGCGGAAATCGGTGAACCGTCGCTGTTCGTCACGACGCTCGTGTACGTCGCGGCTCGTCTGCTCGGCTTGCCCG
>CAZDNG010000002.1:0-218338 GCA_964506835.1 uncultured Polyangiaceae bacterium
TTAGGACATCGGCCTCTCACGCCGGTAACCCGGGTTCGATTCCCGGTGGGGTCGCTGAGTGCGTAGCCTTCGGCTGCGCCATCGTCACCGGGAATTCATTCGCGTGCCGCTCCGCCCAGAGGCTTCGCTCGCGGTGGGGCTGCTGTAGGCGCCCTTGGCGTTGCGCTGGGGTCGCGGGCGCCGGGGAAGATCCTCGGTGAAACGTCGTGGTCGCGGGCCCGAGACCGAGGGGCGAGCTAGAATACGAGAGCTCGTGAAGACGCGGCGTGACTCGTTGAACTTCGTCGCGGTAGCGACTCTGTTTTTGACCAATACGGCGCTGCGCGACGTTGGGGTGGCGTACCCGCTCCGGTGGCCGATGGCGGCGCTCGCCGGGGCAGCGGCGATGGCGGCGGTGTTGTTCTTCCAATCGCCGTGGCGGTCGCGGGTCGTCAAGACGCGCACGGCGTGGGCGTTGGTCGCGGCGAGTATCGCCGTCGTGCTCGTGTTGCCGTTGCCGTCCTCGTTCGCTGCGCACGTGCCGGCGCAACCGGACGCGCGAGCGGAACTACTCCGGCATCGAAACGGCAACGACGTCGTGTGTCGCGCCAAGACGTCTCCTCGCCGCGCCGTGCGCTGAACGACCCGTTCAGGGCACGCCGGCGTCGGGGTCGAGCGTCGCGTTCCAAGTGCCGGTGCAAACGCCGCTCTGAGTCGCGAGCCCGCCGGTGGTTTCGTGGAGCTGCCAATTGCCGCGCAGGCAGGGACCCGTGCACGGCGCGCCCGTCGTGAAGGTCGCCTGGAAGGGGCCGTGGACGGTGCCGTTCTTCGCAAACGGCGGGATGGAAATGCCGCCGTCGAAGAGCGAACCGTTGAACACCCCGTTCTCGCAATCGAGCTGCCCCGAGATGCCCGACGTGAACTGAAAAAAGACGAGCGCGTTGCCGACGAGAGAACCGCCGCTCACGTCGAGGAATTCGCCGTTCTGCGATTGGCGGAGCGTGAGCTCGACCGGGCCCGTGATCGAGAGCTGAAGGCCGCCGTCGGGTTGGAACGACGTGCTCGCCGAGAGCTGGCACGTGAACGTGCCCTTGTACTTCCCCGCGCGACATTGCTTCAGGATGCCGCCGTCGGGGCTGCCTTCGGGCCAATCGAACGTGACGTTGTCACCCCCGCCCGTGCCGACGAGGGCGCCCCCCATCCCACCTTGCGATGGCGCATTGCCCGCGCCGCCGTTGGACGACGACGGGGCACCGCCGGAATTCGCAACCGTGCCCGAAGCGCCGCCCGTATTGCCGTTTGCGAACGAGCCACCGGCGCCGAACCCTCCGGTGTCTCCCGATTGAGCCCGCGATGCCGAGCTCGAATGACCACAACCGGTGACGATACCGAGAGCGACGAGACTCGAGAGGATCGATGACGGGCGAGAATGCATGGGACGCGGTTCCTTCAAACTCGTCGTCGAGCGCCCCGATGCTCGGATGCTCGACCGCCGCGTCTCACGCATGCCCACACACGTCCCTCGTATACAAGGGACAATCACGGCCAAACTGACAGGGCCGTTTTTCTGCACTCTCGTACCAAGCGGAAAGCACGAGGCCCCGCCAGTGCGGTCAATTATATGGCGGGCGAAGTTCCATAAAAGGCGCTAGCGATACACACTCAGTCGTCATGACCAACGTGTACCGGCGCGCGCTCACGTTGTGCCCACTCGTGTGGTCGCTTCTCGCCCCGTTCGTGGGTGCTTGTTCGTCGAGCTCGGGAGGCGTGAGCGGAGCGCCGACCTTCTCGAACGGGGGAACGACCGGTACGCCGGGAAGCGGAAGCGCGACCAATGGCGGAGCATCGAGTGGCGGTGCGACCTCGTCGCCGAATTCCGGCGGCGGAACGGGCTTTTTTACGCTGCCCGAGGCGGGGCTCGGCGCTCCCAATTCGTGCGCGAAGGGCTCCTACGCGAGCCAATTGTTACCGGCAAATCTACTGTTCTTGGTCGATCGCTCGGGCAGCATGAAATGCAATTTGCCGCCGACGACGGACTCGGCGACGTGCGAAGCGAACCCCGTCGCGGTCGACGCGAACGCGCCGACGAAATGGAGCGTCGTCACGGGCGCCATTTCGAGTGCGCTCGACGGATTGTCGCAACTCTCCGATACGTCGGCGGCGTTGACGTTCTTCGCGAACGACGGCGTGTGCGGCGTTCAATCCGAGCCGAACGTGCCGCTCGCGACGCTCTCGACGACCCAGATCGGTGCGTTGAAGGGCGCGCTCCAGACCGAGTCCCCGAACGGCGGCACTCCGCTCGTGGGTTCGATCATCCTCGGCTATAAATATTTGCACCAGGAGGCACAGGCCGTCGGCAATGACTTCGTCATTTTGGTGACCGATGGGTCCGACAGTTGTCTCGATCGGTACGCCGCCGAGGGCGTGACGGGTGACGTCGTCTCGCGGCTGCTCGGCACGGAGATCCCGAAAGCGATCTCGGTCGACATCCGGACGTTCGTGATCGGCGCGCCCGGCAGCGAGTCGGATCGCGGGTTGCTCTCGAAGATCGCCTTCGAGGGCGGCACGGCGCAGAGCCCGGATTGCGATCACACGAGCGACAGTCCGGCCCCCGGAAAGGCGTGTCACTTCGACATGACCGCGACCACCGATTTTGCCAAAGACCTTTCGAGCGCCCTGGCGAGCATCACCGGGCATTCGGCTGCGACGTGCATCTTCGACGTCCCCGTCGCGTCCGACGGGAGCGAAGTGGACACCAGCACCGTCAACGTCGACTACTACAAGGCCGGCGACACGACGAATGCGGCGAACAAGGTTGCGCTCTCCCGCGACGACACGTTGCCGTGCGACGGCGGCGCCAACGGCTGGCAATACATCGACGGGAACACGAAGATCCAGCTTTGCGGGCAAGTGTGCACCGACGTGCGCGACGACAGCGCCGCGAAGGTCGTCGTGTCCGTGGGCTGCGTGCAGCGGATGATCAACTAGGACGAGTCCATCGAAGCGATGGGAATTTCGACGCCCCCGCATGGGGAGGGCATCGAAATTCCCCTGCAAAGTGCTCAGTGTTCGCGGTCACGGCGTTCCGGCGTCGCCGAAGCCTCGGCGCGCTCGGCCGACTCGCGCATGCGCTGCAGACGCTCGGGATCGAGCACGGCCTTCAGGCGGTCGAACTCTTCGTGCTCTTCCGCCTCGGCGTGCGCGATGACCGCCTTCTTCAGTTTCTTGAATTTCGTCTCGAACTCCGACGAGTCGACGTCGAGTCCGGTGAGCTCGGCGAGCGCCTTGTTCGCTTCGTTCTCCTCTTTCAAGCGACTGTTGACCTCCTCCTCGCCGCCGGCGATCGCGCGGCGTGCCGCGGGGTGCACGACCTCCTCCTCCGCAGCTTCGTGGGCCGTCAAGAGACGCTTCAAGGACGAGAAGGCGTGTTCTCGCTCCTTGCCGCTCGTCGCGGTTACCTCCTCGAGGAGGGCCTTCACCTGCCGATGCTGCCCCTTGAGAAAGCTGACCACGTCATTGCCGGAATTAATCATTTGTCCCATTCGGTCACATCCCTTCCAATGAATGGTTCGCGGCGCGAGCGCACAGGACGTGCGCCGGCCCGCGACCGTTCGGAAAAGTAGGTGCAATGGCCGTACCGGCCATCGAACGGAGCGATCGTGGACTCGGCAATCGAGTCGTGTCGCCTCAAACGTGCGTCCGCGCGCGCTCAGGCGTCGTCGGTGCGACGGAAATGCGCCTCGATCAGGCTCGCGACGAGGTCCGGCGCTTCGTCTTCCAGGTCGTGCGTCGCCGCGGCAACGATCTCGAGCACCGCAAACGGGAGTCGGGTTCGCAAATGGTTCGCGAATGCGACCGGCGCGATCGAGTCGTGTTCACCCATGACGAGCAGCGTCCGCGCCGTCACACGGCCGAGCTCGCCGGCGAGATCGCGCGCGTCGTCGACGAACCACCGCGGAGCGTCGGGTCGCCGCGCGCAAAATGCCGGTCGCCAATCGGTGGCGCCGAAGAGCCGCGCGTCCGCGCCGCCCGCCGGGGTCACGAGCACGAGGCGCCGGACCCGTTCCGGATATTCGAGCGCGAGCCGGAGCGCGACGGCGCTTCCCATCGAGAGCGACACGACGTCCGTGCGCAGCGGCAACGTGGCCGACACGACGCGAGTCAGATCGTCGAGCGAGCGAATCGTCGGGTCCGCGGGTGCGTCGCCGAGGCCCGGATAGTCGACGAGAACGGGACGACGTCGCCGCGCGAGTCGTTCGGCTATTGGTCGCCACACGGCGCTGCGACCGCTCGCACCGGGCAGGTACACGACGGGGAGCGGCGGTTCCGCCACGACGTCGCTCCCCGCTCACCGCTCGCCGCGGAGGATCTTCTGCAGTTCGCCGAAGTCGGTGTCGTCGACCGCGCCTTGCTGCTTGCAACGGACCTTGCCGTTCGGATCGACGAGCACGTGGCCGGGGAGCTCGGGCTGATCGTCGAACCCCGCTTCCTTGAGCCACGCCGCGCGCTGATTGCCGTCGGTGAGCCAGTACGAGGCGTGAATGCCGGTCGCCGGTTGCGCCGCGAGGAAGTTCTCGAGCTGACGGCCGTCGTCGTCCATGGAGACGAACTCGACGCGAAGCGGTGTACGTTCGCTCGCGGTCTTGGCCTCCCACGAACGAAGCCGCGGCATTTCTTCCTTGCAGGGCACGCACCAGGCCGCCCACAAATTGATCCAGGTCCAAGAACCGCCGCCGACCGTGAGCTTCTCGGGGAGCGTGCTCTGGTCTCCGGCTCGCGAAACGCCGCTCTTCGGCGCGTCCTTGCCGGGTTTGGCGAGCTGGTGCGCACAGAGAACGGCATGAGCCGCCGGGGCTTCGGCCGCCGCGGGCGCGGCGGACGCGGTCGCCGTCGGTGTCGGCGGGCCCGAGGCAGCGACCGCTTCGAGCCGCGATTGTGGCGCACTCGGCGGAGTCACCTTGTCGTCACACGCGACGGCGAAGAGACACGCGGCGATCCCCGCGCCGCGGAGCGACGTGGAAGGCACCCCCAAAAAAGAAGCCGTTCGCGCGGCGCTCATAGCCGGCAATCGACCCACGACGCGAACGCGCTCCGGTTGATGGCGTCGTCGTCGCACTTCGTGCCGTCTCGCGAATTCGGCCATTCGCAGAACTCCTTCGGATCGAGCTGAGCGAACTCGCTGCCGAGCCAGAGCAATCCGACTTTTTGATCGACGTCGGGTTCGTTCGAAAATTCCTTGATGTGGAAGAGCACCGAGTTGGCGCGGCGGTGCGACAAGGCCTGGTTCTTGTCGGCGGAGCCGCTCTTCGACGCGCGGGCGACGACCAGGAAGTACCGCGCGCCCTTCCTATCGCTCCACTTGTCTTCGATGAGCTTCTTCGCGCCGTCGTCGAGGGCGTCCATCCCGTTGTCGAACAGGATGACGCCGCCGCGCGCCTTCAGCGGCGTGAACAAGGCGTTGAAGTCCGAGTCGCTGATGGACGCGAACGTCTTCACGTCGGCCGGTTTGCAACCGCGACGCGACGACCCTTCCATGAGCCCACACGAGTGCAGGACGCGATCGAGCACCTGCATGAACTGGGGCGTGCAGTACGGCGCTTGCGCCTCGTCCGCGATCGCGACGGCTGCCTTTTCGGTGTCGGGCGTCGCAAGCCGTTCGCCCGCCGACTTCACCGCAGAACGAATCGAAAACAAGAGGGCGCCGAGGAGCACGACGCCGGCAGAGATGGCGGCCACGGCGGCGAGCGGGCTGCCACTCGTGCCACCGCCGCCGTCCATCGGGACGGTGCGAGCCGGCGGTTTCTGTCCGAACCCGGGTTGATTCATCGGAGCACCTCGGGCGCGAGCTGCGCCAGGGTGTACCGGAGGCCGAGGTCCGTGTCTTCGTCGCAGAAGCGCTTGGCGCCGAGGTACATCTGCGGGGTCGAGACCGGGATGTTGTTGTCCGCCGCGAAGTGCAAGTGCCGATTGAGCGTGAGCTCCGTCGATTTCGCGTCCATGCAGCGCAAGGTCTGCGCGCCCCATTTCTGTTCGATTGCGGATCTGAGCTGTGCGGCGCCCGCCTTCCCGGCCTTCGTCAGATCGTCCTGATTGGCGTAGGCCCAGTCGAGCACTTGTCGGGCTTGCGAACCGCCGCAAATGACGGCGCGCGCGACGATGCACGCGCCGGGGTGGAGCGGCTCGGTGAGCATCCAGTTGCAATCGCTGTCGAGCGGGAACAGCGAGAGCTGCGCGTCGAGCTTGTCCATGACGTCCTCGGCGACGAGGCGCTCGTGGAACGCCTTGCACGTCGGGCAGAGCGGATCTTCGAACAAGATGGCCGCCTGCGTCGAACGCGGGGTCGCGAGGTGCAAGAGCGCGTTCGCCGGTTCCTGCGTCTGCTTCAACGTGCCGCAGTTCCCGAGGTACGGCCGGTGATCGGGCATGGCGCTCGCGTAGACGAGCGCAGGGGTGAACGCGAACACGCCG
Source organism: uncultured Polyangiaceae bacterium (assembly GCA_964506835.1). GTDB lineage: Bacteria > Myxococcota_A > Polyangia > Polyangiales > Polyangiaceae > DASZVB01. Next base: position 6,448 of record CAZDNG010000002.1, read on the forward strand.
AGCGCGACGAGCCACGCGGGCGGCAAGAGCCAGCCGACGTCGGAGCGCGACGCGCCGTGCGTGCGCGGCGGCTCGAAGGGCCCGGAGACGGTCATGCCGGGGATGCGTCCGGCGAAGAGCACCGTCGCGCCGGCGATCGCGGAGCCCGCGAGCACGAACGACGAGATGTAAATGCCGACGCACACCAGGCAAAACGTCCCGAGCTTCGTGATGCTGATGGTGAGCATGACCAGCGACGCGAGCGCAGGCGTCAGGCCGATGATGCCGAAGAACCCGATGGCCTTGCGCGGCGCGCGCGGACCGGCGACCAAGAGGTACACCGCGAAGGCGGCGAAGAACGTGAAGGCGCCGACGGCGAAGAGCGAAATCGGGATCCCGCCCCAGTACGACTCCTTGAAGAGCGCGGAGTACGGGCTGTACATCGCCGCACGACAGGCATCGGCGGAGTCGGTCGGCGGCGCGCCCGGGATGATGCTGCAATGGATGTCGTGCAGCCTGCGATCCAGGTGCTTCGCGTAGTCGAACGTCGAATAGGACGCGAAAAGGAGTCCCAAAAGGGACGCGATCAGCGCCGCGAGGCCGGAAACCCTGGTCATCCGCGAAATCTCCGAGGGCGAGCCTTGCAAAGCTTAGGCGCGAAGGGCAAGTGCCGTGGTGACGGCCCCCGTCGGGGCGAACAAAAGGGTCCGAAAACTTGCCCGCTTCGCGCGCGCTTCGAGGCGAAACGCCTCTTCACGCACGCTAGCGAGCGGTCATTCGTGGAGTTCCCAAGGACGCGCGCCGTTTTCGACGCGGTGCGCTTGGAGCCATCCGACGACGGCCTTCGCCCATTCTTTGCGCGCGGCCATCGACGGGTGAATGCCGTCGTGCATGCGCGGCAAATCGGGCACGAGCGCGCCGCTGTCCAAGTAGAGACACGGCGCAGCGCTCTGCCGGATCGTGTCGAGCAAATCGGGGCGCGCGCCTTTCCACAGCGGAGGCGCAACCCAGACGCAGGGCCGGCCGCCGAGGCGCGCCACGAGCCGATGAATCGTCGGAATACGCACGCTCGGATCGGGAACCGTGAGCTCGTTGGCGCCGAGCGTGATCAAGACGAGATCCGGGTGAAACGACGTGAGGTACTGATCGAGGTCTTTTTTCGACGCCCACGTCGGAATGTACGTCGCGGTTTCGTACTTCAACACGCCGCGCACGCCGCGCGCTTTGAGCTCCTGGTCGAGATCGATCCCGAGGGCGCCGGCGAACGAATCGCCGATGTGCAGGATGGTGGTGCCCGAGGGCAGCGGCGCGAGCTCCGGAGCAGAGTTGGGGGGCACCGTCGGCGGCGCGGACGTCGCAGAGGGCGGCGGGTCCGGCGGCGCGCTCGCCGATTCGAGCGGCGCGGGGACGTCCGCGACGGCGCGCGCCGGCGTCTGCGTGATCGGCGTGGCGCCGTCGTTCGCGGCGGGCGCGGATGACTCCGGCGTCGTTTCGTGCAGTGCAGCGGCCACGGAGGGACCGGAAGCCGCCGCGCCCCCGCACGACAGCGCGAACAGGCTCGCGACCAGGGGAAGCGAGGGCTTCATGGACAACATGCGGAGTTCCATCCGACGCCGACGTCGCGATTTTTGCAACCGCGACTCGACTCGGCCTGGTTTCGTTCTTCGTGCGACCCTCCGGCGAAGCGGTACGCCATCGGGCGCGCGGTCTGGAATTGCCGGCAATCTGCGTCGAACTCGGGCGCGCGCTCTTGCGCCACCGACGCCAGGCGGGCGTCGCTTCTGTCGTCGCCGGCCGGCACCTTCGTCGGACCTGGCTCGCTCGACTCGGCGCCGTCGAGCAGGCAGCCGTGACCGGGCACTTCGTGCCGGCCTTCGTCGCAGCCCTGCGCGGTTCGCTTCGCGCAACGGACGCCGTTCCACGGGTGACCGGGCCGGCAATCGGCATCGAGCACGCCGTGGAGGCACGCGCCGCTCGCGTCGCGCCCGAACGGACAGGGTTCACTCGGCAGCGTCGCGGCGCAACGAAACCCGAGGTGCGCCCCTTCGTCGTGCGGGTTCGCTCGATCGCGCAGACGAACCTTCAGCCACTTGTCGAAGCGCCGGCTCCAGCTACCGCCGCGATAGACTTTCAACGTGCCGTTCATCGGGGGCCACGGATAATCACCGTACCAGTCCGCGGTCCACTCCCAGACGTTGCCGGTCATATCGAACAGCCCGAACGCGCCCGGCGCAAAGCTTCCAACCTTGCACGCGCGGTTGGTCCGCCAGCACGCCCGATCTTCCGGTGGGTCGTCGCCCCACGAAAAACTGCGGTCGTCGCCGCCGCTCGCGGCGTATTCCCACTCGGTCTCGGTCGGCAACCGCGCGGCGCGCGCGCGGCAAAACGCGTCCGCTTGAAACCAATCGACGCAATTGACCGGCGCCGCGTCGCGGCCTCGCCCGGAGCTCGTGCAGGTCACCCGATCGTCGACGGCCGGCGTGCATTTCGCGGATTTCGCACAGCTCGTATAAGCGCCGACCGTCACTTCGGTTGCGTCCATGCAAAACGACGGAAGCCGCGTTCGAAACCGTGGCCATTGATCGTCCGCCCCCTTCCCTCGCGGATTGCCGATCCACGCTTCGCCGGCGGGGATCTTCACCATGCCCGCGGGGCAAACGCTGGAAGGCGGGGGATCGGCTGGCGCAGTCGGCGTCGCGCTCGGGTCGCTCGGCGTCCCGGCGGGTGAATCGTCCATGCGGATGGTCACTGGCGCGACGGGCGGCCGATGACCGGTGCAGCGTTCGACGAGGTCCGCCACGTCGGCGCGATCGGGCGGTCGCGAACCGGGGAGCGCCGACCAGGCGTCGTATTCGGCGAGCACGCGCGGCGCGTCGCCCTGTGCGCAGGCGATGACGAGGCGATCTTTGTGCGCTTGCCGGCGAACGCTCTCGAGGGGAAGCTCTTTGGCGAGCGCGCGATCGAGGCTCTCTGCGGCGAGCTCCCAGCGGCCCGCGCCGAGGTACGTGCGCGACAAGAGGTACTCCGCGAGCCCGAGCTTCGGATCTTCAGCGGCCCAAGCGCCGAGCGCCGAGGCGGCCAAGGTCGGTTCGCGCCCGATCCGCGGATCGCCGACCAAGTGGAGCGCGATCGGCCGCTCGCCGTGGCCGTCCGCCGCGTAGCGCTTCACGTCGAGCGCGCGCAAACGGTCCGCGTCCACGACGGCGCGCGCCACGTCGTCGTAGCGCTGCTTCGCGACGCTTCCGTCGCCGAGCACGAGCGCGAGATCGCCGAGCGCTTCGTCCGCGCGGGCGCGCATCGCGCTTCCGAGCGACGGATCTTTCGACAAAGCCTCGTAGCGAGCGCGAGCGGCGGCCTCGTTTCCCGCGCGTAGATCGCACTGCGCGAGGCCGAATCGCGCCCCGAGATCGTGCGGATCGAGTGCGAGCACGTCGCCGAAGAGTTTCACGGCGCGCACCGTGTCGAGTCCGCCGAGCGCGCCGTTCGCCTCTTCCGCGATCCGATCGATGACGTGCGGGCATCGCCGGCCGAAGATCGCCGGCTGATCGAAGCGCGCGCGGGCGACGGCGAGCACGTCCGGCCCGACCGAGAGCCGCGCGAGCGACGCGCGAAAATCCGCGTCCAGCTCGTCGAGCGATTTCCCGGCGGCGTCCGCGAGCGTCGCGCCGCCGTACCATCGTCGCACCGCGTCCATGCCGTGCGTCCTCGCGAGCCACTCGATGAACGCGCCGGCCACGACGTACGCGCGCGACGACGGCTCGCCGAGAAAGCTCAATTTGAAGACGCGGGAAAGCGGCGGCAAGATCGACAAGTCGGCCATCGCCTTCGTCCATTCGTCGAGCGACAGATCCTCGTCGTGCGGCGCCGCGGCGACTGCGACGCCCTCGATGCGCCCCGGATCGGGGATCAACCCGAAGAGCGGTCCGGCCACGTGAAACGGCCCGCGCCCGAACTCGCCGGCCACGACGTGTGCGAGTTCGTGTCGCATCACCGGGTGCGGAAACCCCGCGCGCTGAATGTAGATCTCGTGACGCCACGGCTTCGCGATGTACGTCGACGCCGCGCCCATCAGCGCGCCCTTCTGCTCGGCGTTCGCGAACACGAACACCGTGATGCGATGCGGCTCCTTCACGCCGAGATAGCGCTCGAGCTCGTCGAGATGCCCGTCGCAATCCTTGCCGAGCGCACGCGCCTCGATCGCCGGCGTGCCGGTCGCGAGCACCAAATCGCAGCGCCGCGAGCGGACGGTGTCGCCGAGCGCCGTGCGGATCGACGCCGCAGTCTGGTAGTGCCCGAGCGTCGTCCCCGACGCCGAATGCACGAGGCTCGCCGCACCAAAGACGACCGCGAGGACGAGGGTGCCCCCATTCTTCTTCGGAGCACGCCCGAAGGAAGCGTCCGTTGGTTTGTTGGGGGCACGATCGCCGTCGGGGTTCGGCGATGTGGGGACCGATCGCGAACCTTCGCGCGGCGGAGCCGGCGAGAGCCACCCTGCGAACGCGCCGGCGGCGAGCACCGTCGCGAGCGTCCCCGCGCGATACGTGACGAGCCGTCCGAGCCCGGTGATGATCGAGTCGTACAGCGTCCCCGCGAAGAACCCGACGAACGGATCGAACGCGAACACCATGGGGCTCGTGTAGAAGCGCCCGAAGCTCGTCACGACGCCGACCAAAGGCCCCGCGAGCGCCAGGGCGGCGAGCGTGATGCGCGGAAAACGCATGACCCGCCGCTTCAGCGCGACGCCCACCGCTCCGCCCCATACGCCTCCGAGCACCGCGCCCGCTCCCGGCCCGAGCCAGAAATATTCGCTTCCCTCGAGCGCGTCGCAGAATCCGGCGCGCACGCCGTGAATCCACGTCACCGCGAACCCGACGAGCGCGAGCAGCGCCCCGTTGGTCACGCCTCGAGAGAAAGCGTCCAGGGGCGTGGTCGCACGTCGCGCGTCGAGCGCCGTGGCGACCGCCGCCAATCCCGGCAGCACGAGCCCCGCCGCGAGCGCCGCTTCGTACCCGGGCCCCGCGAACAGCGGCAGAAACCCCACCCCGAACAGCACCACCCCGGCGATCGCCATCGCAACGCGCCGAGCGCGGCCGTTCATGGACGCATCATGCCGCGGATCCGTGGCCGACGATCAAGTCGAACGACGCCTACGGGTGCATCTCGGTCGGCGGCTCGCTCGGACGAGTGATGCGGGAGTTCAGGTTCGGCGGCGGGCGCTCGAGCATCCACTTCAAGACTTCGTCGGCGTGTTTCACGAGGCGGATCTGCATTTCGTCGCGGATCTCGCTCGGAACGTCGTCGAGATCGGCTTCGTTCTTTTGCGGCAACACGATTTCGAGAATGCCGGCGCGATGCGCGGCGAGGACCTTGTCCTTCACGCCGCCCACGCCGAGCACGCTGCCGCGAAGGGTGATTTCACCGGCTGCCGCCACGTCGGGCCGCGTCGAGATGCCCAGCAACAGCGACGCGACCGCAGCGAACATCGGAATGCCGAGGCCGGCGGCGTCGCGGGCGGCACCGCCGCGCGGAACGTGGAGATGCAAATCGATGCTCTTCAGCCACTGGGGGTCGAGCATCAGACGGTCGGCGCGAGAGCGCACGTACGACACCGCCGTCGCTGCCGACTCTTTCATGACCGGGCGCAGGCTGCCGGTGAAGCGAATCTTCCCCTTGCCGGGCATCTGCGTCGCTTCGATGAACAGGAGCTCGCCGCCGGCGGCTCCTGCGGCCAGCCCGGTGGCCACGCCGGGCGACAGCTTTCGCTCGGCGAGCTCGGGACGATACTTTTGCGTACCGAGCACGTTCTCGACGTATTCGCGGTTCGCGTGATGCCCGGCGATCGTCTCGCCCTCGGCGAGCCGCACCGCAACGCTCCGGCACACGGCGGCGATTTCGCGCTCGAGACCGCGCACGCCCGCTTCTCGGGTGTAATTGTCGATGATCGCCTCGAGCCCGTCGCGGTCGAACGCGATCTGCTCTTCGGTGAGCCCGTGCTCACGGAGCTGCTTCAGCACCAGGAATTGCTCGGCGATCGCGATCTTGTCGGAGCGCGTGTACCCCGGCACCTCGACGACCTCGAGTCGGTCTTCGAGGGCGTCGGGAATGCCGGCGCTCTCGTTCGCGGTGGCGATGAAGAGCACCTGCGACAGGTCGAACGGCAGATCGATGTAGTGGTCGACGAAGCTGTTGTTCTGCTCGGGATCGAGCGCCTCGAGGAGCGCCGCAGCCGGATCGCCGCGCATGTCGACGCCCATCTTGTCGACCTCGTCCAAAACGAGCACCGGGTTCTTCGTGCCGACCTTTTTGAGAGCCTGGATGATGCGCCCGGGAAGCGCGCCGACGTACGTGCGGCGGTGACCCCGAATTTCGGCTTCGTCGCGCACGCCGCCGAGCGAGATGCGGCCGTAGCGACGGCCCATCGCGCGGGCGATCGACCGGCCAAGAGACGTCTTCCCTACGCCGGGCGGGCCGACGAAGAGCAGGATCGGACCGCGCTTGTCGTTTCTGAGCTGTCGGATGGCCGAAAACTCGACGATGCGCCGCTTCACGCGCTCGAGGCCGTGGTGATCTTCGTCGAGGCATCGCCGGACTTCGCGGACGTCGACGTGGTCGGGCGTGGTGCGGCTCCACGGCAGATCCGCGATCCACTCCACGTAGGTGCGGGCCACGTTGTACTCGGCCGATTGCGGCTGCATCGAGCGGAGGCGCGAGAGCTGGCGCCGGGCCGCATGCTCGGCCTCGGCGGGAAGCTCGGCGCGGGAGATGCGGTCGCGGAGCGTGTCGATCTCGTCCTCGTCGGCCGATTCGCCGAGCTCGTCCAAGATCGTGCGCATCTGCTGGCGCAGGACGTACTCGTGCTGCGAGCGCGTCATCTCGTCGCGGATCTGCGCTGCGATTTGATCCTTCGTCATGAGCACGCGGAGCTGGCGCTCGACGACCTCGAGAACGAGCCGCACCCGCTCGAGCGGATCCATCGCTTCGAGGACCTTCTGGCGATCTTCGATGCTCGCGTGCTCGTCGGGGAAATTGGACGCGATGAGATCCGCGAGCGCGCCCGGCTCGCGGACGTTGTCGAGGATGCCCGCCGTCTCCTTCGGGAGATCCGGCAAGAGGCTCAGCATCTGCCGCGTCTTTTCGCGGAGGGTTTGCCCGAGGGCCGCGGCGCGTTCGTCGGGGACCTTCGATTCCCTGACGCGCTCGACGTCGGCGCGCATGTACGGCTCGAGGCCGACCGGGCGAACCAGACGGAAGCGACCGAGCCCGTTCAGGACGACGCTGTAGTTGCCGGGGCCGAGCCGGATGACTTTGACGACGCGGGCGAGCGTCCCGACCTGGTGCAGATCGTCGAACGTCGGCTCCACGGTGTCGGGCGACCGCTGCGTCACCACACCGAGGAGCGCCCGCTCCTGGTTCAATAAATCCTCGACCACGCGCACGCTGCGCGGTCGGCCGACGTTGATCGGGACGACCGACATCGGGAACAGCACCGCGTTCCGAAGCGGCAGAATCGTCACGCGCTCGCGCGGGTTCGCTGGGCGGGTCTCGGAGCCCATGGGGCCACAGTAGTACGACGGGCTAGGACGTCCAGAACGAGGATCGAGCACGCCCCCGTTCGGTCTCTTGGGCCTTTCCGAGTCCCGCGCTACGGTAGCCGAGCCGGTGCCGAATCTCCGACGAGCTCGTTCGCTCCTTGCGCCTCTGTTCGCCGCATTCGCGGTCGGATGCGGCTCGCCCGGAGGCGCCGGCACTCCTCGCGACGTTCTCGCCGAGTACGCCCATGCGCTCAGCGACGGTCGCGTTCGGGACGCCTACGCACTCCTCAGTGACGACGCCAAAAAGAGCATGCCTTTCGAGGCGTTCTCGCGCATGGTGAAAGAGAATCCAGAAGATACGAAAGCGATCGCGTCGGCCCTCGTGCGGCCCTCCGGCCCCTCGGAAGTGACGGCGACCGTCACGGCGCCGGACGGCGAAACCCTGCTCCTTCGGCTGGAGGGCGGACGCTGGAAGATCGACCGCTCGGACATCGATCTCTATGCGCAAGACACGCCGGAAGCCTCGCTCCGCGCCTTCGTGCGCGCCGTCAAGAATGCGCGCTACGACGTCCTGTTGCGATTCGTCCCGGACTCGAAGCTCGAAGGACTCGACCCCGCGAAACTGAAGACGTCGTTCGAGGGCGAGGAGCGCGACGAAGTCGCCCGCCTGACGGGGGCCATTTCGGCGGCCCTGCCCACCGCCACCGTCGAGCACCTCGGCGACCGCGCCACGATGAGCTATGGCGGCGGCGGCACGGTCGAGATGGTGCGCGAACACGGTCTCTGGAAGATCGAGGAGTTCTGACATGGCGGGGCGAACCGCGAAGGTAGAACGGAAGACCAAGGAAACGGACATCACCGTCGAGATCGACCTCGACGGGACGGGCCGCTGTTCGATCGACACGCCGCTTCCCTTCTTGTCGCACATGCTCGAGCAGATCGGACGCCACGGCCGATTCGACCTCACCGTGACGGCCAAGGGCGACGTCGAGATCGACGGCCATCACACCACCGAAGACGTCGGCATCGTGCTCGGCAAGGCGCTCCTCCAAGCCTTGGGCGATCGCTCCGGGATCCGGCGCTACGGCTCGGCGACGTTACCCATGGACGAAGCCTGCGTGACCGTCGCACTCGACCTTTCCGGGCGCCCGTTCTTCGTGTGGCGCGTGCCGATCCCGAAGGCGAAGATCGGCACCTTCGACAGCGAGCTCGCGGAAGTGTTCTTCGAGGCCGTCGCGCGCTCCGCTCAGGCGAACATTCACGTGCACCTCATCGAGGGGCAGAACCTGCACCACATCATCGAGATCAGCTTCAAGGCCCTCGCCCGCGCGCTCGCCGACGCGGTCTCGATCGATCCGAAGGCGATCGGCGTCCCTTCGACCAAGGGTTCGCTCGACTAGTGCGTCGATTCATTCGAATCGATGCACTTCAAGACAGTCAGTGCTCGAGTCAGACCCCACCAATGGCGCGGGAATTTTGAGGCCCTCGCCAGTCGGGGGGCTCGAAATTCCCATCGCTTCGGTGGACTCGAGTACTAACCGTTGACCAACGTCATCATGTTGGGCTGATAGCGAGGGCCCGCCGCCGCGTCGGGCGGGAACACGCGGGCGAGCGTCGCCAGATCGGCCGCCGAGAGCGTCAGGTCCGCAGCCTTCACGTTGTCCTCGAGGTACTTGCGTCGCTTGGTGCCCGGGATGGGCACGATGAACGGCGCTTGCGCCAGGGCCCACGCCAGGGCGAGCTGAGCGGACGTCGCGCCGCGCGACGCCGCGAGCCGTTTCACTTCTTCGACGATGGCGAGGTTCTTCGTGAAGTTCTCGCCCTGAAAGCGCGGGGAAGTTCGCCGGATGTCGTCCGCGGGGAAATCTTCGGGCGACTTCAGCTCGCCCGTGAGAAAGCCGCGGCCGAGCGGCGCATACGCGAGAAAACCGATGCCGAGCTCCTTGCACGTCGAGAGCACGTCGTTCGACTCGGGATCCCGCGTCCAGAGCGAGTACTCCGACTGAACCGACGCGAGCGGATGCACCGCGTGCGCGCGACGAAGCGTGTCGGCGCGGGCTTCGGACAGCCCGATCTCGCGTACCTTGCCGGCCTTCACGAGGTCGGCCATCGCGCCGACACTGTCTTCGATGGGCGTCTTCGGGTCGACGCGATGCAGCTGATACAGATCGATGACGTCGACCTTGAGCCGCTTCAGGCTGCCGTCGCACGACTTCTTGATGTACGCGGGCGAGCCGTCGAAGCCGCGCGCCGTCGGGTCGTTCGGGTCGCGAACGATGCCGCACTTCGTCGCGAGAACGACGCGGTCGCGCTTGCCGGCGATCGCTCGACCGACCAGCTCCTCGTTGGTGTGCGGGCCATAAGCGTCGGCCGTGTCGAGCAAGGTGACCCCCAAATCAAGGGCCCGATGGATGGTCGCGATCGACTCCACATCGTCGCGGGTTCCGTAAAAATCGCTCATCCCCATGCACCCGAGCCCGAGCTCGGACACCGTGAGGGATCCCAGGCGTCGCGTTTTCATGCAGCAGGTCTAAGGCCCGGACGGGCGCGTGTCGATTGACGCGGCGGTGGCTTTCGGACAGAGGTCCGCCGTGCACGTCATTCCGGCCATCGATCTGTTGAACGGCGGCGCCGTTCGCCTCAAGCAAGGTCGCTACGACCAAGTCACGACCTACGACGAGCCGCCGAGCGAGATTGCCCGCGCCTGGTCGGGCAAAGCCCAGCGCCTCCACGTCGTGGACCTCGAAGGCGCTCGCGCCGGTCACGCCGTTCAGACGGAGCTCGTGCGCGGCATCGTCCGTGCGTTCGGCCCCGGCGTCCAGATCGGCGGCGGCATTCGCACGCTCGACGCCGCGAAGAGTTACTTCGACCTCGGCGTCGAGCGCGTCGTCCTCGGCACCGCGGCCATTCGCGATCCCGCCCTCCTCGCGGCCGTCGCGGCGGCGTATCCGAATCGCGTCATCGTCGCGGTCGACGCCAAGGGCGGTCTCGTGGCCACCGACGGCTGGCTCGACGTGAGCGACCGGCGCGCCGTCGACGTCGTTCGCGACGTCGGGAAGCTTCCGATCGCCGCCGTCCTCTATACGGACATTCACCGCGACGGCATGGAGACCGGCCCCAACGTGGCCGAGACCGCGCGCCTCGCCGACGAGACCGGCGTGCCCGTCATCGCGAGCGGCGGCGTCGGCACGCTCGAGCATCTCCGCACGCTCGCCAAAGCGTCCACCGGAATTGTCGGAGCCATCGTCGGCCGCGCCCTCCACGAGCGCCGGTTCACCTTGGACGAGGCAATCGCGGCAGTGGAAGGTACCTTATAAACCTACTGCGCCCCGGTGCGTCGGTCGGCTTGCCCTACCGAACAAGCGTCTCGGTCCACGTGGGCAACGACCGGACGTACGCCTCCGTCACGGGGGAGCGACCGAGCACGTATTGCCACTCGCAATACGGATCTTTGCTCGCCGTGCTGTGTCGCACCGTGCCGGACACGTCGAAGCCGACGAGACGCCCGAACTCCTCGAGGTAGTAGCATTGCAACCAGACGAAGCCGGGGATGGGAATGACGAAGTCCGTCAATCGCACCATCACGGCGTTCATCTCCGGCCGTGCTCCGACGATCTCCATGCGACCGGTGTCGTGGTACTGGCTCCACAAGCGGAGGGCGCGGCGGAAGAAGTTCTCCGGGTCCGCCATGTCGCCGTCGGTGAACGATCGATAAATACCGACGCCTCCCTGCTTGTCGCTGTTCGGAAGGGTTCCCTCTTGTCCGCCGACGTCGCGCTGCGCGCTGAACTTCGCAAAGTAACGCCATACGTCTCCGCCGACCGTCGACGGACGAATCGTCTTCACCAGCGCCGCGACGAGCACCCAATAATCGCGCTCCGGGTACCACCCCGAGATGAGCAGCGGCTCGTCGAAATACTTCCACAGCTCGGGCGGCACGAGCTTCTGCCGATCAGGGTGGTGCTTGAGCGCCAGCACGACCGGAAGCACCGAAGTGCCTTTCTGCGACGGAGGACGAGCCACGCGTTGACGATCCGTTCTCTCGCGAGATCGGCGACACGCCGGCCGAGCGAGACTCGAGTGAAAAGTAGCACGCGAGGCACCTGGTGGCTCACGACGCCGAGGTGTTCTCCCCGCAAAAAGTCGGACAGGACGTCCGTATCAACGCTCTGGAAGACTTCGAGCGGCAGCGTTCCGCCATCGAGTGGCCGCGAGACCCGGTGCACGTCGCGCCGTGGCGCAGTATGCTTGCTGTCGATGCTCGCCAAACGCCTCGACCACCACGACGATGCCCCGACCGAGGACCATATCGTCGTGCTCCGGGGCGCGACTTGGGCGGACTACCAGCGATTGCTCGAGATCAAGGGCGAAGACCCGGTGCCACGGGTGGCGTATCTGGAAGGGGCCCTCGAGATCATGACTCCGTCCAAGCCTCACGAGTCCCTCAAGTCCTGGATCGCTCGCCTCGTCGAGGTCTGGTGCCTGGAGAACGACATCGAGTTCTCTTCGTACGGATCCTGGACGCTCGAGGAGAAGACGGAAGACCGCGGCATCGAGCCCGACGAGTGCTACGTGTTCGGTAATCCGGGGGACGTCTCGCGGCCGGATCTCGCGATCGAGGTCGTCTGGACCTCCGGAGGCCTCGACAAGCTCGACATCTACCGGAAGCTTGGCGTTCGGGAGGTGTGGTTTTGGCGACGGGGGAGCCTGACTGCGCACTCGCTACGCGGCGAAGCTTACGAGGAGATCGAAGGGAGTAAGGCTCTTCCTGGCATCGATCTCGCGGAGCTCGTGCGGTACCTCGATCGGCCGACAACGAGCCGCGCAATCCGCGACTATCGCGCGGCTCTCCGCGCAGGGCGAAAGTAGGGCGTCACCGGCGCACTGCTGGCCGGTGCGGGCGGAAATAGCTTGCTGACATTCGGGGTGAACGTGCTGCGCGAGGCCGGGCCTGACGAGCAGGGTAGCTCGCTCCAGCGCTATCGCACCGTTCCGTCACACCCAGCGCGGCGAGACGCTCACACCGGTGCAGTTCCCCGACGTCGAGTGCGAAATGAGCGACATTGTGCGCTGACCGATGGTCGTTTGACCAGGCCCGGCGTGAGCTCGGGGCGGACGTCCTCTCGAAAGGAAGGTTCGCTGGCCGCCGCGCGGCGATAGCGTGCTGGTGTCTCGCCGTTCCACCGCACGAAGGCGCGGTGGAAGGATTCGATGTGTGAGAAACCCGACGCGAACGCGACCTCGCTGAGCGGCATGCTCTCGTTACGAACGTGCGCGAGAGCGAGCTCGCGGCGCACATCATCGACCACTTCCGAGAACGAGGTCTTCTCTTCGGCGAGCCGACGACAAAGCGACCGCTGGCTCACTGCGAGCGCCCGAGCGACGTGAAGGATCGTCGGAACCCCGCCGGCCACCTCGCGCCCGATGACGCTACGAACCAGGTGCGCGAAGGGGCGTGCCGCCGACAGTTCTTGCATGATCTGGTCGACGCGGGCGCGGAGCACGGCATGCACGATCGGGTCAGCCCCGGGAATCGGCATTTCTGCTAACCGCTCGTCGAACGCGAACGCGAAGCATGGCATGGCGAAGCGCAGCACGGCGCCGTCGAATGCGCGCTCGTACGCCGACGTGTCGGGCGGTGGCCGGTAGGGGAACCAGCATTCGACGCGGCACGTTCGGAGAAGGTCGGCCACGTGAACACGATAGAGCGCTCTCAAGGAGAAATCCGCGGCGGCACGCATCCACGGGGCGTCACCTTCGAGTCGGATGACCTTCTGCCGTTTCCACGTCTCGAGCGTGACGGTGAACGAGTCGGTGAGCAGTCGAGCGTACTTCGAGGCCACCCCGACCGCGTCGGAGACAGTCCGGGCCGAGCGTACCGTGTAGTCGAAGGGACCTCCGGCGCCAAAGTACAAGCTGTGCCCGAGCTTCACGCCGAGAGCCGGATCTTTCAAGCGATCGACCGCGGCGTCGAGAAACGCGAGCGTCGTCGTCACGGGAACGCGTGCACCGATGGGCAGTGCGCGGATGTAGCCAGGGACGAGATCGCACTCCGACGTCTGGACAGCGTGGTGTTCCATGAGCGGTCGGAGCAAGAAGACGGAGCAAGACGGCTGCATGGTCGGGATGCGCATAGGATAGTCGTCCAGACGCCCGAGCGCTGGGCGACTATCGCATCGGCGTCTCGACGGCACGCGTCGATGCAGGGATTCCGGGATTTAGCGGGCCGAGCCAATCGCTTAGCCCGGCCTTGCAACGGCGGCCTAAAGAGCGCCGGAGCTCTTCGGAGCGGCTATTGACCGGGGGGGCGACGGCTGGTCGCCGAAGCGGAGATTCATCGAGATGGGTATCGCGACGAAGTGGTTTGCATTCAGGCGAGTTGCGGCGCTGCTCGCGACCTTCACGTTCGCGTCCGGTTGCAGCAATGACAAGGGAAACACCGCGGGTGCGGGGGGGGCGTCTGGCACGGCGGGAATGTCAGCGGGGGGCGCCACGTCCGGTAGCGCCGGGATGAATGGTGCGGGTACCCCCGGTGCAGGCGGAGCGCCTGCGGATTCGGGCGTTCCCGCGCCCCGCTTCGACGTGATGACCGCGAGCGGACCGGTCACCGGAACGCTTCAGAAGAAGACGCGGGTCTTCTTCGGGATCCCCTATGCGGCGCCGCCTACGGGCGCAAACCGGTGGCGAGCCCCGCAGCCGGTGACGCCGTGGACTGCCGCACGCGACGCCACCGTGCGCGCGAAGGTGTGCCCGCAGATCGCCGTCGCCGGCACCGACGTCGACCCACGCAGCGACGAGGACTGCCTCACGCTCAACGTGTGGACTCCGGATCCGAAGCCGGCCGCCCCGCTGTCCGTCATGGTCTGGATCCATGGCGGTGCGTTCTTCTTCGGAAGCGGCGCCGAGCCGTTCTATGACGGCGACCAGATCGTCACTGCGGGCAACGTCGTCCTGGTGACGATCAACTACCGCATCGGCGCTCTCGGCTTCCTCGCGCTTCCCGCGCTGACGAAGGAAGACCCGGCTCATCCCACGTCGGGCAATTACGGCTTCGAGGATCAACAAGCCGCCATGATGTGGGTCAAGAACAACATCGCCGCATTTGGTGGCGATCCCAGTCGCGTGACGATCTTCGGCGAATCGGCAGGTGGTTACAGCGTGTGCGCGCACCTGATCGCCCCGAAGAGTCAGGGGCTATTCATTCACGCCATCGCCGAGAGCGGTTTCTGTTCGGGGTACTTCGGGTCCACGCTCGACGCGGCGTATCCGAACAGCGAGGCGCTCGCGCGAAACATTGGCTGCACCGACGCGTCGAAGACGCTCGAGTGCTTGCGGGCGAAGACGCCGTCCGACATCTTGCATCTTTACGACTCGCAGATTCAGTTGCCCGGGGGCCTGTTCTTCCAGGTGCCGGAACCCTACGGTGACGGCGGCGTTCAAGGCTCGCAGCTCGCATGGAAGCCCGTGACGGACGGCGTGGTCATCCCCTCGAAGATCACGGAGGTCGGCGCGAGCTTTCCGAAGGTGCCGCTCATCATCGGCACCAACGCCGACGAGGGGACGCTCTTCACTGCGCTGTTCGGGGGCAAGCCCGCGATGACCGAGGACGACTATCGGGCCGCCGTGACGCGCGTGTTCGGTGCCGGTCACACCGACGCGATTTTGCAGCAATATCCCGTGAGCGAGTACCCCACCGCGAATGACGCGCTGAACGCCGTCTCGAATGACGCCATGTTCGCTTGTCCGGCACGACGGCTGGCGCGAGACGTTTCGACCAAAACGGATGTGTATCTCTATGCCTTTCATCACAAGCCGTTGATGTCCATCCTCCCGACATTGGGTTCGTTCCACGCCGCCGAGTTGGCCTACATCTTCGGGTACGATACTCCGCTCACGGTGACGCAAGAGTCCGAGAAGCCCCTCGGTGACGCGATGCGCGGCTACTGGACGCGCTTTGCAAAGGCGGGCGATCCGAATGGCGACGGTGCCCCGATATGGCCAAAGTACTCCGCGGCGACCGATCAGAACATCGGCCTCGACCTCCCCGCGCCGATGGCGGAAGCTAACTACAAGAAGGCGCTCTGTGACTTTTGGGACTCGATCTACATGCTGTGACGTGGGACGCGCTCGAGCGCGAAAAGGGCTCGATTGCCGCTAGACCCTCAAGCCAAGCAAGTGCTCGACGCCTTGGCGTCTCTGGACATTCCGGACATCTCGATGCTGCCCGTCGACGACCGAGCACATCGATCCAAGGTGAACCGCGGATCGCAGCGACCACGTCGGCGCGTGTCCCCGGTTGAACGAGCTCTACCCAGACTGTTCGCGGAATCGTGACGCGCCCCACGACTGCGGGCAACAGCTCGAGTCGGCCGACGCGCCCGAGATGAAGAGGCGGAGACGTGTCGGCAACGACGATCATCCCCCGGACAGATGTTCGCTCTCGAGCTTCGCCAGCGTTGTCAGGTCTTGCTCGAGATCGCTCGCGTCGTACCGGACGGTCGATATTCCGTAGACGCGCGCAAGCTCGAGTAACCGATCCGGCGCGACGTTCAAAGCAAACGCCGCGGCTCGCCAGGTCATCTTCTCGGTGCGCACAGCATCGAGAACGAGCAGAGTACGCGCGCGTTCGCCAGCGCCGGAGTCAGCGATGGTCGCGGGAACGCTGATCGTGAGTTCGACCGATTCTGTTTGCACGCGAGGGAACGATAGCCCGCCTCGGCAGGTCGCGCGATTCGTTGCTCGGCGCTGGTCTGTCGTGGCCGGCCAGCGCTCGGCCCGTCACCATGGCGAATCCTGGTCTCGCCACCACCCCGGCGCGCTGCCTTTTTCCGCGTGCTATCGTCCCTGCATGTCCGTCCCGGCAAAGCGCCGCGCGTCCTACGCCGACGTCCTCGCCGCGCCGGCGCATCTCGTCGCGGAGATCGTCAACGGTGAGCTCGTGACGAGTCCGAAGCCGGGGCCCGCGCATTCCGAAGCGGGCATGGCGCTCGCGATCGAGTTGGGCCCGCCGTTCCGTCGCGGCAGAGGTGGCCCCGGAGGCTGGCGGATCTTGTTCGAGCCTGAGCTACATCTTTTTGGCGGCGCGGACGTGCTCGTCCCCGATCTCGCGGCTTGGAAGATCGAGCGCATGCCCGAGCTCCCCGAGACGGCGTGGTTCGACCTCGTCCCGGACTGGATCTGTGAGATCGCCTCCCCGTCGACCGCCGGCTTCGATCGCGCCGACAAGATGCCCCTCTACGCGCGCGCCGGCGTGCGCTTCGCGTGGATCGTCGAACCCGCCAATCAGACGCTGGAGACCTTCGAGCTCCAGAACCAACGTTGGACGCTCATCGAGACGTTTCGCGGCGATCGCGGCGTGCGCGCGGTTCCGTTCGACGCGATCGAGCTCGAGCTGGGGGCGCTGTGGGCCAGGCCGGCGGACGGGACGTAGGCGGGGAGAAAGGCGCGCGGCGGTGTCCCGACCCTCCGAGGCAAATCGAGGGGGCGCAGCGCTCATCGAGCGCGCGGACCGGATATCGTGAACTACGTGGTCGACGGGTACCCGAGCGGTCCTATTCCTCACTCAGTGAGTCCAGGGACAGGTCGAGTATCCGCTCCGACAACTCGATAGTCGTCGGCAACGCGCCGTTGTCGAAACCGAGGCTGAGTGAGAACGGCTGAAGCACAAGAGCAGCACGGCGGAGTTCTTCCAGGGAAACGGCACCCTCCGAAAAGAGGGGTTTCGAGAGATAGTCCTGTAGCTGAAGGAATACTCTGCCTAGTTGGACAAAATCTTTCTGCATCTGCGTCACGAGGCGGGAGAGCACATCGAACTCACGCTTGGCGCGGGGGTCGAAGCGCATCAATTGGAGCCCCTTGAACCGAATCATGTAGAGTTCTGTAGCGACGTTTCCGATTACATGCTCATTGAGCATCTTGTTGACGATCACCCGGTAGTCTCTGAATTGCCCGCGGATCGAGTGCGCGGTTGGATACCATCCCGTTGCTGTCATCGTCGCGAGTATGGCGTCGAGCACCGCTCGCCGAACCTTCTCCTCGTTCCGTTCAACCTCCGTTGCAGCGTAGGCATCCAGGAGGAGTTGGAAAGAATGGTGCAGCTTCGCCACACCTGTTCCGCTGGATAGAATGCCGCGCGCTCTCGTTACCGTCTCTTCGAGGTCCAACAGGTCGGAGACTAGGTCGATGTCAAAAACCTCGCGACCGCCGGGTGCGATTCGCGTTGCACTAGCAAGCAGCGCTCCGAGATTGGCATCGGTCACGGTCCACTTGCGAACGACTTCTCTCACGACCACGTCGTCGCCGAGCATTCTCCAGTCGCTCAGCAGCTGGGACATTCCCGGAGCTGCCCATACCGAACCATCGGTGGCGGCTGCCGCGAGCCGGCGACGAGCATACGTCCCCAGGGCGGCGAGGTCTGGCTCCGCCAGAACTGACGCCTCCTCGATCGCAGGCGTTCCGTAACGTCCGTGGTGGGCTCCGAGAAGAAAAACAATTCTGGCAACGGTGGCGACTCCTGCGGAGTCCAGTGCCGCTTCGAGGGTGTCGGTTCGGTCGTTCGCCGGCATGGTTTGGAGGACTCGTTCGACTACGAAGACCAGAAGGAGGTCGTCCGGGAGATCGAACGGAACCGGGGCAACACCGTTCAAGAGAATCGCATCCCCTGCGCCACACAAGCGAGCGAGCAATTGGCGGCTTTCGACTCGAAGTCCTCCCTCCAATTCATCGCGCAGCGTTTCGAGGAACCATCGTAGCCTCGCGTGTCTGTCGAGGGGCTCCGCCTTTATTTCTTGCAGAACCGTGCCGAGGTCGTCTGGAGATTCCAAGGAGGCGACGAAGGCGGATCGAGACAAGCCGTGGTCCAGCATGTAACGGAAATACAGATCGAACAGCTGTTCTGTGCCGATTCTGCGTTCCTTGCGCAAGGTGCCATCTCTCGACGACGAGGAATTGTTCTTCGAGAGGGCCGATGCTACCGCGGGAAATAGACGAACGATCAGAGCCAGAGCAGCCTTTGCGTTCCTGGTGACCCCGCTGATCCACTGCTCGTGAAACTTGCGGTTCTCGTCCGCGAGATGCCGCACCGCCGCCCTGAAACCGACGAAACGGCTGCGGTTCGAGCGGACGACGTCGTACACGTCCGGAGCAAAGATGCGAAGCGTCTCGATCGCGACGAAGTCCGTTGGATTCACCTCATTCCGAACGGATGGATAGACGACAGCGAGCGAGTTGAGCAGACGAGTCACATCTCGCGGCGTTCGCAAGAACGGCGCGACGCCGTTGAGAAACACGTCGCCCCAGCGCTGGGCGTCGAGGAGCACGTCGTCGGTGCCTGCGAGAACATCGTGCAGACGCCGAGTGAAAAGCGCGTGGAGAGTGGCACGATTCGGGCGCGGCAGTTCGAAAGGAGCCTGGATGATCTTTTCCAAATACCGCGTTCCGTCGGTATGACACTCATCGGTCAGGGCTTTCGCCACCACGTCCCGATCGAAAGCGAGAACGTAGTGCACGTTGGCAAAGTCGCCGACCGAGCGGACCAGTCGAAACACATCGACCATCTCAGAGGGTAGGAGCCGATCGATGTCGTCGACGAGAACGATCACGCGAAGTACGTTCTCGCCGAGCGCCTTCAGAATCGGGGCTCTGAGTTCGGCAACGTCGGGTGGCGCTTGCCCAAGTCTTGCCAACGCCGCTACCCCCTTTCCTGCCGTGGCGATCCAAGCCGACGGTACTCCAGAAACCGCATCGCCGAGCTTTTCGAGTCCCCCGAGGAGCGCCTTCTGGACCTTTGTGTCGCGCACCCGCGCCTTCAGGACGGCACTCTCGAACTCCTTGAAGAATCGGCGAAGCAGGTCCTCCCGACCGGAGAACCACCACGGATTGAACCTGACGATGATCGGTTCGTCATCACCCGCATCTGCTCTGGTGAAATGCTCGATGAAGTTCAGGAGCGTCGTCTTGCCTAGACCCCACTCACCGTAGATGCCGACGACGAGCCCCTCTGAAGGGCTTCCTCGCAAGACAGAGTGCGCGAGCATCTTGGCGAACGGCGCATAGCCGAGGAGATCCTCACCTGGATCCGTTCTAGGATGATCGGCGGATAGAAGCGGAGGCGTCGTGGTGAAATGCATCGTGAGGACCCCAACGCAAGCCGAGGGTTACTGCTCCCTCTCACCATCAGCGTCGTCGTTCACCGTAACGATGCGCCGAGGTCGAGGCTGCCGCGGGTCGAGAGGTCGGCCAGAAGTGTCCAGCATCGTGAACGTCCCCTTGGTGACTTCCTTCAAGATGAGCCCCACCAGAGGCTCCAAGCGCACCTCGTGCTTCGTTGTGAAGGCAACGACGAGTTCGACATTCGCACGGAGCCCCCGCAACAGAACACGGGGGATGGGCGCGAAGCCCGTGACGATGTACGCGACCTCCGGGAAAAGATATTCGCGCCACTCGGGAGGACCGACGGCCGGCGGCACGAGGTGCTCCTCGATCAATTCGCCCACTGTCGTCAGGGTGCTCCCATCCTCGCGTTCAATTCGAAGTTCACCAGCTTGACCCGACACCTAAGGGATTAGCGATGCCGACGCAATACCGCTGCGTCGCATCTCCGCAGCCAGCCACGGCTCGTCGGTCTTGAACTCAACGGCGTGCAGCTTCGGCGCGAGGATCTTGCACTCGATATCGACGCCCGTGATGAATCCCTCCCAGTCCTCGTCTCTCGGCGTCCGCAACTCGTACAATACGATGCCGTGAGCGTCAGCAAAGCGCTGAGCACCCTCTTGAAATCCACTCCGGGCGACGATGACTCCACGTGGCTGCCCCGGCAGATCCAGCAGGACGCTGCGCAACGCGAAGAGCGTTCCCTGATCCACAGGCTCCTTCCAATCCTTGCATTCGACGACCGTTCGATAGGTGATCCCGCCCGCCTTGAACTCCCAGTACACATCGACCTGGTGCGAGTTGGTCACGCCCTGGAGCGTCACGTCGTGTTCGACCCGGACGTTCGTGACGCTTTGCTGGGTCAGGAGCGCCTGGAACACTTCGCGCGTGAGCCTCTCGTATGGCTTGCCGGTATTCCGCGTCATGGATTCCCCTCGGTTGCGCAACGCATCTCGCGAGGACGCGGATCGGCCGTCGCGACGTGCTCCACTACGACGCCTCGATGGGAATTTTCACCAGGGACACGCGAAATCCGAACCCCTCAAGTTGCTTCGCGGCGGTCCGCAGGTTCAGCCGACTGAAAAAGGGCAGCGCTTGGTCGATCGCTTTCGCCGATCGGCTGACGATGCCGTACACGACCTCGTAGTCGCTCGGGTTCGGACGTTCTTTCGGGTTCCTTAGCCGGCGCGCTTTCGGAACCAGTTTGTTGAACTCTGCTCGAAACTCCGCGTCCTGAGCGAAGCTCCGCGCTCCGGGTGTCCTCAGCGAGCCGGGCGATGTCCTGCCGAACAAAGTTCCGGACCACCTGCTCGTCTGCCCGAATCTCCGCCTGAAGTCTTTACTCAATAAAAGCGGCATCGGGGATCGCTCCCTTCACGGGAATGGCGGCGCTGGGTGCGGGAATAATCGTCCTGGTCATCTTGGATCCGGACCCCACCACCAAGCTCGGGGCTGCTCGCGGCGGGCGGTCTGGTTACGCTGATTGCCGCCCTCCCCCACCCTCCCCTCGGTCTTCCTTCGATCATCCTTCGGTCTCCGACTCGCTGCGCAGACGTCCCTCCGGACGCGCGGCGACTGCAACGCGTGACGCCCTCGCCTGCTCGGAGCGTTACGACCCGCGGATCGAAACCGTGTTGCGTTCGACGGTTCTCGCCGGAAACGGCTCTTCGCGAATATTCAATTGCCGCGCGCGACGGTTCACTTCTGCTTCGATCGCCGGGAGATCGTGGGGCTGAAAGAAGCCGTGCGCGGCGTCTTTCAGAAAGAAGCTCTGCCGGACCGACATTGGTCCTCGCTTTGCAAAGTCAGTCGCTGGTCCAGACAACGGGCAATCGGGCTCGGGGGTGGACGAACGAAAGGACTGAGTCGTGGCCAAGGTGAAGAACAATCTGGTGTTGCATGGAATCTCGGGGATGCTCGGAAAGCAGATCGTGGTGCGCGCGCAGAAGGACGGGACGTACGTGGTGAGCGCGGCGCCGAAGCGGGCGGAGAACGCGCCGGTGACGGAGGCGCAGAAGGCGCAGCAGCAGCGCTTCAAGGACGCGGTGACGTACGCGCGGGGCGCGCGGAACATGAAGGTGTATCAGGATGCGGCGAAGGCTCGGAAGCGCACGGCTCACCTGGTGGCGGTCGCGGACTTCCTGCATCCGCCGGAGATCCAGGCGATCGACGTGTCGGCGTACACGGGCGCCGTGGGGCAGACGATCGCGATCACCGCGACCGATGACGTGCAGGTGAAGACGGTGGGGGTGCTCATCGCGGCCGAGGATGGCACGCTGGTGGAGAAAGGCGCCGCGGTAGTCTCCACCGAGAATGCGTCGCTCTGGACGTACACGGCGACGGCAGCGGCCGGCGCCAAGGCGGTGAAGATCATCGTCGACGTGGCGGACCTGACCGGACACGTGACGGAGAAGACGCAGGCGCTCGCTGCACACGCGTGAGCCTCGATACGCGTGCGCGCGGCGTCGAAGGACGACGGCGCGGGCGATGACGCGATGAAAACCGAACACGCCCCGGCGGACCCGCTCTGCCGGGGCGCGTTGCATTTAGAGGGACCGCGCAGTGACCTGCCTGCACTCCGGCCCGCCGTCTTCAAGAGTCTCCACCGGCGTGCTTGGGCGCACTGGCTTCATACGGCGGACTCCTCGCGCGTGCTTTCCTGCCAGGGAGCACGGTAGCGCCGCTCCGGCGCGGGTCCGTCGGTTACTCCCCTCGCGAAGTTCATGTAGTCCCGTCCGAAGTCTTGTTCCGCAGCGAGCGTATTGTGCGCACGGCACCTGAGCTCGAGATTATCGAGCGTCGCTGACCCGCCGAGCGCGTGCGCGTGACGGTGGTGGACCTCGAGTCCGAAGATCTCGCGACATCGCTCGCCTCGATCGTCCCGGTAGGAGCATCGCGCGCGATCGCGGTCGAACACCGCGCGGCGCACCGACGCGGGGATGTGGCGAATGCCGGGCCGCACTGGAGTCGCCGGAGTCCCTGGAGCGGCGTCCGGCGTGGTAGCCAGACCGTGTAAAGGCTGTGCCGGAGCGGGCTCGGAAGCCTGAGGCACCGGCGCGGGGTTCTTCCTGCTGGCGGCTCGTTTCCGTACGCGCAGCTCCCGCACGAGCGCGCGCAGGGCGCGAACCTGGATTTCCGGCAAGGTGGCCCGCGGAGTTTCGTGGCCGACGACCCTGGGAAGTCCCCGGAGGGGGATCAGATTTCTCGCTTCCTCGAGCAGGTCGACGAATTCCTGGCTTGCGGTGAACTGGACCCGGTATCGCAACTCACGTTGCTGTTCCGCCTCGGCCGTCGGCTCCCCTGCGCTCACCGATCCCGCTCTCGTGTCGTCGCCGCGCGCCGGGCCATCGTCGTCACCCTCAGCTAGCCAGTTTTCTGGTCTCCTACCCGGCGGCAGATCGCGGACCGGTCCTGCGAGCGCCTCCACGAACGCCTCGTGCGTCGCACGACCGGCCGGTGCGGGCCCGATCGGTTCGACGAGCGCGGGAACCTCTGGCTTCGGCTCGATCTCCGCGAGCAACCGCAAGAGCTCGCGCTTGCTCCGGTATCGCGCGCGCCGGAGGATTTCCGCGTGCCGTTCACCGCCGAGGTGCGGACCGATCATCAGCACTCCCGTGAGGTGGATCTCGCCCTTGGCGATGGCGTCACCGAGCTCGGGGTACTCGCGCACCAGCCGGGCCGCCTTGGAACGCCGGAAAGCCGCGTCCTCGCTCATCCGCAATTCGTAGATGCAATAGGCGTAGAGGGACGCGCATGCACGGAGGCGGTGGACGCCACGCCGCTCGACCTCGCCGAGGTGAGCAAGCAGGTCGGCGAGCGCGACGTTGGATCGCGCCGTGAGCTGCTGAACGGTGACAAACAGCTCGTCGTCCGAAATGGACGCCAGAGAATCGCAGTGGGTCATGTTTCATCGTACACCTGCGATCGGAATGCGCCGAGATTGACGGGAGAGCGGAGTTCGTGCGCTCGGACGAGTCGCGGTTCCCATTTCGCGTGAACAACCGTCCAGCTCGCTTGTCGAACGAGCACGACCCGTTCTCGCGACGACTTGCTCACACCTGTCGGAGCGACCCGGAAATGTCGTCAAGTCGAATCGGCCGAGTTCGATCGATTTCACTCTCGCGAGTGCGGTTTCGGCCTCGGCGATCGCGACTGCGCGCTCCAATCGATGCCGACGAAGTTGCGGCAGGTGACGGGACATCCGGCGGTGACGTCGTGCAGCTTGCCGGCGTCCTGGAGGAGCGAACGGCTGTCGTCGAGCTAGTGCAGCGTCCGCGATATGGCATCAAGCGTCCCTTCGGGACGCCGCCGCTTCGCGGCCGGACGCTGCACTAGTTTTTCGCGGCGGGGCTGCGCCCCGCGCCCCCGCTTGCTTCGCAAGCGCCTAGTGCAGCGTCGTCGTTTTATTGACCGTATCTCGCTGACGCTGCACTAGTTCGTGGACAGGCCGAACGACTCGGCACTCATGAGCGCGCAGTTGCGTCGAACCGACCGGGGCACCTCCGGCCTTGCCGGGAAGGCCGGATCGTCTTCGTTGAACCACCGGTCCTTGCCGGCAAGGGCGGATCGTTGCCGATGAACGACATTTCCTTCGTGGCTGCTCCCGGGCGTTCGTCGAGAACGAAACCTCCTTGCCGGCAAGGCTCCCTCCGTTCGGCGTGAACGATCTGCCCTTGCCCGCAAGGCCTGGTTCGTTCGCCGTGAACGGTCCGTCCTTCGTGGCTGCCTCCCGTCGTTGTTCGACAACTGTTGCTCCTTGCGGGCAAGGACGATCCGTTCGCGCGCAACGATCCGTCCTTGCCGGCAAGGATCTTGTCGGGACCCGAGAAAAAAGAAGCAACCGGTGAAAACGTCCGCCGATTTGGGGGAGCGAGTTGGTGCACGCAGAGAATCGCGATACAATCCGGATTATCAGCGCCCGGCGGGCGAAGCCGAGCGAGCGCGAAGGCACCGATGCGTAGCGAATATCACCTGAAGAATGGACGCTCGAACCCGTACGTCGCTCGCCTCGGCGCAAAGGGTCGCGGCGAGCTCCTGCAGTGGTGGTCGAACGCAACGACGAACCTTCGTGTGCTTCCGGACGACGTCGCGCGAGAGTTTCCGGATACGGAGACGACCGTCGAGGCACTTCGGCTCGTCATGAAGCTCCGCAGTCTTCGATCTGACCGGGAAGGCAAAGACGCCATTGGAGCGAAGCGCACGCCGGGCGGCAAGCGCCCGCGGGCTCGTATCGCCAAGAGATAGACGTTCGGCATTCTCGAGGCGCTCGCAAGATCCGTGACTCAGGCGAAGAAGAAGCGACGCGCAGCTTGAGGCTCGAGCCCAGCGGCCACTCCGCTTCAGCGCGACGTCGCCACCCCTCCCATCCGCGCGTGCGGCGGGTTGCGGCCGCACGCCGGATCAGGGAGGGGTCGCGCACCCGAAGGCGGCTGCCGCCGAAGGATGCGCGCGGGTGGGCAGCCCCTCGACAGGACCGAGCGTGCGGCATATGCTTTGGCATATGCCTGAGCTTCCAGGGCGTCACGTCAAGCTGTTCACCAACGGTCGTAACCAGGCGGTGCGAATTCCTCGCGAGTTCGAGCTTCCGGGCGAGGATGCCATCATGCGCAAGGAAGGCACGCGACTGATCATCGAGCCCGTTCAGCCGCGTTCGTTGCTCGCGCTGCTCGAGACGCTCGAACCTCTGGACGAGGATTTCGCGGAGATGCCGGATCTGCCTATCGACCCCGTGGATCTTTGAGGTGCGCTACCTCCTCGACACGAACATCGTGTCCGCGATGGTTCGCGATCCCCGCGGGCCCATCACCGAACATATCCGCACCGTAGGCGAGAAGAGCGTGTGCACCAGCGTCGTGGTCGCCGCCGAGTTGCGTTACGGCGCGACGAAGAAAGGCTCCGCACGCCTCCTCGCTCAGCTGGAAGCGGTGCTCACGGCACTCGAGGTTCTTGCGCTCGAGACGCCTGTGGACTCCGTCTACGGCGACGTGCGCACGCAACTCGAACGAGCAGGGCACCCCATCGGCGGCAACGACTTGCTCATCGCCGCTCACGCGTTGTCGCTCGAGTACACGGTCGTCACCGACAACGAACGGGAGTTCAAACGCGTCGAAGGTCTGTCGGTCGAGAACTGGTTACGAGATTGAGTTCGGAAAAAGGAGGCCAGCTCGCGGCCGCCCTGCTGTAAACTTTGCGGATGGGCGACGGCGACGATCCCGACGAGCGCGCGCGCGTGCATTGGTCGGTGCCGCCTCCGCCGCCGGGAAGCGAGATCGAGGCGCCCGCGGAGGCGCTCGGCGAGGAGTTTCTCTATCACCTGTACCGCGGCAGCGAGCTCCTGCAGGACGACCAGTTTTACGAGGCGAAGAGTGAGCTCGAGCGCGCGATGTCACTGCAGCCGAAGGACGTCGAGGGGCAGAGCCTGCTCGGCATCGTCTATTTTCGACTCGGGCATTACCCGCGTGCGATCCAGATCTACGAAGAGCTCGTCCGGGTGCGACCGGCGGAGCTCGCGCCGCGCGTGAATCTCGCGCTCTGTCATCTGAAGACCGGGCAGGTTCCCCAAGCGCGCGCCCTCCTCGAAGAGATCGTCCAGAATCGTCCCGATCACACGCGGGCATGGGGGTACCTGGGGCTCGCGTATCAACGGCTCGGCGACGCCGACAAGGCGAGCATCGCGTTCGACCGCGCCGGACGACCGGCGCTCGCCGCGCGCGTGCGAGCCGCGGCGAGCATTCCGCCGGAGCCTCCCGATCCCGCCGATGACGCGCCCATGACGAGCCCAGCTGCCGGCGTCCAGGAGATCGCTCAACGCCTGGCACGCGCTGCCCCGAGCGTTCCGCCGCCGCCGAGCGAGGAGCCCGAGGCGCCGCTGCCCTCGCGACGCCCCTCGGGCGGCTGGATCGTGCCGGGGACGCGAGTCAGCGTGCCGCAACCCCTCCGGCGCGCCGCCGAGGACGCGCTCCTGGTGTTTCCGGAGCGACCCCGCGTCGTGATCCACCAGGACGGCGCGGTGCTCGCCCGCGTCGACGGGGCGTTCCACGCGCGCAGCGATTGCATCCGCGCGGTGCTTCAGGACGGGCCCGTCGCGTTTCGCTCGATCCCGCTACCGCGCCAGGGTCGTTCGCTCGCCGCCGCCGAGCCGCTCGGCGGGATGGCCACGCCGTTCGCGACGTTCGAAGGCGAAGGGCGGCTCGCGCTCGGCGCGCCCGAGCCGTTCTTGCCGCACGTCTCGGCGCTCGACGGCGATCCGTTTTACATCAAGGAAGACCGGCTTCTGGCGTTCGATCACTCGGTGCGTCACGAGGTCGGACGACTGCCGCTCGCCGATGGCGAGTTCGCTCATCTCGTCCAGCTAACCGGAATCGGTTTCGTCGTGTTCGCGTCGCGGGGGCCGCTGCACGGCGTCGAAATCGTCGCCGATCGCCCGGCTCGTATCCGTTCGCATCGGCTCATCGGGTGGATCGGCCGCATGCTCGCTCGCCCGGCCGGCACCGACGACACGCACGCGCCGGCGCGCGGAATCATCGTCATTTCCGGGAGCGGCATCCTTCTGATGGACGGCGGCTGAGGACGGGTCCTGGGGGGACCTTGTCCCCCCATATCCGCGAGCGAAGCGAGCCCGCGAAGCGGCAGGGGGAGCGGTCGCGAAGCGAGCCGCGGGGGACAAGGTCCCCCCAGGACCCATGTCGTGACGACCGTCGATTCGGCGGCTATATGGCGAAGATGAGCACCGACGAGGTCGTGGTGACGAAACCGCGCAAGCGGCGACGCCTCCGGCCGCCCATCGATCCGGCGCGGCTCGCCCGCCGTCGGTCGCTCAAAGAGGACGCGGTCAATCTGCCGAATCTTCTGACGATGGGCAGAGTCGTGATGATTCCGCTCGTCCTCTGGCTCATCAGTCGCGGCACGCCGAAGGACTGCGTCGTCGCGGCAGCGGTATACTCGCTCGCGGCGATCACCGATCTGCTCGACGGCTACCTGGCTCGCCGGCTCCGAGTCGTGAGTGTGCTCGGCAAATTCCTCGACCCGCTCGCCGACAAGCTGCTCGTGATGGCGTCGCTCATCTGGATGGTGCCGATGGGCCGCATCGCCGGCTGGGCGGTCGTGCTCCTCATCGGCCGAGAGATCTCGGTGACGGCGCTCCGCTCGATCGCGAGCAGCGAAGGCGTCGTCATTGCCGCGGGCGAAGGCGGCAAGAGCAAAACGGCGCTGCAGATGGTCGGGATCTTGTGCCTGATCCTCGGTTTTCCGTATCACCTGTCCCTCGGCTTCATCGATCTGGGAAAGGTCGATCTGGTCTACGTCGGGCGCGCGCTCATCTACGTGTCGCTCGTGTTCTCGGTGACGAGCGCGGTCGAATACGTGGGTCTTTTCGCCTCCGCGGTCGAAGCCAAAGACCGACGCGAGCGGGAGCCCTAGCCTTTCCATCGGTTTCCGTTGACCGGACCCGACGCGGTCGGCTAGCTAAGCGACCGGAATGCGCGCTTCGAAAAGCTTACTTCGGGTTCTGGCGCTGGCGGCAGCGGTCCTCGCGGCCGCCTCGTGCTCGAACCAGGGGCAAGGCGATCGTTGCGACGTGAACAACGGTGACAGCGACTGTGAATCGGGGCTCGTGTGCACGCCGCTCTCGGTGCTGCCCGGCCTGAACGATACCTCGTCCAACGCGGCCATCTGTTGCCCGCCGCCCGGAACCAATACGTCGTCGACCATCGACGCTTGCAGCCGCAGCTCGCGAACCGTGACGACGGACTCCGGGACGTCCTCGCCGACCGACGCCGCTGCGGACGGGTCGACGAAAGACGCCCCCTAGGTTTCGATGACGCTCGACGGCCTCACGGAGCTGACGCAACAAGGGTTGCTCCTCGCCGTGGCGCTCTCGCTTCCGATCATCGCCGCCGCCGCGCTCGTCGCAGTCGTCGTCGCGGTGCTCCAATCGGCGACGCAGATCACCGATTCGACGTTGTCGCACCTGCCGCGGTTCCTCGTCGTGTCCGCGCTTCTCTTGGCGACCGGGCGATGGATCGGGAGCGAAGTGGTGGCGTTCGCGGCGCGCGCGTTCGCCGGCGGTTCGTGACGTCGCGAACGACGCCGCGTCGTTCTTCTCGTTCGCCGCGCCCTCCGATCGTTCTGTCGCCCGCTGATTTGGTGGGTGCTCTCCGCGGCGCTCGCCGTCGCGTGCGCGTCGGCGGCCGCGTCCTCGACGCGACGGGGACGCACCTCGTGCTCGCGGACGCGCGCGCGTCGGTGCGCGTCGCGCTCGCGAAGCCGATTCGAGTCGAACCGGGCGAACTGGTCGTCGTGGAAGGCGCCCGGACGTCACGTGGGATCGAGCGGGCGCGCGTGGTGTCGCGCTCGCCCGGGCGCGCGCCGAGCGCCGAGTCGGAATTCGGTCGCTTGGGTCTCGGGGCGATCGGCGCATCGCTCGAAGCGCGAGCGCGCGCCCTTCGCGTCGTGCGCCGTTATTTCGACGAACGCGGGTTCGTCGAGGTCGAAACGCCGATCCGCGTCCCCTCGCCGGGCCTCGACGCGAACGTCGAAGCCGTGCCGGCTGCAGGCGGCTTTCTCATCACGTCGCCCGAGCTCGCGATGAAGCGGCTCCTCGTCGGCGGACTCCCGCGCATCTATCAGCTGACCCACGCGACGCGCGCGGACGAACGCGGGCACCTCCACGAAGCCGAGTTCACGATGCTCGAGTGGTATCGCGCCTTCTCGGACATGGACTCCGTCATCGCCGACACCGAAGCGCTCGCCGTCGCGGTGGTCCGCGAAATCGGACGCGCGCGCACGGTTCGCACGCCGAGCGGCAAGAACGTCGAGATGCGCGCGCCGTTTCCCAGGATGACCGTGCGGCAAGCGTTCAAGAAATACGCCGGCGTGGCCGACGCCTGCGATCTCGCCCTTGCTGATGAAGGACGGTTCTTCGAGCTGCTCGTCGAAAAGGTGGAACCGGGTCTCGCCAAGCATCGGCGCCCCGTCGTGCTCGTCGAGTTTCCGCGCTCGATGGGGGCTCTGGCGCGGCCCGCGGAACACGACGCCTCGGTCGTGGAACGCTTCGAGATCTACGTCGGCGAGGTCGAGCTCTGCAACGGCTTCGGGGAGCTCACTGACCCCGTCGAGCAACGTCGACGATTCGACCTCGAGCTCGCGCGACGAAAGCAGGCCGGCGCACCCGAGTATCCGCTCGACGAACGCTTTCTCGCCGCTCTCGACGAAGGCATGCCCCCGTCGGGCGGCAACGCCCTCGGTTTCGATCGCCTCGTCGCGCTCGCGCTCGGCGTCCCCCGCATCGCCGACGTAATGGCCTTCCCCGGCGAAGCTATCTCATAAACCTACTACGCCCCCCGCTGCGTCGGTCGGCCTCCTCGAAATACCAGCGTAACCAGCGTATGCCTGCGTCGGCCTTCCTAGGCATCGCGACAGCGGGCTCGCAACGGTTTCTCAGATAGCTTCGTTTGAGTCCTTGGGGATTCGTCCTCGTCGTCGAGAGAGGGGTCCCGCGACGAGCGCAGACGCTTACGATCATTCAATAGTTGAATGCATCAAAGTATCTCGATCGTCGCGACGAGACCCCTCGGACTCGTGACGGCGACTTCGCGACCCGCGTCGCCGCGCGCCGGACCACACTGGTGCACGCGCCCGACCGCGAGGCAGCCCTTCTTCCTTTATCCTACTGCCCGATCGGCGGCACTTTCTTCGCTGCGGCGGCGGCGATGAATCGGACGGCGTCGGCGTTGGCGCTCGGCACGTCGAACACCACGAAGTGTCCATCGTCGCCTTTCGGCGGTCCGTACTCGCGGACACCGAGCGTCACGGTGTGGCCACCGGTCGCGAAATCGCCCGTCAGGGGCACGGCAACCTCCGCCAGATTGCCGATGGCGTCGGGTTTCGTGGCCGTCGCGTCGTGCGCGGCGAGCGAAAGACCTGCGGCGAGCGAATACGCTTGCAGCGTGATCGGCGGCGCATACGTGTCGCCGAGGCCGTACGTTTCGAAGACGCTCTTCGGCGTGATGCCGGTCTCGGGCACTTTGCCGATCGATTGCGCGAAGTTGAGCGGATCGGCGGGGTCGATCCATTGCTGAACGATGCTGAGCACCGGATGGTATTCGCCGCCGGCGAGCTTCGTTCCGTCGTAGTCGCCGCCGAGCAAGAACGGCACCGCCGCTGCGATGTTTTGCGGCGAGGTCTTGTTCAGGAGCGCCTCCATCAAGCTCGCGCCGTTCCCGGAGAGCACCGCGGCCGTGTAGTCGTTCGTGAACGGCAGGCCGAGGCTTCCGGCGAGCGACCCCTGGGAGTGGCCGAAGAACACGACGGCCGCGCCGTTGATCTTGATCGCGGCGGCCCCGGTGGCGACCGCCGGCACGGCGAGCGCCTTGGCGAGGCGTCCGACGGACACCACGTCGGCGGCTCCTTGCATGGGGTTTCCGCGCGCCGCGGCGGGGTTTCGGAAATTGAAGAAGAGATCGTCGGGCGACGCCGTGGATGCGCCGCGCCGCGTGCCGTGCTCGACCTGGTCGTAACCGAGGACGGCCATCGGCGGCGTCGCGGTCGCGAGCACACCGGCGACCTCGGGGCGGACATGGTCGCGGAACGAGCCGCCCGTGCCGTGCGCATAGACGACGAGCGGATAGCCCGCGGCGGGCTCTGCGCTCTTCGGCACCGTCAACGACGCGCAGACGGCCTCGGTGCGCACCGGCGTCGCGGCGATGTCGCCGCCCGACGCGAGATACGGCTCGGTCCCCTTTTGGAAAATGGGGAGCGTGATCAGAGCGTGGTACTCGTCGTAGTCGGCGGTGCCGGTTCCGCAGGCGCGATCGCCGTCGGCTTGCGGGCACGGCGACGTCGCGCCGGCGACGCACTTCACCCACCCCGCCGCGGTCGGCGCGGTCGCGGCTTTCACGGCGGCCGCGAGCGACGCCATCGGCGTCTGCGCGGGTCCCGCGGTGAACACCGCAGCGTCCAGGACGGTGGTCGGAAGCACCTTCGCGTCGGTGAGATAGTCGCGGAAGGGCTTGTACGCGGCGTACGCATTCGCGAGCGCAGTGTCCGCGGGCGCGGTCGCGGCGAGCAGCGACACCAGCTCTGGCGCGCGCGTGATGGCGAGCCCGCTCGCGTCGCGTCCGACGGTCGTCAAGTAGGCGGCGTAGACGTGGCCCGGCGTGAGCGGCGCGCCAAGTGGACGTCGTACACCGAGCCAGTTGTCGCAAATGTACTTCCCGGGCGCCGACGAATAAGCCCACTGGGCACCGGCGCTCGTGGGGTTCTTCGGATCGGTGATGTCCACGAACTGGACGGGGCTCGTCGTGCCCGTCGCGCGAAAGGTGTCGAAGTCGATCGGGCCGGAGAAGCGAAACAGGACTGACGGCGAGGTTCCCCACGCGCTCTGGTTCGCGACGATCGCGTCGAGATAGATCTTCACCGGGTCGAACCCGAGCAACGACGAGCCGGGCGTCGGAAAGCCGGTGAGGTCGATCTTGCCGCCGGTGATCCTCGCGTCGTTCGGGAACGGCAAGCGGAAGAAGTCGCCGTTCGCGGCGCTGCCCTTGGCTTGCGGCACCTCGAAGTACGCCGTGACGTTCGTCTTCGACGGCGCCGTGCAGTTCAACGCTGGCGCGACGGGCACGCCGAACGGCGGAGCGCCAGGGGGGATCGGCGCACACGCCGCGGCGCCGGCATCGCCGGACCCCGGTGCGCAGAGAAGCCCGGAGGCACAATCGAGCGACGTGCCGCACGACTGACCGACGTCGGACGTGCCTTCCGCGACGCACTCCGCGGCGAAGCCGACGATCCCACAGCGCAAGCCCGACGCACAGTCGACGTCGCTCGTGCACGCGGCGTCCGCGACGCCCGTGCCCGTCGTGACGCACGCGAGCCCGACGCAGCGAAGACCGCTCGCGCATTCGTCGGAGGCGACGCACGACGAGCCGGCCTTGCCGGCGTGGTCGAACGCGCATTTCCCGCTCGTGCACGAGAGTCCCAGGCGACATGGCACCGTCGCAGAACAGGTCTCGCCGGCACTCTTGCCCGAAGGCGGAACGATCCCGCCGTCGGGGAGCACCCGCGCTCCGCCGTCGACGTGAGGGGGCGGCGGGGTCTTGCCGCCGTCCGATGGAGCTCCACCTCCGTCCGGCGCGGTTCCCCCGCTGCCGCCCGTCGAGACCGCGGTCGAGCCGCCATTTTCGGTCGGCCCCGCCGCGACGACGCGACCATCGGAACACGCCGCACCGCCGACGACACCGACCATCAAGGAGCAAGCAACCTGAAAACGAAGCATGGGTACCTCGCCGAAGAAAAACCGATCTTCTAGAGTACCCGGATCGCCGAAAAAGAACCAGAGACCGCCCCCGCGAGCGCCCGGACCGCGACGGTTCTCGAAAAGAAGCTCGCCGCGAGCGCCCGGATGAACGCGCTCGGCGTCGCGACGCGGCTCTTTCAGCCGCTTCTTTTGGTGGCGTTCACGCGCCTCTTCGGGCCGGCCGTGATGGGGATCTATCTCATGGTCACGTCGCTCGCCGAAATGGTCGCGAGCGCGTTCACGGCCGGCACCGTCGACGCCATGACGGTCTATGGCAGTCAGCACGTCGATGACGCCGACCGCGATGCGGCCGCTCGTGACGAGCTCGAGCGGATCTTCGCCACGGCATTTCGCTTCTCCGTCGGCGGCTCGGTCGTGGTCGCGGTCGTGGCGTTCGTCGCGGCGGCTCCCCTGTCGCGCGCCCTCCTCGAGGGAAACCCGGATGCGACGACGGCGTTTCGGCTAGCGGCGTTGTCGCTTCCCTTCGCCGCCCTGGCGACGATCGCGTCGTCGGCGCCGTACGTGCGGATGCAAATGCAGTACGGCGTCGGCATCATGGGCTTGGCGCGGCCCTTGGTGCTCTTGTCGGCGGTCCTCGTCGCTCGCGTCGTGTTCCAGTTCCCCGGCGCGGTCGCGCTCTTCGTCGCGGCGCTCGCTTCCTACGTCGTGGTGGCGGCGCTCGGACTCGCCGCGTTCGCTCGCCACTTCGACGCTCGCCGGACGATGAGCGCGAGCATTCGCGCGCCGCTCCACGTCTCGACGCTCTCGCTCGCCGTTCCTCAGAGCATCGCGCTCACCTTGGATCGCTTCATGCCGCGACTCGGCATGCTGCTTCTCGCGGCCTACGGCTATCCGGCGAGTCGCGTCGCGTTCTACGGCACCGCGGTGCTCTTCGCGACCAGCGTGCGCGAGCTGAAGCTCGTGTTCTCGAGCGCGCTGGTTCCCGTCGCGGCGCGCCACCACGGCGCGGGCGACACGCGGGCTCTCGAAGAAACCCTGAATCGCGTCACCCGCCTTACGCTTTCTCTCGTCGTTCCGGTGCTCCTCGTCGCGCTCGTGACGAGAAACGACGTCCTCTCGCTGGTGGACCGAAGTTACTCGGGCGACACGCGGTTCGTCGCCGTTCTGTTCGCCGTCCCGTTGATCGGCGCGGCGCTCGGTTTCGCGAGCGACGCCGTGACGATCACCGGCCACGGGAAATGGACGTTGTTCAACGCCGCTTTCCAGACCGCGTCGATGCTCGCGCTCTCTTCGGCGCTCATTCCCCGGTACGGTCTCCTCGGCGCGTCGCTCGGCGTCGCCGCAGCGAGCCTGTTCACGTCGATCGCGGCCGTCCTCGAGCTCCGCGCGCTCGAACGGATTTCGCTGCGACTCCGCGCCCTCCGCGCGCCGCTCCTGGCTCTCGCGCCGCCCGGGCTCGTCGTGCTTTTTTGGGGGGATCCCGCTCGCGGTGCGGACGCTCCGCTTCGCTGGCTCGTCGCGGCGCTGCTCGCCTCGCTCTACGTCGGAACCCTTCGGGTTCTTTCTCGTCGCGCGGAAGCGGACGGCGCGCTGCCCGACGCTAGGCGTACCGAATGAGCGACTCGACCGGCGTCGGAGCCAGGCGCGCTCGGCCGCCGAGAAACTCGAGCTCGAGCACGAACGCGTACGCGATCACGATCGCGTCTTGACGGCGCACGAGCTCGCCCGCGGCGGCGGCGGTGCCTCCGGTCGCGAGGAGATCGTCCATCACGATCACGCGAGCGCCCGACGGGAGCGCGTCTTCGTGCATCTCGAGCTCGCCCTCGCCGTACTCGAGCGAGTATTTGACGCGATCGGTGGTCGCCGGGAGCTTCCCCGGCTTTCGCACGGGGACGAAGCTCGCGTTGAGCCGTGCCGCGAGCGCGCCGCCGAAGATGAATCCGCGAGACTCGACCGCGACGATGGCGTCGGCGTGCTCACCGACGAACCGCTCGGCGATCGCGTCGAGCGTGATGTGAAAACCCCGAGGATCGGCGAGGAGCGGCGTGATGTCGCGGAACAAAATCCCTGATTTCGGAAAATCCGGGATGTCTCGCACCAGGTGTCGCACGTAAGCCATCGAGTCGCGCGGCTCGGTGGCGCTCACCGGAGCGCGCTTGGGTGCCGCGGGCGCCCGCGGTGGCTTGGTTTGAGCGACGCCGCGCGGAGTCGGTGCACGCCGCGCGGGGAGGGCCGGTTTCGCACTGTGGGACGAACGCTTGCGGGAACCCATGGAGGATGACGGCGACCCTTATCACACCGCCCGGCGGACGACTCGCTCCGCGACGATGGCGTCCTCGGCGGCGAAGAGATCGAGGACGAGCGGCGTCACGCCGACGGCGCCGGCGTCGTACGCCTCGGTGTCGGAACCGGGGCTCGGCCGATGCTCGGCGCCGGGACCGCCGAGCCAGAGGTATTCGTTTCGGCGCGGATCGAGTCGGAAATCGACGGCGTCGGTGTACACGCGTTCGCCGAGCCGGGTCGCGCGCACCGGCCACGACGAACCCGGCGGAAAGTTCACGTTGAGGAGAACGGGCCTCGGCGGCTCTTCGAGCAAGCCGAAAACCAATTGCCTGACGACCACCGCCGCTTTCTCCAGATCGGCGCCGCTCCCCGACGACGCGGCGAGCGCGCGATACCCGCGGAGCGCGCCCTCCCGCGCCGCCGCCACGGTGCCGCTGTAAAACACGTCCGTGCCGAGGTTCAAGCCGTGGTTGATGCCGGATACGACGATGTCCGCTCGCCGGGGCAAGACGCGCTGCCCGGAGTTCAGAGCGACGTAGACGCAATCGGCGGGCGTGCCGTCGATGGAGAAGATGCCCGCGCCATGATCGCGGAGGCGGAGCGGGCGCGTCAGGGTGAGCGCGTGACTCGAAACGCTCTGCTCGGTCTCGGGCGCGGCAACGAAGACGTCGCCGAGCTCGGCGAGCGCGTCTCGCAGGATCCGCAGACCTTTCGCCTGAAAGCCGTCGTCGTTCGAGAGCAAGATGAGGGGTCGCGTCGCGTCCATGGGGCGTCCCGGGTTATGGCAGATCGCCAAGGGCGGGCGCAAAATCGGCTTCGTTCGTGTAGGCTCGGACGGGCGTGGTGGGCGACAATCGATCGGCGACGGAACTCCGCCAGCTTCTCACCGAGGCGCTCAGCCGTTTCGGCGTCGCGGGCCGCGTCGAGACCGATGGCATCACCGCGACGCTGACCGGTTATGGACCGACCGCCACCGTGGACGTCCGCGCGCTGATCGCGGAATGGGAAAACCTGCCGGACGACGCGCGGATGCGGCGGGCGGCCCGCGTCGCGCGCGACCTCGTCGCGAATCGTCGGTCGATCAGCGGCTCGCTCATCCCGGCGAAACCGCGGCGGAGTCGGGCGTTGGTCACGCCGTTTCTCGTCTTTCTGGCCGCTGGCCTCGCGGCGTTCGCGATCTATCAATACGCCGAGGACGCACCCGCGACGAGCACGAGCAGCGGCGCGAAGCCCGCGTCGTCGAACGACTACGAAGCGTACGAACGCGAACGCGCCGAGCGCGCGGAGCGGGTGTGCGAAACGACGCGCGCTCGCGTCGCGAGGGGCGCACCGATCGGACCGACCGACGTCGAAGGGTGGGTCGTCGAGCTCGACGTGCTCCGCTCCCCTGCCCGCGGTAGCCCGCTCCGCGACCAGGCACTCGACGCATTCATCACGCGACCGCAGAAAAACGGGAACGGCCGCGTTGTGTGGCCCGGCAGTCCGGCGATCGCGAATCTCGACGGGCCCGACACCGCGGCGACGCTGGTCGACTCGAGTATCCCGAACCCCGACCACCCGGTATTTTCTGGGCTCCGGATCCTCTTCACCGGGCGCTACGTCGTTCCCTATTTCGACGAGCTCGCGCGCCCCGAATTTTTGCGACTCGCCAAGGCGCTCGCCGAAGCCCTCGCCGTGGACTATGGCGCGCTCTACGCCCGTTGCGCGATGGGCCGCGCGCATCACGTGGGGAGTTGGTTCCGCGGTCCGACGCCCGCCGGCGCGGTGACGGCGCTGCTCTATTACATGGGCACCTCCGGCGACGTTCCCGACGTTCGGAAGGATCTCCTCGTCCCCCTCGGCAGCACGGAGCTCGACTCTGCCTTCGCCTTTCAGAACGTCGAGCACGCCGCAGCGTCGCTCGACAAGGCAAAGGTGATGGATTTGCTCCGACCCGAAGAGGGCTCGATCGCCGGCCTCGACGGCGCGCCGTCCACGATCGGGTTCCCGTTCCGCGATCCGAATCGCGCGTCACGCACGAGTCACGAAGTCGCGCGCACGCTGTCGTTGGGCGACGAACACTAGCGCTTTGCCCAGGCCTCCGGCGTGAACGTCTGGAGGGCGAGCGCGTGGACCGGGCCCTTCATCGCGTCGCCGAGGGCCGCGTACACGAGCCGGTGTTGTTCGATCCGGCTCTTGCCGGCGAACGCGGTGGACACGATGCGCGCCTGGTAGTGGTCGCGGGTGCCGGTCAGGTCTTTGATTTCGAGATCCGCGTCGGGAAACGCGCGGAGGAGCGTGGCTTCGAGCTCTTGCGGGTCCATCGTTCAATCCTTGGGGGCCGGCGGGGTCACGAGCGTGATGTCCCGGATGGCGTCGCGGAAGCGTACCTCTTGCTCGTTGGATGCCAACCCCAGTTCGATGAGTCGCTTCGTGATCGCGTCGAGGCGATCGCCGTCCTGGCGCAGGCGCTCGGTCAGCTTGGCCACGAGATCCGCCGCTTTCTTGTTCTTCTCGAGCGCCTTCAGTGATGCGCGGCTCTCGCGCGTGCTCCGCTCGAGCTCGGATCGTTCGGCGGTGAGCTTGTCGCGTTCGTCGTAGAGCGCGCGGAGCTTGTCGCGGATCGAAAACGCGGTCGTCAGCGATGCCACGACCTTCGCGTCGCTCTTCGGGTCGGCGAGGTACGCCCGAACCGCGACGTTGGCGATGTCGCTCAGCCAGTCGCTCGGCTGTTGAAAGGGACTCCGTTCGTCGACGACGAGCTCGGCAGTGCCGTAGGAGCCGACGTCGACCGGGACGAGCGCGCTTCCCGTTCCGACGTTGTCCTCGGTTCCGGGCGGCGGCTGGAACAGATGCGAGCCGGGCGTTCGCGGGTGCTTGATCAAGAGATGCGCGGCGTCGGCTCCGCCGTTTTTTACCTTGTACGTCGTCTTGTGGACTTGGTCGCGCTCGATATAGAGCTGGCTCGCCTCGATCTTCACGACGCGCGCGCCGAGCTCGTCGAAGCGTTGCTCACTGTCGACAGCGAGCCCCCGCTCGAGTGCGAAGGGCACCGTCGCAGTCGCTTTCGGCGGCAGCGGTTCGAGCACGCCTTCACCGAGAAATGACCCCTTCTCGAATACCGCGATGGGGCCGCGCTCGAGCAGTCCCGGCGTCGCGTTCGTGAACCGGACGACGCGAAACGGATGCGCCGACGAATCGGGAACGCCGGGATCCGGCGCAAACAAGAAGACGGCGCTCCCCGGCACGCTCTCGTGCAGAAGGAGCACCATCGTCGCGCTCTTGTCCGGCACGTTCACCTTGTACGGAATGGCGTAGCGCGTGGTGCCCGCTTCGAGCGCGACGGCGGCGAGGGCGCTCACGCTGCGTGGCGCGCTCAGCGACTCGGACCTGAGCATGAGCGGTAGGGGCGCACTCGCCGGCGCGGCAGCGCCATAACCATGCGCGCCCGCGCCGGCACCGACGCCCCGCGCCGCGGATTTCTTCGCGCGCGGTTTCTCTTCGTCCTTGTCGCTCTCGGCGGGCGCGTTGTCTTCGGCCACGCTCGCTTCCGCCTCGGGCGGGGGCGGAGGCGCAGCCGGAGCGGGCGCCGGCGGCTCGGCGAGCGTCGTCTCTCCGCCGGGAACGGCTGCGATCACCTCGCCGGTATCGGTGACGATCGGGCGGTCCGGAATGACCGGCGTCCCCAACGTCGACTGAAACGCGATCGGCGCGCCCGCGACGAGGACGAGGTCCACGTTCGACCATTCCTCTCCCGAAAGATTTTGCACGATGCCCCAGGTCTGGAGATCGGCGAGGTTCCCGGCTTGCACCACCACGCGATACGACGGTCGCCAGACCGGCGTTTCAGCGACATACCCGATGGACAGATCGTGCTCTTCACCGTCGAGCGACAGCACGACGTCGCGGAGCCGGTTCGGCGACGGATCTTCCGTCGACGGCGCGGTCTTGAGCGGTTCGAGGGGGCCCGGAGGCGGCGGAGGAGCCGGTGTAGGCGGCGGCGCGTCCTCGTCTTTCACGTCGAGCGGAAACGAGGCACTCCGAACCGTGCCCCCGCCCCGCTCGACGATGGCGAGAGTCGCCAGGAAGTCGCCCACCATGCGGCCGCGCATCTTGAACGTCACGCGGTCGGCGTCGACCCTGCCCGAGCGCTCGAAATACCCGACGCCGTTTCGGTAAACGACGACCCGGCGAAGGGGCAGGTCCGACGATACGTTCGGCCCGCGCGCGCATCCGGCGAGCACGACCAGGCTGGAGAGGGAGAGCAGGAAGCGCCGACCGATCATCGGGCCATGATACATTCCAACCTTTCCCCGTGAGCGAACCTTCGCAACCCAAGCCCCCGATTCGACGCGCACCTCCGCCGCCGCCATCGCGTCGCGCGGGAACCGCTCCGCGCGGCGAGGCGATGAGTCAGGGCGACAAGGACGCGCTCGCTCTCCAGGCGCTCGGGCTCCTGAACGAGCAGGTTCAGGCGCGGATCGTTCACTATCGCGGTGACCTCGAAACGAGCCCCGAGCTCGACGCGATCACCGCCGGCGTCGTCGCACAGCTGAAAGAGATGCAGGCCGCGTTCGAACATCGTCCGGCCGCGCACGAATCCGCCGAGCACATCGAGAGCAAGCAGACCGCGCTGTTTACGGAACTTTTACGCCGCGTGTGCTCGGACGGCGACCACGGCAACCTCATCACTCAGAACCTGAAGCCGATCGGTCGACGCGTCGCGAAGCTGTTCTTCGAGAGCGAGCTTCACGAGAAGACCAAGGCCGACAAGGACAAGGTCATCTATCACGCCGAGCAAGGCGTCTACTACGTGCTTCAGCGATACAAGAATCGTATCAAAAACGAGCTCGAAGGATTCGAATACAAAGACACCGACATCAAGGAGCTGACCCTCGAGCTCCTGGCGACGATCGAGCGCGACTTGCAGGTCGGATTTCTCTCGCGGCGCTCGCCGGAGCTGAATCGCGTGATGAACACGTTCACGGCGGTGCTCGTCGATTTCTTCCAGTCTTATTTGCCGCCGCGGCTCGAGCAGATGGCAAAGATCACGATTCGCAATTCCGGCGCCGCGCGCCAGCCGAACAGCGTGAGTTACAAGGTGCTGCCCGATCGATTCGAGGCGTTTCGCGAGGAGTGGGAGCGCCTCCTCATGCAGCAGATGGTGAACTTCGCCGGAGACGAGCTGAGCGGACGCCTCTCCGGCGACGACGAGTCCGTGCGCGACGAAACCATCAAGTTTTTCGTCGACCCGCACGTGTACAGTGAAACCTGTGAAGTGGTCTGCGACGCGCTCTACGACCATCTCTGTCTCGAGGGCTTCCTCGACGTCCCGGTCGATTGGCGCGTGAAGATCCAGCGCCATCACTAGCCATCGAAGCTATCTCAGAAACCGCAGCGAGCCCCCCGCTAGCTCGCGTCACCTAACTCGATCGAATACGAGAGGACGACGACTCCGCCGCCGAGCACGCTGAGCGGGTTCCACGGCGGCGATACGCTGCCGACGCGATCGGAGTTGTCCACGACGATCATGTATTCTCCCGGGGGAAGCCGCAGGCTCTGCGTTTGCTCCGAATTGCCCGCCAATACGAAGCTCGTGATGGGGGCCACGGTCGGCGGCGCGAGCGGCGCTCCTTGCTGGAGCCCTTCGCGCCAGGTGTCGGCGGCGGAACGTTGCATGAGCAGCACGTCGACGGACGGACCGGCGAGTTTGAATCGCATGAACAGCGCTTGGCCATTGTCCGCGACTTCGAGCGGGCCGATGAAGTCGACCTGCTGGAGCCGCACTTCGGTCGACTCGTTCGCAAGCGTGATGTGCTCGTTGCTCGACAGCTTGAAGGGATGCGGCGGTTTCGCCGGTGGCGTCAGAATGCCGAGCGCGAAATCGTCGCCGTTGTCGGAGTGAACGACGGTGAACCCGCTCGCGAGCTCGCTCTGGATGATTTGACTCCCGAACGTGCTCGCGAGATATCCGAGCGGCGTCTGGCTCGCCCAGTTCACGACGGGGTTTTCGACCGAACCGATGGCGAACGTCGGCCCTTCGACGACGCGATTCGTGCGGGCCCAGACGTACGTCGAATCCTCCGTCATCTGGAAATCCGGGCGGTATTCGACTGCGGTCGCGACCGAAAACCCGACACGACCCGCCACCGGCGTCCAGGCGTAGCCCGTTCCCGAAAAATGGATCGTCACCGTCTGCGAGCTGTCGTCGACGTCGTTCTTGCACGCCGTCGGGAAGAATCGACCAATGGCGTTGCCGTTCGGGATGAGCCGCAACGGCGCGCCGCGCTTCAACATCTCCGGACACATGCGGCCAGCGCCGAAGTTCGAGAAGAGCCACCACCTGAGCGACGGGCTCGCGTTGACCGCGCCGCGGACGAGCGGGCACCCCGTCGCGAGGAGCCCGAGCACGACGCCGGCGCGCGTCGCGAACGACCGAACGGCGATGCGACTCATGCGAGCGCGTTCCTCGCGACGGCTTCGAGCGCGTCGAGCAAGAGCGGGGCGTCGTTCAGGGCCGGCACGCGGTCGAATTGTAGACCGAGCGAGCGCGCTTGTTCGGCCGCTTCGACGTCGAGGTCGTACAAAGTTTCCACGTGATCGGCGAGAAACCCGACCGGAGCCACGACGACGCGCTTCTTGCCTGCGTCGCTCACGGCACGGATCGTATCGTCGAGGCGCGGCCCGAGCCAGTCTCCGCCGTCGGCTCCCTGGCTCTGATAGGCGATGCGCGCCGTCACGCCGAGCGCGGCCTCGACGAGATGTGCCGACGCCTCGAACTCGCGTTGGTAATCGTCGCCCGCGGCGATGACGCGCGTCG
This sequence comes from uncultured Polyangiaceae bacterium, assembly GCA_964506835.1. GTDB lineage: Bacteria > Myxococcota_A > Polyangia > Polyangiales > Polyangiaceae > DASZVB01. The sequence continues at coordinate 48,443 of CAZDNG010000002.1, forward strand.
GCAAGCTGTGTGCGGACAAGACGAGCTCGGTGTGCTCGCGGTCGTACTTCGAGAGCACGCGGCGGATGTTTTCGGCGTGCGCGGAGATGAGCGCCGGATGGCTCCCGAACGGCGGCACGCGCAAGAGCCGCGGCGCCACGTCCGGCGACTCGGACGCCCGGGCGATCGCCTCAGCGACGACGTCGGCGTAAACGCTCACGCTGAACGGCGCGACGGGAAGGATGCACACCTCGCGCACTCCGTCGCGCACGAGCTCTCTCGCGACGTCTTCGATGAAGGGGTGCCAAAATCGCATCGCGACACGTGCGTCGAATCCGAGCCGGCCCGCGAGCGCCGCGGCGACGGCGTTTGTCGTATCGAGTAACGGCGAGCGACCAATGTGGGTGTACCGCCGCCGGATCTCCTCCACGAGCTCCGCACTCGCCGGCCGGCCGCGACGGATGCGGCGCAAAAATTCTGGAATGTCATCGACGTTCGAGATCGTTCCGTGCCCGACCAAGAGAAGCACGCGTGAGGAGGGCATGATGATTTCCGTCGCGCGAGTGGCAAAAGCGGGAACGACCGGGGCCGAGGCTGGTAAGCTAACTCGCCCGAATGCGTCCGCGCCAGAGCCCGGTCGAGTCCCTGGTGATCCTGCCGCAGCTGGAGGATCCCGTGGATCGCGAGACGCAGTGGCGAAAGGCCATCGCGGCGCTGGGGCAAGACGCTCGGCTCGACGGCCCGCCGCCGCTCGACGGTGTCTCTCCGGAAGATCTTCTGGCCGCGACGCGCGTCGCGCTCGAGACGGGCCTCGTCGACGACCTCGACTGGATCGCACCCGGCGCCGCCGCCGTCGCGCTCTACGAGCTGAGCTCGGAACTCCCACCCGGAAAAGAACGCCGCGACATCGGCCGCCGCGTGCTCGCGCGGCTGTACGAAGGAGACGCGGCGACGTTCGCGGCCGTTGCCGCGCGAATGGCGCTCGGCGCGGGGCGTCCCTTCGAGGCGTCCGCGGTGCGCGCGCGCATCGGCCTCGTCTTCAACCTGCCGATCGGTAGCTCCGTGAACGCCGATCCCCTCGCGCTGGTGCTCGCGTCGCGTCGCGAGCTGTTCGACGGGTGGATCGCGAAGGCCGCGACGGGGCCGCTCGGGGCGCGCCGCATGGCCGCGCGCCTCTTCGAGCTGGCGTCGCGTGAGGCAGTGCGGCGCGCCGACGACGGCGATCCTCATTCGGCCGAACTGCTCGTCGGCGCCGTCGCGAAACCCGTCTTCGAGCGGCTGCTCGCCGATCGTGAGCCGCTCGTCTGGCGCCACGCGGCGCTCGCCCGCGGCATTCTATCAGCCGCGATCCCACGCCTGCGCGAGGAGATCGATCTCGCGCTCGATCCGACGCTCAGCCCGACCGAATGGCGCCGCGCCGGCGTCTCCCTCGTGGCGTGTGCGTCGAACGAAGGCAAGAACGCGATCCAGCAATGCTTCCGCCTGCTCGAAGGGGAGATCGTCGCGAAGGACCCCGGGATGATCGCGACGTTGGTCTGGGGTCTTCCGCCGGTGGTCGACGCCGAGCCCGACTGGGCGTTCGAGTTGCTCGAGCGGCTCGTCCGTTCCGGACGCGCCGACGTTCGGTACGCCGCCGAGACGCTCCTCGCCGATCTGTCGAGCGCGGAGCTTTACCCGTCGTCGGAGTTGCTTCGCCGGCTCACTCGCGACGAGGCGGTCGAGGACTCGGTTCACGCATCCATCAAGCGCGCCCTCCGCGCCTACGAAACCGCCGGCGCGCGGGCAGCGCACGAGCTCGCCCTCGCCGCGCTCGAACGCGCGAACGCCTCGATGGACGTCCTCGACGCAGCGGACACTCCGATCGAACGCCTGCTCGGCGCGCTCGGCGACCTCGACGAGAGCGCCATCGAACGCTCGCGTCTGCACGATCTTCTGCTCCTCGGCAGAAGCCCGGGCGACACGAACTCCGCCGTTCCCGAGATGGACCGATTGTGCGATCGCCTGAGTCACTGGATCCTCGATCGCGAAGCCGCTCACGTGGACGGCGACTACTCCGAAGTGGAGATAACGACACGGCAGCAATCGCTTCGGACGTTGCTGCATCTCGTCGATCTCGACAGCTCGACGGGCTCCGACGGCGGTACCGACGGAGTGAAGGCACGCGTGCGACGCACGATCGTCGTTCTGCTCGACGCGCTCGCCGCCGGGCCCGACGCGTCGGTGCACCGGATCATGTGCGCCGCCCTTGCTCGTGGTCTCGACGCCGCGGCTCGCGAAGGGTTCGCCGACCCCGCCGATCTCGTGCTCATCCTCGTCGAGCGCGTCGCGGACGCCCACGGCATTCAAGCGGTGTTGGAAGCGTCGACGCACGCCGACGTCCGGGACGTCCTGCGCGCCTACGGCGAATTCGTCGCGCGGACGTCGCGCGAACGAGCAACGCCGGCGTTCGACGTCTTTCTCGATCCGGCCGAGCAGAGTCATCGCGACGAATCGAGTGACGCCCGGGCGTTCGTGGCGTTTTCGCGAGGGATCGGCGCGAACGGCTCCTACCTCGGCGAGGCGCTCCGGCAAGTCGTATTCCGGCTCGGGAGTGCGCTCGAGAGGATCGCGTCGGCGCGCGGCTTGTCGGATCTGGTCGAGGCTCCCGGGGGCGACGGTTATCCGCTCCTCGACGTCGAAAAATTCGCGGGCACCTTGGGCGAGCTTGTCCGCGGCGCGCGGCGGCGGGTCCTCGGCGAAAACACGCCGAGCGACATCGACGTCGTGACGAATTTACCGCCGGTGTCGGCGCTCGTCGAACGCGCGATCGCTCGATCGATCTGGAGCACCGGCGAATTCGCGATGTCCGCCCGCGAGCTCGTCGCGTCGCTTCCAGAAGCCTTTGCGCGGCCGATCTCCGACATCATCGCCGACATCCCGGCGCTGCCGGTCGCGCCGCCGAGCGAGATCACCGCGATTCCGCTCCAGATCCGCCGCACCGAGCTCCCCGATTGGCTCCTCCCGCGCAAGACCATCGGCGCGTTCTACGTCGTGCGCGCGCTCGGAAGCGGCGGCGCGAGCTCGGTGTTCATCGCGCGCCGCATCGAGGAACGGCACACGCTCGGCGCCGAGCTCTACGCACTCAAGGTGCCGCACTACGATCCGAACACGGCTCGCAGCTTGTCCGAGGACGAGTTCATGCAGCTCTTTCGCGACGAGGCCGGGGCGCTTCTGTCGCTCCCTCAGCACCCGAATCTGTCGCGCTTCGTCACGTTCGATCTCGCCGCGCGGCCGAAGCCGATCCTCGTCATGGAGCTCATTCGCGGGCAGGCGCTCGATCGACTGATCCGGAGCCAGTCGCTCACCTTGGCGGTGTGTATCGACTACCTGGACGGGATCCTCGCCGGCCTCGAAGCGATGCACGACGTCGGCGTCGGACACCTGGACGTCAAACCGTCGAACGTGATCCTCCGGGACGAAGGCACGCCGGTACTCGTGGACTTCGGGCTCAGTGGACGCCACCTTCGTCCCGGTTGCGGCACGCTCGAGTACTCTGCGCCGGAGATCCTTTCGCACCAAGGTCCGTCCGGCGGAGGCTCCCCGCTCGCGGCGGACATATATGCGTTCGCTTGCTGCGCATTCGAGGTATTCACGGGCACGGTCCTCTTCGACGACGACGACGAGCTCGTGCTGATGAAACAACACATGACTCACGACGGCTGGCCGCCGCGGCTCACGGCCCTCGCGAGCACGCTGGAATACGAAAATCTGTGCCTCTTGATGGCTGCCTGCTTGAGAAACGATCCGGCGCTGCGTCCCCGCGTGGCGTCGGTACGGCGCGCGTTCGCGATCGCCACGGCGCCGCTCGTCGGAGTGCAGTGGCCACTCCGCGCGACTCCGTCGGAAATGGTGACGGGGCTCACGGCGTGAATCGCTCGATCGGGCGCCGTTGCGCGGCCGCCTCGCTGACGCTGCTCTTCGTCTCTTGCGAGCCGAAGACGAAATACGAGGTCACGATCCTCGAGGCCGGCGCGTCGACGCGTTTTCCGCTGGTCACCGGGTTCGCCGAATACGTCGAGCTCCCCGGCGACCGCAACGAGCTCCATCTCACGCTCGCCGGCTACCCGGCTTCGTGCGAAAAATGGATCCCGCCCAAGGCCGGCGAATCGGCGTTGACCGTCGTGATCGTCACGCCCGCCGAGGTGAAGCCGACCGCGACGAGCTATCCGTGGAGCGGGATCCCCAAAGGCGACGAACCTTTGAAAGCGGCGTACTCGCTCCCCAAGGCGGAGACCGGACCGCGGTCGCGCCTCTTCGAACCCGGTGGCGTCGTCACGCTCTCGGCCGTCGAGCTCGACCCGCATGGCACGGTAAAGGGCACGCTCGCGTACGAATACGCGGGCGACGCCGACCATCCTGCGACGCGGATCGACGGTGGATTCGAGGTGAAAATGTGCCGTTTCGCGCTCGCGGCACACTGAGCGAACGGCGCGTCGGTGCGCGCTCGTGGCATGACACAAGGTACGGTTGGCGTCGTTTCGCGCTCGCCGCGCACTCGGCGGGCGAGGTAGCCTCCGCTCCCCCTTATCGGAGCATTCGTGGCACGGCCTTACGTTCGACTTTTTTCGCGCTGCGCTGCGCTCGTTCTTGCGGCGCTCGCTTCCGAGAACCTCGCGGCGTGCAGCAGCGACACGCCCACGGTGACCCCGCCGTTGAACCTATCGCTTTGTTTCTCTCTCGATCCCGTCGGGGGGCCACCCGAGTCGGCGTGCGGCAAGAATCGTCCGACGTGCGTCGAGCTCGGCCGTGATCCGGAGCAGACGATCTCGGTCGACCTCGCCGTTCCCGCTCTCGGGGCATGGATTTTCAATGTGCCGGAGGCATGCGACGGCGTTCAAGGGTGCGGCTTCGCGGTACTGATCGTCGATCCCGGCGCGGGGCCGAACAAGGCCGGCGCGTTCTCGACGACCGCGGCAGGGCCGTCGATCGCCGTGCCCATGGCGCGACTCGCGAATCCGACGGGGACGCACACGTTTCGCGTCGAGCTCTGGAACTCCGACGGCTCGCCGGCCGACGACACCCTCGGACGCCAACACGTCTTCGAATACACGGTCGACGTTCGCCAGAGTTGTACCGCCACCGACGGCGGAACGAGCCCGGACGCGGCCGTGCCGGACAGCGGCCGCGACGGCGCGACCGACGCGGCTCCGAACGACGGCGCCAGCACCGCGAAGGACGGCTCGCTCGACGCAACGGACGCCAAGGCCGATGCAGCGAGGCCCGACGCCGGCTCCGACGGCGCTCCCCCGAAGCCGCGCGACGCTTCGGCGGACTGAGGCGGTCGACGAAGAGATCGCGAACGGTGCTGCGCGCGCCGCCGAGTCCCCTTACGGATGGATGAAGACGACCGTGCCCGTGTGCGCTTCGAAGGCGCCGTGCCAGCCATCGGGGACGCCGGGCTCGGTCCAATAGAACACGCGGCGCGCGTCCTCGGGGGCGAGGTTGATGCACCCATGGCTCTTCGGAATGCCGAACTTGTCGTGCCAGTAAGCGCCGTGGATCGCGTGGCCGTCGTCGTCGAAGTACTGGACGTACGGGACGTCGCGGAGCTCGAACTCCTCGCCGACTTCGTCGGACTCCATCGTGTTCGAGACGTGCTTCGAGTGGATGCGAAAGATCCCGCGCTTCGTCGCGGTGGTGCGCGCCGGATCTTCGAGCCCGGCCTCGCCGCTCGAAATCAGGGTCGCGTAGACTGCCCGCTCTCCTTCGTAGAGCACCAGGGTCTGCTTGGTGATGTTGATGTCGATCCAGCGTTCACCCTTCACGGCCCAACCCGGCATTTTCTTCGCGCGATCGAGGCGTGAAGCGTCGCGATCGCTCAGCCACTTTCCGTCCTTCGTCTCGTAGTGAAGGACGTCGTGGAAGAACTGCTGGCGGCCGGTGAGCGGGACCGCTTCGCGGTACGGCGCGACCTCGCGCTCGATGAGCGCGTTCGACGACTTCTGGTAGACGACGTAGTGCGCGCCCGGCTGTCGCACGAGGGCGAGCGGAAAATCGACGCCATTGCCGAGCTCGATGCCGTGAAAATCGGAACCCTGGATCGGACGGAGTCGATCCGTCGGGAGCACTTCGAGGTCCGGCGTGACGCCGTAGCGGCGACCGTCCCAGAGAAACGTGTCGGTGAACGAGTAGCCGACCTTCGCGCGCATTTTGCCGATCACGAGTTGGCCGGCGTCGCGCGGATGTTTTTCCACGTTGGGTGCCACGCCACCGTTCAGGAGAAACGCCGGGACGCCGTCCGTCCGCTTCGCTTGCCACATCTCGCGCGGATCGGGCGGCGCGCCGTGACCGCCGAGCCACACCGTTTGCGCGTAACTCGCCCCCACCTCGCCGTCCGCGGCCAACCAGCGGACCATTCTCTCGTCGATGTCCGGCTCCGCGGCGTGGAGTTCAGCCGCGGTCGGAAGACGGTCGTAGACCGGACCCGGCTTGCGAACGGTCCCGTAGATGTAAGGGAGCTTTCGCGCGGGATCGGGCAAGCGCGTGGACAGCGCGGCGACGACCGGTTCGCTCGGGTCGAGCGTCGTGCCTCCGCCGGCGCAGACGTAGCCGCGGGGCGCGATCGGGTACCACCCGCCCGGGCAACCCGCCGAACCCGCCGCGTCGCCCGTTGCAGCGACGTGCGCGCCGACACGGAGATAACCGAGGTGCGTCGCATCTTCCGACGGCCGCTCGTAGACCCACGCTCGATAGGCGCGCGCGTACAGGAGCTTCGCGCCGGTGGGCGGCGCCGCAAGGGGACGCGATTGTCCGTTCAAGGCGACGAGCGGACTCTCCACTTTCGGAACGATGGCGGCGCTCGCGGTCGGCGCGGCGGCGCTCGTGGCCGCCTCTGCTTCCTGAGACTTGTCCGCGACGAACCACCGCGCGAGGCCCACGCCGGAGGGACCTCCGCTCGTCGAGCGGCACCCCGCGGTCGCAACGAACAGGAGAACGGCTGGAACACCGACCTTGCGCCGACGGCTCATTCGAAGGCCGCTAAGGTGCCTGACCCCGGCTCCAACCCCAAGAAAACGGCTGAACGCGTCGCGCGCCGTCGGTCACTTCGGCGAGGTCCGTAGCCAAACCCGCCTCGACCCCAAATAGGAAGGCAGCAGCCCGGGCGGAGGGGGGAGACGCCACAGGCTGCTGCCGCGCAGGGGGAGTTAGCAGTACTTGTGCCGGCCAATGTCTTCGAGAAATCAGTAAGTTATGGAGCCATCAGACCGCTCTCATTCCAATTGTGAAACATATAGAATTGCATTCTCGAATGGGGTTCGCACACTTACGGACATTCTCCGACTGTCGCCTACACGAGCGAGCCGGTCAGCTGGCCGAGCGATCTTGTTTTTGGCGCTCGCACAGGCCGCGAACTGAAGTACCAAAACTTCGCGAGGGCGAATGCGTTTGTCCGTTTTCACTCCGGGGGTCTTCGAGTTCACGGGACGCGGCCCCGTCCTTTCGCCGTTGCTCGTGGGGTGCGTCGTGCTCGTCGGTCCGGCGGCACTGACGCTCGGCGCGCCGGGTCCCCTCACCTCGTTCCGTCTGCTCGGCGCGGTGCTCATTGGTGCCATCGGAATGGGGTTGGTGTTCGCCGGATGGCCGAGAGCGCACCGCGTCCGGATTTTCCCGGAGTTCGCGATGGTCCAAGTCGGGAATGGAGCCCCCTCGCCCATCGGATCCGACGCCGCATTTCGGCTCGTCGACGCAGCCCCCGAACGCCCGACGGGCCCCGCGCGCTACGGAGTCATGCTCGAGCGACGCTTGGAGGCGTCGGTACTCTTGCTCGCGGCGGAAAAGCCGGACGTCGTGTTGCGTTCGCTGTCGATGGTGCGCGACGTGCTCGGACTTCGAGTTCGTAGCGGTTGGGGGCTGTCGGCGGCCGACTCGGAGTGGCTCGATCTCGGCTCGACCCCGTCCGTATCGACGCGGCCACCGGCATTTGCGCCCGACCCGCCGGATCCGAACGCGAAGCGGCGCGTGACGACGGCGATGATCGCGAGCTGGGCGGGCGCCAGCGGGCTCATCGCGCTCGAGATCATCGGCCGCATGCGTCAAGGAGACTCGCTCGACTGGGTCAGCGTGCTCCTGCCGGTCATCGCCGTGACGGTTCTCGGTGCGGTCACGATCGTCGTCGCGACGGGCAGGACGCGGCTCGCGCTCGGCGGCGAGCTCGCGTGCGAACGCTTCGTGTGCGGCGTCCGCTATCGGCGGCAAGCCGTCGCCCGAACGAGGATCCGCCGCGCGGCGCTGGTGAGCCCCGACGGCAACGCGCCCCGCGATCTCCTCATCCAGACCGACGACGGGTTGATTTCCTTTCCGTGTGAAGCCCAGGAAGGCCCGCGCCTTCTCGCGGAGCTCGCTCGCCCCGCCTCGTAATCAAATCGTAATCAAGGCGGAGGGGTTTCGATCTCGATCGCGGCGCCCACGCAGGTGCGCACGTAGGTGAGCGGCGGGCCCGACCGAGCGACGATCTCGATGCGAACGGGGAGCCCGCTCTTGCACGCCGTGTCGCCGAGAAACGGCGTTTGACCGACCAGCTTGCCGTTCACGTACACGTCGGAGCGCGGATCCCCGAAGTTCACGCCCAACGTCATGCGACGCGACGCACCCCCGAGCGGCGGCCCCGTGCGCGGCTTCGCGGAGCTCGCTCCGGGGCCGGGATCGTCACCGGCGTGAATGGGATCTTGCAAGTGCTCGAGCGCGTCGTCGTGGGGAACCGGGATGTCCGCGAAGTTCGCGGAGCCCGCGCTGAAGGCGTGCTCGAATTCCGCGAGCGCAAACCGCGCACACACGGTCGCGACGAGGAGGCTGGCGACCATCCTCGCGGCGCGAGAAAGCACCTCGAGCCAGCGGCCGAGGCTCGTCGCGCGCGACGCCGACGACGCCGTCACCCGGCCACCCGCAGCACTTCGCTGAGCGACGTTTCGCCCTCGACCGCGCGCGCGAGCCCGTCGTTCACGAGCGGCACCATGCCTTGCGCGACGGCGAGATCGAACAGCTCCTTCGACGTTTTCCGCTGGCTGATCGCGGAGCGGAGCGTCGTATCGACGACGAGGAGCTCGGCGACGGGACGCCGCCCGGTGAAACCGAGCCATTCGCAATAATCGCAGCCGGCCGGCTCGTAGAACGTCGCGTCCGGTAGCTTGAGCCCGAACCGTTCGAACCGCTCGACGACCACCGGTTCGGGGACCGCCTTGCGACGGCAGTTCATGCACAGCGTCCGCACGAGACGCTGCGAGAGGCACCCGATGGTCGCGCTCGCGATGATGAAGGGCTCGACGTTCATGTCGATGATCCTCGCGAACGGACCCGCGGCGCTGTCGCCGTGCACGGTCGTCAGGATCAGATGGCCGGTGAGGCCCGCCTGCATGGCGATGTCCGCCGTCTCGTGGTCGCGGATCTCGCCGAGCATGAGGACGTTCGGATCCTGACGTAGGACGCTGCGCAAGGTAGCGGCGAACGTCAGCCCCGATTTACGGTGCATTTGCGTCTGCGTCGCAAACGGGAGCTCGAGCTCGATCGGATCTTCCAGCGTGACGAGCGACGTCGTCGACCCGCGCGTCCGCGAGATGTAGTTCATCGCCGCGTAGAGCGTGGTGGTCTTGCCGCTCCCGACCGGCGCGGTGAGAAACATGAGCCCTTGCGGGCGCGCGAGCAGATCCTTCACGCCGCCGACCACGGCGTCGGAGAAGCCGAGCGATTCGATGTCGGGCACCTGGAGCGCCCCGCGAACGAATCGGAGCACGATGCGCTCGCCGGTTTCCGTCGGGAGCGTCGAGACGCGCGCTTCCACGAGCTTGCCGTCGACGGTGATCACGAGGCGGCCGTCTTGCGGGACCCCGTGCACGTAGGTGTCGAGCCGCGCGAGCACTTTCACTCGAGTGGTGAGCCGCGGCGCGATCTCGCGGGACACGGTGGTGACGTCGTGCAAGGTGCCGTGCACGCGGTACGTGAGCTTCGATCCCTGCGCGCTCGGCGAGATGTGAATGTCGCTCGCGCCGACCGCGATCGCGCCGCGCACGAGCTCGTCGAACGCGGCGATGATGTCGGGTCTTTCGCGATGAAGGCAGGCCTTGGCGCGGCTCTCGACTTCTCGGATCTTCTCGCGCAGATTCACCGCGAGGAGCGGGTCGAGCGGTGCGTGCACGGTCTCTTTGCGCCGATTGGCGATGGTGCTCGCGCCGCCGAGCACGACGGCGGCGAAGACGGCGAATGCCGACGCGCGGGCGGCGAGCGCCCACGGCTGCTCGCGAAAGGTGCTCGCGGCGACGGCCGCGATGGCGGACCACGGGCTCGAGCCGACGGTGGAACCCGACGCGAACGCGACCAAGGCGGCTCCCACCCCCACCGCGAGCAGGGCCAGGAACAGCAGACGATTCAGCGCGACTTGCATCGACGACGCCAAAAACCACTCCTAACGAAGCACACGATACAATAATTCGGTTTGTCCCGCCGAAGCTCTCCCGAGTACTCTGCCCGGACGTCCATTCATCAGGAGAGGTGACTATGGGAGCCTTTGGAACGATGTTGTCGCCGCCGATCGGCCGGCGAGCGAAACTGCCGCGCGCCATCGCGCTGGGCACGATGATCGGTGTCGGCGTGCTGGCGGGTGCGACACTCACGCTCGCGACGGCGGAAGCGCAGACACCGCCGAAGTTGGCCGCGCCGCCCGCAAAGCCCAAACCGGCTCCCGCCGTTGCACCGCCCGCGGTAGCTCCGGCGGCGGCTCCGACGACCGCTCCGGCGGCGGCTCCGACGACCGCTCCGACGACGAGCGCGGTCCCGGTGGCGCCGGTCGGAAGGCTCACCCTCGACGGGCTGGCCCTCCGGGTCGCCGAGCGCCAGAAGACGATCGATGCGCGGCGCCTCGCCGAACAGCAACGCATTCAAGTGCGGTGGGGAGCCCTGGTGAACGTCCCCGCGGTTCATGAAGAATTGAAGCAACACGCCGAGCGTCTCGCCTTGCTCGGACGCATCGAGGAGCTCGGACAGGTGGAGGGCAAAATCGCGGTCATCGCCGGCGCATCGAGGGCAATGGCGCGCGAAAACGTGCGTCACGAGCGACAGATGCAAGCCCTCGCCGCCGCGGCAAACGCGCCCGTCGCCGGAACGGGAGGTGCGCCGTGATCCGCCGTGTCCTCGTTCTCGCGTGCCTCGCGCTGCCGTTCGCCGGATGCAAAGCAAAGCCGACCGAACCCGCGCCCGCGCCCTCGGCATCGGTAGCGCCGGCCGCGGTTACTGCTACTGCTGCGACGACCGGCACCGATATCCCAACCGAAGAGGACTTCGAACAGGAGGCCCTCGATCAGGTGAATGCCCAGAACCTCGAGGCCCAGCTCGCAAAACTCGAAGCGGACATCGGACCGTGACGTTCGCCTCGTGACGGCGGAGGCGCCGGGGTGATCGCACGCCCGGCGCCTGCCGCTTCCGAGGACGTCGCGCTCGAATGTGAGAGCGTCGCCGCGGGGTATGAAGACGACGACGGGGCCCGGCGCGTCGTCTTTTCGAACGCCACGTTCGCGCTCGACGGCGCCGAGCCGTTCGTCGTTCTCGGGCGCTCGGGAAGCGGGAAATCGACGCTCCTCCGGTTATTGAATCGGTTCGAAGACCCGATTTCGGGCGTCATTTCGTTTCGCGGAAAACCCCTCGCCGACTATTCGCCGCTCGTGCTGCGCCGGAGGGTCCGGCTCGTTCTTCAGACGCCCGTCGTGGTGGAGGGCACCGTCGCCGAAAATCTCGAGCTTCGACCCGCGCGCGAAGCGCCGCCCGACCGGGCGCTGCTCGCGTCCTTGCTCGACGATGTCGGCCTCGGCGCCGATTTTCTCGGCCGCGACGCCACCCGGCTCTCGGTCGGCGAACGACAGCGCGTCTGTCTCGCCCGCGCTCTCGTCTCCGGTCCGGAAGTACTCCTGCTCGACGAACCGACAAGCGCGCTCGATCCGCGCTCGCTCGGCGTCATCGCCGATCTCGTGCTGTCGTTGAAGGAGAGCCATCGGCTCGTCATCGTCGCTGCGACGCATCAGCCGGAGCTCGTGCGCCGCCTCGGCGGTCGCGTGTTGCTCCTCGAGAATGGGCAGGCGCGAACCGACGTCGCGAGCGACGAAATTGCGGCATTTCTCGACGGCGATCCTCCGGCGGTGTGACCGATGATCCACTCGGTCCTTCCCATTCCCTGGTGGCGGCTCGCGCTCGTCGTCGTGCTGCTCGGCGTCCTGCTCGTCATCGGGCAGCGGTTTCGCCTCGGCATCGGCCGGACGGCCGTGGTCACGTCGTTGCGAGGCACCGCGCAGCTCATCGCCGTGGGGTACGCCCTCGGCGCGATCTTCGCCGTGCGGCGCTGGGAGCTCGTGCTCGCGACGTTGCTCGTCATGCTCGGCGTCGCAGCGCGCACCAGCGTGGGTCGCCTCCGGCAACGCCTCCCGGCCCTGACGTGGCTCGCTGGGGCCGCGCTCGGGACGGGAACCGGTCTCGGGCTCCTCTTCATGGCCGGCGCCGTCGTGCGACCGACGCCCTGGTACGACCCGCAATACGTCATTCCGTTCGCCGGGATGATCCTCGGGAACGCCATGAACGGGGCGTCCCTCGCCGGGGAGCGCTTCCAAGACGAGCTCCGGTCTCGCCGAGCCGAAGTCGAGACCCGACTTGCCCTCGGGCTCAGCGGCAACGAAAGCGTGCACCCCCTCCTCGCCCGCGCCCTCCGCGCGTCCATGATCCCGACGTTCAATCAGTTCGCCGTCGCTGGAGTCGTTCAGCTCCCCGGCATGATGACCGGTCAGATCCTCTCCGGCGTCGCGCCGATCGTCGCCGTCGAATATCAGATCCTCATCTTCTTCTTGCTCATGACGTCGACCGCGATCTCGACCTTGGCGTTCCTCGTGCTCATTCGCTCGCGCTACCTCACTCCCGCGCATCAGCTCCGAGCGAACCTCTTGCGTTGAGCCGATAAACCGTAGACAGTCCGTGCTCTTCGGGCCCAGGTCTGATGGAAAATCGTGCTCCCCGATGGTTCGTTCGCGGCGACGTCGACGGCTTTTTCGGGCTCGCCCTCGATAACCTCGTCCAGCTCCTTCTGATCGACGGGCTCTGCCGCAACGTGCTCGGGTTTTCATCCGCGTTGCTGTACGGGCGCGTCCTGCCCGGCGTGGCGGTGTCACTCATCGTCGGCAACGTCTTCTACGCGAACCAGGCCATGCGCCTCGCGCGGCGCACCGGACGCACGGACGTGTGTGCGCTGCCCTACGGCATCAACACGGTGTCGCTCTTCGCGCACGTTTTTCTCGTCATGCTCCCGGCGAAGATCGCCGCCGAAGCGGTCGGGGCCGCCGATCCGGCGCGGGTCGCGTGGCAAGCGGGGCTCATCGCGTGCCTCGGGTCCGGCGTGATCGAGCTCGGGGGCGCCTTCGTGGCCGAACGACTGCGTCGCGCCGCTCCCCGTGCCGCGCTCTTGTCGACCTTGGCCGGGATTGCGCTCGGTTTCATCTCGCTCGGTTTCTTGTTCCGGACCTTTGCGCGCCCGGTGGTCGGTCTCGTGACGCTCGGCATCGTGCTCATGACCTACTTCGGGAAGCGTCGGTTTCGTTTCGGCCTCCCCGGCGGTCTCGTCGCGGTCGCGGTCGGTACCGTCGTCGCGTGGATCACCGGTCTCGCTCCGCACGGCACCGCGCCGGGGTCGTCACTCGGTTTCTTTTTTCCGATTCCGGTGGTCGTCGATCTCGCGCGCGGCCTCGCCGCGGGCCACGCCGTTACGTACTTGTCGGTGATCATCCCGATGGGGCTCTTCAACGTGATCGGCTCGCTCCAGAACATCGAGTCGGCGGAGGCGTCAGGGGATGCATATCCGACGGCGCCCTCGCTTGCGGTGAACGGCGCGGGAACCATCGCGGCGTGTCTGTTCGGCTCGTGCTTCCCGACCACCATCTACATCGGTCACCCCGGATGGAAAGCGCTCGGCGCGCGCGCCGGGTATTCGATCGCGAACGCCGTGTTCTTTACCCTGGTCGCGCTCACCGGAACCCTCGGATGGATCGCGTGGGCAGTGCCGATCGAAGCCGGCATGGCCATCGTGCTCTGGATCGGCGTGGTGATCACGAGCCAGGCCTTCGAAGCGACGCCGCGCGCTCACGCTCCGGCCGTCGTCATGGGGCTCCTTCCCGGCGTCGCCGCCTGGGGTGCGCTCATGGCGAAGAGCGGTCTTCGCGCCGCGGGTTACGGCGCGCCCGGCGGACCGGCCTTCTCCGACGCGCTCCTCGCGTCGTTCGAACGCACGGACACGTTCATCGGCGGCGCCTTCGCGCTCGAACAAGGGTTCATCTTCACGGCAATGATCCTCGCTGCGATCACGGTGGCCGTCATCGAGCAGAAGTTCACGCAGGCGGCAATATGGGCGTGGGCCGCAGCCGGACTCTCGGCCGTTGGATTGATGCATTCGTACGGTTTCACTCCCGGTGACACCGTGGTTCATCTCGCGCCAGCGTGGCCGTGGGCGGTCGGTTATGGCCTCGTCGGAGGGGTGTTTTTCTTGGCTCGTTGGATCACCGAGCCTGATGAGGCCTCGCATCGGTGACTGTACCGCGGACATGTCGCCCGAATTCCGTACGAGATCGCCGAGCGAACGCGGTCTCGTTGTCCCAGGGTTCCTGCCCGGCAATACTAGGGCGCCGTGCTGCTGCTGACCCAGGGAACCGTCTTCGCCGGCGACTACGAGATCGTCAGTTCCTTGGCTGAAGGAGGGATGGGCGCCGTCTACGTCGCCAAGCAACTCTCCACCGGCAAGGAACGCGCGCTGAAGATCCTGCGCGCCGAGTTCGTGTCCGACGCTCGCACGCGCGATCGTTTCACGCGCGAGGCGCGCGCGGGGTCACAAGTCGACAGCGAGCACGTCGTCGAAGTGGTGGCAGCGGGCATCGACATCCCCACGGGCATGCCCTGGCTCGCGATGGAGCTCCTCCGCGGCGAAGACCTCGAAAGCTTCGTCGAACGGCTCGGCACGCTCGCGCCGGCCGAAGTGCTCGAGATTTTCCGGCAGCTCTGCCACGGCCTCGCCGCGGCCCACGCCGTCGGCCTCGTGCATCGCGATCTGAAACCCGAGAACGTCTTTCTCGCGACGGCTCGACGCGTGGGCGTGCCGTTCACCGTGAAGCTTCTCGACTTCGGCATCGCGAAGCTCGTCGAAGAAACGAAGATCGACGCGACCGACGCCGTCGGCACGCCGACGTACATGGCGCCGGAGCAAACCGAAGCCGGGCGCTCGATCACGTCGGCGTCCGACGTCTGGGCGCTCGGGCTCATCGCGTTTCGACTGCTCACCGGGAAGAAATACTGGCGTGCAGCAAACGCCGATGAAACCAACGCCGTCGCGATCCTCCGTGAAGTGGTGTTCGACCCCATGGAGCCCGCGTCGCTGCGCGCGAAGTCGCTCGGCAGCACCGCGACGCTGTCCACGGCCTTCGACGGCTGGTTCGCGCGAACGGTCGTGCGTGACCCTCTCGCACGTTTCGCGAACGCCACCGAGGCGCTCGTCGCGCTCGAAGCGGCGCTCGACGATCCGGAGCACCCGTTCGGCACCGTCGCGATGCCGGTTCCGCTCGACCAACCGCTGTCGCACTCGGGCGACGAGTCCGTCCCGTCGATGGTCGATCCGCGCGACATCCCCACCGCTCGCGAGATCAACGTGCCGGCCGCGACGCGAGTGGGCCCCTTCTCGAAATCGGCAGAGACGAACGGGCGGCCCATCACCTCGATGCCGCCCACCGAGGACGTCGACACGTATCAGCGACGGCTCTCACGCGGGAAAATCAGAAACTGGGCGACGGTGGCCGCGCTCGTTACCGTCGTCGGGTTCGGCGCCTACCGCATCCGGCAGAAAGTCGCGGAGCCGGTGCCCTTCGCCGGCCACGAAACGGAACCGAACGACCGCGCCCCGGATGCGAACCCGGTGCCGTTCGGTGCGCGCGTGCGCGGACAGATCGGTCGCCGGCTCGATGCCGATCGGAGCGATCGCGATTTCTTTCGAGTGACGGTTCCAGCCGGCACGTCGGTGGTGCAGCTCGACTACCGGGCGCTCCCGAACATCGCGCCCTGTTTGCTCATCTATCGCCTCGGCAGCGACGATCCGATGCTGCACTATTGCATCGGCCAAGCCGATCGCTCGCTCACCGTCCCCACGCTTCGCCTCGATCCCGGCGACTACTACATCGCCGTCCTTCAAGATCGCGAAAGCTACGTCGACGCGTCCCAGACTCCGGTGCTCGAGAACGTGTCCGACAGTTACGAACTGTCTCTCGGCCCCTCCGAAATGCCGGCCGACGTCGAAGTCGAGCCGAACGACGTCCACGACACCGCGACCCCCGTCGCTCCGGGCACGACGAAGCGCGGCAAGCTCGCGTGGATGCGCGACGTCGACGTGTTCTGCGCGACCGACACGTCGCCCGTGCAATTCTTCGTCGAAGAGAGCGGGCCGCGCCCCCACGGCGCGGTGCTCGAAGTCACGCCGCTCGGCGGCCCCACCGACGGTATTCCGATGCGGGTTCATCCCGCGAACGCAAAGGGCGCCGTCACCGAACGCGACGTCAAAAGCCCGTGGGTAGGCCCCAAGATCCGCGGGTCGACGAAGCCGCCCTGCGTGTCCCTCACGCTTGCCCGCGACGTCTGGTCATCGCCCCCGCTTCCCAGCGTTCCGCCCGCGTCGGACCAGGATTACACGGTCCGTCTCGAACGACCGTGACCCCGAGTCGGCGCCGCGAGTCCGTTTCCCCACGGTTTGCGCGGCGATTGTAAGGGCAAGATCCATACGCTAGGTTCCGCGGCCCCATGCTGTTCCCGCTCGTCGTCGCGATCGTCGCCGTCGCGCTCGGCGCGTGGCTGGCGCTCAGCCAACGCGATGCGCTGAACACTCTTGGGCCGCTGCGCGTGCTCGCCCTCGTCGCTGCCCTCGCGACCATCGCGCTCCACCTCTTGCCCGAGGCCTTCCACGACCTCGGTGCGTTGTTCATGGTCCTCGGAGTCACCGCCGGTGCCGCGGGCCCGTGGGCACTCCAGCGACTCGTCGTCGCGGCCTTCCGCAATCGAATGGATGGCACGCGGCACGGCGCCATCGTCGCGCTCGAAGTCGGGTACGCCGGCCTCGCGGTACATCGCTTCGGCGACGGCCTCTCCATGGGCGCCGCGTCGAGCTCCGAACCCGGCCTCGCCAGCGTGGGCGTCGTTCTCGCCCTCGCCGCGCACATCGTCCCCGTCACCACCGTCATGATTCTCGCCGTCGACGCCCAAAACGGCCGCCGCTCCGCCGTCATCCACGCGGTCGGTCTCGCCCTCGCCACCGCCGCCGGAGTCGTCACCGCCGAAGCCCTCCTTCACGGCGCCCGCCGCGAGCTTTCCCCGTGGGTTTCCGCCGTCGTAGCCGGCCTTCTCCTCCACATCGTCACGCACGAAGCCTTCGGCCACCGCGCCCACCGGGCCGTGACGCCCCCCACCGATGTTTCTTCTTGAAGCCCGCCCGACCCTTTGTGCTATGAACCCCGCCTCTTACCGCTCGGGGCGGTAGTTAAGTTGGTTATAACGCCGGCCTGTCACGCCGGAGGCCGCGGGTTCGAGTCCCGTCCGCCCCGCTGAAATTAAGCTGAATCCGCGATCGGGGACATGAACCAGACCGACGCGGGTACCTGAGCGGGTACTTCGATTGGGTCCCGGGTGAGGGATGACCGGTGCGAGGAATGGTGACCGCGCGCCGGGTGTTGTCGCGCCGACGTAGGTGTTTCTGCGAGAACGGATCGCATTGCTTGCCCCCCGTTCGGGCTTAGTTTTCTATTTGGACCGATACAACGATGCCAGACGCTCCGGGGTCACTTGATTGGCGAGTCGAATCCGTTCGACTAACGGCGTTTCTGCTGAAGGCTGAGGAGTCGGATCCTTGGTACCGAGCGACCGGCGAACAGCCCGAAGGGACCTCCGGAAACCCGCGGCAAGGCGTGCGGGAAGAACACGGAACGTTGGAGGACGGCGTGCTGACCTTCAACGCAGTGAACGCATTTCCGTTCCGCGTCGATTGGGCGTTCGCTCGCATGCGTGAGAATGTCACGGACTTCGACAAGCTCGAATCGCCAAGACTAGCGCTAGACCGGTTCGATCGAATTCTTCGCAAGTGGCTGAACGAGGATCGTCTTTTCCAACGACTGGCGCTCGGAGTCGTGGTGCTCGCTCCCGTCACAGATCGCCTGGAAGGGTATAGAGCCGTCCAGCCCTACTTACCGGCGGTGAAGCTGTCTCCGGAGACTTCGAGTGATTTTCAGTACCAGATAAACCGCCCACGCATTTCGACCGTGGTGACCGGTCTCAAGGTGAATCGGTTGAGCCATTGGAGTGTTGCGGTCCAGCGACAGATTGGTTTCGTGGGAACACTGCAGGGCCTTCATCAAGCTGAGGCGTTTGAAACGTACGCCTGCCGCGCGGCTTTGGACGTCAACTCGGACGCCGATCGGACCGAGCCGCTCCCGAGGGAACACGTATCCAACCTGTGGCAGGAATTTGAAGGTCTCGCTATCGAGCTTGCAAACGGGGGAGATGTGCCATGACCGCCACGCCAGCTATTATCCAGCCGGCTCCGAGTGTTCCGAAAAATGCGCAGCGCCAATGCTCGTTCCTAAGCCTAGTTCGTCCCATCGAAAATGAGACGGCGGGACGTATCCAGAGTGGTCGCTTCATTGCAGAGGTCTCGAACGCGACGAGCACTGCATCGAAGATCACTGAAAACGCGACCGAGGCCATTGAATGGGCTTCCTCTTTTGATCGCGAAGGGTTCCTTGACCGCCTGCGGCGAATCGCACGTTCGCGCGATCACGACGAAGTTCCGATCGATCCCGGTGCAGTTGTGCTCGGTGCTCGACTGGTGGACAGCGCGGCGTTGAGACCTGAACTAAACAACGCTTGGATCAATCCCTCCGTTTCGCGAAGCCCTCAGGGGGAGATCGTTCTCGAGTGGTGGCACAAGGAGAACAAGCTGACGCTCTACATTTCTTCGAGGGGGGTAGAATACATTCGCACTTGGGGTCCCAATATCGACACCCAGATGAGTGACGGCCGGCTCAACAATTCTGCTGATCTTGCGCTTCACTTGCGATGGCTGACCACTACACCGTAGCTTGCGAAGACCCCATCGAAGACGACGAGATCATCTATCGTCGGGTACGGCCGAGGGACGCGCACAAGCAACCGGACGGCAGCTACCGTTTCGGCTCACAAGCATTCGCGGATCGCGGGCGGGAGCCTTCGGTCGATCGGGCACGCTGTTGTAGCAGTTCGGAATTCACGAGAAATTCTCCAGAGAATGGCGTTTGCTCAGTCGTCGCAACCGAGGTTCGCGCTCATCGGTTCGATCAAGCCGACGACAAGGGCCGCCCAACAGGCACAACTTTCGTCGCCGATGTTCATCGGGACCCCCTGCCTGACAACCACGCTCATTGCTTGGTGCGGTTGCACCCGCAGAAGGCAAGCGGCTCGATCTTCAAACGTCTCCTAGAAAGTCTCGCGCGGTGCGCGAAGATCGTGCTTGAGCCGCCTCCGTAGCGTTCTCCTCGCGCGCGCTGCTACATCCGGCCACAAGCGCCGCAGCGCTGCCGGCGTTCGGGAGGCGTGGGTCAACGCTGCGGGCGAGATCGTCGATGCGAGGGTCTACCCGAACCTGAGAAACCGCCGCTGACCAAGCGCTCGACTGGGTGGCGATCCGGATCGCCATGGCTCGCCACCCCCTGTCGATCTACCTTAAATCCAGCGGTGGATGCGATCGCCCACCTCGCCACTAAGGCGATTCTTGAGAATTCGCCGCCCCCACGTGCGCGCCGGGGACGCGGGGCGACCTGTACACCGGCCTTCGATCATGGGGTGGCGCGCGCCGGTGGGAGTCCTAGTTGCGGCGCTTGCCGCGGCGTTTGCGCGGCCATCGGCGCCGGGTGGCCATTCTCAGGACCTGTTCTCCGAGTACCGAGCCCAACGCCAGTTGAACAGCTCGCTCGTGCTCTCGAAACATATCCAGAGACGGGCCTCCGTCTCGAACGCTTGCCGCGCGTCGGAGCTCATGTCGGAACGTTCGCCGCGTGCGCCTTGTTCGAGCGCGGCGTGAACCGCGGACGCGCGCAGCGGAGTCGCACGCGCGAGGCCGCGAAGGCCCTCGGTGCTGATCCGAGCCCGCTCGAACGCTTCGAGCAGCGGGAGAAACGGAAATTCCAACGTGTCGCGGAGCTTCACGAGGTCAGCGATGGCCGCTCGCTCGTGAGCTTCGGCCAAATGCACGTCAGAGAGCTTTTCGGCGAGCACAGCGCGATCGGGCGGGGCGGAGAGATGCGCGCGCTGCGCGCCCCGAAGCTGGCCGCGAACGGCCGTGAAGCGTTGGATGATCTCGACTGCGGCCGGCCCGTCGCAATCATCGCCGACGGTGAGGAACGCATCGCGCGCCGTCGTCAACGTCGAGTGGAGGCCGTCGAGGTACGCACTGGCTCCGGCGCGGTCGCGCTTCCCGAGCTCGGCACGCGCATTGTCGACGGCGCGAAGAACGGCGTCGAGTCGATCGAGCCCGCTCTTTGCTTGCGGATTGGATTGCTTGTACGTGGGATCCGCAGGCAACCCGGGCGCCCCGTATCCCCATCTCGAGAGATCGTTTTGCAGGAAGACGTGGATCTCTTTCGCGACGTTCAGCTGCGGGGGTTCGGTTTGAATCATCTGCATGGTCATGAGTCCTTTTCGATCAGACGCGGCGCACGAGAGTGCGCTTGCGAGTCACAAATTCAGCCGGCGTGAGACCAGCCTTGTGGCATGCGGCGACTTCGTGTTGCGAGAGCTTCGGCCCGGCCGCGGGTCGTCGAGACGGAGCAAGAGACCATCCGAGTGGTCGCTTGTTTGCTGTCGGCGGTGACGCGGGCGAGCTCGGCGCGAGCGCAGCCAGCAAGCCCTGAACCGCAGCCAACACGTCGTCCGGTGAAGCTCCGTCCGGAAGTCCCAGGTCTGCCGTAATCTTGGCCAGCACGCTGGCCGGATCGGCTCCGGCCGAGCTCGCGAGCAGCACGCGCCTCACGAATTCGCCCGGTGTGACCCCGAGCTGTGACGCGACTCGAAGGATGCGCGCATGCTGCGCGTTCGGCACCCTCGCTGCGACTGCTTTGCTGGTCGAACGAGTCAGCCGATTGATCGCTTCCGATTGCGAGCAGCCCTGCTCGCGGCAGTAGCCGGCGAGCTTGCGTGCAATGCCGCGGGTCACGACGTCGAGAGGCGATCCGGGCGTGACCGGATGCGAGCAATCGCAAGTTTTGGCCATGTAACACCGTGGATCACTTCGACTGAGTGTCAAGTTAATGTCATATTTAAATGTCGCGCTTCGGCGACGGCTGAGCGGCCTCGGCGTTCGGCGTCCGAACTGACCTGCGGACGCCGCTCGCTGCGGCCGTTCGCTTTTTGGCGCGCTGCCCGCGCCGCCGCGGCTGCAAATAGTGCTTCTTCGTCCGCGGCGATCCGAGCCTTCGCCGCTCGAACGTCGTCGAGCTCTCGTGCGCGCAAACGGTCGACGTGTGCTCGTCGCGTCTCCTTAGCGGCGTCGTGGCACGGCGCGCACCGCTGGCAACTCCCCGACGGGTCTTTCGCGCGTGGCCGATCCGGATGACACGTGCTCATCTTGACCACTCGCGTAGTCTTGGGCGGTTCGACTTTGACCGCTGCCCACGCCGGAACTTCCACGCCGAGCCTCGCGCCAAGCACTCGCGCCTTGCCGAGGTACGTTCGCTTTGCTCGGGGTGAAGCGGTCGCGGCGTGTCGTCGTTCGAGATCTTCGAGGCTCGCCCTCACGGTCGCACCGCCTCGTGTCGCTCGAGATCGTAACCGCCAAGATCCGCCGAATATTTTCGACCGCACGCCGAGCACAGCAACGCCGAGATTGCAGCACTTTGATATTTTCTTCGAGCTCCGCCATCGCATCGTCGCTCGCGTCGGCTGGGATGCCTTCGGGCGGGGCGCCGCGCTCGAGTCGCCCGACGAGATTCAAGATGCGACCGGTCTGCCGAAGGTACTTCGCCTCTGTGACCGTGTCGGAGCTTCCTGCGATCAAGGCCTCGATCTCGTCCAGGTCCGCGAAAAGATCTGATGTCAGCTCGCGAGGGTCGACTTTGCGCGCTCCCGTGGGACGCCAGATCGGCGAGGGCATCGCTTGCGTCTCGACGACTAATGTTTTTTCACAATTCGCACAGTGGAGCTCTCGACCCGCGAAGATGGCATTTATTTCCTCGGTGACCGATCGGAGCGCCGCGTCGATCTCGTCGTACGAGAATGTCGGCACGTCGGGCCTCTGATCGATCCTGCCGAGCAGCAATCTCAGATCGACTAGATCGGCCGTCAGCCGGACGCCAAGCGGGCTCTCCGGTGCGGCCCGCGCTCGAGCCGAATGCAACGCTCGCTCGAGACGCAAAACCCGATGGCGGAGCGATTCCGGGCGGCGAGCAGCCGGGTCGGGCGCATGTACGGCCGGGTCGGCCTCGCGCGTGGCGCGGCTTCGATGCCTTGCGAAGAGCCGCTGGACGGTCCGGCGTGACACCCCCACCTTTTCCGCGATTTGGTCGACGCTAGCCCCCGCCTTTTTCAAGACGCGGGCCTTTTCTTTCGTGGACTTGGTTAGCTTGGGGTGTGCCATATCTAGGTTTCCTTTTCGTGGCGCATTGAGCGGCGCGCCGTGCCGTGTGGGTTGCGTTGCGGAATGAGTGGAAAAATTGCGGTCGCGATGCGATTTGCGGCGCGCGGATGTGGCGCGTTTTTAAATGACGCGCTGCTCACTGTTGGCACCCTTTCCCCAGAGTGGCCCGACCCCCCGTATACCGGGTCGAGCCCTAGGAATTCGCGCACGACCAGCCGAGCGCGGCGCCAGGTGGTGGCCGGGCGCGGCCGCCTTTGGGTTGCACTGGTCGGGCTGGTTAGACTGACTAGGCCTAACAACACACACACCTCGATAAGGCTGGGCAGTCCAACCAGCCCGACCAGTGCAACCAAGTCAGCCCACACGCCGCACCAGCCAAGTTGCTTTGCCGCCGCGTGCAGGGTGGCCCGATTGGAGCGCCAGCCCGCCGACGATGTTGCCCCGCCGCGTCCGCAGCGCGTTGCCCACGACGTGGGGCGCAGGCTCAGCGCCATTCGGCGTGATGCCTCGCAGTGCGGCACTCGTCTCGGTGGACATCATCGAGAACTTCCCCACGCGGACCTTCGAGACGACCCCCGGCACTCTGCCCGTGCGCGCCGCTTCGAGCAGATCGCGAACCGTAACAGGCGCCTCGCCAAGCAGCCCATGCCACGCGCTCAGAAGGTCTCGTAGCTCGTCGCGCTCGACGTCTGCCGTCTCTCGCAATGCGTCCTGTGTCTCGGCCGGGTCAGCCGCGCCGGCCCAGACCAGCGCATCACGCACGACGCGACACCATGCCGTGTAGCTTCCCATCGGACGCGCCTTGACTGTCGGACGGCCCGCGATGACGTAGGCGCGGAGCACGGTCAGCGCGGCGCTGAGGTATCTCGATCGGTGCTCGCGAATGTGGCCGAGCAGGTCGGGCAGCCGAAACCCCGTCCGCGTCTCCGGTCGTTCCACGTCCGGCTCGAGCCGGCAGCCGACCGACCGCCGCACCAAGTCCGTCGAGAGACGTGCGTTGTTTGCGCTGGCGAGAAAGACGGTGCGAATGGCCACGCACCGATCCTCGCTCACCCCGAGCAGCCGTTGCGCGTACGACGTCCCCGTCAATACCGCGTCGAGCGCGTCACTCACCAGCATGTTGGTCACGTTGTCGAAGAGGACCAGCGGATCGCCCGCGAGCAAGATCGAGAAGAGCACCTTGTCCCATTCTTCGCGAGTCTTCGGCGCGACGCGGCGCGGAGCTTCGGCGCCAGTGACGATGAGAGATATCGCGTCAGCAAGCATCGACTTTCCGCTCGCGCGTTGTGTCGCTTCGAGCAGCCCGAGCGGCGTCGGTCCGTCGATCGCCGGCCGCGCCGGCACTGTGAGCAGCATTGCCAGCCACGCCGAACGCTGTGCCTCGCCGGCAAACGGAAAGTCGTTCACGAGCTCGTACAGCGTCGCGACCGCGGCGCGTGCGTCCGCTTGCGTCGGCGCGTCTGATACCTCGACTCGGATCGCGATTTCGGCCAGCGTGCGCGTCGGCGCGTCGTAGCCGCTCGCGAGCAGTAGCGATCCGTCGCGTCTCATGACGGGGTAGGACACGATCGCGTCGAGCGGCCGAATGTGTGACCACTCCCCGCGCGCAAGGACGTCGCCTGCCAGGTAAGTCTCCCGTGGACCGGCGGTCGTGCGAATGATCTCCTTCAAACGCGCGGGAACGAGCTCGCGAATCGTCGGTGTGCCCTCGGGTCGGACGACTCCGCCATCGGTGCTCGCGTCGCGTGTGACGATCGCGAGTTTGCCCGACCGTTGAAACACGCCGACAGATGGCGTTGCGAGGTGCTTGATCACCTGGTCGACGGCCGGGTCACATCCCGTGCGCGCCGCGCCGTTTTCGTTCGTCTCCGGTTGTAGCGACGGCGCCGATCGAGCGCGGGCCTCGCGACGCCTTTCGAACACACCGGCCGGCATCAAGCCGGCTTCGATCGCGCCGGCCAACAGCTTGGCGTGCTGCTCGCCGACCAGCCGCGCTAGCGCCTCGAAGCCGGACACTTCGTCCACTTCCTTTGACCACGCGCCAAGCGCCCGGGTGACGCCTCTTTCGACGTCCACGCGCGATTCGCCCGCGGGGAGCCAAGCGCGGATCACGGCTTCGCACTCCGACGCCTGATAAAGCCGGCGTCGCATCACTCCGCCGATCGCGCCGCACAAGTTGAACCGACGTCCCTCGTGCTGATCCCAACGTCCGATCGCCGCGGCGATCCCCGCGTCGGCGGGGGGAAGTTCTGCGAGCGGCGCGGCCGTGGCAGCCGTGGCTCCGCCCGCACCCCATTTCAGCGTCGGCGTAGGCAACGCCGCAACGTCGACCGGCTTCCCGTCTATGCACCACGCTTCGCGCTCCGCCGTGCCGTGCAGCCGACCAACGAAGAAGATTTTAGATGCGTCGATCGCGCCCTCCACACCGCAACCGGGCCCGAGCCCGAGCGCTTCGGCGAAAGCGATGCGCGTTGCGCGGCATTCCGACGGCGCGATCGGCGCGACGACAGGCGCGACCACTCGAAACCGTCGCTCGACTGGCGTGCTCGACGGCGATTCGTACAACAAGCCGGCCCAGCCGCGTTCCTTGAGAGCAGCGACGACCGTTCCCGGGTCGCCGTGGTCGACGTCGAGCACGAGCATCGTCACGGCTTCGACGTTTTCGTTCTTTCGATACGGCTTCGAGAGCCGCACCGGGGACCAGGCGAGTAAAGCGCGTTTTTGCGCTTCGGGAGCAGCCGTAGCGGGCGCTGACGTCGTGCGGTTTGCTTCGATCTCGAGCGTATCGCACGTCTCGGTCCACGTGAGGTCATCTTGGCGAGCGGGTTCGGGATCACGCGCGCCGCGGTAGACGGTGACCCGCACGCGCTCGCCGTCATGTGGCGCGCGATTTCGGCGCCGGGTTGCGCCCGGGTTCGTATTTGCTATTTTCTGCATATTCGTTCGAGTTGGTTCGGTCTGAGAGCGCCAGCGATGTCCGTCGCTGGCGTTCGTGTTTTTAGAGGGGCAGCCACCAATGGCGACGGCGATTCGGATCCGGATGCGTCGGCTCGGGCGCGCGCTTCGGCAGTGGCGAGGGTCGGCGCTTTCTCGGCCGCGCCCAGCGTTCGCAGATTCGGAGTACGGCCCTCGCGTGCGTGAGCGCGCGGTCGGGCTGGTCGTTCTCGATCGCGATGAATAGCGCGACCAGCGTCGCCATCGCGTCGAGTCGTTTGGGCGTGCGCGTGCTCATCGTCGGTTCTTTCGTCGCGCCAGCGCGGCCACCGCTCGGCGCACGCTTCGGCGCGAGCGGCGCGTCGGAACCAAGCCGCGTGCGTGCGCGGCCCATTCGCTAGCCGCATCCCCGCGCGCGCATGCCGGGCAGCGGCAAGAGCCATTGCCACTTCCGTGACTGCCGGCGAGAAGCACGCTCACGATCGCACCATCTCCGCCAAAAGACGGCCGAGCTCGGTGCGCGGAACGAGCACGCGACTCGAACCGGCATCGACGTTCTTCAGCGTTCGCAGACGCCCGGCGTCGACCATCCGGCGCAAGTGGCGCTCCGAAATCCGGAGGACTGTGCTGGCCTCCTTCACGGTGCAGAGCGGGGGCAAGCTCTTCACCGCGTCAGCGATCAGAGCTTCATTCGAACTGACAAAATTCGTAGACGTTTTCTTGGCGGACATAGGGCGGAACTCCCGAGTTGAGAGCACTGCGCGCGCTACGTCCGTTCATCGTCCCTAACTCAGTGTGCCCTCGCGCGGGCTGCACCTATTGCGTACCGTCGGCGACGCACGATTTGCGCGGCCCGTACGGATGATCCGGATTTGGCTATGGTGCCGGTTTTCAGATCAGAAAGTGAGTCTCCTTCCGGAGGAGCTAGATTTTGCGAGGCTGCGCATCACGCGCTCGCCGATGCTCAAGCAGGCGTCCTTCGCCGGCTCACGGCGAGCGTGAAAAACGTCGATAGGCCGTGTCTTTCCCTTGGTATTTCCGCGCGTGCAAGGGTCGCCGGGTTTGGCGCCACACTGGGGGCAGTCGAAGGAGAGACGGTCGATACCGGACACTGTACTCCCTACGATGACACGGCTCTCTTGTCGCGCAAGTTGGGGCGCGGCGATTTTGCGCCGACGACGGCGACGCGCGCCAGATCGGCGCCGATCTGCATCGCGTCTTCCAGCGTTCTAGCATCGAGCGGGATGCCTCGAACGAGGCCGACGTAGTGGCGTTCGGCGATCGCGACGGAGTGCCCGAGCTGCTTCGCCGAACGGTACGCGCTTGCCGCGCCGAAGATCCCCGGCGCGTTCGTGAGAAACGTCCCGCACGTTTGCCGGAGCGTTTGCCAGCCGAACGGCGGCGCGTCGTAGTCGCGAATGATTCGCCGCTCGCCGGCCCTCGCCTCGCCTTCCGTCAGAGCGAACACGCGCCCCTTGCCGCCGTTCTCCTGCATCGCCGTGAGCATTCGTTGCAGTGCGGGGCTCACTTCCAGCACGACGGTTCGGCCGCGGTGCGTTTTCGTCTCCGCTGCTGAAAGCCGAATCTCGCCGGAGTCGAGATCTACGGAGCTCCACTCGAGTCCTAGCGCTTCGTTGCGGCGCATCCCGGTGAGAAGCAAGAACGCGACGAACGGCGCGATCGCGGGGTAGCGTGGTGTCGAGCCCGGCGCGCCCTTGCCGGCGTGCTCGCCGCGTGTGGCTGCGAACTTCTCGGAGTCGTGTCGGATCGCGGCGTCGAGCAGCCGTCGCAAATCTGGCGGGCGCAAGAACTCGGGTGGGTCGAGCGGTGCGCGCAGCTTTGCCAAGCCATCGCGGAGCGCGTCAGACGTGAGCCGCGGCAAGAGCCCGCGCTTGCGCAAGTGTTCGAGGATTGTTCCGATGCTCCGAAGCTCACGGTTCGTGGTGTGCGGCGAGCGCTGGCCGTCGCCCTTCGCCCGCGCCGTGCGTCCAGTGGTGCGAACGGACTTCTTTTCCTTCACGAGCTCCGCGCGGAACGCGACGAGCCGTTGACCGGTGAGATCGTCGGCGCTGCGCACGCCGGAACGTGCGGCCCACGCTTTGAACTTGCCCGCGGCCGAGCTGTACGCCTCCACCGTTTTCGCGCGTAGCTGGGGATGGTCGTCGAAGTACGTCTTGACCGCGTCGGCGATCGTCGTGCCGGTCGTCCGCGGCGCGCCGCCTTCGAGCTCAAGCCGACGTTGCGCGAGTGCCCGCGACTTCCGGATGGCCCAGTCGCGTCGCGCCTCGGCCGTGCGCACCGCGACGGGGTCGAGGGTCTCTTTGACGGTCCGACCGGTGTCGGGGTCGTCGAAGCGGGCGCGCCAATGAGGATGACGGCCCGCTGGGTCGGGTTTCAGGAGCACCACGCCCGGGTGGGGGCTTCGCGTTCTTCGGACGGCCATGCGGGTACCTTGCGGGCACGTGGCCCGGACCCGAACGTGCAGCTTCGCTGGCCTGTGGCCCGTGCGGGTACCTTTGCGGGTACCTCAATCCGGCCGGGTCTGTCAAACTGCGACCAAGTGCGGTCACCTACGGATAGAGCCTAAGTCGGCTGATCCATGAGGGTGTCGAGCGAACCCGCGACGTTGCCGTGGGGCCCAAATTCGGCCTGTCACGCCGGAGGCCGCGGGTTCGAGTCCCGTCCGCCCCGCTCTCTGTTTGGGCGGCCCTTCGGGCCGCCGCGCACCAACTGCTGACGGGACACTGTCTTGTAGCGCTCCGGCTTCGCCTCCGCGCGCGTCCGCCCCGCTGTTTGCCTTGGGCGGCCCCTTCGGGCCGCCTTCTGCGCTTCCGCTGACGGGACACTGTCTCGTAGCGCTTCGGGCTTCGCTCTCCGCGCGCGTCCGCCCCGTGCTCTCTGTTCGAGGCGACGTGCGTCGGGTCATTCCCCCAAGTGTCTCGGGTGCACGCGCCGATCGGAACGCGCGAGCGCGGTAAACCGGTACCGCACCGATCCCTACTGCCGCGACAAGCCGAGATCCGGGCGGACGCTGGCGAAGGCGTCGCCCTCGAACACGCCGCTCAGCTCCCCTTGCTCGAGCGCGGCTGAACTGCCGCGCGCTTTCGCTCCACCGTGGCGATCGCTTCGACACCAGCGCGCACGACGTCTTCGACACTGGCGAAACGGCCAGCGGCGACCTGCGCCTCAGCAATCCGAGCGATGTCGTCCGGGAGGTCGGTGGATTGTATGTGCCGTGCCATCTGCTTCGAGAACTGTGGCGGAAGCGGGTCCGTCGAACAACTTCCCACGGCAGTCCCACACGCAACTGGGTTTGAACTGAAACATGCTGCGCCCACGCCGAACCCTCAACCAGCGGCGCGCCACGTCGCGAACTTCTCGAGTGACTCGGCATGCGCGCCGTCACTGATGACGGAAGCTATCGCGCGAAGCAAGTCCGGTTCCGGGTGACCGTCCGCCGTTGCGCGTTCCACGTTGGGAATAAGCTGCCACCCGGGAGAGCGCGCTCCCTGGAGGATCAACCGCTTCAGCGGTCCCAGCGCCGTGGGCCAGCTCTCCTTGACGTGAGCTACGCGGTAGAACGCGAGCTCCACGGCCGTGTTCTCGGCGGACGTATTCTGCGCTTCGGCGCGCTCCAGTGCAGCCCGCCCGTCAGTGAACCGTCCGACGCGGAAGTAGTGCCCCGTGGCATTGCCGAGGGTGTTCGCATTGTTCGGATCCGCATCGATGGCCCTGCGAAAGAACTCTTCCGCCTTGCCCGGATCCATCCTCTCATGACTCAGGAAGAAAGCGTAATTGCCGAGGTGGTTCGCGTCGTTCGGATCCGCGTCGATGGCCCTGCGAAAGAACCCTTCCGCCTTGTCCGGATCCATCCTCACATCACTCAGGAAGATGGCGTAGTTGCCGAGGTTGTTGGCGTGGTTCGGATCCGCGTCGATGGCCCTGCGAAAGAACTCTTCCGCCTTGTCCGGATCCATCCTCACATCACTCAGGAAGAAAGCGTAATTGCCGAGGTGGTTCGCGTCGTTCGGATCCGTGTCGATGGCTCGGCGGTAGAACTCTTCCGCCTTGTCCAGATCCTTCCTCACATATTTGAGGAGGACGGCGTAGTTGCCGAGGTTGTTGGCGTGGTTCGGATCCGCGTCGATGGCCTTGCGAAAGAGCCCTTCCGCCCTCTCCGGATCCTTCCGCACATCACTCAGGAAGAGAGCGTAGTTGCCGAGGTTGTTGGCGTCGTTCGGATCCGCGTCGATGGCCCGGCGAAAGAACTCCTCCGCCCTCTCCGGATCCTTCCTGACTTTCGCGAGGAAGACGGCGTAGTTGCCGAGGAGTGCCGCCTCGTTCGGCAAAGCGACTAACGCTTCTCCGTATTTCGCATCCTTCTCGTCAGGGGAAGCCTGCTGGTCCACTTCCGCCTGCCATTGCCACCACGTCTTGGCCTGGCCCGGCTCGGTGAGGACGCGACCCGCAACGTCGAGGAGCGATTGCTGCTCGGCCGCACCTTGGCCCTCCTTTGCGGGCGGCGTTCCCGCGTTATCCGCGAACTTTCGCGAACGTTCTTGCGCGAGCTTCTCGCCCAGGGCGGCCCGCTGTTGCTTGTAAGCATCGAGCTGCTGCTGAAACCGCTGTTCAAGCTGTGAGACGAGATCCGGTCGTTGGTCGCCGAGCCCGTCCAGGAGCCGCATCATGATCTCGTCGAAGCCTTCGATCTCGACGAAGGCTCCCGAGTACCTGTCGACGACCCGTCTGATTCTATCGCTCGGCCGAGAACCCGTTCGCCAACACCAGAACAGCGTGTCCGGTGTTCCAGGGTCGAGCTTGAGCAGGAAATCCATCAAGCTGCCGTCGCTGCCGGAGTAACCGATGAAGATCGGCGTGAAGCGAGTCAGGATTCGCTTCAGGGCACTGGTCCACCCGTCAGAAAGGGCCCTGACCTCGTCGGGTCGGTTCTTCAAGGCGAAGCCGAGGTCACCGTGAATCTTGGCCACCAGCGGGCGCCGCATGTCGGGCCCAACGAACCGCACGAGCTCGTCGTGACCGATGACTCGCGGAAACGTCTCGGAGTGAATCGACAGGGCGTTGGCAACGAGGTTGTCGAAGTTGGTCGTGATGACCACCTGGTGCTGCGTCTTCGAGAGGAGGTACGCGAGCACCGAGTAGCCGAAGCTCGGCGTCTTTCCCGCCATGAGTCTCTCCAGGAACGCGAAGCCGTCCTCCGGGACTGGGAACTGCCTCGCGTACACGTCTGCGTAGAAGTCCGCGGCGCGCGCGAACTCGAACCCGGGGATCCCCACGTTGTCCGGCGTGGCCCAATCCTCGAGCGATCGCCCGTCGCCGTCGTACATCTCATGGAGGTCCTTGAGCCACTCCCGGACGAGCTCATCGCCCGTCGTGATGCCGGACGGTCGAGAAGCGCCGGAACCGAGCACGAAGCAGAACGGCTTCTCGGGGCGGTGCTGATGCCGATCGAGAAAAGCTTTCACGAAGCCCTTGACCGTGATGTCCCTCGCCATGCTGTCCTGTTTTCGCCCCGGCCAGCCCGGACTTCCGCAGGGACCCCCTGGCGGCACGTCACCAAAACACGGCCCTCCCCTGACTCCAAAGAGCTTTTTTCTTCATCGAGCTATCGCCCCTGCGCGATAGGCGGCGGGGTCTCCTGCCCGCGACGAGGATCGGCCGGAGTTGCTCGGGCACGTGGAGCCGCGGGGGTCGCTTCGGCCTCCCGCCGGCTCGCGCCGGATCGACTATCCTAACGGCGTGGTGAGCAAACGTCGTGCGTGGATGGCCACGGGGATTGCTTGCGCTGCGGGCGTCGTCTTGGGCGTCGTGTCGAGCAAAACGGGCCACACGACGAGCCCGAGTACCGATCGCGTGATCACCTCGCTCATCGTCGCGTGGGTGGCTTACTCCATCTGGCGCAAGCACCGGGCGCCGGCGATTCGCTGAGGATCAGCCAACGTGACCCGCGGTCAGCGCTATTTCGCGTTCGTCGGACCGAACGTCGTGATCGGCGTCGCGAACCTCGCTCTGATCGCGGCCGGGGCGTCGAAAGAAACTCGCCTAGTCGCGATCGTCACGTTCGCGGCCTGCGGCGTAGCGACGGCCGTAGTGTGGGCGGCGTTCGTAGGCGCTGGTGGCACGACGGACGATGGCGGGGTCGTTGCGGAAGACGAGCTGCCGGCGAGTTCATGCATCGAGAATCGCCAGCCGGAAAACGGGCGCCCCGCCGTCGGCGCCGACGCTCGCCCCTTAGGGAACCTTGCGTGCGCGGCGGACGACTCCCGAACCCGTGTAGTCCGTCCAGTACACGTAGATGTCGTCGACGGTGATGGCTGCCGGTGTGTTTTCGCCGGTCGCCAGTGGGCAGGTCTGGCCGTTGCTCGTGTACCAGACTGTGTTGTGAAAGTCGGTGAAGTACGTCACCCCGCTGCCGTCGGTAACGACGTCGTATGCGCCCGGAGTGTTGCTGAGAGCCGAAGGCGCCGACCACACGGGTGCGTAAATCGTGTGGGTGTGAGGTGGGATGCCCACCGTTATCGCTTTAAAGGTGAGGTAGGCCGCCTCCACCTCGCCGGGCGACGGCTCGGTCCAGATGACCGAATCGCCGCCTGCGCTCACGGTGAGGCCCATGGGATCGGTTTGGCCCGAAGCGAAGACCGACGTCGTGGCGCCGTCCCAGTGCATGATGCTGCCGTTGCTCTGGCCGGGCGCTCCTGCGTTGGCCCAGTACACGCCGCCGCCGCTGTACACAATCCCGAGAGGCCCCAGCTGCGATTGTGCGAGCGTTGTCACGCTGGCGTTGGCCTGGGCCGCCGCCTCCTGGACCTGGCCCCCCGTGTTGTTCGTCCAGAACACGTGTCCGCCGCCGACCGCGATACCGCGCGGCGCCCCCTGCCCGGCCGCGATCACCGAGACGGTGGGGCTCGTCAGAGACTTCATGACGACCTGACCCTTTCCGTTGTTGTCTTCGGTCCAATAGATGTTGTTCCCGTCGACGGCGATCCCGTAGGGTCCAGCGCGGTTCGGGGCGGGCGTGGAGACATTGCCCGTCGAGCGCGGGACGCTCTGGATGGATCCTCCACCCCAGTCGTTGGTCCAGTACACCGTCGTTCCGTCCGATGCGATCCCGGCTGGGTAACCGCCGGCGGCTATCGTCGTCGCCGTCGCGGACTGGGGCGTGCGGCAGACCCCGCAGGGGGTCACGGTCGAGACCACGCCGTCTCCGAACGTGTCCTCACCGACCACCCACATGTTTCCATCGGGACCCGCAATGACCTGGCCCGCGTTGTAGCCCGAGGGCACCATGTTCGCGTACGGGTCGACCGCGTTGCCTTTCCAGTCGATCTCGCCGCCGCTGTACCACACGTTCCCGTCGGAGCCGTACCCGAGGTAGCCCGCACCTTGAATCGCGTACGAGTTCTGTACGACACCCGCAGTGGACATCGTCGTGACGTTCGCACCGTTCGGGAACCAGAGGTTGCCGTCAGGCCCCGCCACGATCGATCCGGCGTTCGTGACCTTGATGGGCGGCGCGAGCTTGAGGGTGCACTGGCCCGTGTTGCTGTAGTTGACCGGCAGCTTCTGGCCGCCCGGCGTGCCGCAGTACACCTGCCCGATCATGTTCGAGTCGGTGAACCACATCGTTCCGTCGGCGCCCTCGGTGATGCTGTTCGGGTAACCCGCGTAGCCGGTAAGGGCAATATTCAGGACTGCTCCGGACGACGACATGATCCCGACGTAGCCGCCCTGGAGGTTCGCGTTGTTGCTCTGCCAGGTAAACCACACGTTGCCGTCCGGCCCCTCCGCGAGCGCGGTCGGCGCCCCGCCGCTGTCCTTCGTGCTTGCGGGCGGGAACACCTGTCCGTTCGACGGATCCACCTCGCCGATGGAGTCGATGCCGGGCTCGAGAAACCAGAGATTGCCGTTGGGGCCGACGATGATGGCACCGATGTTCGGGTCGGTACTGCCACTGTTGTAGGTGTAGTAATGATTGCAGCCCGTCGAGGGGCATCCGCCGGGCGGGATCTGGACGACGTTGTCGTCCGATTGCGACACGTAGACATTTCCGTCCGGGCTCGTGACGATGCCCCGGATGGAAACGCGGGAGGCCGACGGCTTGTAGACGGTCGCGATGGCGGGCGTGCACAACGCCGAGGCGACGGTGCCCGTCTCTTCTTCGGAGGCCGGTTCCGTGCGGGCCTCGACGCCGCAGCCGCCGAGCGCGATCACGAGCGTCGATGCGATGCCAGTTCTGAGGAGAGGGTTCCCGTCGTGCTTGAGCAAGGAGGTCTTCATTCCCCCCGCCATTGCAGCCCGTGCGCCAAGGCGGAAACGCGCCATATCTCGGGTAGATCCAAAGGGCGTCACGCTCGGAGCACCCGGTGTCACGCTCCGGCGGGAGCGCGGTCTCGCTCCGTGGGGTGAGGTGACAGGACGTAATCCTGGTCGCTGGCGCGTTCTTCGCCGTGCAGGTCATTTCCCGTCGTTGCTTCAGCGCCCGGAACGACACCGCGCTCGCCGCGCTTGCCGAAGGCGACTTCGCCAAGGCCGAGGGGGAGTTCGCCGTGCTCGAGCGGCGCTTTCGTTGGGTCGGCATCCCGTCCGCGGTCGCCGGGTTCAACGTCGCGCTGGCAGCGCCTTGAAGGGTCGCTTCGCAGAGCTCAAGGCCCAGGCTCACCTTCGCCCGGATCGTGCGCACCTCGCGTCGCATCGAGGTCGACCCTCAGTTTCTCCGCCCATCGGTAGATTTGCTTACGGTCTTTGCCGAAGTAGCTCGCCACCTGAGCGACGTTGCCGTGAAATTTGTCGAGCGCGAGCCGGAGCCCCTCTGCGTTCGGAGCGATGCCGGGAGGCACGATGGCTTGCAACGGAGATTCTAGAGGGCTCGAAGATGCCTTGGCGATGCGCGAAGCGACTGGCCGCGCGACGGGCTCGGGCAAGTGCTCGGGTCTGACGACGCCGTCTTGCGCCCTGATGGAGGCAGCCGCCAACACCTGCTCGAGCTCGCGAACGTTACGCGGCCAATCGAAAAGCACGAGCGCCTCCGCAGCGCTTGCCGAAAGGCCGACATCCACGCGTTGACGAGCGAGGAACACGCGCGCGAGATCGAGAATGTCTTCCCGCCGCCGTCGAAGCGGCGGAACTCTCAGAACCCAGGCCGCCAGGCGCGCGAACAGATCCGCCCGAAAGCCCCCGCTCTCCACGGCTCCCTCGAGATCGCCGTGAGTGGCAGCGACGAGCCGCACGTCCACCGTGCGCGCCTCGGCTTTTCCGACGGCGCGAATTTCCCCCGTCGCAAGGGCACGCAAGAGCTTCGGCTGAAGCGAGATCGGTAATTCCGCGATCTCGTCGAGAAAGAGGGTTCCCTTGTCGGCAGCGACGAAGACGCCCTCGCTCTTCTGCGTCGCGCCGGTGAAAGCACCGACGGTGTGACCGAATAGCTCCGTCTCCGCCAGGCTGGGCACGATGGCCGCGCAGTTCACGGCGAGAAACGGACCTGTTCTCTTGCTTCGACGGTGGATCTCCTCGGCGACCCGCTCTTTTCCGACTCCAGTCTCCCCGAGAACGAGCACCGACAACGACCGCGGTCCGACGAGCGAGATCTCGCCGCGAACACGCTGCATCGCGAGACTCTTGCCGCGCAAGGCCGGCGTCTCGGGCGCCAATGACCTGGCCTCTTCCGTGGTCACCGTGACGTCGGTGAAAGTGAAGACCGCATCGCCTACGCGAAGCACGCTGCCGTGCACGAGGGGTGCTTCTGTGACGCGACCGCCGTCGACGAACGTGCCATTGCGGCTCCCGCAATCGTGCACCGTCACTTCTCCGGTCGTCGGGTGCCTGCACAGCGTCGCGTGGTTGCGCGAGACGCGACTGTCCGAAACAGCGAATGTCTTTGCGCCCTCGGGGCCGCGCCCGATGACGAGCTCCGGTCCGTCGATGAATGCGAGTCCCACGTCCTTTGCATCTGCCGCATGAACGAGGTGCAGCTGCTGAATGCGCGCATCGCCGCCGCTCGCTTTCGAGAACGGCTCCGATGTGGTGTCCAGCGGGCTTCCACCCTGCATCACCCGACGGTTATCACCCGGAAGATACCTCGTCGAGCGGACGCCTCTGAGATGAAGATAAAAGCATCTTCCCGCCGAACGCTCCGTGTCTCGCTATGCCCGCGTGAGCGACTGCCTCTGACGAAACGCGGCAGCTTGCATCCCCTCAGAGCACAAGATGCGTCATAGTCATCTCTTCGCCCAACTCATTTCATCGCAGTCTCTCGCGGCGCGCACCCGGCATTATCCAACCGGGGCGTTGCCTGGCCGGCGCGGCCCGTCCTCGAGAGCCCACGCGCGCGGCAGTCCAATCCCTCGCCGACCCACAAAATCAAAAAAGACTCCGGATCCCATCACTGAGATCCGGAGTCCGCAGTCACACGCAACGCACCAATTCACGCCGCGTCCATTCTCATCCCCGTCGCCCTACGCCGTCGTTCCCGACGTCACGACCGGCACAATCGGCACAACCGGCGTGACCGGCGTAGGTTGCGGCGGGCTCGGCGGCACCGGCACCGGGACCGGCTTACGACGGGCGGCGCGACGGCGGCGTTCGTAGGCGCTGGTGGCGCGACGGACGATGGCGGGGTCGTTGCGGAAGACGAATCGGGCGGCGGCGCGGACGCGATTCATTTTCTGGAGGAGGAGCGACGCGATCTGGTTGCGGAGCTCGAGCGCGCTCCGTTGTTCGGTGACGGATGCGCCGGCGACCCTCGACGCGGACGCTTCGCGGATCTGCTTGGCCACCGCGCGCGCTTCGTCGATGAGTTCGACGTCGAAGCCGCCGAAACCCTCGAGTGGCTTCCGATGGAGGTCGGCGAGGGCGGCGTAGTCTTCGAGCGCGCCGGCGAGCGCGGCTTGCGCGAGCGGCTGCGCATGTTGTTCTTCGAGGCGCGCGAGACGCACGTCGTCTTCGTTCTGCACGCCGTCGTCGAAGAAGTATTCGAGGGTCGCGCGGAGCTCGCCCAGGATGATCTCGCCGCGGTCGCCGGGCGAATCACTCTCCGGTTCTACGGTGAGCAGGTAGCGGGTTTGCGCGGTTTGAAGCGCCTCTTGAAGACCCAGAAGATCGGCCGTCGGATTCTCCGAGAGGCCTTCCTTGCGCGCGGCAAGCTCGAGACCGGGCTGCGTGATCTTCCCCTTGGCGTCGCGCTTTGCTGCCCAGTAGTGCTCGGCGAATCGCGCCAGATCGACGGCTTCATTCATGAGCACGTAGAGCGGAATGTTCATGCGCTCTGCTGCGTCGCTCGACAGGGCAGCTTCCGCCCACTTGTCGAACGCGTCGCTGCCGTTGTGACCCACCATTCCTCGTTTCTTATTCTTCATGACGTTTCCCCAGGTGCGTGGATTCGCACACTGGGTCCTACGCACCGACACGAAGTCGCCTTCCCTTCCTCTTCTGCTCCGCGAAAATCGCGCGCGACCACGCGGCCGGCGTGTCCCGGACGGCGAGCTTGATGTCCCGGACGGCGAGCTTGATGTCCCGGATGGCGAGGTTGATGTCCCGGACGGCGAGGTTGATGTCCCGGACGACGAGGTTGATGTCCCGGACGACGAGGTTGATGTCCCGGACGGGCTCTTTTCGACTTATTTCGCGCATGAGCAACAATAGTTGCTCTCGTAGGACGGGAGCGGGCCGCCGGGACCGGCGGTACAATGCAAGGACGGATCGGGGGCTGGGGGCTTGTCACCGAGCGGAGACCCGTCGCACACGAGTTCGAACGTGCGGGGAGGACACTCCGTCGTGCAACGGAGGATCGTTGTCTGCAGCACGCAATCAGTCGAGCACTGCGGAAAGTTGTTCGACGTTTGCGGAGGCATCGGCGGGGTTTGGCTGATCACCGTGCAGTACTGCACGGCGGGGACGGGCCGGCACCCGATGCTCGAAGCGTCGCTGAACGCTTCGGCCGCAGGGGGGATCGGGCACGCCCAGATGTCGGACGACGTGGATCCGTCCGCGCCTGACGAATTCCCGTCCGAGCATCCCGTTCCGACGGCGAACAGCAGCAACAAGGCGACGGCCAGTCTCCCTGCGATCACAATCACCCTCGAGACGGTAACACGCGGAGCGTTCGTCGCGAACGGTGGCGGTTTCGACGAAGCCCAGCGACTGCGCGACCACGCGTCCGTTGATCGGCGATCGGGTGGCTAAGCTCTTGGCTCGCGGCGTCCGGGAGAGCCAGTCACGCGCAATGTGCGACATTGTCCACGCAGAGCACCCCAACACGGAGCCACCTTTCTCGCCCGGGATCGCGAAAATTCGGCGCGAACCCGGCTACGACGTGTCCAGGAGGACGAATGCCGCCAGGCGCCCCAGGGCTCCGGCGATTCGGTGGCCCCGATGTGGCGTATGATTGTTCAGGAGACATCTGGCCTCGTGGACTGAAGATGCAAAGTGGCGCCGCCCCTGAGCAGAGCGACCCTGCGCTGATTGGGGGACGCTATCGGATCGATGGGACGCTCGGCACCGGCGGCATGGCGGTGGTCTACCGCGCGTGGGACACGGTCGAGCGGCGAGAGCTGGCGCTCAAGCGAGCGACACGGCCCGATTCAGAGAAGGCCTGGGACGACGCGGTCGCGTTCTTCGAGCGGGAGTTCTTCACGCTCGCGCACCTTCGCCATCCGAGGATCGTTTCGGTTTACGACTACGGCCTCGACGCCGAAGGTCCCTACTACACGATGGAGCTCTTGGACGGCGGCGACATGACCACGCTGGCGCCGGTCGATTGGCGAAAAGCCTGTGCGTTCGCGCGAGACGTTTGCTCGGCCATGTCGCTCTTGCATTCGCGCAGGCTCGTCCATCGCGATCTGAGCCCGCGCAACGTCCGGTGCACGAGCGACGGGTTCGCGAAGCTCATCGACTTCGGTGCGATGAGTCCGATGGGACCCAGTAAGGAGCTCATCGGGACGTGGCCCTGTTGCTCTCCGGAGATGGTGAACCTGCTGTCGCTCGACGCGCGAACGGATCTCTACTCTCTCGGTGCGACGCTGTACTTCATGCTGGTGGGACGGCACGCGCATCCAGCGCGGTCGCTGACTCAGCTTCTCGAAATGTGGCGCTCGGGACCACGCTCTCCGTCGCGTGCGATGCCGGGGATCCCGGAGGCGCTGGACACCTTGGTCATGGAGCTCATGGACCAAGATCCCGCGGCGCGACCGGCGAGCGCGGCAGAAGTCAGCGAGCGGCTCCGGGCCATCGCGAACTTGCCCAGCGACGATCACTTGCCGGTTTCGCAGGCCTACCTCTCGACCCCGACTTTGGTGGGGCGGGAAGTGGAATTGGCGCTCGTCCGCAATCGCTTCGTCGGAGTCGTCGAGAAACGCGGGAGCAGCTTGCTCGTTCGTGGCCCGGCCGGCGCAGGCCGAACCCGCCTTCTCGAAGCGTGCGTTCTGGAAGGAAAGCTCGTCGGCGCGGTCACCCTTCGAGCCGACGGCGCCGATGCGTCCGGCCAGGACTACGGCGTCGTGCGAACACTCGCGGCACTCCTCCTGCGGCTGCTCCCCGACGTCGCCTTTCGCGAGGCGGAGCCGTTCCTCGCCACACTCGGCGCTGTCATTCCGGAGCTGCTCGAGCGGAGGCGCGATGTCGTTCCCGACGTCTCCGTGGATGCACAGGAGACGGGCAAGCGCATTCAACCGGCACTGCGCCAGTGGCTTTCGGCCGTGAGTCAGAAGCAGCCCATCGTCATCGCCGTCGACGACGTGCAGCGGATCGACGAAGGTTCCGCGGCATTCCTGTCGCTCTTCTCCAACGAGCTCTCGGCGTTGCCCGTCGTTCTCGTCTCCACGATGGACACGCGCTTCGAGCTCTCGGCACGCCGGAGCGCCACGCTCGGTGTGCTCGAGGACGCCAGTGCCGTCATCGAGCTCGAGCCCATCACCGTCCTCGACGCTGAGCACCTACTCGGCTCGGTCTTCGGCGATCAACCGAATCTCGCGCCGCTCGCGCATCGGCTCTTCGAAGTCGCGGGAGGCAATCCGCGTGACTTGATGCGCCTCGCGCAGAACCTCGTCGACAAGGGGGTGCTGCGCTACGCGGGCGGTACGTGGGCTCTGCCGGAAGCGATCGATACCGTGGAGCTGCCGTCGAGTATGGCGCAAGCCCTCGTCGAACGCGTTGCGGCGCTCGACGTCGATGCCCGCTCCCTGGCGCGCAGTCTCGCTCTCGCCCCCGAGGAGCGGTTCACTTTCGAAGAATGTCTGCTCCTTGCCGGCCATGGGAACCGAGGCCGCCTTTCGCGAAGCCTCGACGAGCTGATCGCACGCGAGGTCGTTCCCTCCGGCGGGCAGGACTACCGGATCGGAATGCAGGGCTGGAGCGTCGCTCTACAAGCCGGGGCGACGGAGGCCGAGACGGTCCGCGCGCACGTGGCGCTCGCCGGCGTGTTCGAACGTCGCGGGGATGGATTCCGCGCGGCCCGTCACTTCGTCCGAGGTGGAAGGACGGAACACGGCATCGACGTCTTCGTCTCCTTCGTGCGTCGTTCCGAGAAGCTGACGAACGCGAACGCCGCGGCGTTCGTCGAGCTCCTCACATCGCTCCCGAGCGATTGGTTCGCGACGTACGAGGCTTGCTTTGCTCTGGCGGTAGAGCTCGGGCGTTCGCGCGCAGACATCTTCGCGATTCGAAGTCGACTGTCGGGACTTGCCGCGATGATCGGCTCGGGCGCCCTGTCGCACTTCGACGCGCTCTTCGCTGCGCTGAATCGCGACTGCGGGCTCGAAGATTTCGCGTCGCTGGATCCCGCGCTCGAGCCCGGCGACCGGATCAAACGCGCGATGGGCGCGGCGTGGCAGCGCTTCAACGAAACGGCACCGGCCGATCGAGTCGTGGACCCCGGCGAAGCGCTCCGCCACCTCGCCACGTTGCTGATCGACGCCATCGGCCTTCTGACCATCAGCTGCGACTATGCGACATGGAAGACGCTCCCTTCGCTGAAGCCCTTCGCTCCGATAGCGCCGGCCCTCTACATCGCGTATCAGCTCGTGCTCGGAGCGGGGGCACGCATTGCGGGCCGCACCGAACAGTGTCTCGGGATCTATGGTCCACTTCTCGAGCGCATTTCTCGGCCCGATCGCGCCGGGCTGAGCGACGCTCATTACCGGCACATGCGGCTTCGCGTGATGGGCGCCGTGTGCATGCTCCAATCGACCATGGGCTGTCCGCCGAACCCCGAATTCATGAAGGAGCTCGAAGCGGACGCGTTCTACGAATCGAGCGCCGTGCTCGTCCGGATGCTGACGCACGTCTGGCAGGGCGACGTGACCGGCGCCGATGTTTGCCGGCGCGAAGTAACGCTCCTTCAGATCCGAAACATGTCACGTCAGATGACGGACGGGACGCATCTCCAGAGCGAGCTCGTTGCCTCTGCGTTGATGGACGACCTGACGCGGGTGAAGCGCACGATCGAAAGCGTCGAAGCGCTGGCCAAGGAACACGTGGGGTGGCGCCCCGTCTCGCACTACGGCCAGGGTGAATATCACCGCATCCGGGGCGATTACGTCACGGCTCTGGACGAGCTCGATACGGCCCTGGCCGCCATGGAACCCGGCTGTCATCGCGCGTGGCCCTGGGCCGCGGGCGCGCGGGTCGCGACGCTGCTCGAGCTCGGCCGGGTCGAGGAAGCGAGCGCCGCGGCGGCGGGCTATCTGCTGACCGCGGACGCATCGCAGTCCGGCTACACCCGGACGTACATCGAGCTGCCTCAATGTATGGCGTTGGCCAAATCCGGACAGCACGACGCGGCCGTGTCGCTCTGGGAAAAAGTCATGGAGACGTACGCCGCCCTCGGCATCACGGGGTTGAACTCGGCCGTCGCTCATCGGGTCCGGGCTCGCGTCGCGCTCGAGGCGAACGATGGCGCGACGTTCGAGAAACACATCGCGCTCGCGCACGAGCACGTGCGCGACGGCGGATGGATACGACGAGAGAAGCGTGCCCGTCGCGACGAGGCTCGTGGGCCTGGCGACGTCCTCATGGACGTCGCAAAGGAACCGTCGCCGTTTTCTCGCGCGCTCGACGGCTGCAAAACGGTGCACGAGAAGATTCAATGTGGCCTCGAGGCGTTGTTGGCGCTCAGTGAAGCAACGGGCGGATTCATCATCGGCATGACCGCGGATGGACCGATCTGCTGCGCGCGCGTGGGCGATGCCGATGCGGAGCTCGAACGGCACGCGAGAGAGTTCCTTCTCTCGCACATCGCCGACGACGAAAAGACCGGCGACCTGGAGACCACGCTGCAAGCCGGTCGATGGGGGAACACCACGCCACGGGTCGCTTCGAGCGTCCCTGTTCTCCTCAGTCATCGCGTGGGTTCGGGAGTCGCAGTGAGCGGGGTCGCTGTCCTCAGGAACGCCGCGAACGCGCAAGCCCCTCACCTCCACGTGATCGCCACTGAGCTCAGCCAGCATTGCCAGAGAGCGGGCTACCTCGCGCCCGCGATCGTGTAACTTCGAGACGCTTGCCGGCTCAGTCGCTCACCGGCGTTCTCGTGCAATTCTGGCTCTCCCAATCGATGCGCTGCCCGCCGTCGATCATCTCGAAGTCGGCCGGAGTGAGCTTGCCGAGGTCCGAACCCCCGATCGCGTCGGACGCCTCCGTGGTCGCGGAGATGTAGATGTTTCCGCCGTCGGCGAGGAACATCCCGTAGGTCTGGAGCGCCTTCGCGATGGTGCGGGCCGTGTCGTTCGGCAGACTCGAAAGATCGTAGTCGGCTCGGAGCCGCAGGCGCGAACCGTAGGGAAGCGTGTCGG
Source organism: uncultured Polyangiaceae bacterium (assembly GCA_964506835.1). Classification (GTDB taxonomy): domain Bacteria; phylum Myxococcota_A; class Polyangia; order Polyangiales; family Polyangiaceae; genus DASZVB01. Next base: position 90,836 of record CAZDNG010000002.1, read on the forward strand.
CGCCGCCGCTCGGACCGCCGATATGCGTTGCCGGATGGACGTACACGGCCGAGCGAATGCGGTTGTTCGAGATGGTGAAGCGCACGGCGTGCTGCACCTCGCCGGCGGCGAGCTCTTCTTTCGTGAGCAAGAGCGGAGCGATCGGCATGTCGCCCGCGTCCGCTCCGTTGCAGCCGTCTCCGCGCGAGAAGTTCGGGGGAGGTGTGGGCTGCCAATAGTCGCGAGTGAGATCCCACACGACGAGGCAGCTGCCGGAGAAGTCGCCCCCGGTGGCCATTCCACCGGTCACGTCGGATTGGTAGAGCTCGTAGAGACGCGTGCCTTGGAACACGAGCAGATGGCAATCTCCGCCACTGCATGCGTAGTCGCTGGTCCCTTCCGTTTTTCCGCCCGGAGGCAGCGGAATCGGCGCGGTGTCGCAATCCGGCAACGCGTCGCTGGGCTCCGTGAACGCGCGCCGGGGAACGCTCGGATCGGCGACGTTGATTTCGAACGAGAAGTCGATGCCGAGCGTCGTCCGGTTGCCGGAGTCGCCCCAACCGCTCGCCTGTAGCGCACCGAGAATCGTCGCGGACTCGGAGTCGACGGCCGCTTTGGAGATGTCCTGATAGAAGACCGCGGTCGACGGGAGTTTCGTCAGCGTCGATCCGGTCGCGGCCGTTCCGCCGGAACCACCCGAGCCGCTCGACCCGCCGGAGCTCACCGTTCCGCCACTCGAGCTGCTCCCGCCCGTGCTCGAGCTGCTTCCGCCCGTGCTCGAGCTGCTTCCGCCCGTGCCGCTCTGACTCGCGCCGCTACTCGTGCCCGAGTGGCCGGAGGAGCTTCCACAAGCGACGGAGCCCCACAAGCACAGCGGCAGACACCAAGAACGCAAGAGTATCGGCACCATAACTGCCTAGCTTATCCCGCTTGGGGGTGGCGCGCGGCTATCTTGTTTGCGCGTTGAATACGCGCCGCCCGCGGGCTCGCTTTCGTCGCCGATCGGGAAGGGCGCGATGGGATTTTTCTGAGCCGGTAGCGACGTTTGCATGGGCCGGAGCCGGTTCGCCGACGGCCCCGAGGGGGCGTCGGGGACCGGAGCAACCAACGATTGGCGTCGCCGTCCGACGGTATCCGACCAGCAAGCTGCTCACGTTGCTGGTTCGCGGTCGCGGGCGCCCACGTGAGCGTCGCGACCGGCCTCGAAGCGTGGGTAGTGCCGCCACACGTAGCGAAAATGTCAGTGGCTCCGGCAAGGCGGATGGTCGAATGACGAGCAAGCGACGGTGGGTCGACCCCACGACGCAAACGACTTGTGGCACGAGGCGTGCAACTCGCGCCATGCGCCGAGCATGCGCCGACCGGAAAGGTCGCAGTGATGGATGGACGACGTCGATTCATCGCAAGGTCAAAGTGGCCAAGCTCACTGGCTCCTTCCCCCTACAGGAAGCGCCGACGAGGACCTCTTGAAAAAAATAATCGCATCGATCGTTCTCTTCTCGTGTGCCTGGGGGTGCGGAGCATCGGTTCCGATACCCACGCAACGCATGGCCGACGCGGAGTCGGCGGAGCGCAGCGCCCGGGAGCTCGGCGCCGGAACCAAGTCGTCCGCACAACTCAATCTGAAGCTCGCCGATGATCAGATCGCGCAAGCAAAGATCGCCGTGAGGGACGGCGATGACGAGCGCGCAAACCTCGAACTGTTGCGCGCCACGGCCGACGCCGAGCTGGCTCTCGCGCTTGCTCGTGAAGAAGACGCGAAGGCCTCCGCTCAGGGGGCCACGAATGCCTCGAATGCGGCGGCAACCAACACTGCGGCTGCCAACGCGGCCGCGAACGGAGCGCAGTGATGAAACTCATGAATAGAATCCCAGCCGCCATCCTTCTCGCCTCGTTCGTCGGCGCGGCAGCGTGCGCGACGGCGCAGCCCCCGAAGGACCTCTACACGGCGCGCTCGACGTACGATCGGGTTAGCCACGGACCTTCGGCGCAGCTCGCTGCGGCCGATCTGCAGTCGGCGAAGGAATCACTCAACCTCGCCGAGAAGTCGTTCTCCGATAATGGAGCGACGCAGGAGACGTCGGATCTCGCCTACACGGCGACGCGCCGCGCCGAGCTCGCCGAAGTGCATGCGCGCACTGCTGCGGACATGCGAGCGAAGCAGCAGACCGACTCGCAGGCGCAGACGGCCGCTACCGCGAACGCCGCGAAAACGACCGTGGCGCTCGGCCAAGCGAACGCCGAACTGGCCAGTCAGGGCCGAGAGCTCCAGAGCGAGACCGAGCGGCGCAAGGACGCCGAGAAGCGCTCCGCGCAGGCCGCCGCCGACCTGGCGAAGTTCGCGGCCGTCAAGCAGGACGCGCGCGGGATGGTCATCACGCTCTCGGGAGGCGTGCTCTTCACGTCGGCGAAGGCGGACCTTCTGCCCCAGGCGCAGCTGAAGTTGAACGACGTCGCCAACGTACTCATCAAGCAGGATCCCGATTCGAAGATCTCCGTCGAGGGGCACACCGATTCGCAGGGCGGCGCCGCGTACAATCAAGATCTGTCGCAGCGCCGGGCCCAGTCGGTGCGAGACTATCTGGTGTCGCGCGGGATCGCCGCCGACCGAGTGTCCGCGCAGGGCTTCGGTTCGACTCGGGCGGTCGCGGACAACGCCTCACCCGAAGGCCGCGCGGACAATCGACGAGTCGAGATCGTCGTGCAGGGCGCTCAGGCCCCGACGGCGTCAGCGACGCCCTAGACGGCGCCGTTGCATTCACTCTGGCATCCAGGGGCGCATGATCGTCGAACGCGGCTTCATGCGCCCCTGCGCGCCTTTTTGTCGATCGACCCGAGTGAATTTGCGCCGAACGCCGGATTTCGCCTCGCTATTTGGCTGGGGGATGATCATGTTGCCTACACCCGCTGCAAATGGTTCCCGCGAGGCCTCCTCGTGCGATGGCTCGATCCCCTCGGATCGCCGGAACGGATCGGTCGGGATCTCATTAATCTAGAAAAAAAATTCGTACTGTCGCTCGTCGTCGCGTTGGCGCCGGGGTGCCTCCTGTACAGCGTGCTCGAGCGGAGCGCCGAACAAGCGACGGTCGCGAATCTGTCGCCGCGAGAGGCGGGGCTCGTCCACCACCTCCTGGCCGAGAACGTGGTCGGAGCCGTCTTGCTGGCCTGCACGGTCGCGGTGCTCGCCGCGGTCGTCGCTCACTTCCTCTTCTTGAGCCCTCTCCGTCGACTCGTCGCCACGGCCCGCGCGGTCGGCGACGGCGATTTCGTGCCCCGGCTGCGTCTCGAGCGCGACGACGACATCGGTCGTCTCGCCGACGAGCTGGACGCGACCTGCGACAAGTTGCTCGCCGCTCGAGTTGCCGCCGAAGCGCACGTGGCGGCGCTCGAGCAGCTGCGCCACTCCGATCGCATCTCGACACTCGGACGGCTCGCCTCGTCGGTGGCGCACGAGCTCGGAACGCCTCTCAATGTCGTCCAGCTCCGCGCGCAGTTGATCGCGTCGAGCACCACCGCGACCCTCGAGGACGCCCGCCGCAACGCGACCATCATCGTCGAGCAATCGCAGCGGATGACACGGATCATCGCCGACGTGCTTTCGTTTGCCCGGCGCACCCCCCGAAAGAAGAAGAACGTGAACATGGTCGACGTGGTGCGGAGCGCCATCGCCCTCTGCACCCAGACGACGAAGAAGCGCAACGTGGTCGTCCGACTCGACGTTCCCGCGGCGGGCGTGGACGTTCAAGGAGACCCCGACCAGCTCCTGCAGATCGTGCTCAACCTGGTGATCAACGGCGCGCAAGCGATGAACGGTGGCGAGCTCACCGTCGGCGTCCACGACGAGCGACGCACGGCGAACGGCGACCCCCACGGCGACGAAGCGCCGTACGCGTGCGTCGACGTGATCGATCGCGGAAGCGGCATTCAACAAGAGCTGCTCCCGAAAATTTTCGACCCTTTCTTCTCGACCAAGAGCGCGGAGGAAGGGACGGGGCTCGGGCTCTCGATCGCGCAGGGAATTGCACGCGAACACGACGGGTGGATCTCGGTGGCGAGCGAGCCCGGACGCGGTTCGTCGTTCAGCGTGCATCTTCCGCGGAGCAAGACCAATGGGATGACCCATGGAAAGTAGAGTGCTCGTCGTCGACGACGACGCTGCCATGCGCGACGTGATGAGCTCGGTGCTCGGCACGCGTGGGTTTCACGTCGTCTCGAGAAGCAGCGGCGCCGAAGCGATGACGACCCTGGGCGAGCAGGATTTCGACGCCATCGTCACCGATCTTCACATGAACGGCATGGACGGGCTCGAGTTCTGCCGGCGCGCGATGGAGAGCCGCCCGAGTGTCCCGGTCGTCGTCGTGACGGCCTTCGGGAGCATGGAAACGGCCGTGGGAGCCATCCGAGCAGGCGCCTACGACTTCATCGCGAAGCCCATCCAGATGGACGATCTGGTGTTCACGTTGACCCGCGCGGTGCAGCTCCGGCGGCTCGGCGAAGAAGTGAAGCGGCTGCGTAGCGCGGTCGAATCCAGGGGTCCGATCGGGGAGCTCATCGGAGACAGCGCGCCGATGCAGGAGGTGTACTCGCTGCTCGGAAGGATTCGAGACACGGACGCCACCGTGCTCATCACCGGCGAGAGCGGGACCGGCAAAGAGCTGATCGCGAAAGCCGTACACGAGCAGGGCCGCCAGAAGGCCGGCCCGTTCATCGCGATTAACTGCGCCGCGGTTCCCGAGACCATGCTCGAGAGCGAGCTCTTCGGTCACGTGAAGGGCGCCTTCACCGATGCGAGTAGCAGCCGCGTCGGGCTGTTCGTCAGGGCGAACGGAGGCACGCTCTTCCTCGACGAAATCGGAGAGATGCCGATCTCGATGCAGGTGAAGCTCCTGCGGGCGCTGCAGGAGCGGAAGCTCCGGCCAGTGGGCGGCAACCAAGAGGCGCCGTTCGACGCTCGCATCGTGTGCGCCACGAGCCGCGACCTCGAAGCGGACGTCGCCGAGGGCCGATTTCGCGAGGATTTCTACTACCGCATCAACGTGATCCGCGTTCAGACGCCATCGCTCAGTTCTCGCGGAAACGACGTATTGCTCATCGCGCAGCACTTCATCGAGCGCTTCGCCCGCCAGTCGAACAAACACGTCGTCGGGCTGGCGAGCCCGGCCGCGGAACGCCTCCTGACCTACGCTTGGCCGGGGAACGTCCGGGAGCTCGCCAATTGCATCGAGCGCGCCGTGGCGTTGACGCCATTCGATCACATCACCGTCGACGACTTGCCGGAGAAGATCCGCACCTATCGCAGCAGCCTGTTCGTGCTCCCCACCGAGAACCCCGCCGAGCTCTTATCGATGGCCGAAGTCGAGAAGCGATACGTGCTGAAGGTGCTCCAGGCCGTAAGCGGCAACAAGACGCAGGCCGCCAACGTGCTCGGGTTCGACCGCAGGACCCTGTATCGGAAGCTCGACACGTACGGGGTCAGTTGAGCGGCCGCCACCCCTCGCCGCCTTTACGAACTCGCGTGGCACCCGACGTGCAGGTGTGGAGAACATGGCCATCGCAGATTCCAACCCTGCCCCGAACGCAGCGGCGGCTGAACCGGCGCTGCGGGCGCTCGTTGCCGACGACGACGCCGACCTGCTCGAGCTGATCGGGTTGCTCCTCCGTCGAGAGGGGTTCGTGGTTGTGGAAGCGAGCAACGGGAACGACGTGCTTGGCCTTGCGGACGACGACTCCGAAGCGAATCTGCTGATTACCGACGTTCAGATGCCTGGGATCTCGGGGCTCGAGGTGCTGGCCCAGATGCGATTGCATCATCCGAGCGTGCCGGTGATCCTGATGACGTCGTTCGCGGCGGAGGAACTTTGCGACCGCGCCGAGCGCGACGGCGCCGCTGCGGTCCTCAAAAAGCCCTTTTCGATGGGAGCACTGCGTGAAGTCGTCGCCCGCCACGCGCGCCGCGACTGAGACGCCGAAATCGCCACACGTGGCGGTATTGTGTCGGCCGTCCCTCAGCCGCTAGTGGCCGCAAAAGCTCGGCAAATCGACGTCGGAAGGCACTCGAGCCGAAGAACTCACTTCGGAATCGCGGCGATGTACTCGCAGGTGGCGTTCGAGAGGCTGCTCGCCGACGCGCAGGCTCGTGCCGAGTAGTAGATGTATTTGTCGTCGGTCACGACCGGGCCGTCGATGGGTTCGTTCTCGAGCAGCACTTCTGGCGTGTCGCAGCCCCCGATGGGACAGCGGAGCAGACGCTCCGCAAACTGCGGGTCGGGAGGTGTCCCCCACGTCACTCCCGGGTAAGTCAGGTACACGTACTGGTCGTCTGCCGTGACGTAGGTCGGTTGGGGAAGGCCAGCGGCCACGACTCGCGGCACGCCATTGCAACCGGTGAGCGGGCAGCTCTGCACACGCCCGAACGAGACGTGCTCGGTCCAATAGACGGAGTCTCCATGCAGGGCGATGGCGTCCAAAAAAGGCTGGTCCTTCACGATGACCTGCGCGCCGGTGCCATCCTTCTGAGCCCGGACGATCCCCCCGTCGGTGCTCACGTAAAGGTAGGGGCCGTCGAGGACGACGTCGCGCGGCACGTCGACGATCCCCGCGTCACGCGCCGAGGTGACGTCCAAGCCTTTCAGCGAGCTTTCGCAATTGTCGATGACGCAACCGCCGACGACCCCGTCGGCGATGAACACGAGCGTCGTGTCGTCGGCCGTGATGCTCGTGGGAGCGGCCGTGGAGCGCGCGGGGTGGTACGTCACCGACGCCAGATCGTTTCGCGCCGCTGAGGCAACCCCCTGCCCCTCCGGAAGCGCCGGCCAGAACAAGGATGCGTCGTTTGCAACCACGTCGACGCGGCTCGCGGAGGAGATCGTCAAAGGTAGGTTTTTGTCGAAGGACAACGTCGCGCTTCGAACGCTGTGCCGGCAATCGTCGACGTCGCACGATTTCAGGTATTCGGTCGGCGTGACGTCGGGATTGGCGAGTGACGTCACGGAGACCCAATAGAGCCGACCCGCCGCGACGGTGAAGCCGACGAGGGTCGCTTCTTGGTCGACGATTCGCCACGGAATCGCCCTTCCCGCCTCGTTGCCGGCATCCGGCGCGGCGGTGGCGTAGGTTGGCCCCGCATCGGTCCCCGCGGCCGCGCTCTTGTGCACGTTGTCTCCCACGTCGACGGTCTTGTCGGCGCAACCGCCAAGGGCCGTGACTACGGCGAACGAAGCGTAGCGCGCGACCGCCCCAGTGCGACTGAGCGCGTTCACTTCGGCACCGCCGCGATGTAAGCGCACCGGTCCGCGAGGCGCTGCGGCGACTCCTCGGACCCGTCGCAATCGGAACCGACGAAGTAGACGTAGGCGTCATCGACGGCGACGAGCCCGACGATTCCTATGTTGGCAGCGATCGTCGTCGGTTTGTCGCAGCCGCTGATCGGGCACCGAAGGAGCTCGTCGGTGCTCGGCACGTTGCCAGGCAGCACGTCCGCATCCCCCGCGTACGTGAAATAGACATTTTCGTCATCCACCGCGAGTGAATCCGAGGAGGCGAGATTGCCGACTACCGTGCGTGGCGCGCCCACAGACCCAGTTTCCGGACAGGTGAAGACGCTGCCGAACGGTTGCTCGTCGTCCCAATACAGCGCTCCGTTCCGAGCGACGAGCATTCCCACTTGAGAAACGTTCGGCACGATCACGTCGAAGGTGCCGGTGCCGTCCTTCCGAGTGCGCAAGAGCCGCGTCCAGGTGCTCCCGAGTGGATAGTCGGCCATGTAGACGTAGTCTCCATCGAGAACCATCGCGCCCGACGCTTCGTATGCCGCCGCGCCGGCCGGCGCCGTCATGGCAAACCTTTGCGCGGAATCGACGCAGTTTCCAAGCGCGCAACTGGCGAAGACCCTGTCGACGAAATAGAACGTCGTGTCGTCGACCGCGAACAACGGCGGCGTCTCTTGGCCGGTCGACAGATATTCGGGCGTGACGCAGCCGCTCTTCGGACAACGCGCGATCCCCTTGCTCTGATCGACGTCCGTCCAGAACACCTCGGAAGTGTTCGTCGCGATCATGAAATTGGGGCCGCCGAACGGGCCCATGCCCTTACTATCGACCGAGTAGCTCTTCACCGTTCCCGCACAATTCGTCACGACGCACGTGTTGAAGGTCTCGAGCACGTCCGGCGCGTCGTTGCCGGCGATGTTCGGCGTGGTCAGCCAGAAAAGGCGCCCCGCATCCACGGCGAAGGCGGCGATCCGGTATTCGCGGTCGACCAGCTTCACGAGGTTCGAGCTTCCGCCGCCGTCGCTCGCAGCGACCTTCGTAGGCTCCGCCTTCGCGTACAATACCGGTCCGGACGATGTCGTAGAAGCGTTGTCACCGACGTTGACGACCTTCTCGGCGCAACCCGAAAGGGTGACGACGAGCACGATGAGCGCGTCTCTTGTGAACCAGCGACTGCGACTGCGCCGTTGCGATGCAGTGGGCCTCGCGGCCTTCGTAGACGAGTGTAATTGCGTTGACCCCATGTTCTACGGTTTGGGGTCCGCGTCGTCGGTCCGTCTCGAGATCGTCGCGAGCGCGTTGTCCACGACGGTCTTGAACAGACTGTCGGGGAAACGCCGGCGAAAGGCGGTGGCGCGAACGGTTGCCTCCCCGTCCCGTTCGAGCGCCACCAGGATGCGAATGTAAAGAGCCTCGCGCTCTTCGACGAGTTGCCCGTTCGGAAACCGCACCGCGTGGCGCGCGAGCGGCGCCAGGCCCGCTTGCGGTTCTCCGCGCGTCAGCGCGGTGCGCGCCAGATCGAGCAAGCGCTCTTCTTCGGACAGAGATGCGACCTCCGAGGTGGCCACTTTGGGCGACGGAGTGGCGCCCTCGGTCGATTGGGTTTTAGGGGCGCCCGTCGCGGCGCTCGCCGGCGGCGACGACTCGCTCGGCGTCGCGTTTTCCGATCGGACGAGCGACGGCAATTCCACGCCCGGACGAAGCGCGATGGGCGCCGAGCTCGGCGCGGGACGCGGCGCGTTCACGACGCCCGTCGTATCAGGCGCCGCGGCGACGGCGCGCGCGGTGACGGGCGCGAGCGCGACGCTTCGCGACGCTTTCAGCCAACGTTCCGCGCCCACACCTGCGACGGCCCCGACGACGAGGGTGCCCCCCACGATAGCCGCAGCCACGGTCCGGCTCAGGCGCGCGGCGGCTCGGAGCCCACTTGCGGCGGGGCTCGACGAAGGAACGGTCGCAGGGCGCGACGCCGGGTGTTCCGGCGACGGGCCCAGGGAACCGACGAGGTTTTCCGCAAGGCGAGCACGGACGCGGCGCTGTTCGTTCGAGTACGCGGCAGTCTCGGTGGGGAGCTCGCGCAAGGCGGCCGCGAGCTCGGAGGCGTCGAGGGGGGTCATTGATTCTTCTCCTGCGCTCGAAACCGACGCGCGGCGGCCTCGAACTTCGACCGTGCGCGGCGGAGGCGCGAGTAGACCGTGTTCAGCGGAACGGCGAGCGCTCGAGCGACTTCCGGGGCGGCGAGCTCGTTCAGGTCGTGCGCGACGAGCACCGCGCGCTCGTCTTCGTCGAGAACGTCGAGGGCGCGAAGCGCGAGCGCCTGGAGCTCGGCGCGCATCGCGAGCGCGTCGGGAAGCGGGCTCGGATCGACGAACCGCTCGGCGTCTCCGAGCGCCGTCGCTCGATGGCGTGCGAGCGCACGGAAATCACGCGCGGCGCGGTACGTGAAGGCGAAGAGCCACGGGCGGACGGGGCGCGACGGGTCGTAGTCGGCGAAGTGTCGGAAGACGGCCAGAAACACGTCGTGAGCGACGTCTTCGGCGTCGGCGCCCCTCACGCCCAGAAAATGGAGCGTGCGCAGGACGTATCCGAATTCTGCTTCGAACACGTCGCGAAAGTCCGTCGACCTTGTGCCAACGGGCGGGACGAGGGCCAGGTTTTTTTGCACTCCGCTCGAATGTCTTGGGCCCGCCATCGCTCATCCGTCTCGAAAAAGGCGGGCGGCCGTCAGAATTCGTAGGTCACGTCCAGGCCGACGCGGGCCAGAAACCGCGGTGTCTGGTAGACGTTCGCGCCGTCGAGCTCGAGCCCGATGCGCTCGAGCGCCCAGAGCCCGTCGAGCCGAGCCACGACGCCGAGCGCGTGCCGGGGCTGCCATTGGTACGCGAGGCGCGGCCCTTGAGCGACCCACAGCGAATGATCGGCGCGCGGATGCGTGACGCCCGCGCCTTGCGACACGACCAGCGCCGACTCGAGCACGTAGCAGCCGAGCACGGGCCCGCTCCGGTAGCAGGGCGCGAGGCTCGCGCCGTAGCTCGTCATGTGCGCGCTGCCGCCCGACCCGCTGCTCCTCGACGTCTGAAAGTCCCAGCGTGGGGACACGCTCGCTTCCCAATGCTCACCGCGCAAGGTCGCGAGCAAACTGGCCCCGACGACCGGCGGCGGCTCGGGCCCCGATGCGATGAGACCGCCCGCGCCGACGCCGAACACCATCGGCGGCGCGGGGGCGTGAGCCGCCCCGGGACGCGGCGCAACGCCCCGATCGCGGTTCGGCTCCCTGCGCGCGAGCGCGCCGACGTCCGGGACGTCGCGATGAAGGGCCGGCGCGTCCGATCCGGCCGAATCAGCCGGATCGACGGCCTCCGACGACGCTGCCGTCGCGGGTTCGACGGCTCGAGCCGCCGGCTCCGTCGGACTTCGGTCAACGACTCCCGGGTCGATCGCGATGCTGATCGCGAGGGCGACCGCGGACGTCAGCTCCTTGCAATCGAGCGACGACGACGACAGATCGCGGACGCCGCCCGCGACGTCGTCCGCCTCGACGAGGTAGACGCGAGCCTTCAAGGACGCGCCCGCGGCGCGGATCTCGACGACCATCGTGCGCGCGGAGTACGCGACGAAAGGGTCGTAACCGAGGCGCGCCGCGACCGCGTCGCGCAACGTCGATTCGTCGGGGCATTGCACGGCGTCCGCGGTTCGGCTGTAAACGAGCCGCGCATCTTCGGCGGCGCGCGAGCCGCGCGAACCGGCGAACACCGAAACCGCGAGCGCCGCAGCCATCCCGGCGCGAGCGGACGCAGGGCGCCGTATCGAAGGACGCCTTCGACTCATCTCGTTCCTCGCGCGCCGCGTGCCCCTGCGAACCATGTTCCCTTCCCCTCACGGCTACCGTCGAGGCCCGCGTCCGTCAATTCGCCGGCGTCCCCCGAGGCGTGCACGCCGCTCGGGGCGTTCCGTCAGCGCGACGCTGCGCGACGCAAATACGTCTGCTTTGCGGCGCGGCCGCGGCGTTCCATCAACGGCACGAGGCGCTGGCGCAACTTCGGGAAGAGGTAGCCCATGGTCGTGAGATAACCGGACGCACGCGACGGAAGCCGTTCGGACTCACCGTCCGCCGCGGCGTCGACGACGAGCGCGGCCATCTCTTCGGCTGTGCTCATCGGCTGCGAAAAGACGAGGTCGGGGACGTCCTCGATCGTCGACATGATGAACCCGGTGTCGACCGGACCCGGCGAAACGAGGGACACGCTGATGCCGGTACCGGCGAGCTCTTCGGCGAGGGAGAAGCTGAAGCCGCGGAGGCCCCACTTGGAGGCGGAATACGTGGCTTCGCCGGGAAGCGGCACGCGACCGGCGAGCGAGGCCACGTTGACGATCGCGCCGCGACCGCGCTTTCGCAGATGAGGAAGCACCGCGCGACAGAGAAGAATCGGCGCGATGAGATTCACGGAGATGATCTGGGCGAGCTCCTCGGCTTTTCGCTCTTCGACCGGGCCGCGATAGTTGACGCCCGCGTTGTTCACGAGGACGTCGATGCCGCCGAGCTCACGCGCGACGCGTTCGAGAAGCGCTGCTGCCGCCTGCGGATCGCCGACGTCGGTCGGTATCGCGACGGCCTTGCCCCCGGCCCGGACGATCTCCTGCGCGACGCGCTCGAGCGGACCGGCGGAGCGCGCCGTCACGACGACGTGGCCGCCTTCCGCCGCGAAGGCGCGCGCCGACGCGGCACCGATCCCCGACGACGCCCCGGTGACGACGATGATCTTCCCGACGAACCGCGATTTCGGATTCATTCAGCGGTCGTGCCACGCTTCGCCGAAGCGGGTCAACGGGCGCCGGCGGTCAGGGTCGGAGCGCGAACGGCCCGGCGCTCACAAACACTGCGCGCGATCTTACGGCGAGGGACATCCCGACGCGTCGTCGGGCTGGAGAATGTAGACGTTGCGGGGCTGCGCCTGGCCGTCTTTCGTGATGGCGACCACCGTGCGATTCACGTCGGAGTGCCGGCTCATCAAGCAAGTCGAGCCGGCGCTTCCCGCGCACGCAGCGCCGGGCGAGCCATTCACCAACGTCCACGGCGGCGTCACGAACACGCGCGCGTCGGCGCCGGCGAGGGTGAACGACGCGTAGTGGCCAGCGCCGTTCGCACAGGCAATCGCGTTCGCGGCAGCCGGAACACGTACGCCCGCCGCAAACGGAGGCAGTCCATCGGCGACGGTCACGATGGTGGCGCCCATGCAAGCCATCGGCGCTCGCTCGCCCCCGTCGCAGTCACCGACGCAATCGATGAGCGGACTCAGGTACGAAGGACACGGATCGGCCGCTTCGGCGCACTTGCCGTCCACGCAGCTGGCGCAGCTCGACAGCAGGAGTCCCGAAGTCGCGTCGCAGCTCCAGACGTCGTTGCACACACACGCGGTCGACCCAGCGGGCTTGCCATCGCACGCGCGAGTGATGTCGTCGCCCCCGCCTCCGCCGCAGCCGCTGATGGGAGCAGCGCCGCCTTCGCCGCCAGTCGGCTCGCCGCCAGCCCCGACGTCGCCGCCGCTCGAGCCGCTCGAGCCGCCCGCCGAAGAGTCACCACCGGTGAGCCCGAGCGCGCCGCCCGTCGACGAAGCGCCTCCCGCAGCCGCGCCGCCGCTCGACGTCGCGCCGACAGTCGACGACGTGCCGCCGGTCGGCGTCGGCGGTTCGGTGAGTTGCGAGACCGAACTCCTCGACGTTTCGCCACCGCAAGCGACGAGCGCCGCTGCCGCGGCGGCCGTCACTACGGCCAGGCCATGCCCATGGAGACGCAAAACTCGCATCATGCTCAACCTCACTACCCGAGGAGGAGCATAGCATCGCTTGCCGGACATTTTCACGGCTGCCAATCCACGGTGACCCCGGTGTAACCTTTTCTTGCCGGCGCTTCCTGAGGGCCACGTGAGCGCGCCGTGGCGCGTGATGGAGGCGTTCCGCAGTGCTTTCCATCGCGCCGTGACGAAACTCGCTCTGTAGATTGCGGCGTTCGAAACGGAACGGTACGATTGCTTCCTCTTCTTCCTCGAGCGCGGCGCGCTCGGCCGAGCGGCGCTCGGTGTCACCCGGTAACTGGACAGGTCACGCCATGCCGTTTCGTTCCTTGACCTCGATCGCAGCGACGCTCGGTTGCTCGCTTGCCCTGTTTGCTTGCAGTTCGAACAATGCGGGCACGCCTGCGCCCGACGCGGGGTCGGGTGGCTCGCCGCCCGCGACCGGCGGCACACCCGCGAACACCGGCGGGAAGACCTCGACCGGCGGCGCGTCGTCGACCGGCGGCGTGAGCGGCAGCGGCGGAACGACCGGAAGCGGTGGCGTTCCCGATGCGAGCGCTTCGGGCGGCACGACCAGCTCGGGCGGCACGACCAGCTCGGGCGGCACGACCAGCTCGGGCGGAAGCAAAGACGCAGGCCCCGATAGCGGCGACGCCGGCGACCCGTGCGCGAACTTCCGCTGCCAGCAACCGTATCCGACGGTCGAGTACCCCTCGGCGAACATGCACACGGATTCGAAAGCGCTGCTCGGTAAGATCCTTTTCTGGGACGAGCAAATGGGTCAGCTCGACAACATGGCGTGCGGGACGTGCCACCGGATCCAATCGGGCGGCTCGGACTCGCGCACGAACGATCCCGCGGCTCATTTGCCGGGACCGAACGGCGTGTTCGAGACGGAGCCCGATATCACCTCGGACGATATTCGCGGCGCCCAGGGCGTCCCGAAGTGCAATCACGACGGATCGCTCACGACGCCCGGCGACTCGACGGTGCAAGTAACCACACGAAAGCCGCCGACGTATCTGGACGCCATGTTTGCGGGCCAGGTGTTCTGGGATGGACACGCGGGCTATTGCAAGAACGGCGAAGGACCGGGCGGCTGTTTCTACGATCCCGATCTCGCGACGACGGCCGCGCCGCTCATCGTGGGGACGTTCGATCAGACGACGGGCAGAATCGTCGGCGCTGCACTCGAAGATCAGGCGTCGCACCCGCCGATCGGTACGGCAGAGATGGCCTGCACGGGTCGCACCTGGGCCGACATCGAGGCGAAGCTGTCGCAAACGACGCTGAAGCCGTTGGCCAAAGCGAAGGCCCCTCCCCAGGACATGCAGACGTTCATCACGAACAACGGAAGCAGCTATCCGCAGATGTTTCAGGCCGTGTTCGCCTCGATCGACAAGGTGAAGACCACCGACCCGGACAACGTAATCAACGCGCGACGGATCCTGTTCGCTATCGCGACGCACGAACGGCGTCTCACGTCGAACCTCACACCGTGGGATTGCTGGACCCAGGCCGACAAAGCGCCGCCGGAATGCGCGTCAGTGCCGCCGATCACGCCGGCGCAGATCCATGGGTGGACGGTGTTCGTCGGTCCCGGGCACTGCGCCTCTTGTCACAGTCCGCCGCTGTTCACCGACAACAAGTTCCACTTCATCGGCTTTCACGAGCCGAGCTGGGACACGGGTCTCCAGATCACGACCGGTCAGAGCACGGACGTCGCCAAGTTCAAGACGGCGAACCTTCGGAACGTCGGGCTTCGTGAGCAATACGGGCTTCTTCATGAAGGTGAAGGCCCCGGCCACGATTTGAACACGATCATGACGCTCTACATCTCGGGCGGAAGGCGCAACACCGCCGACATCGTCGGGCTCATCGACCCGATCATCGTGCCGCTCAGCCTGACTCAAACCGACCTGACGGACATCCTCGACTTCATGAGGAACGCGCTCACCGACGTGCGCGTGAAGAAGGGCTGCCCGCCTTTCGATCGACCGTATCTGAGTACGGAAACGCCGCCCTCCACGCCCCCGACGTGCCCGTGACGGAGCGCGCGCGCGGTGCTCCGTCGCTCTCGCCTCTAGTCCCCTGAATCAATGATTCAGGGGACTATCGAGAAAGTCGGTCCCCAGGATCAAAGCTGTGGCGGCGTCCTGAATTTTGGAGGCCCTTGCCCAGTCACGGGCCTCCAAAATTCTCCGACGAATCTTGGATCCGGGGGACTAGTTGGTTGTAGGAAGCGGCGCCCGACTTGGGTATGGTCAATTCCGAGCCGGTCCGGTCGCAGGTGACTGCGCCGTACCGACTGGAGGCCCCATGAAGACGCTTGCTTGGTCCCAGCTTGGCGCGTGCACGCTTTTGCTCGCGTTTGGTTGTGGAAGCGGACAATCCCGCGCGTCCGGCGGTGGACCGGACGCGAGCGCGAAGGAGACCGGCGCGGGTGGGGGTGGAGGCGGAAGCGGAGGCGGAGGCGGAGGCGGAGGCGGAGGCGGAAGCGGAACCGGCGGTTCGGGCGGTGTGAGCGGCTCGACCAAGGACGTTACGCCTCCGGTGTTCGCCGGCATCTCGAAGATCGCCGTGATCGATCAGACGTCCGTGCAAGTCAGCTGGGCCGCGGCGACCGACGATCACACGCCGGCCGCACAGATCGCCTATCGCGTGTATCGCGCGTCGACCAAGGGCGGCGAAGACTTCAAGGGAACGCGGCGCTGTGGCAGCCCGCTCGCCGACGCCGGGCCGTTCGAGCAGTCCGCGGCGCCGTGCTTCGTCGCGGCAGCGACGGGCGCGACGAGCGCCGTCGTCCCCGACGCGTTTCCGGCGCACACGTTTTACTTCGTCGCTCGCGCCTTCGACGCCTCCGGCAACGAGGACACGAACGACGTCGAGGTGTCCGCGACGAGCCCCGATCAGACGCCTCCGTCATTCGGCGGCGTACGGGCACTGACGGCGGAGTCGGCGCATTCGATCCTCGTCGAATGGGGCGCGGGATACGACATTGCCGTCTCGGATTCACAACTCGTCTTTTCGGTCTTCGCGAGCGTCGGCGTGAACCCCGATCCGTCGACGGATACGCCGGCCTACAAATCGAAGCCCGGCGAACACTCGACGTTGCTCACCGCAATCCCGAGCGCGACGGGGTCGACGCCGTTGGTCCCGCAAACGACGTACAACGTGATGGTTCGGTCCACCGATCCAGCCGGCAACCAGGACACCAACACGCGCGTACTCAGCGTGGTCACGCCCGAAGGCGTGCCGCCGGCGTTCGACGGCGCGCGCCTGGCGAGCTCCGAGGGCACGACGGTGCGCGTGTTCTGGCTTCCAGGAACGGACAACGCCACCGAGGCGCAGAACATCATCTATGACGTCTGGGCAACCACGCAGGGCCCGCGAACGGAGAATCAGAACACCGCGCCGCCGACATACACGAGCGAGCCTGGGGCTTCGTCGATCGTGATCCCGAATCTCGAACCTGGCACGCGATACTATTTCATCGTTCGCGCACAGGACAGCGCCGGCAACCGTGACTCGAACACCAAAGAGGTGCAGACCACGACGGGAGGCCTTCTCGACACGACGCCGCCGACGTTCAACGGCGTCAACGGCGTGACCAGCCTGACCCCGCGCTCGCTCCAGGTCACCTGGGGCCCCGCAGCCGATGACACGTCGCTGACGCCCGATCAGTTCACCTACTCGGTCTACTACTCGACGGCCTCGACCGTGCCGCTGAAGACACCTGCCCTCACCTTGCGCGGCGTCACGTCCGCGACGCTTCTCGGACTAACCCCCAACACGAACTACAACGTCGTCGTCATCGCGAAAGACGGCGCCGGCAACGCGAACACGAACGTCACGACGCTCGGCGGGACGACGCTGGCGTCGCTCACGCCGGACGGAGGCGCCGTCGGGTCGGCTCCGGTGGTCGGCGGCAACCCGACGGTCGGGGTCGTGACGAGCCCGCCCTCGCGGCTCAACGTGAGCTGGCCCGCGGCGACTGGCGAAGCGGCTGCAAACGTGCGCTTCCACCTGTGCGTCTCGGCGACGGCGACCGACTGCCAGGGCGCCTCCTTCATTTCTCACGTCGCGGTTTCGACGGACTTCGGGGTCAAGACGGCACCGCTGAATTTCCTCGATCCGCGAACCCAATACGGCGTCTTCGTGCGCGCCGAAGATCGATCCGGCAACCTCGAGACCGGAGATCACACGGTCCAGGCGGTGACGGCCACGTCGTGGTCGAAGAACGTGAGCTCGATCCTGTTCGATCGTTGCATCGCCTGCCACGACTTCGATCAACCCGCGGCGATCATCAACGTGCTCGGCTCGGCCACCGACCCGGCGGCGTGCCCGGCCAAAGACAAGCTCGACGCGACGTTCGGCGCTTGTCAGCTGAAGCTCATCGACCCCTTCCGTCCGCAGTTCAGCATCATCTATCGACGAGTGAACGTTCTCGGCCTCGAGACGAGCCCGTTTTCCGCGGCGGTGCCGAACAACTACGAAGGCCCGCTCGAACCCCGCGACACTGCCGACAAGCTGAGCGGCGAAGAACGCAACGTCCTTTTGGATTGGATCAACCAAGGCGCTCTCGCCAACTAGCGAGACTCTGGAGATCGACATGACCACGCGCATGCGAACGAACCTGGCTATGACTTTCCGGAACCCGCGTCGGGCCGCGCTGCTCTCCATTCTCTCGGCGGCCGCGGTCGCCGGTCTGACGCTCGCCGCCTGCGATAGTGGAGGCGGCGGCAGCAATCTCACCTGCGGCAAAGGCACGGAGCAAAAAGGCGATCAGTGCATCGTCGCGCCGGTGACGGTCGGTCCGAAAACCGATGCCGGGCCGACGCCCGACGCGAGCGCACCGGTTGGCACGCCGGATAGCGGCCCGGGTCCGGTTGTCGACTCCGGAACGCCCACCGCCGACAAGATCAGCTTCGGGGGGATCACCTCGGCGTCGCCCGCCAATCAGACACCTCCTGCCGGTTCGACCGGCACCGCGACGGCAAACGCGATTCGTCTGACGTGGTCTCCGGCGAGCTATCCGGCGTACCCGGCGGCGTCGATCCACTACGAGATTTACTACTCGACGTCCGCGACGCAGAACTTCGCGGTCCCCGCGGACGACGCGCCGCCCGGCGCGACCTCGTTCACCGTCGAGGGGCTCGACAGCACCAAGACATATTACTTCGCCGTGCGCGCTGTCTCCGACGTCGGGACTGCACTCGACGACAACGCGGTGTCGCTCAGCGCAAAGCCCGCGTTCGACGACACGGCGCCGACCTTCGCCGGAGCCACTTCCGCGAAGGCGGCAAGCTCGACGTCAGTGCTCGTGAAGTGGAAGGCGGGGACCGACGACCAGACCGCGGCCGCGGGTCTCCAATATCGCGTCTTTTGGCACACCGCGACGCAGACCGTGCTCGAACTCGGCGCCATCAGCGACCCTGGCGCCACTCAGGCCGAAGTGAAGGGCCTTCCGACGCCCGGAACGGCGTTCCAGTTTCGGGTCAACGCGGTCGACGCCGCCGGCAACATCGACACGAACGTCGCGGAAGTGTCGGGGAGCACCGCGGCCGACACCACGCCGCCGGTGTTCGCGGGATGCCAGACCGTGCTCAGCCCTTCGGCGAGCAGCGCGACGGTGACCTGGGTACCGGCGACCGACGATACGACGGTCGCCAGCGCGATCACGTACGACGTCTACGCCTCGGACGTGCCGATCACGAAGGACACGCCGCTCGCGAGCCTGCAAGACGTCGGGACGTTCACCGGCGTCGACTCCGCCGGAAACCCGGTGACCAGCGGGCGTGTGACGGGGCTCTCGCCGGACACCAGCTACAACTTCATCTGCCGCGCGACCGATGCCTTCAAAAACCAGGACAAGAACCTGGTGATTCAAACCGCGACGACGACGAACGACGGCACGCCGCCGGTGTTCGCGGGTGTGAGCGGGGACACCGTGGACTCGACGACGATCGATCTCACCTGGCTGCAAGCGAAGGACAACGACTCGGCTGACGACGCGATCGTCTACAACGTCTACGTCTCACTCACCGCGGGCGGCGAGAGCTACGACTCGCCCCTTCTCGTCTCGAACCCGGGCGCGCTCGGGGTTCACATCCCGGCCGAGTCCCTCGCGAAGGTCGTGCCGACGGGGTCCAACGTTTCGAACACCGACTACTACGTCGTCGTTCGCTCCGAGGACGAAGCCGGAAATATCGATACGAACACCGACGAGTTGAAGGTCACGACGTACGTCAGCTTCTCGCTCGACGTGCAGCCCATCTTCACGGCGAACTGCGCGCTCCAGGGTTGCCACAGCACGCTCGGCGGGCAGTCACCGGTGCAGGGACAAAACCTGATGGCGGGGTCCGCCTGGTCGAACATCTACAACGTGCAGGTGGTCGAGCTCGGCACGGGTTCGACGGTAAAACGCATCGACGGCGCCTCGATGGTGCCGACCGACAGCTACCTCTACGACAAGATCACCGACTGCTGCGGACACACCGGTAGCTACATGCCGCCTCAGGCGTCGGGTCGGCCGCGGCTTAGCCAGACCCAAATCGACACCATTGGGAACTGGATCATGCAAGGCGCGCAGAACAATTGAGCGCCCCATCCTTGTCCGGAAACACGTTGCGCGAGAGGCTTCTTCGATGAGAGTTGTTGCTTGGGGTGCCTTGACGGCGCTCGTCACCGGTTGTTCGTTCATCAACTCTTTGGACAGCGTCAAACCGAATGCGGCAGGGGGTAGCGGAGGGGCGGACTCGGGCAGCGGCGGCACGACCGCGAGCGGCGGTAAGACCGCAACCAGCGGGGGGACGACCGCGAGCGGCGGCAAGACGTCGAGCACGGGCGGCACCTCCGACGCAGGCCCCGACGCGTCGTCGGGTGGAACGACGGGCGGTACCGGCGGAACGACGGGAAGCGGCGGCACCGGAACCGGTGGCACCACCTCCACCGAGGGCGGGACGCCGGACAGCGGCGGACCATTCACGCCCGGTGGCCCCAACGGTGCGATCGTCGCGTATGACTCCAACTCGTCGAAGCTCTACGTGTTGAGCCCGACCGACGGCACCCCGCTCTCGTCGGAGGCGATCGGGAACGTGCCGGCCATCGTCCAAGATCCGGCTACCGACATTTGGTACATCTTCGAGCAAGGCGCGGATCTGTCGAAGCCCTCGCGGCTCCACGTACGCGAGCTGAACACGACATCCGGCAGGTGGAAGGAAATCGGCCTGGCGACGACGCTCCCGACGCCGCAATACGGTGTCGGCGTGCTCAATCAACGCCTCGCATATCTGTCGAGCGCGGCGCCTCCGGCGTCGGAGAAGATCACGATCCTGGACACTTCCGCACCGAAGTTGGTCAAGCAGCTGCCCGATCCCGATCCGCTTCCGGGTGGCAACCCTCAGGATATCCTGTTCACGCCTTCGAGCTCGGTCGGCGGCACCTTGAACGTCGTGATGATCGGCGACGGGACCGCCTGCCCCATCGGAACGAGCGGGGGAACGGAGTGCTCGGTCTATCTGCAGAAGTATTCGGTGACCAATAGCGCGGTCACCAAGGACGCGACGGCGCTCACCGCGCTCGGCACGGTGTCCGGCACCAGCGGGACGCCCGGAGACGTCCATGACCCGAAGCAGAATGTGGACGTGCTCGTGTTCCCGCCCGCCGACGCAACGACGCCCGCTCCGACGTGCATCGACACGGTGACGACGACGGGCAGCGTGCAGAAGTTCAGCCCCATCACGCACGTCCCAAGCACGACCGCGGTCACGTTTCCCTTCGGCAGCCCCCGCGTGAATCCGCGGGCGGCGTACGATCCGTGCAACGACGTCGTGTTCGTGACGACGCTCCTCGACTACGCGGGCGTGTACGCAATCCCGCTCGGAGTGGGCGGCTCGTCCGCGAAGTTCTGCACGGGCGCCGGCTCCTCGCTGCTCTACGAGCCCTACACGCGAGCGCTCTTCCGGATCCCGGCAGGCGTCGGCGGCGGCCTCGAGAACTACACGATCGGCGGGACGAAGCTCGCCCCGACGCTCGATCAGAACTCGCTCGGGGGTCTCCCCAGCAACCTGTCGATCAGCGCGATCGCCGTCCGACAACCCTCGAGCTACTCCTGTCAGTGACGCTCAAGGGCCGACCATCACCGTGTGATCGAGCCCTGCGCCGACCGTGACGGCGTCGACGCCGTGGATCGGCGCAGGCTCGCACGCGAAATGCGGCAACGACGTGCCGGCGCGACCGAGCTGCCCCCGGGAATCATCGCCCCATGCCCACGCGCTACCGTCCGTGGCGAGCGCGACCGAGTGATATTCGCCCGCGGCGACCTGCACGCTCGGGGGCGCGCCCGGCACTTTCACGGCTTCGCCGACGCCGGTGAGCGCGGGCGCGTAGCTCCCCAGCTGGCATGCGCTCGAATCCCCGAAGCTCCATACGTCACCGTGCTCGGCCACGACGACCGTGTGAAACGCACCGGCGGCGAGCGTCGTCGTGAGCACGGGTAAGAGCACCGGCGTCGCAGTCGTCTGATTGCTGGAATTTCCCGAGCCGAGCTGTCCGCGAAAGCCCGCACCCCAGGCGGTGAGGCGCCCGTCGAATCCGAGGATCACGCTGTGAAACGCACCCGCGGCGAGCGCGAGCGGGCTCGTCGCGACGCGAGTCTGCACCGGGGTTCGAAACGGCGTGGTCGTCCGATCGATGCCGAGCTGCCCGTAGCTGTCGTCACCCCAACCCCAGAGCACGCCGTTCACGTCGAAGGCGAGACCGTGAAGCTCGCCCGCGGCGATCCCGACGATCCCGACGAGCCCGGGCAATTCGGTCGGCACCGCGGCGCTCTTCGGGGCTCCGATGCCGAGTTGGCCCACGCCGTTGTCGCCCCACGCGAACACGACGCCGTCCGCGCGGAGCGCGAAGCTCTGGTTGGCGCGCGCGGCGATCTGAACGACGCCCGCGACGCCACCCGCTGGCACGTCCACCACGTGCGGGCTCGCGCGCGATGGCCCCGGGATCCCGAGTTGACCCACGGAATTGTCGCCGAATGCCCAGACGCGATGCTTTCCGTCGAGGAGCAGGGTGTGGTGCCATCCGGCGACGGTTTGCATGACATCGGGCGGCGCGGCGATGTCGTCGAGCGCGGGACGCGTCACCGGCACGCTGGTGTCGACGTCCTCGTCGCCGGCAATGACGACGCTCGTCGACGGCCGGCGCGGCGCGATCGCGACGGAGAAATTCTCTCCCGCGGCGATCGCCGTCACGCCCGAGATCCCGAGCGCTTGCACGGGGAGATGTGCATCGGTGCGCGCGTTGTCGCCGCAGGCACCGCCCGAGTCGTTTCCCCACGTCCACACCTCGCCATTCGCCCGGAGCACGACCGAGTGAATCCCGCCGGCGCGAACAGCGACGACATCGTCGATGTCGAGCATGACGGGCGACAGAACGCCGGTGTTGGCGACCGTGTATTCGCCGTCACCCACCTGGCCTTCGGTGTTGTAGCCCCAGGCCCACACGTGTCCGTCCGCGGTGAGCGCGAGCGCGTGCAGATCGCCCGCCGATACGTCCACGACGCTGGTCACACCGGGCACCGCGATCGGCGTGGAAACGCCGCCGTCGGGTCCGATCTTCATTCCCTGCCCCAGCTGCCCGAACTGGTTCGCTCCCCACGCCCATACCTGTCCGTCGGCGGCCGCAACGGCGAGGCTATGACCTCCCCCGGCGGAGATCGCGCTCGCCGCGACCGGCAACAGAACCTGCGTGGGCGTCGTGCGATCGACGAGATCGCCCGTTCCGAGTTGGCCGTGCGGGTTGCCCCCCCAGGCGTACACCGTGCCGTCCGCGCCGAGCACCAGGCTATGGAGGCTGCCGGCCGAGATGGCGCGAAGGGCGCCGAGCGGCGGAAGTACCGTCGGGCGCAGCGCCGAGGCGACGTTCGTCGGTTGTGCGAGCTGCCCTGCCGCGTTCGACCCCCAGCCCCACAACGTCGAATCGGCCGCGCGATAAGCGAGGCTGTGCGTCGCGCCTGCCGACACCAACGTCGCTCCCGATACGCCGGAGACCTCGACCGGGAGTAATTTCGGCGTCGTGGAGCCGTCGCCGAGCTCGCCGTTCGAATTGAACCCCCACGCCCACACGTTGCCCTGACCGTCGACGCCCAGGGTGTGTTCACCACCGGCGGCGATCGCCGTCCACGAGCCCGACACGTGCATCGGGTTCGGGACGGCCTGATTCGCGGGCACGCCGCCGAGCTGCCCTTCGTTGTTACGCCCCCACGTCCAGACGTCGATGACCGACGGCGCATCCGCGCGCGCCGGGGCCACGACGTTCGCGGTGACGGCGATCAGCAGCGCCGCGCCGAAGGCGGCTCGAGCCGGATGAAGCAAAGGCAAGCAGGCGCCAATCTAGCGCGCCGCTCGGGGTCGATCAAAAACCGCCGCTCACCAGCAACGCGGCGCTCGACGTCCCGACGAGCGGTTCGACGCGGAGCTTTCCGGTATCGTGTTCGGGAGCGCCGCCGACTGGAACTTCGGGGCGATTCAGGAACAGGATCGTCGTCACCACGCCCGCGACGACGCCACCAGCGAGGAGCACGTCGCCGACGACGTTCAAGGTGTTTCCGCTATCGTGGAGGCTCTGCGCCTGGGCGAAATGATGTCCGTCGTTGACCTTGTTGAAGTCGCTCTTCTTCGAGATGCCGAGGATCCCGACGACCACCGAGCCGACCAGGAGCCCGCCCGTCGCGGCGGCGCCGATGTACACCGGAACCGAAATCGGACGATGCATCGGGGGCTCGCTACCCTGCGTTGCGGGCACGGACGTCGCACCCGCCACCGCGGCTGGCGCGGCGACGATTTTTTCGAGCTTGAACTCGTGGGTTTGCTCCGCGCCCGGGTCGGCGTCGAACTCCCAGATCGCGTCATTGTAGCCATCGAGCTTCGCGGTCACGCGATGACGGCCGCGGCGAACGCCGATCCGGAGCGCGCCGTCGGCAGCAAGGTCGTAGCGGTTCGTCACCGCGCGACCGGCGAGCGGTTGTCGTTCATCGACGATCAACGCCGTCGGAGGGTCGGACTTGATGTTCAAGTACACGACTCCCGATTGCGTCGTCATGAGGTCCTTCTCCATCTGCGCGCGCTCGGACGCTTCGATCTGGTCCTTGCCGCCCTGGAGATATTTCTGGAACGAATCGATGGCTTCACCGTCGCGCTCGAGCTTCAGCGCGGTGATCCCGAGGTTCCCGAGGATCTTCCAGGACGGGGAGTCCGCGTAGGCGGCCTTGAACTCCGCGTACGCTTCCTCGTAACGCGCGCCGTCGGGGTCGGTGAGGTACGCGACACCGGTCTTGAAGTGCTGCCGCGCGGAGTCGCTGATGGTCACGTCTTGGGCCGAGGCCGTGACGGCCGAGAGAGCCAGAGCAAGAACCAACGAGCCGCGGACGAAGCTTCTTTTCATTTCCGTAAATCCCTAGCCGATAATTCTAGGTCAACTCGAGCCGGCTAGGGTCACTTTCGTTCCGACTCGGCCTCGGTCGCTTCCCGCCCCTCTTTGGCCGCTTGATCGAGCGATCCGTCTCCCGCTTCTCCGGGCCTTGGGAAGAGCGGCGCGCGCACCAGCTGGTTCAGAAGGCCGAGCATTTCCGAGTGATGTTCCACGGAGACGTCGCGGCCATCCGGGTCGGCGGCACGCCGGTCATAGAGCTCGGGAACGGCGCCCTCGAGCGGGAGCACGAGCTTCCAGGGCAGCTCGGGGTCGATCAGTCCGAGCCGGACGGGCACTTCCTTCAAGGTGCTCATCAGGAGGAGGGGGAGTCGCCGCTTCGGATGATTCGGGATCAAATAGCCGAGCAAGTCTTCACCTTGGTAGCTCGCCGTCTCGGCATTCGGGACCATGAATCGCGCGAGCGTCGGTGCAACGTCGGCGAGGGAGACGACGTCGTTCACGACCGCGGGGTGGAGACCCGGCACCCGCAGCGCGAGCGGGACGCGGATGAGCCCCTCCCAGAGAAAGACCGAATGCACCCAAAAGCCATTTTGCCCGAGGCCTTCGCCGTGATCGGAGACGAAGAGGACGATCGTGTCGTCGGCGATCCCGGCGTCTCGGAGGCCGTCGAGCATGCGTTGAAACTGGGCGTCGATCGAATGCGCAACCGCCTTGTAGCGCCAGATCGGATCTGCTTCGTCGTAGAGGCCGGCCTCCTTGGCGACGCCCCTCACATAGGCCTCGTCGAGCTCGCGCCAATTGTGGACGTCGAAGTTGAACATCCACGAAAGAAAGCGTCCCTCGGGGCGATCGCGAATCCAGTCGAGCGTTCGATCGACGAGGCGCGCCGAGGTCGGCTGATCGGCGCCGTATCCCCAGACGTTCTCGTTGCCGGCGGCGTAGTCCGGAACCTCCTGCACGGTCTGGAAGCTGAACTCCGGGAGCATCTTGGTCAGAAATTCGTGCGCGGACTGGGCCACGAACAACGCCGACGTGAAGCCCGCGGCGCGCGCGACGTGAAGAACGTCATTCGGCTTTCGCGCAAAGAGATCGTAGCTTCCGCCGATCATGCCCGGGAGCGCGTGAAGCGTGTCCGACCCCGTCGTGTAGGCGTCGCGAAAGTCGATCCCGTCTTTCTCGAAGCGCGCGAGGTTCGGCATGATCTTCGGATCGCGAGCGACGTCGGCGCGCAACGTGTCGACGTAGAACACGACGATGTTTCGATCGGTTCTACCGCGGAGCGTCGAGAGCGCCGCCGTGAACCACGCCGGTTCTTCGGCGTTCCGATCCCAGACCGGATCGCGGGAGGTCGTCGTGATGTCGTACCGCTCGCGGAGCCGGACGACGCTCGACATGGTCGCGCCACGCCAGCCACGCGGATCTCGGATGAACCCTTCCGCGATCTGGAACCGCGAGAGCATCCGGCCGACGTAGACCGGTTCTCGCCAGGCGTGACTGAGTGCATCCGTCACCCAGCCGCGCGCCGGCTCCACCGAAACGAGGAACAACGTCACGACGCCGCCGAAGCCGGCGAGTACGTTCAAGTACAGCTCGAAACGGGGGCGTCGGCGGCGAAGCAAGAGAAGCAGCACCACGAACGCACCCGTCGCGAGAAGGCCGGCGGTGAGCTCGAGGAACGTGTGCAGCCGGGAGTAGAGCGACACGTAGACGGTGAGATCGACGCGGGCGAGCAGCAGCGCGAGCGCGAGCGCGAGGGCCGCAAACGTGAACGAACGACCCGGCCTCGCCGAAATGAACAGGCGCTCGAGGGTCGGTCCGATACCCACGCTCAGGGCGCCCCCGAGCGCGGCCAAGACGAGGACGAGCCAAGGACCGACTTTTCCGAGCGTCGTGCCTCGAATGCCCTCCCCCGAGAACGTCCAGAACGCGGTGCCACTCATCGCGAGCACCGCGAGCGCGGCGCCCAGGCACGGACCGAGCCAGCGAGCGAGCCGCGGGTACCGCACGCCCAGTTTGCGCTTCAGCGCGACGTAACCGGCGAAGAGCAGGACCGCGCTCCCGCCGAACAGCGTTCCGGCCGCCGTGTAGAGTGCAAACGCCGCGGTGAAATGCCCGAACCGGGAGACACCTTCCCAACCGCGGCGAGTGACCGCGTCCAGCACGACCCCGAGCCAGGCCACGAGGATCGCTCCGACGATGAAGGTCGACGGCGACCTGGCTGACGATGCACTCGTCACGAACGATTGGCGGCGCGAAAAAAAGGAGGGGGAAACCGCATCGAGGATGCGGGCCGGGCGGACCATAGCGCGGCGGGCCCTTCCGCCCAAGCCTTGCGACGGATGCCCAGCTATCCTAGCAGTCATGGGCGCGATCCTCGCCCGTGCGCGGCGAAGGCCCGCTCCTCGATGCGCGAAGAACCTCCGTTTGGCCCCGATCCCCGCGAGCCGCGGCAGCCGTCGTTTCGGATGTCCACGGAGCAGCTCATGGTCATCCTCGCGTTCGTCAGCATCGGCGTCCTCTTCGCGGCGACGCTGGTCGCCTACGTCATCACCAGCACGAACTCGAAGATGTTTCGTCCGGAGGGCTCCCCGGGCTTGCCCGCGGGCTTGTTCGCGAGCACGGCGCTCCTCTTCGGCGCGAGCCTGTCGCTCCATCACGCCTACCGCAGCGTCGTGGAGAACCGCCTCGAGTCGCTGAAGCGCGGGCTCTACCTCGGACTCGCCTTCGCGATCGCGTTTCTGATCGGACAGCTCTTCAACTGGACGTCGATGCTCCGAGCGCAAGCGCTCCTTCCCCGTCCGACCTTGTTCGCGTTCGCGTTCTACCTGTTGACGGGGTTACACGCGGCGCACGTCATCGGCGGATTCGTTCCGCTCGGCATCGTGATTCGCCGCGCGCAGGCACGCGAGTATTCGAGCTCGCGCGCCGACGGTGTGCGATTTTGCGTATGGTATTGGCACTACCTCGGCGCGATCTGGCTTGTGCTTCTCACCGTCATGTTGACCGCGCAGTAGTGTGAACGCTCGGTCATCTTCGGCGCGCGACGGCGAGCAGTGACGAAGCTCGTCGATGTCCTTACCGCGTCGCTCAATTGAGCGACATTGGCAGATAGGGCTAATCGATTCGCGCTCATCTCTGCCTCTTCTCGCGCGTGCCCGAAGGGCCGAAAATCACGGCTGAGATTGCTTGGGGAGAAGTTTTCGTCGTAAGCGAAACAATTCGCGGAGTCTCTGGCTGGAAGCTATGTTACCGCCGCGCGGCCGATGATGGACCGCTCGGCGATCTGTGCCGAGCCCTCCCTTTCATCGTAAAGGTGACGGCACATGCTTCGACATTGGACTTCTCTTTGCGCGGTTCTGACACTCTCTCTCGCTGTGGTCGAGGGGTGCGGCTCGAGTAACGCGAGCAGCCAAGCTCCGTCCGGCGTCAACGGCACGGGAGCAAACGGAAACGGCGCCTCCCCCGGCGGCGGCAACACCGGTTTCGGCGGCGGAGGCTCGGGCAACGGCGCCACCGGCGTGGGTGCAACGGGCATCGGCGGTGCGGGTAACGGCGGCTTCATCGGCGGCTTCGGCAACATGGGTGGTACGACCATGTCGATGGACGCAGGCGGGTGCGAGCACGTCGACTCGGCCGGCGAGCAAGTGCAGCTCGACATCTACGTGATGTTCGATCAATCGCTGTCGATGAACTGCGTCGTGTCGAACACCGGAACGACGACGCGCTGGCAAGCGGCGCAAGCGGCGCTGAACGGCGTCGTGTCGGATCCGGGCGCGAGCGGGATCGGCTTCGGCATCGGCTACTTCGGCCAGAACCCGGGCGACATGGGAATGCCGAACCTGTTCTCGTCGTGCACCGTGGCCGACTATCAGACGCCGGACGTCGAGATCGGGCTCTTGCCCGGAAACTCGCAGGCGCTCCAGTCGTCGTTCGCGGCGCACCAGCCGGCGACGAACACGCCCACGAAGGCCGCCCTCAATGGCGCCATCAATCACGCCATCGACTATCGCAATCAGCACCCCGGCCACACGGTGATCGTGGTGCTCGTGACGGATGGTCAGCCGAACGCATGTGGCACCGTTGCGGACGTCGCTGCCGTAGCGGCGGCAGGGCTGGCGCAGGCACAGATCAAGACGTTCGTCGTGGGCATCATCAGCTCGGGCGGCAAGGACGGTGGTACCGCCCCGACATGCAACGTCGATCCCGCGCCGCCGAACGAGGCCGATCTCGACACGGTCGCGGCCGCGGGTGGGACGAACAAGGCGTTCATGATCGACGTCAGCGGGAACGCTTCCCAGCAGTTCCTCGACGCGATGAACAATATCCGCGGCTCGGTGAAGGTGCCGTGCGAGTACCAGATCCCGCTACCTCCGACCGGTTCGCACTTCGATCCGACGAAGGTGAACGTCGCGTACAAGGATCCGAACGGCAATCCGACGACCGTTTACAAGGTCACGAAGAGCACGTGCGATCCGTCGAAGGGCGGCTGGTACTACGACGACGAGGCGATGCCGAAATCGATCATCCTCTGCACGGCGTCGTGCAACACCATTTCGACGAACGTCGTGACTGTGAATATTCAACTCGGCTGCCAGTCCTTGGGTCCGCCGGCGTAAGAGACGCATCATCCTGCGCGTCGAAGCAGATCGTATTGTCTGCTTGGGCTATCGAACGCCAAAAATTGTGGCAGACTAGCGCCATGAGCTTGAAACCTTCCCGGGGCGTGATCGCGATGAAATATTCGAGTCGGACCCTCGCAGTGCTGGCGGTGTGCGCGGCGTGCAGCAGCAACAAGCCGGACGGAAACACGATCGGCGGCAGCGACATCACGTCAACCGGCGGAGCTAACTCCGGATCGGGAGGCGCGCTCTTCTCGAGCGGCGGCTCCTCGGGCTCCACCGGCTTCGGGAACGGCGGCGCCGACGGCGGCGGCAAGGTCTGTAAGGGGCAGGACTTCGCTGCCGAAGCGCTCCCCGTCGACATGTACATCATGTTCGATCAGTCGTCGTCGATGGGCACCTCGTATCCGGGAGCGAACCCGCCGACGACGTGGTGGGCCGTCGCGCAGCAAGCCGTCGAGGGTTTCGTCAACAATCCACAGGCCGCCGGCATCGGCGTCGGGATCCAGTACTTCCCACTCGGTGGCGTCGATCCGCAATCGTGCCCGGTGAGCCTCTACCAAACGCCGGACGTTCCCGTGGCGCTTCTGCCGGGCAACGCCGCGGCGCTCACCAAGTCGATTCAGTCGCACGTCCCGGAGGCGTTCACGCCGACGATTCCTGCGCTCACGGGCGCGGTGAATTACATGAAGACGTGGGGACCGGCGCATGCCGGACGCCAGCCCGTGGTCGTGCTCGTTACCGACGGCTACCCGACGGAATGTCCGGCCATGCCCGACATCACGGACGTCGCGAACGTCGCGAAGGACGCTTACAACGGCGACCCGAAGATCCTCACGTTCGTCGTGGGCTTTGCCGACGAAGGCGGCCTCGACAACCTGGATCAGATCGCGGCAGCGGGCGGAACGGGTAAATCGTTCCAGATCACCGGTGGCGACCTCGGATCGCAATTCACGAACGCGATGTTGAGCATCGCCACGACGCCGCTCTCGTGCAGCTTCGATGTCCCCACCTCCTCCGACCCGGCGAACCCGATCTCGACGGACCTCGTATCGGTTCACTTCATCTCGGCCGCGACGAAAATCGATACCGAGGTTCCCAAGGTCAACGGTCTCGGCGGCTGCATGTTGAACAACAACGTCGGCTGGTATTTCGATGATCCGTCGACGCCGAAGAAGGTCCTGATCTGCCCCGGCACGTGCTCGAGCTTCTCGGCAGGGTCGATCAGCATCCGCTACGGTTGCGCGCCCATCGTGCCGATCACCAACTGAGAGCGTCACCGATCGAGCACCGACGCGGCAACGGCTCGCCTTCATGACGAGGTCGAGCCGCGTCGTGTCGATGCTGCTTCGTTCGCGGTGCGTGACCTCGAGCGTGATCTCGACGCAGTGCGTATCGAAAGTGCCATTGTATGTGCGCACATGTGCGCGAACGTCGCGTGACGCGCGTCAATTCTCGTAAACAAGTCGATCCAGACGTGCGTCGCGCGTTCATAGCCGGTGACTCCTTCGGCCAATCATTCGTGATGCTATTGCTGCTTCAAATCAGCGGCGTCATGATGACATGGACGGTTGGCCGGCCCGTCGTGAGCGATGCCCATTGCTCGCGTAGATATGCACCAGCGGAGCCATAGCCCCACGATGAAGCCTGCCCCGATCGTTTTGATTCGCGAGACGCAGTGTCGATTCTCATCACATCGTCTCGCAACAACGCACTCACGCGCCGGCGTCCGTGCGCACGCGACTCGACTCCTCCGCGCCGGGTGTTGGACGCTCTTGGCGAGCGCACTCAGCGCCGCGTGCACCCTCGATAGTAACGACGCGCTCTACGGACGTGGTGTTGCAATCCAAACGCCGCCGACCGCGAGTGGCGGCTCGTCATCGACGAGTATGGGCGGAACCGGCAACGTGTTTGCATCGGGTGGAAGCGGAAATGGATTTTCATCCGGCGGCGCGCCCACGGATTCGGGGCTTTTGGTCGGCTCCGGCGGCACGCTCTTCGGCTCGGGCGGAGCATTCGGTGGCCCTGGTGGCACAACGACGGGACCGCTTCCCGACGGCGGAAATGCATCCGGCGGAAATGCATCCGGCGGAACGCCCGGACAACCTTCCCTGGCGTGCGATCTGACCGGCACCTGGGCGTCGTACATCGTGCAGCCCGTCACGTGGCCCGCGACGCCGCTCGTTCTCAATGCCGGTCAAGGCAATCTCCAGCAATGGAACTTGTCCATCGAGAAACAAGTGTCGCCCACGTCGGTGGAAGTCTCGACGACTCCGTGCGGCATCTACTTGCCCGATTTGCAGAGCTCGCTCTTCGGCGGGTTCGCAAAATTCGGCATTCGATTCCCCGACTCTTTGTTCGACGCGGGGGGCATCGCGAAGGTGCCGTTCACGCTCACCACCGAGTTCGGCGCGGACGGTGGTCTCGTGTTGAAGACGGATCCGTTTGCATTGATCGCCGGAGCGAAGCTCGATCACCCGACGTCCGAGCCGTGGCCCGGCGCGGCGGGCCTGATGCTCGTGGATCAAGATCTCGACGGCCGTCCCGGAGTCACCGTCATTCCCGCCACGGGTTCGGGGTACAGCGACCCGCCCACCGATCTGCTCAACGATCAGGCCGACTTCATCTATATCGCCGAACGCACGGTTCAGGCGCTGACCTTCACGGTCAACACCTGCGACGAAATCGACGGGATCGTGAACATTGCGACCATCAATGGTTCCGCGGCGATCGACTCGAGCGTGGTCGGGTGCCACGTGGTGGGCGGCGGCGACTGCACGACGGACCAAGCGCAGTTCATCGACCAGAACCGACCCAAGTTCTTGCCGAGCTCCGCGGGGACCATGATTTCCGTGAGGATTCCGGACGCCTCTAAGTGCGCCGACGTTCGCTCGCGGTTCCCGTTGATGCAGTGACGAGGCGTCGGGCTCGCGTAGCGAAAGGTGCGCCGTAGCGACATGTCATCGCTCTGCGTACCTCGTGCGCAGGCGCGGAGGGGCCGGGCCCGCGAGCTTGGAAAGCGTGCGGAAGGGGGTCGAATCGTTTACCCTTGAAAGGATGGGTCAAATACGCGCCTCTGCCGAGAGAGCATTGGGTGCGTACGTTCTCGAGCGAAAGCTCGGCACCGGCGGCATGGCCGAGGTGTTCTTGGCGCGTCGCACCGGGCCTCACGGGTTCAGTAAACGCGTCGCGATCAAGAAAATTCTGCCGGAGCTCGCGCGCGATCCGCAGCTCATTCAGATGTTCTGCGACGAGGCTCGCCTCGCGGCGAGCCTGAACCATCCGAACATCGCCCAGGTCCTCGAGTTCGGCGAACAAGACGGCGAGCTTTACCTCGTGATGGAGCACGTGGACGGCGTCTCGTGTTCGACGTTGCTCCGCGCGGTCTCCGAACGCGGCGAGACGATTCCGACCGGCCCGGCGCTGGTCATCGCTCACGACGTGCTTCTCGCGCTCGGCTTTGCACACGAAGCCACCGACGAAAACGGCTTGCCCCTCGGCGTCGTTCACCGCGACGTGTCGCCGTCGAACATTCTGGTGAGCCGTATCGGCACCGTGAAGCTCATCGACTTCGGCATCACGCGGAGCTTCATCGCCGAGCGCCGGACCTACCCCGGCGAGCTGAAAGGCAAGCTCCGGTACATGTCGCCCGAGCAGATCCTCGGCGCCGACGTGGATGCGCGCAGCGACCTGTTTGCAGCAGGCATCGTCCTCGCCGAGATGCTCGCCGGTCGCGCGCTGTTCTCGGGCCGGAGCGATCTGGACATTCTCACCCGCATCTCGCGAGGTGAGCTCGGTATCGTCCGGGACGGCAAGATCGCGGCCGATCTCGCGGTGGTGCTCGAAAAAGCACTCGCTCATCGCCCGGGAGATCGCTTTCAGACGGCGCGGGAGTTCGCGCACGCCATCGAAGACGTGGCGCGAGCGCGGAGCATCCGCCTCGACGATTCGACCTTGGTTCCAGAGCTCCACGCGCTCGGCGTACTGCCGTCGTCGAGCGGAACGCGCCCGCTGTCGCGCATGAACGATCCGCAATTGGCGGCGTTCCTCGGCGTCACGGTTCAGGCCGGGCGCTCGGAGGCTGCGGACGCCGCGGAGCGCTCTGCCGTCGTTCGCCCCGCGAAGGCTCCGTTGCCGCCATCGGTTTCGCGGCCGCTCGTCGTCGAGGCCGCGCCGGAGTCGGGACCGGCGAGTCTGACGTCGCCGGACGCGCCGCGCGCTCGATTCGATTCCGGTGAGCGCCCGAGCAGCGATCCCACCGCGAGTCCGAGGGTCGACGTCGTGGAGCTCGCTTCCGACGCCGCCGCGTCGAGCGAACCTGCCCCGGCGTCGCGCCCCGGTCAGGCTTCGCCGTCAACGTCGCGCGCGTCGGGCACGTATCGCCTTCGGACGCGGTCGGGCAAGATGGTCGGGCCGTTTCGACGCTCGGAAATGCTCGCCTTGCTCGCGACCGGCAGATTGTCGGCGCGTTCTCACGTCGCCCTCAGCAGCGACTCCTTCGTGCCCGCCAACGCGGTTCCGGCGCTCGCCGCGCTCGCCGCGCATCCGGCGTACCGCTTCCGCGACGACGATCTTACGTCGCCGGAGTGGCTGGAGCGGATCGACGCGGCGACCATCCCGACCATTCTCTACTCGCTCGTGCTGTCGAAGAAGACCGGCCTTCTCGTCGCCGTGGACGGGAAGCGGCGCAAGCGTGTCTTCCTCGACCGCGGCGATCCGGTCTTCGTCGCGTCGACGGATCGAGACGAGCTGCTCGGTCAGCGGCTCAAAGCGTCGGGAGCAATCTCGGAGCGCATCTTGGAGTTCGCCCTGGCGAGCCAGCCCCCGTTCCGGGTCGGCGAAGCGCTGGTGTCGTTCGGCGCGATCGGCGCTGCGCAACTCGTGCGCGAGCTCGCGAAACAGCTCGAAGATCGTCTCATCGATCTCGGCCGATGGCGGAGCGGCGAGCTCCGATTTTTCCCCGACGTGACGCTCGAAGAAAACAAGCAAGTGCGCGCCCGCGAGTCCACGCTGTCGTTGATGGCGCGACTCGTCCGCGAGGCGTTCCCGCCCGGAGACATCGCGGGGTTACTCCGCCCGGTCACGAAGGAAGCCCTCGCGACGAGCCCCACGTACGACCAATTCGCGTCGCAGCTCGAGCTCACGCCGGGAGAGGCCGCCGTGCTGAACCTGGCCGAGGATTCGAGCACGGTCCGCGAAGCGGTGTCGCGCGCCTCCGAGGGCGGCATCGCCATGGCGGAAGCCCTGCGCGCGGTCTTCATCGGGCTCTGCTCGGGCGCGTTGGTCGCACCGGGTTGGCCGCCGCGCTCCGAAGCAGTCTCGTCGCGCACCGGCTGAGCCCGCGTTCACTCGGCGGGCGGAAACTTCTGCAATTTGCGCTGCAGGGAGCGCCGGTGGATCTTGAGACGCCGCGCTGCCTCCGACACGTTGCCGTCGCAATCGGAGAGCACGCGATTGATGTGTTCCCACTCCACGCGGGCGAGCGACGGCGACGTGAACGTCGCGTCCGGACCGACCGCGGGCTGCGCGTCCCCGCGTACGAACGCCGTCAAGATGTCGTCGACGTCCGCGGGCTTCGAGATGTAGTTCGCGGCGCCGAGCCGCACGGCGTCCATCGCGGTCGCGATGCTACCGTACCCGGTTAGCACGACGACCCGCGTCTCCGGATCGATCGCCTTCAGGGCCCGCACGATCTCGATGCCCGAACGCCCGGGGAGCCGCAGATCGACCAAGGCGTACTCCGGCGATTCGCGCTCCGCGACGCGCACCGACTCCTCGTAGTCGGCGGCGACGTGGGTTTCGTAGCCGCGCGCGCGGAACGCGACGGCGAGCCGGCCCCGGAGCACGGCGTCGTCGTCCACAATCAGGATGGAGGGAAGCGTCGGTGAAGGGTCGCTCACCATTTCGGTGTTCACGTCCCGTATCCCCTTACGAATGGGTCATCGCCGCAATGCGACCATTTGTCGCGCCCCGCGCCGGGATCGTCAACACGACGCGCGTGCCGTTTCCGGGGCGTGACGCGATGTCGAGGGTGCCCCCTAAAAAATCAATGACGCTGCGCGTGAGGTACAGCCCCAGCCCCATACCGCGGCCAGGCTCCTTCGTCGTGAAAAACGGGTCGACGGCCCGCGCGAGCACGGCTTGCTCCATTCCGGAGCCGGAGTCCGTGACTTCGAGCCGCCAGCCCTCTTTCTTGGGGTCGATCGAGAGCACGACCAGGGCTTCCGCGGGCGACGCGTCGAGGCCGTTCTGGAGGACGTTCCGCAGCGCCTGCGCCGTCGCGCGAAGTGGAACGAAGAGAGCGGCATCCCGGGACGCCGAGCTCCACTCGACGTGGACGCGATCGGGTTGCGAGAGGCCGCCGAGCGCCGCCCGAACGACCTCGTCCGCGGACGCCTCGCTCGCGGCCTCCCCGGGGCTTTCCCCCGCTTCGCCGGCCATTTGGCTCAGAATGCCCCGGCACCGCTCGACCTGTTCGCGGATCAGCCGCGCCTCGGACGCGATCGTTTCGGGGTTGGGGTCCCGTTCGATCTCTTTTGCGACCACGGCGATGGTCGAAAGCGGAGTCGCGAGCTCGTGCGCGGCGCCGGCGGCCAAGGTGGCCATGGAAGCGAGCCGTTCGCCCGTCGCGGCGCGTTCGCGCGCTCGGGCAAGCTCGGCTTCGCGTTCGGCGAGAGCCCGCGTCATGCGGTGGATGAAGTAGACGATGAACGCCGCGCCGACGGCGAAGGCGACCCACATCCCGCGGAGGTGCATCCCGAACGGTTCGCCGTGGGACATGCGATGCGTGCCCATCGGCAGCATCGCGCCGTGATCCATGGGCATCGAGCCATGGTCCATGGACATTCCATCCATGGACATTCCGTGATCCATGGACATTCCGTGATCCATCGGGAGCGGCACGTGACTCAAGAAAAGGGCCGCGCTCGCGCCGACCGAGAAGAGCACGAGCGCCCAGGTCCAGCGCGGCCTGAGCACGAGCGCGGCGAGCGCGATGTGAACCAGGTACAGAAAGCTGAATGGGTTCGACGGGCCGCCGGTAAAATAGAGGAGCCCCGTGAAACACGAGACATCGAACGCGAGGGCGCCCGCGAGGAGCACCTCGGAGACCGGCGGGTGCTTCCTGAGCCACACCTCGAACGCGACGTTCGCGAAAACCTCCACGCCGATGATCGCGAGGAGATCGGCGAGCGGGAGCTTCACGCCGACGCCCCACTTCACGACGGCGATGAGCACGGTTTGCCCGGCGATCGCGGCCCACCTGAGCCGGACCAGCCAGGACATGTTGATCCGATGCACGGCATGCGGATCGTCGAGGGCCGAAGGGTACGAGTTCGCCACGAACGACGACGGTGCGGTCACCCGGTGACTATAGCGCTCCTCGTGGCTCGGGCTCTCGACGCCGCCCTCTCTCAGTGATGGAACAGCCGCAAATTCGTGTAGACGAGGGCGATTCCGTACTCGCGACACGCCGCTTCCACGTCGGGATCGCGCGCCGAACCGCCCGGCTCGGCGATGAACCGAACGCCGTGCTTCGCGGCGTGGTCGATGTTGTCGCGAAACGGAATGAAGCCGTCGGAGACGAGACTGACGCCGCTCACCGTGCTCAGGAACTCACGCTTTTCGCCGTCGCCGAGCGGCTCCGCCGGTTTCGCGAGCGCCGCGCGAAACTCCGCCTGCTCTTCGCGAGTGAGATCTCCCTCGATGTAGCGAATGCGGAAATTGATGCGCTCTTGTCGCTTCACGGACGGCAAGAACTCGAGCGCGAGGACCTTCGGATGCCGGCCGAGCTGCCACGTGTCGGCCTTCGCGCCGGCGAGCTTCGTGCAATCGACGCGCGATTGCTGACCCGCGCCGATGCCGATCATCTGACCGCCCGCCGCGTAGCCGACCGAGTTCGACTGCGTGTACTTCAGCGTGACGAGCCCGAGCACCAGATCGGAGATCGCCGCTTCGGTGAGCTCGCCCACGACGACCTTCGCGAGATCGGCGCGGCTCACGAGGTGCGCGTTGCGATCCTGAACCAGCTCGAGTCCGAAGATTTCTCGCTTCTCGCGCGCGGGCGGCTCGAAGTCCGGGTCGGCCTTCATCACCAAAAACGCGCCGGATTTTTTCGCCTTGAGGAGCTCGAGCGCCTTCGGCGCGTACCCGGGAGCGACGATGCCGTCCGAGACGACTCCCTTGAGGAACTCCGCGGTCTCGACGTCGACCGGATGCGAGAGCGCGACGAAATCGCCGAACGAGCTCTTCGGATCGGCGCCTCGAGCGCGCACGTACGCTAGCGCCGCCGGACTGAGCTCGCGACCCTCCACGTCGTATGCACGCCGGAGCTCGGCGTCGAGCGGCGTCGCGATGGCAGCGCCCGCCGGAGAGACGTGCTTGAAGCTCGCCGCGGCTTCGCGTCCGAGCGCCGTGCGAAGCTCGCGCACGAGCTGCCACCCGTTGAGCGCGTCGAGCAAGTTGATCATCGACGGCGTGCCGTTGAGCACCTCGACCGGCCACCGGCCGGGCAGAGTGGGTTCCATCGCCGCGTAACGCTGATGCGGATTCGTCCCGTATTTGAGTTCTGTCATCGCCGACTCCGTGAGGCGGCGGGACCATGCCACGGCCCCTCGACGACGGGGAGGGTCAAGGGCGACCGGGCGATCGGAGCCGCTGACGCGGCCGTCAGTCCGCCGTTTTCCGGCGTTTTCGGTACCGCGCGACCAGCGCGTTCGTCGATGCGTCGTGGTGACCGGCGGCGCTCTCGTCCGAGAGCTCGGGCAGGATCTTGACGGCGAGGGCCTTGCCGAGCTCGACGCCCCATTGGTCGAAACTGTTGATGTCCCAGATCGTGCCCTGGACCATGACCTTGTGCTCGTAGAGCGCGATCAATTTGCCGAGCGCGCGCGGCGTGAGCGCGTCGATCAAGAACGTGCTCGTGGGGCGGTTCCCCAAAAATACGCGGTGCGGCACGAGCGCCTCGATGGCGTTCGGTGACATCTTGCCGTGGGCGAGCTCGGCCCTCACCTCGTCGGCGGTCTTGCCGCGCAAGAGCGCCTCGGTCTGTGCGAAGCAATTCGCGACGAGCTTGTCCTGGTGATCGCCGAGCGGGTTGTGCGAGCGCGTGAACGCGATGAAGTCGCACGGGATGAGCGGCGTCCCCTGATGAATGAGTTGATAGAACGCGTGCTGCCCGTTCGTCCCCGGCGCGCCCCAGACGACAGGTCCCGTCTGGTACTGGGTGATCCGCCGTCCCTCGCGATCGACGCCCTTGCCGTTGCTCTCCATCTCGAGCTGCTGGAGAAACGCGGGCAGCAGGTCGAGGTATTGATCGTACGGCAAGACGGCGTGCGTCTGCGCCCCGAAAAAGTCGATGTACCAGAGGCCGATGAGCCCCATCAGCGCGGGGATGTTCTTGTCGAGCGACGCCTGGCGGAAGTGCTCGTCGGTCTCGTAAGCGCCGCTGAGAAATTCCTCGAACACGCCGAAGCCGGCGACGATCGCGATGGGGAGCCCGATCGACGACCACACCGAGTAGCGGCCACCGACCCAATCCCAGAACTCGAACATGTTCGCGGGGTCGATGCCGAATTTGCTGACCGCCGCGAGGTTCGTCGAGATCGCGGCGAAGTGCTGCTTCACCGCCGCCGGGTCATGCAGTGCGTCGAGCAGCCAGCGCCGAGCCGACTCGGCGTTGGTCATCGTCTCGAGCGTCGTGAACGTCTTCGACGCAACCGTGAACAAGGTCGTCTCCGGCGATAGGTTCTTCAGCGTCTCGACGAGCTGCGTCGCATCGACGTTCGACACGAAGTGCGCACGTAGGCCGGGCTTCCAGTACGGCTTCAGCGCTTCGCAAACCAGATGGGGGCCGAGGTCGGAGCCGCCGATGCCGATGTTCACCACGTCGGTGATGGCCTTGCCGGTGAACCCGCGGTGCTGCCCGGTCCGCACCCGGCTCGAGAAGTCCTGCATCTGAGCGAGGACCCGATTCACGTCGGGCATCACGTCTTTGCCGTCCACCAGAATGGGCTGGTTCGACCGATTCCGGAGCGCGACGTGGAGCACCGCACGGTTTTCGGTGCTGTTGATCTTCGCGCCCGAAAACATCGCGTCGATGGCCTTGTCGAGGCCGCGCTCTTCGGCGAGCTTCACCAGAAGGGTGACGGTCTCCGCCGTGATCCGATGCTTCGAATAGTCGAAGAACAGGTCGCCGAGCTCGAGGGAGAGCGTCTCGCTGCGCCGGGCATCGTCGTCGAAAGCGCGGAGTACGCTCTTCGGCCCAACGGACGCGTAGTGTTCGAGGAGGGCGCGAAACGCGGGTGTTTCCTGAAGGGGCGTCATGACGTGCGGCATTATTGCAAGTCCGCGCTTCGGAGTCCCGAATCGAATGCATCCGGTGTTAGACTCGTCCCCATGGTCGACCCTGGGGTCCTCCGATTTTTAGATCTAGTACGGCGCGAGCTCGGGGCTGCCGATAGCCGGATGGAGATTGGCGGAAAAGAACCGAACGACCCGTGCATCATCTGGCACTTCGTCGGAGTCGGTTCGAGGATCGTCGTCGTCTTCGAAACGCCACCGAACGAAAAGGGCCCGCTCACGCGCCGCCTCGACACGCTCGCCGAAGCATTTTTCTCGATGACGGACCACGCGGCGGGCCCCGGGTCGACTCGAACCCCGCCCGATGTCGCCGGACGCCGGCTCGACGACGAGCTGACTCGGCTCGCGGAGCGCGCCGGCGCTCGCGGCGCGGCCGTCTTCGACGTCGCATCGCCGGTCGTGTGGGGCGCGTCGCGAGCCGCCGACGCGGCGGCCGACGCCCTGCTCGAGGACGCCATCGTGCACATGCGCGGAACGGAATCGGAGCTGCGCCCCGGACACACGTCCCGTTTCGTCATGAAACCCGACGTCGAATGCCTCGCCCGCGTCTTCGCGGGCCTCTACGTCCTGATCCTGGTCTTCGAGGGGCCGCTCTCCGAACCGACGGCAGTCGGCGCCGTCGTTCACGCGCTGCCGCTCATCGAACGGCTCGTGCTCGCCTTGCCGCCCGTCGATCCACCGTCCGGCGGCGCGAAGGTCATGCGGCTGCCGCTGCCGCGACGCGGATAGGACTCCGCTGCCTACACACCGCGGTGGCTCAATTCTCCGCCGCCGTGGACTCTTGCCGGAAGACCTCTTCGAAGAGCTCGCAGAGCTCGGTGTTCTTCTTCCTCGCGTCGGCTTCGCCGAGAGCCATCACTTCGGCGGCGAAGTCGCCGTCGAAGAGCAGGTACGACAGGAAGTCCGCTTCGCGGATGCCTTCGGCGTTGGCGAGACGGCGGAGGGCCTTTCCGGTGAACCCCTTCGCGCTCTTGGCGAATCGCTTGGAGCGCACGAACTCGCCGCAGAGTCGCCCGATGTCTTCGGACGCGCGCACGGCCACCGTTCGCAGCGAACGCAGGCCGTCTTGGCCGACCGGCAACCCGAGTTGTCGATTGATCGAATCGACGAACCCGGGGCCGTATTCACGGCTTCCCGCGGCGAGGATCTCGTTGATGCGCTTCAGTCGGTCCATGTCGCTGTCGAGGCGATCGAGCAGGAGCGCGTTCATGGTCTTGCCGAGGAAGAACGCCGGGCCGAGAAACGCCTGCCCGCGCGCGCTCTGCACCGACAGCTCTTCGTCGAGCGCGGACGGGCCGATGTGATGCGGGTTGATGACGATGAGATGATCGGCCCCGAGGCGTCGCGCGGGCGAGAGTGGGATGTTCTGACGTAGCCCGCCGTCGCAATAGAGCTCCCCGTTGATGCGCACCGCGGGGAACACGAACGGAATCGCCGCCGACGCGAGCGCGTGATCGAGCCGGAGCTCGCAATATCTCCGATCCATGGTGGGGTGGCTTCCCCAGCGCGGCGTGAGATCGTCGTGGTGCTGGACGAAGACCACCGTGCGCCCCGAGCTGACGTGGGTCGTCAAGACGCTCGCCGCGAGCAGCTTTCCCGAGCGGATGTGTCCGTCGATGCGCTCGAACGGGATGGCGTCCGCGAGGACCTTCACGAGCCCGGCCGGGTTCAGGATCCCGCCGCGGGGCACCTTGCCGAACACCGGTTTCGGTCGCGCGCCGACGAGCTCTCGGCCGAGCGCGACGAGTTCGATCGGGTCGAGCCGCAAGATGTGCTCGATCTCGAGCGCGCGCCACCGGTCGGCAAGCCACCGCACTCGCGTGCGCGGACCGTCGGCGACCGCGGCGAGAAAGCAGGCGTTGATCGCGCCGACCGAGGTGCCGCAGAGAATTTGAAGCGGCACTTCGCGACCGAGCTGGCGCGACACTTCTTCGACGATGTACCGGAGCGCGCCCACCTCGTACGCGCCACGCGCGCCGCCCCCGGCGAGCACGACCGCCACCCGTCCCACGCCGTTCGCCGACACGGGGTTCAGCATATCGAAAAAGACGCGCGAGCGGCGACAACGCCGCGTTCTTGCCGCCTACGGATCGGCCACGTAGGCGCTGCCGTCGTAGTGATACCGCTTCTTTTGCACATCGCCCCACGGCACGAGCAGCGGTTCGAGGCCGCCGTACGGATACTTATCGATGGGAAACGGGTACGAGCTCTCCGACCATCCGACGACGCGTCCCGGCGTGAGCTCGAACACGATGGACCGGCCACTCGGCACGAACGTCACGTTCTCGCTCACCGAATCATCGCCGAGCGCGCGCCCGGTCTCGGCCGCGAAGACGCGCCGTAGGCCCGATTCGAACACCTGGTAGACGAACAAGCTCTTCCGATCGACGACTTTGCCGCCCATCTGCTTGCTCTCCTTGGCGTGGAGCAAGCCGCGCACGACGATCTCGGCTTTGCCGTCGCCGGTGACGTCTTTTGCCGTCACGTCGACCACGTCCTTCGGCGAATCCACGCCGATGGTGATGTAGGCGTAGCTCATCCCCTCTTTGAAGCCCTTGCCGAACACGACGATGTCCTTGCCGTGGATGAGCACGCGCTCCGGCGTCGCGTCCCCCGCGACGTCCGCGACGAAGTCGAACCGCGGCCGCTCGATCCCGACTTTTCGATCCGTCCGGTACAGCGCGTACACGCGTTCGAGGAGCTCGTCCGGGGACGGCGCCCGCGGTCGCGGCGGCAACGAGGTCGTCGTGGCCGTCGGCGTCGAATCGCCGCTCGACTCGGACGACGACCGCTTGCCGGGATTGTAACCGGGGGGGCCGAGCAGCGGCTTGTGCACGGGCGGCTCCCACTTTTCGCTGCCGGCGAGCGCAAACTTGCTTCCGTTCCACTCGTACGACTCCGATTTCACCGTGTCCCAGGGCAATAGCGTCGGATCCATGTCGGAGGAGACAGGCTCGGCGTACGTCGCCGGTTCGAAGCCTTCCGATTTCCCCTGCGCGATCACCAGGTCCACTTTCGACCCATTTTGCTTCAACGAGACGTCGTTTCGAATCGACCCCTCTTTGGTGACGATGCCCGTCTCGTGCTGGTACACGACGGTCGGCGAATCGCCGCTCTCGACGCGCAGGATCTGCACGATCTCGCGGTAGTCGTCGCGTTTGCCGATGCGTTTGCCGATGACGATTTCGGCTTTTCCGTCGCCGGTGAGATCCTCGACGTTGAAGCGCGTGATGTTCGACGCCTCGCCCACGCCGAGGTCCTGGTAGAAAAATTCTTTTCCGCCGCGGTAGTTCGCGCCGACGATCGTCAAGTATCCGCCGAAGACCGAGACGGCTTCGAGCGACGGATCCCCGGCGACGTCGCCCGCGCCGAACCGCGCCGGCATCGACGAGAGCCCTTTCGGACGAACCAGGGTTCGATAGAGCCCCTGCTCGGCTTCGAGCAAGAGCGGCGGCATCGACGCGCCGGTGCCCGTGCTCGACGCGACCACCCCGTGCACCGAGCTGCCGTCCACGTCGACGTAACGCAGCGCCGCGCGCAGGCCGGCGCGGATCCGTTTCGATTCGGGAAATGTGGCCCACGGAATGGACGCTTCGAAGACGTAGCCCCCGTCAGCGGGCGCTTCGACGAGGCGCGCGCCGTGCACCTGGGAACCGTCGAGCTTCACCGCGCCCGCGCTGTGCCCGACGACACCGGCGTAGAGCCGCACCGCGTAGGAATGAAAGCCGTGCTCCGTCGGGAACGCGAGGTCGAGCTCGCCGTAGTCTTCGTGATCGCCGAAGCTCGACGTCCGGACCAGCTTGTTGTCGCGGATCTTCATCGCGACGTAGACGTTCTTGTCGTCGTAGCCGATCGAGCCCGTCGCGGACGGATCGCCGCCGCCCGCGCTCCCCTGGACCACGTCGGGGAGCGCGTCGAGCTTCGCCGGCCATTCGCGGAGCAAGCCGTCGATGCGCACCTTCTCGCCGGCAAGCGTCACCGCTTCGAGCGCGCCGGCATGCGCCGGCTTCGGGTCCGTCGCGATCACCGCCGCCGCCGTCGCCAGCGCGACGGCGATCGTCGGCGCGGCGCGAAGCGTCCCCACACGGATGCCGAGCGGCGTGGAGCGTGCCAAAACCCCTTTTATTTTACTGATCCCGCGCGTTCCGCGCCGAGCCTCGGGTTCGCTCGCTCCCATCGATCAGCGCTTCACCTGGAGCTCGCTCCGCTCTTCGGCTTCGAGATCGGCGAGGGCCCGCGCGAGCTCGTCCTGTTCGGCTTCCTCGTTCGCCGCGTGCGCCGCGCTGGCCGCATCGGCGCGGGGCGTTG
Source organism: uncultured Polyangiaceae bacterium (assembly GCA_964506835.1). Lineage (GTDB taxonomy): Bacteria > Myxococcota_A > Polyangia > Polyangiales > Polyangiaceae > DASZVB01. The sequence continues at coordinate 134,591 of CAZDNG010000002.1, forward strand.
CTCCGGCATCGACGCGGGCCGGCTTCGGCGCGGGCTCGGGCGGCGCGAGCCCCATTTTACGCTTCAGCGCGAGCAAATCTTCGTCGGCGCCCGCGGTCATTTCGAGCTTGCCGAATTTTTGCGCGAGCACGTCGCCCGAGTATTCCTCGGAGAGCTCGGCGCCGGCTTCGGCTTCCGCTTCCATCCGTTCGACGCGGTCGGCCATGTCGTCGAACGCCTCGAACGCGCTCGCGCGCTTGAGCCCGCCGAGCGTCTCCTGGATCGCCTTCTGAGCTTCGGCGCGTTTCTTCCGTGCGATGAGCAGATTCTTTTTCCGCTTCGCTTCCTCGATCTTGTTGTTGAGCGCCCGGAGCGCGAGCTTCAGCTGATCGACGCCGGCTTTCTGCTTTTGCCACTGCGTGCGGTATTGCTCGGCCATGTCGGCGTGCTCTTTTTTCCGAGCGAGCGCCTCTTTCGCGAGCGCGTCGTCACCGGCGCGGACGGCCATCATCGCTTTCCGTTCCCAATCGGCGGCGTTGGCGCCCTCGGTGTCGGCCAACTTCGAGAGGCGCTTCTCGTCGGCGATGGCGAGCGCGACCTGGCGCTTGGCCTCGTCGAGCTGCTTCGCCATGTCGACGACGATCTGGTTCAGCATCTTCTCCGGATCTTCGGACTTGCTGATCAGATCGTTCAGGTTCGCTTTGATGAGCCTCGCGAGGCGCGCAAAAATGCCCATTACTTCCTCGTGGTCCTCTGTTGCTTGGCTACTTGGCGAGCTCGCGGAGCGACGGCACGTGCTCGGCGATCGCCATGTCGATGTTGGCCAGGACGGCTTCGAGCTCGCCGATATCCATCGACGCGAGCTCGAGCGCCGCCGAGAGAACGATGCGGTTCCCCTCGATGCCGTAGGCGGCATGCAGGAGATCCGTCGCGTTCAGCTCGAGCAGCTTTCTGAACAGCTTCGTTTCGGCGGCGGCGTCACCCGACGGCGCGACCCCCACTTCGACCTGCACGACCACCACCGGCGACGCGACGCGGAGCACCGCGACCGGGCTGTTCGGGCCCAAACTGACGAGATACGTCTGCGCGTCGACCTTCTCGAATTTGCGATCCAGACGGGTGAGATACGCCTCGAGGTCGTCGGTGGAGGTCGCCATACGAGCTCAGGCTAACACGGGTCCGCCGGCCCGGCTCAACGCGGGGCGGTCTCCGGCGAATCGCGACGAATGCGCAGCACGACGAGCTCCGGCGGAGGGGGCGCTTCCGGCTGCACCGTGACGTGTTCGAGCCCGAATTTTTGCCGAAGGCAGAACGCCACGTCGCGGCATACCTCGACGCCGTGCGCTCCCGGCGCGAGCGTGACGTGCACCGTCAAAGCGTCGAATTCGTCGGAGATCCGCCACACGTGCAGATCGTGGACGCCGCGAACGCCGGGGCATTGGAGGATCATCCGCTCGACGTTTTTCACGTCGATGTGTGCCGGCGCGGCTTCGAGGAGGATCCCGGTGGTCTCGCGGAGCACGCGCCATCCGCTGTACGCGACGAGCACCGCGATGACCGCCGAGAGCACCGGGTCGGCGCGCGTGCTCGCGAACAGCAAGACGGCGAGCGCCGAAGCGATCGCCGCGATCGAGCCGAGCGCGTCCACTGCGACGTGCGCAAGCGCCGCGCGCACGTTCATGCCGCTTCCGCCGCTCGAGAGGATCCACCCGACGAACAGGTTCACGCCGAGCCCCGTGCTCGCGGTGACGAGCATCGGGACGCCCTGGATCGCGTGCGGCGAATGCCACCGCTCGATGGCTTCGACGACGATCCAGAGCGCCGTCACGGCGAGCGCCACGCCGTTCAGGAATGCGGCTAGCACCTCGGCGCGTCGATGGCCGAACGTCGTGGTATGGGTGCGCGGGCGCTGAGCCCAGACGCTCGCAAAGAGTGCGAGACCGAGCGACGCCGCGTCCGACAGCATGTGCGCCGCGTCGGCGAGGAGCGCGAGACCGCCGCTGTACAATCCGACGCCGGCCTCGATGAACATGAACGCGCCGGTCAGAACGAGCGCGATGGAGAGCGCGCGGGTCGACGCCTGGGCGTGCGAGTGTCCGTGATGACCGTGCCCGTGATGCGCCGCGTGGTCGTGTCCCTGGTCCAACTCGCCGGCGCCATGCGCGCCGTGGTCCTGATCGCCGTGATCGCCGTGGTCGTGATCGCCGTGGTCGTGATCGCCGTGGCCGTGATCGCCGTGCGCAGCGTGATCGTGGCCCGCGCGGCCGTGGGCTTCGCCCCCTCTCCGTCGCTCGCGCTCGCTGTGGGACACTTTTCCTAGCCTTACGGCGGCGCGTCGCTCTGATCAAGCGGGGGGCAAACGGGCAAGCGGGAAACCCGGCAAGCGGGCAAGACGGGACTGCCGATCGGGCGGGAGCGTCCGCCCCGGCGGGTCGACGAACGGCCGATGCTCTGTTATGCTCGGCCATGTTTGAGGAAAAGCTGCGCCAGTGCCTGACGTTCGATGACGTCATGCTCGTGCCGGCTCATAGCGACGTGCTGCCGGCCGACGTCGAGGTCCGGTCGCGGCTCACCCGGAATATCGAGCTGAATATTCCCCTGGTGAGCGCCGCGATGGACTCGGTCACCGAGGCCCGAGCCGCCATCGCCATGGCCCGACACGGGGGGATCGGCATCATCCACAAGAACCTGTCGCCGGAAGCCCAGGCCGGAGAAGTCGACCGCGCCAAACGCGCCGAGAGCGGCATCATCACCGACCCGGTTTGCGTGCGCCCGTCGCAATCGCTCCGCGAAGCGCTGGGCGTCATGCGGGAACACGACATTTCCGGCGTACCGGTGGTCGAAGGGCAATCGCCGGTCGGCATTTTGACCGCGCGGGACATCCGGTTCGAAAAGAACCTCGATCAGCCCGTCAGCGCCCTCATGACCACGAAGCTGGTCACGACGCATCCGGGCGTACGACCCGACGAAGCGAAAGAGCTGCTCCACAAGCATCGCATCGAGAAGCTCCTCGTCGTCGAAGGCGGCCGACTCATCGGGCTCATCACGATCAAGGATCTTCTGCAAGCCGACAGGAACCCGCTCGCCATCAAGGACGAACGCGGACGCCTGCGCGTCGGTGCCGCCATTGGTCCCGGTCCGGATCGCAAGACGCGGACCGAAGCGCTGGTCGAGGCCGGCGTCGACGTCATCGTCGTCGACACCGCACACGGCCATTCGAAGGGCGTGCTCGAAGCCGTCGCGGAGACCAAGAAGCGTTATCCGCACGTCGACCTCATCGCCGGCAACGTCGCGACCGCCGAGGGCACCAAGGCGCTCATCGAGGCCGGCGTCGACGGCGTCAAGGTCGGCATTGGCCCCGGCAGCATCTGCACGACGCGCATGATCGCCGGCGTCGGCGTCCCGCAGGTCACCGCCGTCAACGATTGCGCACGCATCGCCGACGACTACGACATTCCGGTCATCGCCGACGGCGGCGTGAAATACTCGGGCGACGTCGTGAAAGCGATCGCGGCAGGCGCGTCCACCGTGATGCTCGGGTCGATGTTCGCCGGCACCGACGAAGCGCCCGGCGAGCTCATTCTCTACCAGGGCCGCAGCTACAAGCTCTATCGCGGGATGGGGTCACTCGGCGCGATGAAGCGCGGCTCGCGCGATCGCTACGGCCAAGGCGGCACGGCCGACGAAAAGCTCGTCCCCGAAGGCATCGAGGGCCGGGTTCCGCATCGCGGTTCGCTGAGCTCGATCATCGCGCAGCTCGTCGGAGGTCTCCGCGCGGGCATGGGCTACACCGGCTCGCGCAATATCTCGGATCTGCGCAAGAAATCGCGATTCGTCCAGATCACGGGCCAGGGCCTGCGCGAGAGCCACGTCCACGACGTGTTCGTGACCGAAGAAGCACCGAACTATCGCACCTAGCGAATCGGACTCGGGTCGTTCAGAGCCCGAACCGGTAAGCGAGGCGAAGTCCGATCGAGCCACCGACGGCAGGGCCCGTTCCGGGGGCGCAACCATTGAACGCGCTCCCCGATTGGCTCAATGCGTGCGCCGTGGCCTTCGCTTCGGTGAGGAACGAAAAATCGCGCGCGACGTCGAACTCCGCGCCGATCGCCGCCGCGAACCCGACGCCGACGGTGCCCGAATCGGAGCACTGATACGGCGAAGGCGGCGCGGCGAGCGGTGTCGACGATTGCCGCGTGCCGGTCGCGCGCGCTTCGGGGAGCGCCGGTCCGACTTGGCCCGTCACGTACACCGCGGGGCGGCTTTGCGAGAAGTAGTAGCGCCCGCCGAGCCACAACGTGTCGACCAGGTATTCCGCGTCGAGCACTTGCCCCGCTCCGTCCGTCGCATAGTGATCCTTGCCGAGCCCGATGCGCTCGAACGCGAGCCCGAACGCGAGTCGTCGCGATCCGACCCACGCCGCGATCCCGAGCGTCGAGTCGATCGCTTCCTCGACGCTGCGCGCGGACTCGTTCGCCGGAAATCTCGCCGCGCCGTCGAACGCGGCACCCGCTTCGATGCTGACGAACGTCTTCGACGTCGACGCCGTCGTCGTCGTCCCCGTATCGCCCGCGACGGACGCGCTCGGGTACGTCGGGACCGGTGCGTAATACGGCTGATACACGGGCGCACTCGGCGGCGTGACGGTTGGCGCCGTCGCCGGAGCTGCCGCCGGGGTCACGCCGCTCACGCTTTGGGTTGGGGGCACCGTGTACGCCGGTGCCGTCGGCGGCACGTAAACCGGCGTCGCGGCGGACGCGGGCGCCGCGGGTGAAACCGGCACGGGCGCCGCGGGCGCGGCGCTCGGCCCTGCGGGTGGCGCTGCCGGTGCGGGCGCGCTCGCCGGAGGTGTCGCCGATCCGGTCGGCGCTGCCGGCGGGTCGGCCCAAGCCGTCACCGAAACGAGAATGGACGCGGCGCTCGCCTGCAAGATGCGACTCATTTGGTTCATGGGAAACCCTTCCTGCTCACATCTCGGCGAACGAAAGCGCGGGGTCATGTGAAACCTGCTCACATCTCGAAGAGGGAAAGCCCGATCCCGTCGAGCGCGAGCTCCACCAATTCGTCGTCACCGACGCCAGGTGGATCGAAATAATCGTGAATGGCGAGACCATCGAGCGCGCCGAGCATGAGCCGCGGCACGATGTGCACCGGGATCTTCGACTTGAGCCCCATCGCGTCGAGGCTCTTCGTCAAATGGTCGACGAACTGCTTCCGGTTCGTCTCGAACACCTTGCCGAGCGCGGTGCGCAAGCGCGCATCGTGCAGGCCCTGCGCCGTCAAATCCGCGAGCACGCGAAGCTCCGGCACGCCCTCTTTGCGCATGCTCCGCATCTCGTGGATGGCGCGACGGATCCGTTCCGTCGGCTCACCGGGCGCGTCCCAGGCCTCGCGCACTCGTTCTCCGGCGACCGTGGCGCAGTGCTCGAGCACTTTCGCGATCAGATCGTCCTTGCTCTCGAAATGGTAGTGCACGGCGCCCTTGCTCATGCCCGCGGCGAGCGCGATGTCGCTCACGCTCGTCTTCGCGTAGCCTCGCTTCGCCAGCGCTTGAACCGCGGCCTCGAGTACTTGCCGACGACTCGTTTCGCTCTTCTTGTAGGAGCCTCGGAGGCGTGGCTTGGCGTGCATGCTCGGAACTCGCCACCGAGGGCTTCGCGTGGCGGAGGCCAGCGCGGGCCTCCATCGACCCGCGAGCCTATCCTCTTCGAACCGCAAAATCACCGGGACACCGCGAAAACCCCGGCCAAGAAAGTCCTATTTTTGCCTGAGAAACGCCGTTGACAGCGTCGATCCGTGCTGCCAGATTCCGCCGCGGAGAGATGTCCGAGTGGCCGAAGGTGCCTGATTCGAAATCAGGTGTACCCGAGAGGGTACCGAGGGTTCGAATCCCTCTCTCTCCGCCGCCACGCCGTTCAAACGTCGCGCGATCGATTCCGATCGCTCGTCGAGCTGCGTGACGCACGCCACATCAGGGTCGACGATCACCGTCGACGATCACGATGCGGCGCGGGAGAGGTGACCGAGTGGCCGAAGGTGCATGATTGGAAATCATGTGTACCTGCAAGGGTACCGAGGGTTCGAATCCCTCCCTCTCCGCAAGTAATGTCAGCTGAATCGCGCTCTAGAGAGGGATCTTCCCCGGAGGGTTCGGGCGCGACGTAGTCCGACGACACGATGGGCGGCGCCGAGCCGACGAACCCGAATCGCGCTCGGACGATCAGTGAATCTGCACCGGCGTACAGAACTGCTGATTGTTCTGGATCGTGATCACATAGCCCGGGGGACATCCGCCATCCGTTGGGGGCGGCGTGCAGACACGCTCGCCGTTGGCCAGGAGGTAATCCGGAATGCAAGCGCCGCCGTCGGACGCCGGAGGCGGAGGGGAGACGCAACAACCGCCCGAGCAGACGTCCCCGTTCGTGCAATCGCTGCCGCTGGTGCAGGACGAGCGCCCCTCCGGACACGTGTTGCCGGCGCAGAAGGTCACGCAGGCCTCGCCCGCGTCACCCCCGATCTTGTTCTGGTCGCCGTCGTGGACCATCACCTGAAAGCGATAGTTGTGACCGACTTCCAGTCGGATGTCCCAGCGCACCTCGGTTCCAAACGCCTCCGCCATCGTGATCGCGCCGGAAGGGGCCGTGTGACCGTTGCCGTAGTTCTGGTTGTTCTTGGCGGGATCCGCGTCCGGGGTGATCGACGCACCGGTCGCGTCGACGGTCCGAACCGCACCCTTCCACGTCCCGGCGACGTAGGTCGGATTCACCGGGGCGCCGCCCCATTGCCAGTCGCCCGCCACGGCGTTCGCGTCGTTGGTGATGTCGGTGATGAACAGCGCCGGCCACATCGGGCGTCCCACCGGATCGACTCCTGCCTGCTGTCCGATGATCTGGTTCGTCCCCGTCTCCGGCGCGTTGACCACCTCGGGGCTCGCCGTCAGAGGCGAAACTGGGTACGACTTGGACACACCATTGATGACGGTCTCGTGAACACCGAGCGTCATTGCGTGTTCGTCGTTGTAGAAGAGCTGGATGCTCGCGAAAGGATACCCGCCCGAAGGAGCGATTGCCGCGAGGACCGTGCTCTCGTTGAAGAGGATGTCCGTCAACGGATTGCTGCTCGCGTACGGGTACCCACACTCGGTGATGACGGGCCCGACCACACCGGGCTCGCAGGCCGTTGGCGTGGAGCCGCTGGAGCCGCCACCTGCATCCGTCTGAGCGGTCCCTGGAGCGCAGCTCCCAGTTTTGGAATTGCAGCACGTACCGCCCACGCACGTGAGCCCGGGCTTGCACATGGACGGCATCGGCATGGGCGGCATGGGCGGCATCGACGGCATGGGCGGCATCTTCATCGCCTGGCACGAACACCCGAGCGATCCCGGTGCACAGTCGCTCTGATCTACCGAGCCCGAAGCACCGGCAGGGATCTGGCACGTTCCAGAGGTGCAGACCCCGCTCGCGCAATCCGGCCCCGTCGAGCAGGTGGTGTTCGGCAGCGTCACGGTCGGCATGCAGAGCCGTCCAGTGCACTTGCCGCTCTGGCAATCGCTCCCCTGAGTGCATGCCGAGCCGGCTTGGGAGGCGCCGCCGGAGCTCGAACCGCCGCCGGAGCTCGAACCGCCGTTGAACGTCGCGCCGCCGGCGCCCGAGGTCGACCCGCCGGAACCGCCGTCGATCGACCGCTGACACACTCCGTCAACGCACGGCTGACCCGCGCAGGCTTGTGACGTGGTGCATTTTCCGCCCGCTCCAGCAGCGCCGCTCTGCTCGCTCGAGCCGCAGGCGAAGGCCGCCAAGCCGACCAGGAAAAACCCAAAAAGCCCGACGTACTCACGACGCTGTTGATGAACCATCCCGTGTCCTCCGATGTCGCCGAAAGTGCGCAAGCCCCGAAACGGGCGACTCTAACTATTACAAAGTAACCGCTCGGGGGGAGACCATGGCTGATGCGGGCTCATTAGACTGATCGTCCGCCGTGGCGGGACGTCTCGGCGGCTTCGCACGCGGCCCGTGCCGTAGGTACGGCCTTCGCCGGATCCCGACGCTGCCCGCGCGCTCACGGCTTTCGCTGAAGAAACCACCAGAGCAGTCGGAACGAAAGCACGAGCAGCGCGACCGGTGTGACGCCGACGAGCGCGACGTAGCGCGCCATCCGGACGTGCTTTCGCCAGGGCGTGACGGGAACGAGGTGCTCGGCGAGACCGGAGACGCGCACGGACGTGGGACTGTCGACGTCGGCTCGCAGCGCGGCGACGCTCGGGTAGCGGTCGAGCGGATCTCTACGGAGCGCGCGGAGCACGATTTCTTCCGTTTCGCGCGAGATGCGCGGCACGAGGGCGCGCGGCGCCTTCGGGTCGCCGATCTGTCGCGCGCTCGCGATGACGAACGGATCGTCGTGTTCGAACGGTGGCACTCCGGTGAGCATCTCGTAGAGCATCGCGCCGAGGGCGTAGATGTCGACGCTCGGTTGTCCGCGCTTTCGACGGATCTGTTCGGGCGCGACGTAGTCCGACGACGCGATGGGCGGCGCGGACCCGACGAACCCGAATCGCGCTCGGACGATCTCGTGCGCCATCCCGAAGTCGATGATGCGAATCGATCCGTCGCTCGCGACGATGACGTTGCCCGGTTTCAGGTCGTAGTGGACGAATCCGCGCTCGTGCAGGTAGCCGATCGCGTCGCAGAGCCGGCTCATCAAGGCGAGCGCGTCGCGTTCTTCGAGGTGACGCCCTCGACCGACGACGCGATCGAGCGGCACCCCCTCGACGTGTTCCGTCACCACGTAGTTTCGTCGCTTGTCCGGGGCGAGCGGGATGAACCGAAGTAGCGAGGGATGTCGCAACCCCTCCCCGATCAGCGCTTCGCGCTGGAACATCGACCAGCTGCCGACGCCGCTCGCGAACATCGGCAGTGGGACCTTCACCGCCACGAAGGCGCCGTCTTTTTCCAGGTCTCTCGCCTTGTAGACCGTGGACATGCCCCCCTTGCCGATTTGCTCGAGGATCTCGAAGCGGTCTTCGAGGATCTGTCCGGGTGAGACTCTGGGCGGCGGCGCCATGCGTGACGGCGCGCGCGCCGCCACGATGCCTGTACCGGGCGGCGCATCAAATTGGCGTCAAGATTCGGCGCGCGATGGGTCATGTCCCCCCTCGACCGCCGATCAGTGTCGCGGACAGATCGCGTCGACGAAGAGGTTCGGCGGGGTGAATTCGGGGTCGCCGAAGACGCGCACGTCGACGCCGACGACGGTCGAACCTGCGGGGATAGAGAGGCGGTCAATCATGGTTTGGAAGGTGCCGCCGAGGGCGGGCGCGGTGAGCGGAACACCGTTCGCGTCGGTCTGGGTGAAGAGGGCGATCGAGCCGTCTGGCTTCCTCGCGCGGACGACCGCGTGGAGAAAGTAAGCCTCGCTGTTCGTCGACATGAAGCGGAAGCTCACGCCGGTGACATTCTGCCAGTTCTGGTTCGCGCTCAAGTCCGGCGACATGACGTCGAAGCGATAGAACTCGTCGACTTGACTCGCCGACGGCGGATGCGCCGCGCTGAGATCGAGAAACACCGAGCCATCCGTCGCGTTCAGTCCGAAAAAGCCGATCGGGCTCCAGGCGGGAGTGATGTTCGCCGGTGAAACGATCGTGGTCGTGTCGGCGTCGAAGAAGCCGTTGACCGTCACCCCTTGCAAGCTCTGATTTCGAAAATCGAAACAACCAACCGGCTCGAGGACGCTGAGCGAGCGATTGGTGACCGCCGAAGTGGCCGTGCTCGTCGCGGGCAAATGAGACGCGTCGTCGACCCGTCGCGTCGCGGTGATCTTCACCTGGTAATTGTCGAAGGGAAGCTCCGCGAAAGTGCCCTTGTAGAGGCCGCTCGCGGCGTCGAGGACGAGACTGATCGTCGTCGCGATCGCCGGCACCGACGTCGATGGCGCCGCGACGGTCGCAGTCACGATATGGCTCGTGCGAATGAGCGGATTCACGAACACCTTGCCGACCGGCGGAGGCGGGTCCTGAAAATCCACGGCTGCAGACACCGCGATCGGTTGTCCCTCCGTTCGTCCCGATTGCACCGTTGCCGCGGTGATCTGAACCGCCTCCGCGTGGTGAGCGACGAGGCCGAGAGCGAGCGAGGTGAAGAAGCCGAACGAAGCGCGTTTCATGGGAGTCATCTTTCGGTTGGGGTTCCGGAGAACGGCCGAAAGGTCAGCACGGCGCGTGCCATCCCATTACTCGTTTCTTTTTAGCTACTTAGGAGCCTCATGTGGACTCGCCGGTTGGGCACCGGTCCGGGCACGTGCCCGGGACGTCGCGCGTCGATCCTGCGAAGATTCACAGCGTGAACGCGGTGATGCCCCCGTCCGCCGCGACGTAGATCTTCCCTTTGGCGGCGATGGGCGCATTGAAGCGTCGAACGTTGGCGATACCGACTTTGCTGCCCGCATACGGGATCGCGACGCCCGTATCGCCATCGAACGCCTCGAGCTGACCGGAGCCGTCCGCGTCGGGAAACCAGACGATCACGTCGCGCGTGCCGTCGGACGTCGTCACCATGGGCGAACCGCCGCCGTTTCCTGCACACCACGCGAACGACAACGTGGGAGGCGAGCCCGGCGTGATCTTGTACGTGGCCAGGCTTCCCCCCTTGGAGCATTTGGGGCTCTGACCCTTGAACGAGACGTACGTCGCGGTCGTCGTCGTGTAGAGCACCGGCGCCGAGATGATCACGTTGTTCGAGACGTTCAGCGTCGCGGCGGAGTTGCCGCTCGCGCCGATTGCCTTGCCCACTCCCATCAAATTATCGCGATCGACCAGGTACGCATTGCCGTCTTTGCCGAACACGAGCGCAAGGTGCGCCGGCGTGGAGCCCGCGAGATCGAAGGGAATGGGCGCGGTTCCCATGTCGAGATCGGCGTCGTCGAGATCGTGCCAGTTCGTCGGCGCGAAATAGGCGGGCGCGTTCGTGAACGCCGCGCCGAGACCCAATCGGACCAGCGCGTCACCGCCGCCCCACACGTTCGTCGCGCCCGACCGCTTCGTGTTTTGGGTGTTGCCCGTCGCGACGTACACGTACGCGCCGTCGGACGACACACCGGCCGGCGCCCAGATCCCGCCCGCGTTCGCCGACGTGGCCCAGCTCCTGACCTCGGTTGGATCGGAGATGGAGACGGCGACGACGCGTCCATTGTAAGTGCCGCAATCGCCGTAGAGTCCGCCGTACGGGACGTACAAGGTGTCGCCGACGAGGGCGAGAGCGCCGCGCTGTCCCGTCGTGGTCGCCAGAAACGGCACGGTCGACGTCCCTACTTTCGCGGCGACGTCGACGGGCCAGCCCGGTTTCACCTCGCCGGTGTCGATCGACAGCGCGAAAATCATGTGTTTTTGCGCGCCGTCGCCCGGCGGAAGCACGATGCCGTCGACGAACAAAGTGCGCGACGCGAGATCGATGACCGGAGTGCCCGTCACGCCGAAGGGATCGATGTTGCCGCAGCTCATCATCGACATCGGCGTGGGCGCGCCGAGCGGCGTCTTCCAGACCTGCGCGCCATTGGAGGCGTCGAAGGCATACACGTCGTTCGCCTCGGTCGCGACGAACACCAGATCTTTTCCGGAGCCCATGCCGTCGACGAAGAGCGGTTGGGCATAGACGGCTTCGCTGCCGAACGTCGGCTTGAAGGCCATGTCCTGGTCGAGCGTCGCGATGGTGGACTGAGTCAGCGCGGGTTCGACGTACACGCCGTCGCGATTCGGGTTCTTGTGATGCATGAGCACGGAGTCGCCGGATGCCGGCGGAGTGCTCGACGTGGCTCCGCCGGTCGCGACCGCGCCGCCGCTGCTCGGCGTTGCGCCGGTTCCCGTCGCGCCTCCGCTGCTCTTCGATCCGCCCGCACCGGGAGCTCCGCCCGCGACGACCGCACCCGCATCGTTGGACGCGGATCCACTCGCGCCGCACCCCACCAGGGTCGCGGCGGAGACCATCCACGAGAATGCCGTAACCCCTAGCGAACCGTGGACGTAAAATCGCATGGATCGATATTGAGCCTCCCTTCGCTGGGTTCAAGCCCCAAAGTGGGGCCGTTCGAGCTGCTAGACTCCGCTCGCGCGAGCCCGGGTCACTCGCGCTCCGCAGGAAGCGCAGACGAAGATCGCCGAATGTCCGCATCCCTCCGCCCAGCCAACACCCCGCGGGAGTCGCTCGTTCACAAGAAGAGCCTCATCGGGTTTCGCGCGGCATGCGAGGAAATGTGGGGCGCGACAGGCTACCAAGCGCTGTGCGAAGGCTTGCCCCCGGACGTGCGCGAGCGCACCGCGGGCATGCGTCCCCTCCCCGATTGGATCCCGCTCGACGACTTGATCGCATGGCACGTCGCGGTCTGGAACGGACCTGCCAAGCGCGATGAAGCGCTCATGACGAAGCACATTCACCTCACCGTCGACCAAGGCTTCGGCAAGGTGAAACGGATCTTGATCCGCATGGCCACCCCCCACTCGCTCGCACCACGGGTGGTCGCGCTGTGGCGCGACGAATACTCGACCGGGCGGCTCGAAGCGACGACCGTGGAGCGTCAGAGCCTTCAGCTCACGCTCCGCAAGCATCCCTACGTCGAGCACGCGCTCATGCGATTCGTCATCGCCGAGGTATTTCGTTACGTGCTCAGCCTGACGAGCGCCGACAACGTCACCGCAGTGCACGCGGTCCGCGACGGCGCGCTCGTCGTCGTTCTTCGCTGGACCTGAGAAAGAACGAAGGACGCGCGCCGCCGGTCCGACGACGCGCGCACGGTTCAGCGATTGGCCCGCTGGCGAGCCTGGCCGGTCAATTCCTTGACCTCGCCTTCGGCTTCCATCTGGTCGCTGCCGACGGCCGCGCCGATCCGATTCTTCACGGCGCCGATCGTCTCCTCGACCTTGCCCTTGGCGCGCTCGCCGGCCTTGGCTGCTTCTTGCTTGGCCTTCCCTTCGAGCTCCTTGGCGCGGCCTTCGGCCTTCATCTTGTCGCTGCCGATCAGCTTGCCGACTGCACCCTTGATCTTCCCACCCAACTCTTCCGCAGCACCTTCGCCACGCTTGCTTGCATTGCTCATGATATTTCTTCCTGTTGAAGCGGATCGCGCCGCTTCGCTTCTGGTTCGATGGGTCCAAGAGCAACGCGCATGCCACCCAGAAACCCCGCGATTTGGCTCCTCTTTGCGGCAGGGCACCGCGTTCGGATGCCTCTCTGAGACATTTTGGGAGGGGCACGCGGGCGACGCGCGCGTCGCTTCGAGCAGTCTTGCTCGAGATTAAAAGAGGGGCCCCTTGGCGTCGGTGAGCGTCGGCGGGACGTCGAAGGCCGTCACCGCTCGAGGCGAATCTCGACTTCGCGCTCGACGTATTTCCATTCCTCGGTCGCCCGCAGCGCGGCGAGGACCTCGTCGAAGAGCGCTTCGTTCTCCGGTGCGAACTCGAACCAGGCCAGGAAATCGAATGGCTCGCCGAGCTCACGCCCGTGATGCAGGCGCCGCGCGATGGCCGGCAGATACTTGAGACCGAGCGCGATGTGATGCGAATCGGTCTCGAAGATGCGTCGACGCTCGTCTTGAGCCAGCGCCCACCACGCGTCGGTCTTGCGCATCGGAATGAGCGCGGCGCGCGTCGCCTCATGCCGCCCGAGCGGCGGTTGCACCTTGGCGAGCGCGTCGCTCTCGGCGCGCTCGGCGTAGCGGTGGTTGCTCGTCGTGCCGCGAAGCCACCACGCAGCGCCCCGCTCGGGGGCCACCGTGACGGCGACCTCGTCGATCGCAACGGCCCGCGCGTTGGGCAATCCCTTCCCGATCACGGCGACGGAGGTGCGGACGCGCCACGGTCCGGAATTTCCCCCGGTGAAGAGCACTGAAATCGGCGGCGGCATGGAGTTTCGACGACTCTATCCCAAGGGCCGCGCCTCCATGCGCATTCGTCGGTCGCGCCCGCGCGCGTCAACCGTGCCGATGCTGTGACTACTCAGGCTTTCTCCGCGCCGGCGGACGGGGCTCCTCCTTGGGCTGAACGCCGGACGCCGTCGTGGGCTCGGCCACTCGCGTGGACGCCCCACTCGGCGGCGCCGCGAGGGACGGCTCTGAATTTCGCGAGCGCTTGCGGAGTGACTGACGCACCGACGTGACGATCTCGTCGATACCGACCGGCTTCACGAGGAACCGATCGGCGCCGAGCGACGACAGTTCTCTCCACTCGGCCGGGCCGCCCGACCCCGTGAGCACGATGATCGGCATGCCGCTGGCCGTCTCGCCGTCGCGGAGACGTCGTGTGACTTCCAGACCGTCCAGGCCCGGCATGTTCAGGTCGAGGATCGCGACCGATGCTGGCCGATTCCGGAGCGCATCCAGCGCCGCCGCGCCATCGGGGACACAGATGACCTCGGCGTCCGGAAACTCGTTGGTGAGTCCGAGTCCGAGGATATCGCGAAACCCCTCGTCGTCTTCCGCGACGAGAATCCTCACGGGCTCCGGGCTGTCTTCGCTTGCGATGAGAAGGTCGCGCCGAAATGCGTCGACGGTCGGCGTGCGCGCGCTAGGATCCTTCGCGAGTGCGTTCAAGAGGACGCGATCGAACGCCTGCGGCAGATCGGACCGGACGGTGCTTGGCGGCCGAACCGGGGTCGTCGCATGGTGAAAGAAATATTGGCGGTCATTGTCCGCCGAAAAAGGCTGCTCGCCGGTCAGGAGCTCGTAGGCCACGCAGGCGAGCGAGTAGACGTCCGCGCGTTGCGTCGCTTGCTCGTCGGGCATCGGGAACGCGATCTCCGGCGCCATGTAGGCCGGCGTCCCGACCACTTCCGGACGGGAGGCGCGTCGCGCTCGAAACGTCGACACCCCGAAATCCGCGATGCGCGGGTGCAACTCGGCGTCGAGCAAGATGTTGCTCGGCTTGATGTCGCGGTGAAGCGTGTCCGCGACGTGGATAGCCGAAACGCCTTCGCAGACGGCCGCGAGCAGGCGCACCGCGGTGCTCACGTCGACAGGCCCGGTTCGACGTTCGAGCCACTCCTCTGCAGTGAACCCCTCGACGAGCTCCATGACGAAGTACGGCACGGTGCCGTGCTCGCCGCAGGCGTAGATCTGGACCACGTTCCGATGGTTGACGCGGGCCATTGCCCGCGCCTCTTCGAGGAATCGAACCCTGAAGCCGGGGCTCGTCAATTCGGCCTGAATGAGCTTCACCGCCACATTTCGGTCGAGCGTCTCGTCGTGCGCCATGACGACGACGCCCATCGCGCCACGCCCGAGCTCGCGAACGAGGCGGTACTTGCCGTCGATCACGCCTCCCGCAGCCAGCGGATCCCAAGGTTCGTCCAATTGTTGCCGCGGCGGCGTGTAGCTGTCGGGTACATCGCTCACGTCGGAGCGTAAGGTCGGTTCGTCCCCCCACGGCGGAGTCACTGGCCCTTCGCCAGAAGCCGGCGTCGTGGTGTGGGCCGCGGTCGCCGGGCTGGCAGGAGCCACGTCCCAATCCAGAAGGTCCAGCGAATCGAGGTGCACGCGAGAAGGAGGAGCGTTCATGCGAGTCGTTCGGTTGACGTCGTGTTTGCACGCCACGTGCCGAGGCGCGTTATGAGGGAAACCTGAACCGGAGGCCGCTCGCCATGCGGGCGCTCGTGTCGTAGCGTCCCAGTGCGAGCGCGCATCTGGACCATGGGTGGGGCGGAAATGCGCGCGTGCGAGGCGCCGCGCGTCGGGTCTAACGAGTGCCGACCAAGCGGCGCAGCTCGGCGACGAGAATGTCGGGGTCGACCGGCTTGGTGAACACGGCGTCGAATCGGACGCCTTCGCTTCTGACCGTGGACGCGGAGTGCCCGGTGACCGCGACGAGGATTCGCTTGGGGGGCTCCCCGGTCGCACGAAGGCGCCGCGCCAGCTCGTAGCCGTCAATGTTTCCTGCGAGCGTGATGTCGAGCAATACCGCGTCGGGGGGATGCTCGAGGACGGCCGCGAGCGCATCTTCCGCCGCCGCGAACGGGTCCGCCTCGAAGCCATTGATCCGCAAGACCGCGACGAACAGGTCGCGCGAGTCCTCGTCGTCGTCGACCACGACGATACGGGCGGAAGGCGTCGGAGTGGGCTCGGTCATCGCCAGGTTGTCGCCCGCGGAGCTATCACGCGCCGCACATCGAAGCAATTGACGAGCGTGGTATCGTCGAAGTCGCGTTGAACGCCGGATGCCAGCTCGAATCGTACATCAAGGCGACGGCGTCGCTTGGCTCGCGAACACCGTTTTACCCGGCGATCACGCGATCGTGACGTCGATGCCGGACAGCTCGGAAGTGCCCAAATTGGGCTTCGACGGCTGGCGGCGATGGTTCGTCGACACCGCGGCGCTCGCCTGTCGCGCCGTCGCGGACGCGTCGGTCGTCGTGTTCTATCAGACCGACGTGAAGCGAGAGGGGACCTGGGTCGACAAGGGCTTCCTGGTGCAACTCGGCGCCGAACGCGCCGGAGCGTCGCTGCTCTGGCACAAGGTCGTCTGTCGAGCCCCCGCAGGCATCACGACCTTCGGGCGGCCGGCGTATGCGCATTTGCTCTGCTTCTCGCGTGCCTTGCGGCTCGAGCCCAAGCAGTCGTCGCCCGACGTGCTCCCGACGCTCGGCACGATGACCTGGCCGCGCGCGATGGGCCTCGACGCTTGCCGAGCGATCTGCCGGTTCCTCGCCGACCACACGCCGTGCACGACGGTGGTCGATCCATTTTGCGGCATCGGCACGATGCTGGCCGTCGCCAATCAGCACGGTTTTTCTGCGATCGGAGTCGAGCTCTCGCCGAAACGCGCCGCAAAGGCTCGCGTGCTCGATCTCGCCGAGGCGAAGGCGACGCGTGCCGTGCGTTCCTGACGCAGTTCACGGTCGAGCGATCAGCGGTACGGATCTTCGTCGAGAAGCGCATTGCCGTAGCCGTCGGTCACGAACGCGTGCGCGGCGGCCGGCGGCGCGAGCCGGCTCGCATCCGTGTACGGATTGGCGAGACGGACCGCGTCCGAGTACGGGTTGTCGAAGAGCGGATCGCCGCCGTAGAGGTTTCGCGCGATCTTGATCGCAGTGAGCTCCGCTTCGTACGGATCCGCGTCGAGCAGCGCGAGCGCGGGATCGACCGGCGGCGTCGGACGCTCTGGCGGCAGGTCCGGAAAGGCGGCGACCGCCGTCGTGGCAGGCGCCGTTGCCGTAGCGGATGGGGGAGCGACAAGCGCTCTGGTCGCAGGCTGCGCTGCGACGGACCGAGCCGTTGCGATCGCGCCGATCACGGAGGCGACCAGAGCGACCGACGATGTGGGGTGCCACGGCATCCGAGTCGAAACATAGCACTCGCCCAAGGGAACACCCTCGGCTGTGAGGTTTCGAGCCGAACAGGCTCGGCCATCGAGGTCCACGATATCGTTCGAGGATGTCGAGAGCCGTTCTGAATCGTGGCAAGCTCGGCTCATGAATCCGATGATTCGCCTTTTCGTGAAGGCGCACGTGTGGGTTTACCGATCCTCGGGCGGCCGACGAGGCGCCTCGATGAGAGGCCAAGACGTCATCCTCCTCACGACCCGGGGCCGAAAGACGGGCCTGAAGCGCACCGTGCCCGTCGTCCCGTTCTTCGATGACGGGAAGATGTACGTCGTCGCGTCGATGGCGGGGGCACCCCACCACCCCGCCTGGTTCTTGAACCTCAGCGCCGATCCGCATGTCGTGGTTCAGCGCGGGCCGGATTGCTTTCACGCGCGCGCCGAGGTGCTCTCCGACCGCGAGCGCGACGCCCTCTGGCCTCGACTCGCCGAGGCGATGCCGAGCTTCGCAGCCTATCAAGACAAGACGACTCGCGTGATTCCACTGGTTCGACTCGACCGCGGTGCTGCGCCCTAGCAGCGCGCCGAAGCGCGCCCTCTCCCCACGCGGCGTCACCGCGCTCCTCGCCGCGGGCACCGGCGTCAGCGTCGCGAACGTCTACTATTGCCAGCCGCTTCTTCGCGAGATGGCGCAAGGCTTCGGTGTACCCGACGCCCGCGCCGGCGCGATCACGACGCTCACGCAGATCGGCACGGCGCTCGGCATGCTGGTCTTCGTGCCGATGGGCGATCTGCTCGAACGCCGTCAATTGGCGTCGTGGATGTGCGTCGCCTCCGCGACGGCGGGTCTCGTCATGGGTTCATCGCCCTCGTTCGACATGCTGCTCGTCGCGAGCTTCGCGCTCGGAGTCACGAACAACATTCCCCACCTGCTGCTCCCCTTCGCCGCCCAGCTCGCCCCGGAAGAAGAGCGCGGCCGGGTCGTCGGCACGGTGATCGGCGGTCTCCTCGTCGGCATCCTGCTCTCGCGCTTCATCGGCGGATTCGTGGGCGGCATTCTGGGGTGGCGCTCCGTCTATTTCATGGCTGCGAGCGTGATGCTCGGCCTCGGCGCGGCGCTCACGGCCTTTCTGCCGAAGAGTCGTGTCGGGCCCGAGCGCGGAAGCGCCGCGGCCTCGACCTCGACGCGGTTCGCCGCCCTGTACTCGTCGATGGCGCGGCTTTTCCGCACCGAGTCCGAGCTCAAGTCCGCAGCGTTTTCCGGAGCCGCTCTGTTCGCGGCGTTCAGCGCGTTCTGGACGACCCTGGTCTTCCTCCTGTCGACCCCGCCGTATCACTACGGCGCCAAGGCCGCCGGGCTCTTCGGACTCCTCGCCGCGGCGAGCGCCGCCGGCGCGCCGCTCGTCGGACGCGCCATGGATCGCTACCCACCGCGCGCCGGGGTCGCGGCCGGCGCGGTGCTTTCGCTCATCGCGTTCGGGTTGCTCTGGGCGTTTGGTCGCTCGCTCGCAGGCCTCGTCGTGGGCGTCGTCGTGCTCGACGTCGGCGTTCAAGCGGGTCACGTCGCGAACCAGACGCGCATCTACGCCACGTTCCCGGACGCGAAGAGCCGCGCGAACACCGTCTATATGGTGAATTATTTCATCGGCGGCGCCGCTGGATCGGCCTTGTCGTCGCGCGCGTGGGCCATCTACGCGTGGCCCGGCGTCTGCGTCGTGGGGCTCTCGAGCGCGGCGCTCGCCTGCGTGTTTGCCCTCGGCGGGAGATCGCCGCGCCCCGCGGTATAGTGAGTTCGTCCATGAAGCTCGACTTCGAGGCGCCGCCGAGCTCCGAGATCACGCCCGAGTCGCTCTATCTCCGACGTCGCGAGTTCATCCGTCGAGCCGCGGCGTTCGGCGCGACGAGCGCCGCGTGGGGCACCGGCCTCGTCTTGCTATCGAATCAAGGGGTGCCCGACGCCCCCAAGGCCGCACCGCCACCCCCTTCCCCTCTCCCTGTTCCGGGCGCGCCGGCACCACCGGCGAAGACGGGCCCGTCGCCGTACGACACCGACGAGGTGAAGACGCCCTACGCCGACATCACGACGTACAACAACTACTACGAATTCGGCGACGAGAAGTCGGACCCGGCGCGGAACGCGCACACCTTGATGCCTCGCCCGTGGAGCGTGCGCATCGAGGGCGAAGTCAAGGAGCCGCGCACCGTGGACGTCGACACGCTGTTCGGATGGTTCGGCATGGAAGAACGCGTCTACCGTATGCGGTGCGTCGAAGCGTGGTCGATGGTCATTCCGTGGCTCGGCTTCCCGCTCGCGGATTTGATCGCGCGGCTCGACGTCACGTCGCGGGCGAAATACGTCGAGTTCACGACGCTCCTCGATCCGAAGCAGCTTCCCGGCGAGAGCGGCGACGTCCTCCCGTGGCCGTACGTCGAAGGGCTTCGCATCGACGAGGCGATGAACCCGCTCACCTTGATGGTGACCGGCCTCTACGGAAAGCCGTTGCCCGGCCAGAACGGCGCGCCGCTCCGCCTCGTCGTTCCCTGGAAATACGGCTTCAAAGGCATCAAATCGATCGTGAAAATCCGGTTCGTGCAAGAGCAACCCAAGACGACGTGGAACGCCCTCGCGCCGAACGAGTACGGCTTCTACGCGAACGTGAACCCGCTCGTCGATCATCCCCGCTGGAGCCAGGCCACCGAACGGCGCATCGGCGAGCTCGCGCGTCGCAACACGAAACAGTTCAACGGGTATGCGAAATACGTCGCGCACCTCTACGCGGGGATGGACCTCGCGAAGAACTTCTGAGGTCATGACGACACGTTCACGGCCCGCGAGACGAGCCCGCGCATGACCGCGACCGCCGTCGTGCGTCCTCGCTCGAAGCCGCTCTCGTGGCTGGTTCCCGCCGTCGTCACCGGCTCGTTCGCGCCCTTCGTCTCCATCCTCTACCGCGCCGCGACGCACGGACTCGGCGCGAACCCCATCGCCACGGTCCTCGATCGGCTCGGGCTGCTCGCGCTGATCTTCCTCGTCGCGAGCCTCGCGTGCACGCCGCTCCAGCTCGTCTTCAAGGCCAAGTGGGCCCTCCGGCTCCGGCGTTCGCTCGGGCTCTTTGCGTTCTTCACCGCGCTCGCGCATTTTTCGACGTACGCGATCCTCGATCACGGGTTTTCGCTCGGCGCGATCCTCGCGGACGTCACCAAGCGGCCGTTCATCGCCGTCGGATCCATCGCGTTCGTCCTCTTGATCCCTCTCGCGCTGACGTCGACGAAGAAATCGGTCGCGCGCCTCGGATTCGCGCGATGGAAGCGGCTTCACCGGTTGGTGTACGCCTCGGCGCTGCTCGCCGCGCTGCATTTCTACATGCGGGTCAAGGCGGACACCCGGTTGCCCCTGACCTGGGCCGCGATCCTCACCGTGCTGCTCTTGGTGCGCATCGTCGATGCGGTGCGCTCCCCTCGCCGACCTGCTACCAATCGCGCCGATGAATTGGCGACCCGAGCTCGACGAAATAGCCCGTAGAAAAGACCTCGCGCGCGAGCTCGGAGGGTCCGAAAAGGTCGAGCGACATCGAAACGCGGGCAAGCTCACGGTGCGCGAGCGCATCGAGGGCGTGGTGGACGCCGGGAGCTTCGACGAGATCGGCTCCATTTCTGGGTTCCCCGAATACGACGCGAGCGGCGCGCTCGTTCGATTCATGCCGACCAACATCGTCTGCGGGCTCTGTCGCGTCGACGGGCGTACGGCGTTCGTCACCGGCGACGATTTCACCGTGCGCGGCGGCGCGAGCGACGGCGGCGCGCCGGAAAAATTCACGTTCGCGGAGACCTTCGCGCGACGATTCCGCGTTCCTTTGATCCGCCTCGTCGACGGCACCGGCGGAGGCGGCTCGGTGAAACACCTCGAGACGCTCGGGCGCACTTATTTACCGGACGTTCCTCAATTCACCGAGGCGCTGGCCGCGCTGTCCGAGGTGCCGGTGGTCGCGCTCGGGCTCGGCTCCGTCGCCGGAATGGGCGCGGCGCGAGTATGCGCGAGCCACTACTCGATGATGGTGAAAGGCACGTCGCAGCTCTTCGCCGCCGGGCCGCCGGTGGTCGCGCGCGTCGGCCAAGTCGTCACCAAAGAGGAGCTCGGCGGGAGCACCATTCACGCCAAGAACGGCACCATCGACGACGAGGTCGCGACGGAAGTCGACGCCTTCGCGCGCGCGCGACGATTTCTTTCGTATCTACCGAGCTCGGTGTTCGATGTGCCGCCCCGCGGCGACCAGAGCGACCCCGTCGACCGCGCCGAACCGTCGCTCCTCGACGTGGTGCCGCGCGACGATCGGCGCGTCTACAAGATGCGGCCGATTGTGCAGGCGGTGGTCGATCACGAGTCGTGGTTCGAGATCGGCAAGGGTTGGGGCAAATCGGTGATCACCGGGCTCGCTCGCCTCGATGGCTGGCCCGTCGCGATCCTCGCGAGCGACCCGTATTACTACGCCGGCGCGTGGACCTCGGACGCCTGTCGCAAAGCAGTGCGACTCGTCGACCTCGCGCAGACCTTTCATTTGCCGGTCGTACACCTGGTCGACATTCCGGGTTTCTTGATCGGAAGAGACGCCGAGGTCGCCGGCGTGATGCGCTACGGGACGCAGGCGCTCGCGGCCGTCCGCGCGACGACCGTGCCATGGTGCGCGGTGATCGTGCGGAAAGCGTTCGGGATGGCCGCGCTCACGCAAAGGAACGGTTCGCGCTCGTTTCTTCGCTACGCTTGGCCGTCCGCCCGATGGGGTTCGTTGCCCATCGCGGGCGGCGTGGACGCGGCCTATCGCGCGGTCATCGAAGCCTCGCCGAATCCCGACCAGCTCCGCGCCGAGATCGAGGCGAAGCTCGAGGCGTTTCAATCGCCGATCCGGACCGCGGAAGCGTTCGGCGTCGAGGAAATGATCGACCCGCGTGAGACACGGCGCCACCTCTGTCGTTTCGCGAACCTCGCGGCGCCGTTGCGGCAAGTCCCGTCGTCTTTTTCGTACCGCCCGTAGAGCGCGCGAGGGCCAGCGTGCGAAGCGGCATGCGTGCCGACGAACGGCGGCGCGCACCGCATTCAGATCGACGAGCGACGTCGCGACGCCCCCGCGGTTCGTCGTTTGATCGCGGTCAGCGGTTTCGTTTCGGAGCTGGGCGAGGTCGCGAAGCGGCCTTCCTCGCGCTTGCCGGCGGCGAACGCGTCCACCGTGTGGCGCATCACGGCGCGCGCGATGGACTCCGCCGTCTCCGCGTCTCCAGCGAGGATCGCGGCGGCGATGGGCGCGCGATACTCCGTCGCGCGGATTTCCGCGATGAACCCCGATTGCGCGGCCTTGCCGATGACGTACGTCCCCTTCACGAGGCTGTTGAAGGCGAGCCGGTAAGCGATGTTGTCGGCGCCGTCGAGGAGCCGCTCCCAGAACCGGATCTCGAGCGCGAACAAAATTTCGTCGGACGTCGCCGCCGCCATCTCGCGCGAGAGTGCGACCAGGTCGGCGCGAATTTCGGGCGTCGCGTGGAGCGCGCACAAGCGGACCACGTCGGCGCCGAGCGCCGCGCGCATCTCGAGAACCGCGAGCAAGTACCTCGATATTTCCTCTCCGCCCCGCGCGTGCTCGGCCATCATCGCGAGCAGATCGAGGCCGGAGCGCCGCTTGAACTCGAGCACCCGCGTCGAGCCGCCGCGCGACGTCTTCAAGAGCCCGAGTTGCTCGAGACGCTTCACGGCTTCGCGCACGACGTGTCGATTCACGCCGAAGACTTCGGTCAGCGTACGCTCGGACGGAAGCGTTGCGCCGGCGGGATATCGCTCCGCCATGATCTCGCCCACGAGCTGATCGAACACCTGATCGGCAAGGGACCGATCGTTGATGGCATAGAGCGGCATGGTCGTCTCCTTCGTCGCGACTGGTTGGACCACGTATCATGATATCCAAGAAAAAGCCAAAGGATCCTCGAGGTCTGCGAGAAATCTCGGCTCGCCGATACCGCCAACGTCGCCCAGTGCGCCACGCCTTGCTGGGCCTTGTCTCACTTGGTTGTTCGACTGGCCTCATCGGTGTGTGGCCTGAACCGCGTTGCTTTTCCAAATC
The DNA here is from genome assembly GCA_964506835.1 of uncultured Polyangiaceae bacterium. GTDB lineage: Bacteria > Myxococcota_A > Polyangia > Polyangiales > Polyangiaceae > DASZVB01. The sequence goes on from CAZDNG010000002.1 coordinate 157,970, forward strand.
CTTCTCGCTTGACGCCGACGAACTCTGGATCCCACGGTGTCGCATCGTGAACGGGAGGTGCAGCGTCGATCACCGAAAAGGGAGACGAACGCGCATCGGTGTGGGGGCTCTCCGTGCCTGACGAGTTCGACGACGAAGAGCCGGCCGTTTCGCTGCCGGCGGGCACGCTGATCGGCGGCAAATATCGCGTCGAACGTCTCATCGGGCGCGGCGGCATGGGCAGCGTGTGGGCCGCGACGCACGCGAGTCTCGGACAGCGCGTCGCGGTGAAGCTGATCGCGCGAAGATTCGCGAACTCGCGGGACGCGCGGCAACGCTTCGACACCGAAGCCAAGGCCGCCGCGCAGCTCCGGTCGAGGTACGTCGTGCAGGTCTACGACAACGGCATCACCGACGACGGCGTGCCGTACATCGTCATGGAGCACCTCGAGGGCGAATCGCTCGACGCGCGGCTGGCGCGGCTCGGGCGCTTGCCCTTGCCCGCCGCTGCCCGGATTCTGATCGAGGTGGGGCGAGCGCTCGGTCGCGCGCACTCGGTGGGCGTCGTGCATCGCGATCTGAAGCCCGAGAATATCTTTCTCGCGACGTCTCAAGACGACGAGGGGGAGGTCGCCAAGGTGCTCGACTTCGGGATCGCCAAGATCCGCCGCGACGAAGAGATCGGCTCGTCGACGAAGACCGGCGCCATCCTCGGCACGCCGCTATACATGAGCCCCGAACAAGCCCGCGGCTTGAAGAGCCTCGACTACCGCACGGATCTGTATTCGCTCGGGATGGTCGCGTTCACGATGCTCACCGGCGACGCCGCGTTCACCGGCGAGTCGATCGGCGATCTTCTGGTCGCGATCTGCACCTTGCCGTTTCCGTCGGCGCGCGCTCGCGTCCCGACGCTGCCCTGGAGTCTCGACGGCTGGTTCGAGCGAGCGTGCCATCGCGTGCCCGAAGAGCGCTTCCAATCAGCGGCGGATCTGGTCGACACGTTTCACCTCGCGGCGGGGCTTGGCCCGCGGGGGAGCCGCGATTCGAGCTCGGCCGTGGTCGCCGCGCCCGAGCACCCGATCGCGCAGGCTCCGGCGCCCGTTCAAATCGTCGCGCCGGCCCCCGCGGTGTTGGCGCAAACCGGACGGGAACCGACGATTCAAACGGGTGGGATCACGACGTCGCCGTTCTCCGTCACCGGAGCGTCGATCCCGAAGCGCTCGCTGGCCGTACCCACGGCCATCGTCGTCGGGATCGTCGCGGTGGGCATCGGGCTCTTCGCGTTGTCGCGGAGCCATTCGGACGATTCGCCGGCCGCCGCGAACGCGAGCTCTCCGGTGCCCGAGCAAGCCGCGACGAACGCGAGCTCGACCGTGCCCACGCCAGCGGCCGCGACGGCGCCGGGCGAACCGACGGCGGCCAAGAACGCGCCGCCGGCTGCCGAACCCGCGGTCGCAACGCCCACGCGGAGTGCTGCGGCGCCCGTCCAGCCCGAACCGCGGCCTGTCCGCGCCGCGCCTCACGAACCGAGCGCCCCCCAAAAAACACCCGTCCCCGCGAAGGCCGCGGCTCACGAAGTGGCGCCCCCGAGCCCTCCGGCGAAGCCCGCATCGAAGAACATCGACCTTGGATTTTAGTGGGAGCCATCGGCGACCGAGAACATGTTGAAACGACTTTCTTCCTTCCAACGCGTGGCGACGAAAACGGCACTCGGCACCGCGTGCGGCGTCCTTTCACTGGGCGCGCCGGCCTTTGCGCAGACCCCAGCGCCCGCCGCGGCCGATGTTTCGATGGCGCGGAGTCTCGGCGTCGAAGGCGTGCAGCTCGCCGACGCGGGGAACTGCGACGCGGCGATCGACAAGCTGACGCGAGCCGAGTCGCTCTATCACGCGCCGACGATCCTCGGCCGACTCGGCGAGTGTCAGGTGGCGACCGGCAAAATCGTACTCGGCACGGAGACGCTCGGGCGCGTCGTTCGCGAACCGCTCGGGCCGCACGCGCCCGCGGCGTTTGCAGCGGCGCACGCCCGCGCGCAAAAGGCGCTCGACGCCGCGCTGCCCCGCATCGCGAAGCTCCACGTGCGCGTCGATCCGTCGACGGCACCCGGACTCCAAGTGAAGCTCGACGATGAGGTGCTGCCTGCCGCGGCGCTCGACGTCGAGCGCCCGACGGACCCCGGCATGCACCAGCTGGACGTCACCGCGACGGGCTACCGTGAAATGCGGACCTCGGTGACACTCCTCGAAGGCGCTTCGGAATTGGTGCCGATCAAGTTGGATCCAGATGCGACGCCCGTCGCGGCCGTCGCTCCGATCGGTGCGGGCGTCACGGCGATCACACCCGCGACCGCCGCGCCTGTCGCGATCACGCCCGACCAAGGGCCGCCGCCACCTCTCGCGCCGAGCCCCGCGACGCCGCCACCGCCCGATCAGGGCGGCTCTTCCGGGAGTGGAATGCGTACCGCGGGGTTCGTGCTCCTCGGCGTCGGCGGCGCGGGCCTCGCCGTTGGAACGATCTTCGGCGTGCTCGCGCTGAGCTCGAAGTCGACGGTCGACGACGCTTGCGGAAATCACAAGAGCGCGTGCCCGCCGTCCGCGCAGAGCAACATCGACTCGATGAAGACCCGCGCCACGATCGCCACCATCGGGTTCATCGGCGGCGCCGCGCTCGCCGCGACGGGCGGCGTACTCGTCTTCGTCGGCGGCCGTTCGCCGAGCGCCGATTCGGGAGCTCACGCTCACGCTTTTTCACCACGGGTCGCGGCGTTCATCGGCCCTGCGTCGGCCGGGCTCGCAGGAGATTTCTGATGGACCGATCGCGTTCTTCGATGAGGCGCGGCGCGCCCGCGGCGTTGCTTGCTCTCGGTGCGGCGCTCGGCTGCAACGCGATCATCGGCGCCGGCGACTACAAGGTCGGCTCGACCGGCGCGGACGCCGGCGCTTCCGGCGGAACCGCCGGGGGCGGAGACGGAGCCGGCGGGTCGTCGGGCGCCAGCACCGGCGGCACGAAGTCATCGGGCGGGACCGCCGCGTCCGGAGGAGGTTCGGCAACGGGCGGCACGGCCGGCGCGACGTCGAGTGGCGGCGCTTCGGGAGCCGCGAGCGGGGGCACGACGTCGACGGGCGGCGCCGCGAACGGGGGCACGACGTCGACCGGCGGCGCCGCGAACGGGGGCACGACGTCGACCGGCGGCACCGCGAGCGGAGGCACGACGTCGACCGGCGGCACCGCGAGCGGGGGCACGACGTCGACCGGTGGCACGAAGGCAACCGGCGGGACGACGGCAACCGGCGGCACGACGGGCAGCGGCGGGACTGCGACGGGTGGCACCGGCGGACGAGGCGGCGGCGGGACGGCCGGCGGCGGAGGCACCGCGTCCGGCGAATCGACCTGCACCGGCGCGACATGCGCAGCCTCGCTCACGTGCGTGACGACGCCCTACGGAACCACCGGCATTTGCGCCGAGACGTGCACCACCACGTGCGCGGCCGGACACCTGTGCGCCACCGAATCGGGGACGAGCAATTCGTATTGCCTTCAAGACTGCAGCACGGTGGCGTGCGTCGACAAGACGATGCGCTGCTTGCAGACGTCAATCGCGCACGTGTGCATTCCGAGCGGTTGGAAAGGCGGCGGCATCGGCGATCCGTGCAGCTCGACCGCGCCTTGCATCGACGGGTCGTGCTTGAAGACGTCGACCACGACGGCCGGCTTTTGCTCGGCCAGCTGCGCCTCCAGCGCGGACTGCAACGGCAGTGGAGCCAACGGCGTGAACGCCGAGGGCCAGAAGAACTGGTGCGTCGACGACTCGATCAACGGCAACATCTGCTATCCGGGCTGCGACACGCTCTCGACGGTGTGCAGCAAGTATCCGGCGACGTCGTGTCAGACCATCACGGGCACGACCGAAAACGCTTGCGCATCGACCAACTGAGGCGTCGCATCGACCGCTCGTCGCTCTCCGTGCGAGGCGCGTTCAAACCGGGTCTTCGTCGACGGCCTGGAACGCGCCGCGAAAGGTCGGAATGATCTGCCGTACTTCGACGGCGAAGAGCACGACGGCGAGCACGACGTAGCCCGCCGCGAGCCACAGACGCACGGCGGTCGACGGCAACACGAGCTGCAGCGCGAAGGTCACGAAAATGATCGCCGCCTCGCGTGCACGAAACCGAAGGCGCAACAGCACCGAGACCGCGAAGAGAGCCTGTGCGGCGGTGAGGAGAAACTCTTCGACTTGCCGCCCGTTGAGCACGAGGCTTCCGTGCCCGCCGCCGGCCAGGTACGCGAGCGGCAAACTGCCGACGAGCATCGTCCATTGGTTCACCTTCGACGAGAGGAGCGTGCCGAGCGCCGTGTCGTCGTTGCCGCGGGACGCCAGAATGCCCGCGACGAGCAACTCGGGGGCTTCGGACGCGAGCGGCGCGACCCATTGGACCAGCAGAAACTCGTCCATGCCGAGTGCTCGCCCGCTGTCTATCAACGCGTCGGCGAACGGCTTGGCGACGAGCGCGACGTACACCGCGGCGAACACGAAAAATCCGACGACGGTCGCTCGGCGCGCCGTCGGGGGGAGCTTGGCGAGATCCGCCGACACGCCACTCAGGTCCGGCTCTTCGCTCTCCTGTCGCGACGTTCGAAAGAGGTACGCCGCGAACAGGCCCAAGAAGACGCCCGCGTCCATCAGGCCGAGCGAGCCCTTGAGCGGGATGACGAACGCATACAGGCTCGCGAGACCGAGGAACGCGATTTCAACGCGCCGTCGAGGGCGAAGCGAGATGGATCGCTCGGCACGACCGGTACGGCGCGCCCACACCGCGAACAGGACCGCGACGAGCGGCCACCCAACGCCGATGAGCAAGCGATTGCTGCCGGTCATGTTCGCCGCGGCGTAAGCGCCGTACGAAGGCCGATGGCCCGCCGTGAACGCGAAGTAGAGATCCACCGCGTATTCGGGAAGGACGGCGACGAGCGCCAGCGCCGCCGTCGCCAAGCTCGCGGAAACGTCGAGCTGCGCCACCTCCGCTCCCCACGCGAGCAAGAACGACACCGCGACGATGCCGACACCGAACGCGACGACTGCGAGCCCCGGCGCAGTCTTGTCACCGGACAGCCGGATTGCCATGCTGATCGACGTGAGAGCGATCGCGAGTCCGATCTTCCAGCGTGTCGTCGTCACTTCGAGACTTCTTCGTTTCCGATACCAACAGCGAATCGCGGCGTGGGCGTTGAACGCATCATCTTCGTCGAAAGCGCTTCCGTCCCCACAACGAATCGAAAGCTCGCTCCAAGCCGTTCGATGCCATCGCTCGACAGGATTCCCAAATATCCGAAATTGCTAATATATAGCGCGCATCAGGTTGCCTTTCCGAGGCGCGCCTGGGCTCCGAGGATGGAGCGCCTGGCCGTCGAAACCGCGTCGGGTAGTGATGCTCCCGTTCGATTCGTGTCGCGCGCGACGTGACTGCAAGGCCGGGCGTCTTGCGACCGGCGGATGTTGATTCTCGCCGATCACTCTTGGCGACATCGCGTTTGTCGCGGTCGCGTAATGTCCGCTCTATTTTCAGTTGCAAGGAAAATTCATCGTTCGGGTGCACTCGCGAGACGATGACGCTTCGAGCTCCGTTCGCGTCGCAACTTGACGATTCGAACGGCAGAGCTTCGAACAAGTTATTGAGCGCTGGTGTGCGTTGGAATCGCGTGTGCGCGAGGGTACTTTGGCTACACCGGCTACTTGAATGGTCGCGGGGGGTTCTCCTGGCTCGCCGCGGACGTTCGAACGAATCCGTACGGAGGCGCGATGAACTCTTTGGTTGTCCCCCGATTGACGTGGGTGGGCGTTTGTTTTCTTTCTTTCGTCGCGGGTTGCTCGTCGAACAACGGTGGCGGCTCGTCGAACGGTGGCGGCACGGGAGCGACGGGCCCCGTAGCCTCGGGAGGCGCTTTCGGCGCCGGCGGTTCGACGACTCCCTTCGGCGGGGGCGGTACCACGACGGGAACCGGATCCGGCGGCTTTGGCGGTATCGTCGTCGGTAGCGGCGGATCTCCCAGCGGCTCGGGCGGCGGCATCGTCGTGGGCAGTGGTGGAGTGCCTGCGGGGGGAAGCGGCGGAGTCCCTGCTACGGGGAGCGGCGGCGGGCCGAGCGGAGGTGCACCCAGCGGCGGCGACGCCGGCACCGCGACGACCACGTGCACGTTGCCGACGCCCGTCGGGCCAACGGTGTTCGGCAGTTTCCCGTCTGCCGACCCCACGAAGAACGGTCCGTTCACCGCCGTGACCGTCAACAACACCGGCCCCATGGGCACCTACACGTTGTACGGCCCTTCCGATTTGACGAAGAGCGGTCCGCTATTCCCGGTCATCACGTGGGGCAACGGCACCGGCACGATGCCGTCGACGTACAGCTTTTTGCTGAATCGCCTGGCAACACACGGGTTCATCATCATCGCGTCGAATAGCGAGAACGTCGCGCAGGGCACGCCTCCGCCGATGCTCGACGGCGTCACCTGGGTGTTCCAACAAAACTGCGATCCGTCGAGCCCCCTGTACCACCACGTGGATACGGCGCACGTCGGCGCTACGGGCCACTCGCAAGGCGCTTTCGCGACCATGACCGCCGGACAAGATCCGCGCATCGTCGCGACCGCGCCGATCGAAGGGTCGCTGCCCGCGCAGCTCCACGGCCCGACCTTGCTCCTCTGCGGCGGACAGGACACCACCGTCGGTTGCATGGGCGCGCAGTCGGCCTTCGGCGCGATCAGCAACGTGCCCGTCATGTACTCCGAGCTCCTCGCCGCGAGCCACACGAGCTGGATCACCGACAGCATCACGGCCAGCTTCACCGGCGGCGCCGAGTCACCGTTCGTCGACGTCGTGACCGCATGGATGCGCATCACGCTCATGAACGACACCAGCTTGAAGCCGATGTTCTACGGAACCGACTGCACGCTATGCAAAGACACGACGGACTGGACCGTCATGCAAAAAGGATTGTGAGGTGCGGGCGGGCTCGCTTGGCTCGAGCACGCATCGATCTGACCGCTCTCGGTCTTCAGCGTGGCAAGTCGCGACGCGTGGCGAAGCGACGAACAGTACTGGTGCACACGATCTACCGCGAGGCAGCCCTTCCCTCATGCCCTCGTTTTAGCCCTCGGCTCTAGCGCGGCCTCAATACGTCCCGAGCACGCTCTCGCCGGCTTTGACCTGCGTTCCAATCCGGACGTCGAGTTTGACGTTCGGGCGATCGGGGATGAAGAGATCGCACTGGGAGCCCATGCGGATCATTCCGATTTTTTGGCCGGCGGAGACGGGCTCGGTCTCGCCGACATAGCAGTCGCAATGACGGACGTAGCGGTCCGCAATTTGAACCACGACGACGGGCAATTCGCCGTCGATGGCGATGGTGTTCCGTGCGTTCTCGGTGATGTAGCGGCTGCCAGCTTCGTAGGGCTGCATGTTCCAGAGGAGCCTCACGAACGTGCGCGTCTGGTGCAGATTTTCGCGAAGCGCAGGACGCGCGACGACCTTCGACACCGTGCCGGGCACCGGAGAGCGGATGTAGTGCACGTTGAGCGCGCTCATGTAGATGCCGATGAGCGTGCCGCTCGTCTCGCGGGGTACGGTGCCGACCCATTCGTCGAGCGGAACGGTGACGCCTTGCTTGACCGGGCTCGGCACTTCGCCGGCCGCGACGCGCTTTTGATAGAGTACGAAGCCGTCGGCGGGCGCGACGATGACGCGGCCTTTCGGGGCCGTGCGGACCGGATCGCGAAAAAAATAATAGAAGCGCCAGAGCAGAAACGAGAGCGGATCCATGCGTTACCCCGGCGAGATGCGAGCGATCGCATCGACGAATCGCTCGCGGAGCCCGAGGCCGAGCCGGCGATCGAGTAAAGCCATCGGAGCGCGCGTCGCATACAACGTCGCGGCGAGCCAAACGGCGGCCGCGAAGGTCGCGTATTCGACGGCCATGCCCATCGCGGCACGCGCGCGATCCTTCCGAAATTCACCGACGAACATCTGCACGGCGTTCATGGTCTTGGATCGCTTCGGGCCGAGTACAGAAAACCGTCGATCAAGTCAACGACGCGCGCGGGCGGGCGCGCCGACGCGGCCGCTTTCATTGACAGAAAACAGCCGAGCTGTTACGCGCGTCGTCGTTACGGCGTGACATCCGCGACCTGGGAACGAGAATGGAAGCGACGTTCGACCTTTCGCTCTTCGGTGACGTTCCGCTGCCCTTGGTCGTCCGACCGAAGGGCGCGAGGAAGCGCGGCGACTGGCTCGGGCTCCTGCGCGAGCACGCCGGCACGTTCCGCGCGAAGCTGCTCGAACACGGCGGGCTTCTGTTTCGCGATTTTCCGTTCGAGAACGCGGCGCACTTCGAAGCGGTGATCGCCTCGCTCGGCACGGGGCGCTCGGTCGACTACATCGGTGGCGACAGCCCGCGGAACAAGGTGCGCGGCGGCGTGTACACGTCCACCGAAGCGCCCGCCGCGGTGAAGATCCCGCTCCACAACGAGCTGTCGTTCGTGCGCCACTACCCGAAGCACATCTACTTCTTCTGCGACGTCGCCCCGGAGCGCGACGGCGAGACGATCATCGCCGATGCGCGCCGCGTGCACGATGCCCTCGACCCCGCCGTGCGCGATCGCTTCGTCGACAAGCAGCTCAAGTACGTGTCTTGTTACTACGGCCAGAGCCGTGTGATGGACCTCTTGAACAGCCTTCAGCCATCGCACAAGTCGTGGCGCGAAGTCTTCGAGACCGACGACCGCGCGACGGTCGAACGCCTCTGTCGTGAGCACGAGTTTTCCTACGACTGGCACGACGACAATTGGATTCGTATCAGCCAGACGCGCCCGGCGCGGATGCAGCATCCCGATACCGGCGAGTGGGTATGGTTCAGCCAGGCCCATCTCTACGACTTCAATCCCCGCCTGCTCGGAATCTGGCGTTGGGTCGGCGCGAAGATCTTTTACGCGCAGAAGCACATGCGGCTTCACGAGATCTTCCACGCCGACGGCTCTCGCGTCGCGCGCACGGACCTCTATCACATCCTCGACACGCTCGACCGGAACACCATCGCGTTCCCGTGGCGCCGCGGCGACGTGCTCGTGCTCGACAACGTGCTCGCGATGCACGGCCGCGCGACGTTCACCGGCCGCCGGCGAATCCTCGCCGCCATGACGAGCTGAATCACCTTCGCCACGGCGCCGAATGACCGTCGTGTCGCGCCGCAGTGACGACGGATTTTTCGCCGGTCCGATATTCGATCATCGCGTGCGCAGAGGGGAATCCTGCCCCGCAAAGCTAAGGGAAGATCGTGCCGCGACGGTGCACCGTCGAAGAGACACCACGAGAACGAGCTGGTTTTTGTCGGCGAACCTTTGTGCCGACGTGATTCGTCGGAATCAGGGCAACGGAGTCGTCGGCGTCGCCGAGATGTCTTCGTGCCGACGGAACACTTAGCGACCCTTTGCGGCTGTCCTACCTCGTGCCACACTTCGCGCATGTCGCGTCGTTCGGCGCGTGCGCCTTGGTTTTTGCTTGGAGCCCTCGGCCCGGTGATCGTCGCCGCATGCAGCGGCGGAAGCGGGCTATCGAGCGCGCCCGGTTCCGGCGCGGGAGGGTCGTTCACGAACTTGCTCGACGGTGGCCACCCGCTGCCCAACGCCGAAGGCGCGGGCGGCAGCTCCTCGACGATCCCGACCGGCGAAGGCGGCCTCTTCAACACGTCGACCGGGGGAGGCAACGCAACGTTCGCCGACGGCGCGGCCTGCGCGGCGCTCGTTCAACAGGGTGAAGCGATCCCGCTCGACATGTACATCATGCTCGACAAGTCGTCGTCGATGCTCGACGCCACCGGCGCCGGCCCGACGAAGTGGGACGCCATTCGCTCGGCGCTCGAAGCGTTCGTCCAAGATCCGGCCTCGAACGGCCTCGGCGTCGGGCTCCAGTACTTTCCGATCCTGAAGGACGGCGTGCCGGCGACGTGCACGGCCAACAGCGATTGCGGCACGGGCGGCCCGTGTTTTCTCGACGCCTGCGTGAACCAGAACACGCTCACCAATTGCACGACCGACGCCGATTGCGGCAACGCGCGCGGGGCCTGCCAGCCCTTCGGCGTGTGCGAATACTACCCGCAAGGCGGCAATCCCGAGTTCTGCGCGCCGATCAACTCCGCGTGCGATCCAGGCTACGGAAATTGCATCGACATTCCGGATCGCTGGTGCGTGAACGGCATCGAATGCACGCCGGCGCCCTACCAGACCCCTGACGTTCCCATCGCCGCGCTTCCTGCGGGCGCCATGCCCATCGTCAATTCGCTCATGGCGACGACGCCGTTGGGGCAGACACCGACGGCTCCGGCGCTCCAGGGTGCCATCAATCAAGCGAAGACGTACGCCACGGCGAACCCCGGTCACAAGGTCGTCGCGGTACTCGCGACCGACGGACTTCCGACCGAGTGCACGCCGACGGACATCGGACCCGTCTCGGCGTTCGCGACGGCAGGAGTGAACGGAACGCCGAGCGTGCCGACCTTCGTCATCGGCGTGTTCGGGCCCGACGACACCGACAGCCAGACGAACCTCGATACCATTGCCAAAGCAGGCGGCACGGACCACGCGTACATCATCGACACGAGCGGCGACGTCGCGACCCAGTTCCGCGACGCGTTGAACGCGATCAGCGGGTCGAAGCTACTCTCGTGCGAGCTCAAGGTTCCCGCTCCGACGAGCGGTTCTCAGCTCGACTACCAGCTCGTGAACCTCGAGACGACGGACGCGACCGGCAAGAAAACGCAGCTCGTGTACGTCGAGAACCAGAGCAAGTGTGCGACGGCGGCGTCGACGGGCTGGTACTACGACAACGATCCCGCAGCCGGCGGCACTCCGACGAAAATCGAAGTTTGCCCCGACGTTTGTACCGGTTTTCAGAGCTCCGCTGGTGAAACGGTGAGCCTCCAAATCGGCTGCAAAACGATCATCGAATAGCGTCGCGCGCTCGAACGCGTGAACCGGCTTGCCGCCGACCTGTCGTCGGCATTTCTGGCAAGTTTCAGTGACGCATCCGTTGGGTTCGGCTCACGTGGCGGTCACCTACAACGACGTGACGCGTGCGGCGGGCTCGGAAATCGCCGGCCAGCGCGCTCGTCGCGGCTTTTTTCGCACAATGTGTGACGTGTCTGACACGGAAGCAAACGCGACACGCGGGCTTAACACGCGACGCGTGATCTTCCGCCACGTGCTGGCCAGAGACGGTGCTCATGCCGTGCCCGTCCGTTCCAGCAGAAGGCAGATAGGAATGACCAGAGTGAAAGCTTTTGACTGTCGGTGGTCGATAGGCGCGTCCGTGGCGCTGGCGATCGGGTTTGCGCCGCTCGATGCGTTCGCGCAGGCAGCCCCGCCACCGACGCCTCCCGCCGCACCGCCCCCCGCTGCCGCAGCGCCTGCCGCCCCGGCGGCAGCGCCTGCCCCCGCCGAACCTGCTCCTGCCGCTGCAGCTCCCACTCCGCCGCCTCCTGACCTGGCGCCGGCCCCGCCGCCCCCGCCACCGCCCGCGGAAGCTGCCCCGCCGCCGCCTCCGCCGCCGACCGAGGACGAGAAGCTGCCGTCAATCGACGTGGGCGCGTGGCTCCGCGCCGGCTTGCAGTTCCAGAACGGCAACGATCCGAAGAAGCTGAACGACCAGCACTTCGACACGGTCTACGGCGAGCTCCATCTCGGCGGCAAGGTTCACAAGAACGTGAGCTACACGCTGAACCTCAACGCCAACGGCTTCGCCGGTACCGCAGGTATCATGGACCTGGTCATCGGACTCGACTTCCAGGACGAGTTCCACATCTGGTCCGGTCAGCTGCTCACGCCCGTCGATCGAACGAACTTCAGCGGTCCGTTCTTCATCAGCCCCTGGAATTATCCTGGCGTGTTCGTCCAATACCTGCCGGGTGCGCCGGTCATCACGCCTCACGGTGAAGACCACAACGGCCGCAGCGTGGGTAGCGTGGTGTGGGGCGACATCAATAAGGGCTTTTTCAAGTACTACGCGGGCATGATGAACCTGCAGAACGAGCAGCAGAGCCCGCTCTTCTCGGGCCGCCTGGTGATCAACCCGGTCGGCAAGGAGCCCGGGTACTACGGCAGCAGCACGTACTACGGCGACCAGAACATCGTCGGCCTCGGGATTGGCGGCCAATACCAGCACAAGGGCAGCATCGGTCCAGCGGCTGCCGCGGGCGGACCCCCTCCGACGAAGGACTACGGCGAGTTCAACGCCGACATCCTCGCGGAGTTCAAGCTCGGCGACTCGGGCACTCTCACCGGTGAGGGCGCGTACTACCACTTCGCCGGCGATTACGAGCCGGCGAACGACATGTTCTTCCTCGTCGCGAGCTTCCTCACGCCGAACGTCGGTCCCGGGAAGCTCCAGCCCATGTTCCGCTTCGAGGACGCGACTCGCAAGGCCGCGGCCGCGACGGGAACGCCGGGCGAGACGCTCACGCAGGAAGACGTGCAGCTCGCCTACGTCGTCAAAGAGGCGCAGATGCGCGGCCTCATCGGCTTCTCGCACGTGGATTGGAAGCAGGACGGCGGCGCGCCCGACAAGATCGGCAATGCGATCGAAATCGGCCTCCAGACCATTCAATTCTGAGCTTCGCTTCGCCCGCGTGCCGGCAATGCTCCCTGCCGGCACGCGGGGCTTCTTTCGAGAAGCGCCGCGCGTCGCGCGCTATTCTCGTTCGAGCCCGAGCGTCTTGATCAGGTTGTAGATGTGACCGCGCGTGAGGTCGAGACGGCGCGCCGCCTCGGTGACGTTCCAGCCGGTGCTCTCGAGCGTGGTCTTCAAGAACTCGCGCTGATAACGGCGTGTCCCTTCGTGGAACGTCGCGCCGTCATGGTCGTTCTTCCTCGGCCTCGGTGACTCGAGCCCGAGGTGACCCAGCTCGACCTGCGGAACGCCCTCGCCGGCCGCGCGGATCGTCGCAGCTTCGACCCGGTGTGCGAGCTCGCGGACGTTGCCCGGCCATTCCGCGGTGGACAGCGCGCGCAGCGAACCGGGCGACAGCTCGACCCGGCGCCCGAGCTGATGCGTCTTCTGCGCCGCCTCGCAGAAATGGCGCGCGAGCTGCGCGATGTCCTCGGGCCGCTCTCCGAGAGACGGCACGCGAATCGGAAGCACCTGAAGTCGGTAGTAGAGGTCTTCGCGGAACCGACGTTCGGCGACCGCTTTTTTCAGGTCGACATTCGTCGCCGCGACGATGCGCACGTCCGCGTGCGACGGCTGCGACGCGCCGAGCGAGTAGTACGTCTTCGTCTGCAGGAGCTGGAGCAGCTTCGCCTGTGACGTCATGGTGAGCTCGCCCACTTCGTCGAGAAACAGCGTGCCCCCCGACGCCGCGCCGACCTTGCCCTCGATCTTGCGATTGGCCGTCGAGTGAGCGCCCGGCATCGCGCCGAACAGCTCGCTCTCCATCAGCGTCTCGGGGAGGGTCGCGCAGTTGATGTCGACGAAGGGCCCCGTCGCACGAGGGCCGTTGGTGTGTAAGACGCGGGCGATTTGCGTCTTGCCCGACCCGGTGTCGCCGGTGAGCAGCACGCACACGTCGAGCGGAGCCACGAGCTCCACTTCTCGAAGCAGGGCTCCGAGCGCCGCCGACGAACCGACGACGCCCTCGAGCTTCATGCGCTTCCTGAATTCGCGAGTGGCGTCACGGACGTCGTCGAAGCGGCGCCGATCGAACAACGCGTGGACGAGCGGCGCGAGGTGCTCGACGAAAATCTCCGCGCAGAGGCGATCCTCCTCGGAAAAGCCGCCCTCCGAGAAGCGCCGCTGAAGATAGAGCACGCCGAGCGGCGGGTCGTATCCGATCGGGGCGCAGAGGACGGCGTGGATGTTCGAGCGACGGACGCTGGCGCGATCGCCGAACCGCGGATCGAGGAGCGCCGACGGCGTGACGATGATGTCGCCGGTGGCGAGCGCCTCGGCGATGATGCCCCGCGAGACGAGCGAGCGGATGTGATTCGCCTCTTCGTCCGAGCAACCGACGGCGGTCCACCACGACGTTCCCTCGGGGGCCCCCTCTTCGGTGCCGAAGAGCTCGACGTACCCTTGCTCCGCTTGCACGATCTCGACTACCAGGCGCAAGGCGTCCTCGAGAAAGCGCTCGAGTTCGGTGCTCGCATTCAGCCTCAACAGGCCGCGGTACAAGTCGCGCTCTCGTTCGACGCGAACCTGGTTCGTGCTCATCGGCGCCGGGATGATACCCCGGGTGAGTTCCGCTCGCGCAACTAGGTTCGCCGTCGACGACTCGTTCGCGAGACGGTCCGCTCGTCGGATCCCCGATTGAGTTCCAATTCTGCCCCGCGGCTGTCCGAGCGTCTTCACACCGGGGTCGCCGCGGGTTCGAGGAGAAGTCGCCGGATCAATTCGAGCCGCCCGTGCGCGCGCAGCTTTCGAAATGCGGAGGCGACTTGGTTTGCTACCGTGCGCGGACTGCTGCGTCGTTCGAGCCCGATCTCCGCGTTCGAAAGCCCGTCGGCCGCGAGCAGAGCAACTTGCCGTTCCGCGATCGTGAGCGTTTCCAGCACGCTCGCCGCGAGCTCGGCGCGAACGACGAACAGATGCGCGCCGCTTTCGCCTTGCGGCTCGGAGTCGGGAGTCTGCCAGAGCTCGGGAGTGCCTTGCCGGAGCGCCGCGACCGCGACCACCGCCGTCTCCAGGCGCTCGATACCGAGCTTGTTGAGGCCAACGCGCAGGTGCTCGCTCACCGTCGTCAGCGCCACTCCGAGATCGTAACCAATTTCCTTTTGAGACTGACCGCCGACGCGGCGCTCGAGCACCCGGCGCTCGCGCGGGCTCAGGAGCCGCCGTGCATGGCTCGGCCGCCACCGTGCGACGACTCGATACGTCATGTCGACACGAAATACTTCCATGACCTCGATGCTCCCCTCGAGAAAGCCGTCGACGGTCGCCCGCCTTCGCCCCGTCGCGCTAGGGGGTACCTCGTCGTTGCCCTCCGCCGCCGGTTCGGCGGCTTGAGGCCCAATTCCCGTCACTGCGCCCATCCCTCTTGTGTGTTGCGTCCACATGTAGAGGTGAGTGAGCACATCCCGTACCAGCCGACGGAATGCGATTTACGCGGCATACACGGCTCCCCGGCGACTCGAAGCGTCTAGTATTCCGGACGCTGTATCCCGGGCTGAACGCTTCCGTCACCGAGCGAGAGTGGCGGGCGGCGCGAGCGCGTTTCGCGCTCAGCCCCAGCGGAGCCGGGACGCTCGGCGCAGGCTTCGAGGGCCGTGACGCAGACTCGAACCGCGAAGGCTATAGAGCCCGTCCTCGTCCAAATATCCCGGGGGCAACGAAAATACGGCGCCCGACACGCGGTCGGCGGGCGGTCGCGACGCGCGGACGGCGGAACGAGGGCTAGGCTCGCTCGACGAGCGATCGTCGCGCGCGAGCTCGGCGCTCGGCGTCGCGCTCGGCGCGACCACGGCGTCGGAGAGATCATTGGCGACGGCGACGGCGGGGCTCGAGTCGGAGTCGAGGACGGCGCTCAAGACCTCCGTCGATGGCGCCTCGGGGGCGGCTGGATTCACGAAAACGTCACCGGGCGTGTGCGAACCATCGACGCTCGC
This sequence comes from uncultured Polyangiaceae bacterium, assembly GCA_964506835.1. Taxonomy (GTDB): domain Bacteria; phylum Myxococcota_A; class Polyangia; order Polyangiales; family Polyangiaceae; genus DASZVB01. The sequence continues at coordinate 173,588 of CAZDNG010000002.1, forward strand.
GGTCGCGGTGACGCACGGCCGCCAGGGCGCGACCGATTGGCAGCGCTCGCGATACGCGGCTCCGGCAACGTTTCGCGGAGGTGCGACGAACGGTGGCCGAACTTCGGGCTCGGGTTCGGGTTCGCTCGTGCTCGTCTCGGCCACGCTATTGGACGCAGCGAAGGAGTCGCCTACGGCCGGCGCTTCGAGACGTTCGTTCGAGACCACTTCAGGGGCAAGGATCGGCGCGGGGGCGACCGACAGCGGCGCGTCTGCCAGGGTCGGCGCCGGGGCAATCGACGGCCCCGCTTCGAGCGCCAACACCGGCGCTGGGGCAACCGACACTGACGCTTCGGGCGCCAAGGTCGGCGCCGGCGTGAACGAGGGTTCGGGCTCGGCCGCGAAAGTCGGGCTCGGCGCGACGGAGACGGCGACCGGCATCTCGGCTGCGCTCGTCGGAGTGGCCTCGACGAGCGGCAAGGACGGCAATCCGAGCAAGGTCTGGATGGCACTGTGCGCGAGGGGCGGCTCCGAGACGACGAGCGACTCGCGAAGGGATCCGGGCGACGCGCTGGAATCCGGACGGAGGGTGACGATTATCGATGGGGGGTCCACCGCGAGCCGCTCCGGCACGAACGACGGCGGCGTGGCTTGCTTCTCGACACGGAGCGACGGCGCGCCGGCGGCATATCGAGCCGAGAGGGCCTCGTCTTCGACGCGGAACGAAATCGCCGGCCCCGGCGCGTTCAACGACGGCATCACGAGCAGCTCCTCGGGGCGCGCCGACACGGCAGGCATCTCGGCCGTCTCTTCGAGCGAACGACTCGAATCCGGCGCCCCTTCCGCTCGCTGACGGCGACGCGTCTTCACGAACTCCGCGCGGACATACCATTTGCGGCCGACGACGAACAAAGTCGCACCAAACAAGAGCGACAAGAGCGGCGCCACGACGATATTCGCCCAGGCCGCCGGCTCCGCCGTTGCTGCGGCGCCCGCCGCAGCCGTCGAAGCGAGCGCGGTGGCGGCCGCGGCGACTCCAGCTTTGGAGCGCAATCCGAGGCGCGAACGCGACAAGGAGTTCGTGAACGTCCGCGTGCACGCGCTGCACCACTCGTGGCTGCCGGTCTGATGCGTCGGGCAGACGTAGCCCTGGCAGCACGGGCACACGTTGCCGTAGCTCGGCTTCTGACAGACGACGCACGGGAAGTGCATCGGCGCCTGGACGGCGTGAGACGCGAGACCGCGCGGCGCCGATTTTCGAATCTGGTGGCGCGGCAGCAGTTCCTTCTCGGGCACGTCCACGCCGCGAGAGCGCGCGGTGCTCTGTTCGCGAAGGGTCTGGAGCTCGTCCCACATGGCGGCGAGCTGCGCCTCCGACACGTCGAGGTACGCCGCGGAATCTCCGCGTGCGATTCGCGTGATTGCGGCAGTGGTGTCTTCTTCGCCGAGCGCACCGCTGAGCGAGTCGGCGAGGCGCACCGCTGCGACCATCGCGCCGACCATGCCGCCCGCTTCGTACGCGCGCGCGGGCGAGTGATGCCACGCGACGACGCGCGGGATGGGATCGGGAATGTTCCACGCCGCCAGCACGTGGCCCGCGAGGACCGCGTGGTCGTAGCCGTACTGCGCGCGCTCGGCGAGATGATGTGCATCGACCGCTTCGCCCTCCGCGTCGATGAGCGCGCCGTACGCTTCGCCCTCGGTGTCGAGCAGCATCAGCTTGCCGATGTCGTGCAAGAACCCGGACGTGAACATCTCGTCGCGCGGAAGCCCGAGGTGCACGGCGAGGTACCGGCACAGCGCGCCGACGACCGCAGCGTGCTCGAGCAAGCGAACCGCGGTCTCACTGCTGGCGTCGAAGAGATCGAGGACGGCCGCGGTGGTCGCGACCTGGTGGATCCGGCGCGTGCCGACCAGCGCCGCCGCATGGTGCACCGACCCGCAGCGCGCACGCAACGCGTAGCCGGCGGAGTTGACGAGCCGGAGCAAGCGCGCGCTGAGCGCGGGGTCGCTCTCGAGGACGCGCACCGTCTGCTCGATGCGCGCGTTCGGACTGCGCGTGAGCTCCGCGAGGCGGCGTGCTGCGATGGGAAGCGGTTTGGCTCCGAGGATGCGCCCGACGAGGGCGGCCATGCTGTTGGCGGCTTTCGCCTCCGCTTCCTCGTCGACGCTCGTGTCGAACCAGAGGTCTTCGTTGACTGGGGTCACGTCTAACGAAACGGCACGCCGCGAGATTTCTGAAGCCTGGTCGCGCATTCAACCGCAGCCGCGCGAACGCCGAAAGTCCATCAAATCAGGGCTTTTGCTTGGCCGTCGGCGAGTGCGCGTCGCGCGTGAGCTCGGGGCGAATGAGCACGATGTCGACGCGACGGTTCTGCTGGCGGCCTTCGTCGGTGCCATTGTCGGCAATCGGGCGCCGATCGGCGTATCCGGCGATACACAGTCGGTCTTCCGGGACGCCGCGGGCCGTCAAGAACTCGAGCACCGAAGCGGCGCGTGCCCCCGAAAGATCCCAATTCGACCGATAGATCCGGTTTTTGATCGGCGCGGAATCGGTGTGGCCCTCGATGCGTATCGGCACGTTGGCGTCGCGCACGACCTCGGCGACCGACTCGAGGTCCTTCGCGTTCTCGATGCGCAAGATGGCGGCGCCGGAATTGAAGAACGCCGCGTCCTTCAACCGAATGACGAGCCCCTCCGGCACTTCGATCAACTTGGAGCGCCCGTCGGCCATGCTCTCTTTGAGCCGGCTCTCGAGCTCCTGGCGAAGCGCGGTAAAAAATCCCTTGGCGTCGGTGCGGTCGTGGACGGTCAGGTTCGTCGAGCCAGCGCCGGATTGTTCGCCCGAGAGCGACGGGACCGGTGAACCCGGTTCTTCGAACGGGCCGAGGTGCGTCGCGACGCGAACCGACTCCGCGAAGCGGCCGACCTTCGACGAGTCGACCTGCGATACCGCGAACATGACGACGAAGAACGCGAAGAGAAGCGTGATGAAATCGGCGTAAGAGACGAGCCATCGCTCGTGGTTCACGTGCTCTTCGTGCTTTACCTTGCGTGCCATGCGACTACGCCGCCGCCTTCGACAACGCTTGTGCGGCCGCCGCGCCTTCCTTGGCTTCCGGGGCGCCGATGCCGAGCAACTTGTCGCGGATCAGGTTCGGGTTTTGCCCTTGCTGAATCGCGAGCGCGCCTTCCATCATGATCTCGAGCCGCGCCGTTTCGTCCTTGTGGAAGCCCTTGAGCTTCGCCGCAGCCGGGAGGAACAAGAGGTTCGCGAATGCGACGCCGTAGATCGTCGCGACGAAGGCGACCGCGATACCGCTGCCGACCTTGCTCACGTCCGAGAGGTTCTGCATGACGTGGATGAGGCCCATGACGGCGCCGATGATGCCGATCGTCGGCGAGTAGCCGCCCGCGGCTTCCCACACTTTGGCCGGTTTTTCGCCGTCGCTCTCGAGGCGCGTCAAGATGAGCTCGAGGTTTTCGCGCATGTCCTTCGAGTCCATGCCGTCGACGGCCATGCCGAGCGCTTGCTTCAGGAAGGGCTCACCGACCTTGGGGAGCACCTGTTCGAGGGCGAGAATTCCGTCTTTGCGCGCAGTGAAGGCGTACTGCGTGATCTCGTCGATGAGCGTCACGTTGCTGCCGTGATGAGCGCCGCCGAAAACCTCCTTCAGCGCCTTGCAACCCTTGATGAAGACCTCGATCGGGAAACCGACCATCGTCGCGCCGACCGTGCCGCCGAGGACGATGATGAACGCCGTGGGCTGGAGCAACGACCCGATGTGTCCACCTTCGATGGCGTTGCCACCGAGGATGCAGCCGAGACCGACAGCGAGGCCGAAGACGGTGCCCTTCTCCATTAATCGACCTCTTCGGGGCGCTGCGTGGGAGGCGGAGGCTCACTCACCGCGCGCGCGTAGTGGATGCGCCAGCGGTACTTGACGGTGAGCTCGATGATCTCGTCCATGGACTCGCGGACCAGGATGTTCTCGCCGCTGACCAACCGGATGGTCGTATCTGGCATTTCTTCGACCATCTCGATGAGCTCGGGGTTCAACGCGACGGGCTGCCCCTTGATGCGGGTGACGCGGATCATGGCCCGCTCCGTTCGAGGATGCGCGGCTTCGCAGAGCGAACGCGCGGGTCGGAGTGAATGGGGGTCCGCATCAGCTACTCATGATCTGACCGGCTTGCTTCTCGGTCGCGCTGAACGCGTCGATGACTCGAGACAGCATGTCGAAGCTTCGCGTGGCGTCGACCATTCCATCCATGCTCTCTACCGCGCTGGCGTTCGACATCTCGAGCGCGTTGGTCTCGAGATCGACGGGAACCTCGTGGACCTTGCCCGCATCGGGCCGCGCGCGAAGTAGGAGATCTCCCTCCTTTTCCAGACCTCGGGGGTTCTGGAACCCGACGACGAGAAGTCTCGAGTTGGTCACGACACCGTCCGAGAGAAGCGCACCATCACGATTCACAGTGACGGTCGATTCGGGGGAAACCTTAATCACCTTGTGATCCGCGCCGAGATAAGGGAGCCCGTCCTGGGTCGTGACCCGACCATCGAGGCCGACGCGGAGGCTTCCACTGCGGGTGTAGCGGATGCCCTGAGAAGTGGAGACGGCGAAGAATCCCTCGGAGCCACGCAGGGCGACGTCGAGCGGGCGCCCGGTGCTGACGATGTTTCCCGCACGGAGGTCGGGCTCGACCGTCTTGACCGTCGAATATTGAAGAGTCGAAGGACCGCCGGTGCGCGAAGTCGCACGCGTGAGCACTTGACGGAACACCGCGCGGTCGGCGCGAAAGCCCGCCGTCGAGGCGTTCGCGATGTTGTTCGCTTCAACGTCGAGCATGGTGGTCTGCGCAACCGCTCCCGATGCCGCCGACCAGATCCCTGAGCTCACGGTCGTTCCCTCTTGCGAGAAGAGTCATTCATGGTGCTTCGCGGAAGACCAAAGCAAAGACCAGACCAATCGGCGAACGACGTCAGGGCCGAAGAGTGCCGCGCTCTCGAATCCCGTCCGCCCACGTCGTCGAGCGATTGACTTCGAAGAGTCACGATTCTGGCGGCGCTCCTCGGTTTTCGTCGATTTCTCGGGCTACTCGCGAGCGGCCCCGATTTCGCAAGGGAGGATCGCGCGCATGCCCATTCGTATGGTCGGAGCTTCGAGCTCGATAGTCCCCGACACCGCGGTGACCTCCGCGGATCTCGCACACCTGGGTGCGATCAAGGAGCTCTTGCGGCTTCTCAACGATCCGTACGCCGGTGGAACGCCGCTCGTGCACGTGGTCGATCGCATTCGCGTGCTCGCCTCTCGATGCGCCGCGCGCGCGCGGCTCAAATCGCCGGATCGGCAGGCGAAAACGACCACCCAGGTCCTCGCGCTCATCGGCAATCGCGGACTCGAAGCGGAGCTCCTCACGCTCCTCGAAGACCTCACGATCTTGAACGCAGAGCTCGAGGGACGATGACCGTTGGTTCGGTTCTTGCGAACCCGGCGGCGGTGCCCGTCTCTCCCGCGCTCGCGTCCATCGCATCGCCGCCCGAAATGCGGACGAGCGAATCGACGCCGGTCGACGCCGCGCGCTTTCGCGACGCCTTGGTGCGAGCCGCACCTACTTCGGGAAGCCTCGTCGCGCCGGTGAAGACGAATCTGTCGTCGAAGCAAGCCGACGACGCGCTCGACCGCGCGTGGACGGCGCAGTTCGGTTCGAAAGCCCCGCCGAACACCGTCGGGATTTTGCGCGCGCAATGGGCGCTCGAGACCGGCTCGGGCGCGAGCATGTACAACTACAACTTCGCAGGGATCAAGGGCGTCGGTCCCAGCGGCCTCTCGGTATCGCAACGCACGACCGAGGGCTTCGGCGCGACCGCGCGTCACATCACCGATCGGTTTCGCGCCTATTCGTCGGCTGACGAAGGAGCCGCCGACTACATTCACCTGCTCTCCACGAAGTATCCGGCGGCGATGGAGGCCGCGAAGAACGGCGACGCTGCCGGCTTCGTGAGCGCACTCCACGCGAAAAGCTACTTCACCGGCGACGAACAGGATTACACGAAGGCCATCGCGTCGCTCGCGGGTCTCCCCGCGAACGACCAGGGCCGCGGAACCGATGCGAAGCTCGCGATGGCGTCGCCTGCGTCCCTCGGTGGAAATGGGTTCGATCCGTCACTCGGCGGATTGATGCAAGCCGGCGCGAACGGGTCGTTCGTCGATTCAGTCGCGATGGCCGACGAGCTCAGCCGCACTGCGCTCCGCATCGTCATGGACTCCGATCATCGCGCGACCGCGCCGGAGCTCGGGACATGACGAATCGCGCCGAAGCTTCCGTCGTGGACGGCGCCGCGAGCTATCTCGACGTTCGCTACAGCGAGACCGCTCGCCCGTATACCGACTATCCGTCTCGCTTGACGACGTATCTCGCCGACCAGTTTCTCGCCGAACATGCCGGCAAGCGGCTCCTCGATCTCGGGTGCGGTCGCGGCGAATTCCTTCACGGATTCGCGGAGCGCGGCTTCCACGCGGTCGGCATCGACCGCTCGCGACCGGCGAACCCGAAGTTTTCCGACCCGGTCGTCGTCGGTGACTACGCGCGCGACGCTCTGCCCTTCGAAGACGGCGAATTCGACGTCATTTTCAGCAAATCGGTGTTCGAGCACATCGTCGACGTGAGCGCTCTCCTCGACGAATGCCGGCGCGTGCTCGCGCCGGGCGGGACGTTGATCAGCCTCGTTCCCGACTGGAAGGCGCAGTGGCGACATTTCTACGACGACTGGACCCACGTCCGACCGTTCACGTTGACGGGCCTCACCGAGTGCATCTCGTGTCACGGATTTGCCGTTCGAGAGTCACGGCGCTTCCGCCAGCTACCATTTCTCTGGGAGCGCCCTTGGCTCAAACCGGTCGCCGATGTGTGCGCGCTCGTTCCCCGCGCACTGTCGTCGTCGAAGCTCGTTCGCTTTTCGAAAGAGTGGATGTTGCTGGTGGTCGCCGACACGCCCGCTAGTGCGACCAAGAAAAACCCATTCGCGGTTCGAGCCCCGAACCGGCCCTAGCACGCGAGTTGCAACACAACGTCATCAGGAGAGTACGAAATGGTCCAAGTCAAAATCGGCAACAACGTCGTCGGTGACGGAGCTCCTTGCTACGTCGTCGGCGAGATCGGCATCAACCACAACGGCGATCTCGGCATCGCGCGGAGGCTCGTCGACGCGGCGGCGCTCTCCGGCTGCCAAGCCGTAAAGTTCCAGAAGCGCACGCTCGACGTCGTGTACAGCGCCGAAGAGATGTCGCGCCCGCGAGAGAGCCCCTTCGGCGTCACCAACGGCGACCTGAAGCGCGGTCTCGAGTTCGGCATGGATCACTTCAAGTCCATCGGCGACTATTGCGGCGAGAAGGGCATCGCGTGGTTTGCGTCGTGCTGGGACGAGGCGTCGGTCGACTTCATGGAGCGGTTTTCGCCGCCCTGTTACAAGATTGCGTCGGCGAGCCTCACCGACGACGGGCTCCTCAAACATCACCGTAAGACGGGTCGTCCGATCATCCTCTCCACGGGCATGAGCACGCTCGCCGAGGTCGATCACGCCGTCGAGGTGCTCGGCACGAAGGATCTCGTGATCCTCCACACCACGAGCTCGTACCCCTCGAAGACCGCCGATCTGAACCTCCGCATGATCCCCGCTCTTCGCGAACGGTTCGGCGTTCCGGTCGGTTACTCGGGTCACGAAGTCGGGCTCGCGACGTCGTACGCAGCCGTCGCGCTCGGCGCTTGCATGATCGAGCGGCACATCACGCTCGACCGCGCGATGTGGGGCAGCGACCAAGCGGCGTCGATCGAACCGCAAGGCCTCATGAAGCTCGTGCGCGACATCCGTTCCATCGAGCTCGGACTCGGCGACGGCGTGAAGCGCGTCGTTCCCGACGAAGTCCCCGTCTTGAAGAAGCTCCGCCGCGTGGGCTGAAGGAGACCGTCATGGGTTCGCTCCACTCACTTCGCGCGGTGACGCCGCGCCGGCTCGGGGTCATGCAGGGCCGGCTATCGGAACGCCCCGGCGCCGCCCTGCAAGCGTTTCCGCGCGCCACCTGGGAACGGGAATTTTCGCTCGCGAAGAGCGCGGGGTTCGACTGCATCGAGTGGGTACTCGACTCCGGTCCGGGCTCCGACAACCCGTTGTGGAGCCCCGCGGGACGCGCCGAGATCCGTCGCGTCATCGCCGCAACGGGCGTGGTGGTCTCGTCGATTTGCGCCGATTGCTTCATGACCGCGCCGCTCGCCGGCGCGGATTCGGCGCGCACCGAGGCGTCCGCGGCCGCCATGAAGACGGTCATCGCCGCGGCGGCCGAGGTCGGCGCACGCCGCATTCTGGTGCCGCTCGTGGAGGTCTCGGCGCTCCCGACCCCCGCCCTGCGCGCCAGCTTCGTTCACAGCGTTCGTCAATGCCTCGCGGTCGCCGAGGCGCACCAGATCGTGCTCGCGCTCGAAATGGAAGTCCCCGGCGCGGAGTACGCCGCGTTCGTGGCCTCCATCGGGCACCCGCTCGTTCGCGCCTGCTACGACTCCGGCAACTCGGCCGCGCAGGGCTTCGACATCGGCAAGGACGTCGTCGACGTCGTGCCATACCTCGACGCTGTCCACATCAAGGACCGCCTCGTCGGTGGCACGAGTCAGCCCCTCGGTTCGGGCCACGCGAACTTCGACGGTTTCTTCGACGCGCTCGGTCGCGGCGGCTTTCAAGGGGATCTGATCCTCCAGCACTACTTCGCTGCCGATCCGATGTTCGACGCGCTCCGGAGCTTGAACTTCGTGAAGCGCGGGCTCGCTCGCGCGGCGCGGGAGGTTGCTTAGATGCTGCGCTGCCTGTTCGTCGGCCTCGGCGGCGTGGGTCAGCGCCATCTCCGCAACCTCCGAACCCTTCTCGGCCAGGACGTCGATATCCACGCCTATCGAGTTCGCGGCGAGCGCCACGTCATCGACGACAAGCTCCGCATCGAAGCCGACGCGGACGTCGTCGAGAAATACGGCGTCCAAGTCACGTCGAGCCTCGGCGCCGCGCTCCGGCAGCACCCGGACATCGTGTTCGTCACCAATCCGACGAGTCTGCACATCGACATCGCGCTCCAAGCCGCGACCGCCGGGTGTCACCTGTTCATCGAAAAACCGCTCTCGCGTTCGCTCGACGGGATCCGCGAGCTTCGCGCCGTCGTCGAAGAACGCGGGCTCGTCGCGTTCGTCGGCTACCAGCTCCGCCGTCACCCGGGCTTCATCCACCTCGCGAAGCTACTGAACGACGGCGTGATCGGTCGCGCTCTCGGCGCCAGTGCCGAGATCGGTGAATACCTCCCCAACTTTCACCCCTACGAGGATTACCGTCGCATGTACGCGGCGCGGCGCGACCAGGGGGGCGGCGTCACCCTCACCCAGATTCACGAGATCGATTGCCTCTACGCCTTGTTCGGCATGCCCAAGCGCGTGTTCTCGATCGGCGGGCACCTCTCGAGTCTCGAGCTCGACGTCGAAGACAGCTCGAGCTCGCTCCTCGAGTACCGACACTCCGACGGCAAGCTCTTCCCCGTCCGGCTCCATCAGGATTACCTCCAGAAGCCTCCGCGCCGGCGCATGCAAGTGGTCGGCGAGAACGGCAAGCTCGAGTGGAACCTCGTCAACGCGACGTTCGAATGGTTCGGCGCATCGGGCGAGCTCGTCGAGAGCCGTTCGTACGCCGATTTTCAACGTAACCAGCTCTTCTTGGACGAGCTTCGGTACTTCCTCGACTGCGTGCGGCAGCGCGCGGTGCCGGACGTAAACCTAGTCGCCGGCGCGGCGAGTCTCTCGATCGCGCTCGCCCTCCTCGAATCCCAACGGACGGGTCAACCCGCGTTGCCCGAAGGTCTTTCATGAGCGACGTCCTTGCCCTCATCCCTGCCCGCGGCGGCTCCAAATCCGTGCCGCGGAAAAATGTCCTTTCGATCGCCGGAAAGCCGCTCATCGCGCACACCATCGAGCACGCGCTCAAGTGCTCGTCGATCACGCGCACGATCGTGAGCACCGACGACGAGGAAATCGCACGGGTTTCTCTCGATTTCGGCGCGGAAGTGCCCTTTCGAAGGCCCGCGGAGTTCGCGACCGACGAAGCGACGGACCTCGACGTCTTCCGGCACGCGCTCCTCTGGTTTCGCGAACGGGGCTACGAGCCGGAGCTCGTCGTGCATCTCCGCGCGACGACCCCGCTCCGCCGGATCGCGCTCCTCGATCGCGCGATCGGCTCGATGCTCGCGCACCCGGAAGCGGACGCGCTCCGGTCCGTTTGCCTCGCCGAGCAAACCCCCTTCAAGATGTGGAAGATCGACGACGGGTATCTGCGACCGGCGATGACGTTACCCGGCGTCGCCGAAGCGCATTCGATGCCGCGCCAGGCGCTTCCAGAGATTTATTGGCAGAACGGGTACGTCGACATCGTGCGGCCGCGCACCGTGCTCGAGCTCGGCTCGATGTGCGGTAGCACCATCATGCCGTTCATCGTCGAGCCGGAAGGTCCGGACCTCGACTATCCCGATCAGATCCCGGTCCTCGAACGCGCGGTGTTTCGTCGCTTGGCCGGCTCGAGTCCGCCGCCGACGGCCCGTGAGTGGAAGCGCCATCCGTCCTGAGTCGACCATGACGTCACCCACTCCCTCCGTCCTTTCGAGCTTCGACATTTCCGGTCGAGTCGTCGTGATCACCGGCGCCGCAGGCCTGCTCGGTCGTCAGCACGCGAGCGCCATCGCCGAAGCCGGCGGAATTCCGGTACTCGCCGACGTGGACGTCGAGAGCGCCGATCGCCATGCCGCGACGCTCGGCGGCTCTTCGGGGCGCGCGAGCGCGGTTCATTTCGACGTGACGTCGCCCGATTCGGCGCGCCGCGCACTGAAAGACGTCCTCGCACGGCACGGCCGCGTCGATGCGCTCGTGAACAACGCCGCTCGAAATCCGAAAGTCGAAGACGGAAGCATCGGGAGCACGCGCTTCGAGAATTTGTCGCTCGACTATTTTCGACGCGATCTCGACGTCGGACTGACCGGCGCGTTCGTCGCGAGCCAGGCCTTCGGAACGCACATGGCGGCTCACGGCGGCGGCGTCATCGTCAACGTCGCTTCCGACCTCGGGGTGATCGCCCCGGACCAGCGCATCTACCGACGCGAAGGGCTCCCCGAAAATGAACAACCGGTGAAGCCGGTGACGTACTCGGTCGTGAAAGGCGCGCTGGTGATGCTCACGAAGTATCTCGCGACGTACTGGGCGAGCGCAGGCGTCCGAGTGAACACCTTGTCGCCGGGCGGCGTGCACGCCGGACAGCCCGACGATTTCGTCGCGCGCTTGACGTCCCTCATTCCGATGGGGCGCATGGCCGAGCGCACCGAATACAAGGCCGCCTTGGTCTTCCTTTGTTCCGACGCGTCCTCGTACATGACGGGCGCCAATCTCATCATTGACGGAGGTCGTACGTGCTGGTGAACGAAATCAGGGTGCTCGCGCTGGACATCGACGGAGTGCTGACCGACGGCAAAGTCGAGCTCGGGCGGGGCGGCGAAGAATCGAAGGGGATCGCCTTCCGCGATCTCGACGCGATCGCCACGGCGCGCCGCGCCGGGGTTCAGATCGCCCTCGTCACCGGCGAAACCGGGCCGATGGTGGACATCATCGCGCGGCGCATCGACGCCGATCGCGTGCTCACCGGCAAGAAAGACAAGCGCGCCGCGATGCAGGAGCTCGCGACGACGCTCGACGCGCGCCCGGATCAGATTTGCTTCGTCGGCGACGCCGACCGCGACGGGCGCGCTTTCTCTTCGATCGGGCTCGGCCTCGCACCCGCCGACGCCTCGCCGTATGCGCGCGCCGAAGCGCACCGCGTGCTCACGAGCCGCGGCGGTGCCGGCGCTGTCGCGGAAGCCGTCGAAATCGTCCTTCAAACGCGTGAAGCCGCGAACGACGACGGCGTCCGAGCGAGCGCGCTCAAGGCCATCGTCGAGGAGAGCCTGGCCGCACATCACGCGCTCCTCGAATCGGGCACGGACACCCTCGCCGAAGTCGCGCAGGTGTTCATCGGGGCCCTTCGAGCCGGTCGCAAGCTTCTGTTCTGTGGCAACGGTGGCAGCGCGGCCGACGCGCAGCACGTCGCGGCCGAGCTCATGGGACGATTCAAGCTCGAGCGTGCTCCGTGGCCGGCCATCGCGCTCACGACGGACACGTCGATCCTGACGGCCATCTCGAACGACTGGGAGTTCGAGGACGTCTTCGCGCGCCAGGTGCGCGCGCTCGCCAAACCGGGCGACGTCGTGATCGGCATCAGCACGAGCGGAAAGTCGCCGAACGTGGTCCGAGCGCTCATCGACGCGCGCAAAGCGGGCGCCGTGACGGTCGCCTTCGTCGGTGCGGCGGGCGGCCCCATCGCGGACGCGGCCGACGTCGTGTTTCGCGCGCCGACGAAATCGACCCCGCGCGTCCAGGAGCTCCACATCCTCGCGTGGCACGCGATCTGCGAAGTCGTCGAGTCGACGCTGGTTGGTGTGTAGACGGCCCGTTTGGTCGGCGCATAGACCATATGTCGTCGCCCACGGGCGACGTCGCGGTCGCGCCCGGTGAAAGCGTTGCCTTTCGGTTGCCATCTCGGCGTCGCGAGCCTTAAGTCAGTTCGAAGAATTGGCTCGTGAAAGGACCGAGATGAACCTCCCCCGCGACATCGTCGTTCTGATCGGTAGTCTCCGTAAGGAGTCGTTCACGCGAAAGTTGGCCAAGGCCGTCCTCGGGCTCATGCCGGAGACCATGAAGGGGACCATCGTCGAAATCGGTGATCTCCCGTTCTACAACCAGGACGACGAACCGAATCCCCCCGCGCAATGGGTCGCGTTCCGCGATCGCATCCGCAAGTGCGACGGCGTGCTCTTCTTCACGCCGGAGTACAATCGTTCGGTGCCCGGCGTGCTGAAGAACGCCATCGAGGTCGGCTCGCGTCCGCCCGGCAAGAGCGCGTGGGACGGCAAGCCCGCCGCGATCGTGAGTGCTTCGCCGGGAACCATGGGCGGCTTCGGCGCGAATCATCACCTCCGTCAATCGCTCGTGGCGCTCAACGTACCGACGCTAGCCGCGCCGGAGGCATACATCGGGGGCGTTGCGAAGCTCTTCGACGAGAGCGGCAAGCTCATCAACGACGACACGCGGGCGCTCTTGCAAAAATTCGTGACCGCGTACGCCGCGCTCGTCGAGCGCCACTAGCCGCGGTCAGCTCCGGGAGCCGGGCGTGTGACGGCGTTCGAGCGCGCCCCAGAGCTCGGCGAGCGCCGGCTCGGCGGGGTCGAGGGTCGTCGCGAGACGTGCTTCGAGCGTCGCGTCTGCGACTCGGCCGTCGGCGAAGAGGAGCCACGCGAGCGTGACGTGGAACATGCTGCCGAGGCGATCTCCGTAGCGGCGGAGCCGTTCGAACGCCGCGATGCCGCCCTTGTAGTCGCCGACCGCTGCCGCGCTACGCGCGAGTTCGGTAATGACGCCGATGTCGTCGGGTACGAGGCTCGCCGCGATCCTCCAGGCCGCGAGCGCGTCGGCGTGGCCCGCGCGCTCCGCTGCGCGGGCGGCGAGGCTCGCTGCCAGGGCGTCGGTCGGATCTCGTTCGATCGCCTCGAGCGCGAGCGACAACGCGTCGCCTACCTGGTTCACGGTCAATGCGAGGCGCGCCAAGCCCGACGTCGCGCGTGCGTCGGTGGGGTCGAGCTCGCGCGCGGCGAACAGTGCTCGAGCCGCGCGATCTCCGTCGGCGAGTTGCATCAGCACTTCGGCCTGACCGAGCAAGGCTTCTTTTTTGACCGCGGCGCGATCGGTCGCCGCAGCCTTGGTGAACTCGGCGAGCGCGGCGATGTATTCGTTTTGCGCCCGTGCCTCTTCGGCGGCAGAGAGGGCCAGCGCATCGGTGCGCTTCGACGCTTCGGCGACGCAAACCATGAAGGTGCCCACCTCGCACGGGAAGTAGAGCGGCTCGCAACCCGAGCGAAGCAAGAGCGATCCGAGGCTCGCCTTCGAATACGCGCGCCGCGCGGGGCTCGAGAGGTGCTGCCCGACGTACGCGGCAGGCTCGCCCACGAGGAGCGTGCCGCCCGGCACGAGTGCGGCGCGGAGCTTCCGGAGCGCGCGCCCGGGGTCTTTCAGATGCCCGAGCACGTCGCAGATGACGGCTGCGTCGGCGGGCGCGTCCACGTGGAGCTCGGCGATATCGCGCGCCTCGAACGTCGCGAGCGGCGCATATTCGCGCGCGAACGCCAGCGCGACGCCGTCCGAATCGTACCCAACGACGCGATCGAAGTGCTCGGTGAGACGGGCGGCGCCGGCGCCCGAACCACAGCCGGCGTCGATGATGCTCGCGTCGCGAGACAGAATGTTCGCGAGGGCGCCGTAGACGGCGCGCGTCGGGGGCGCCTCGCCGGCGAGCTTCGGGTAGCTCCTCGTGCGGTCCCTGCCGACCCGAACGATGGCGCCCGACGGAAAGTGCGCCCACATCTCCTTGCGCGTCGAGCCCTCGACGTACGTCGGCTCACCCGGAGATTTTCGGCGCTCGGGTGACCGCTGGACCATCGTCATTTCTTTCCCGAGCGCAGAGTCGCCTGTTCGCGCATCACCTGCGGAACGGCGACAGCCCAAGCCTCGCGGAGGGGGGTCAAGATGCGGACGACGTCGTCGATCGCGCGAATGTCACCGGTGGCTCGCGCGTGACTGATCCGCTCGAGCGAAAAGTCGTAGAGCGCGGCGAGGCGCGCACAGAGCTCGGGAGCCACCTTGTGATCGAGCGCGATGTATAGCTCGGAGATGATCGCGTGCGCCTTCGATAGCTGTTCGGCCGCCCGAGGACGCATTCCTTTCTCGAGACACGCGCGAGCGCCACGGAGAAAGCGAAAGAGCCCGTCGTACAACGCGAGGAGGATCTCCCCCGGACTCGACGTCGTGACGCGAACTTGTTCGTAGCGCGAAGCTGCAGAGGCGAGCATGGTTCCTTTGTCTGTTCTCAATTGGAGGTAGTAGTGCCCCCGTAGAGACGGGAGAGGTAGTTAGCATCGGCTTTGTAGCCGGAGACGATGGTGTCCATCGCCGTGAACTGCGCTTTGAGCTGATCGGAGTAGGCGTTCAACCGATTCTGCTCGGTCGTCGCGTCGTCGTTCAAGGTGCTCACCTGGTCGGTCAGAGACTGCGTCTCCATGGTGAGCAGGCCAGAACCGAAGTCGGTGAAGTTCGACACGAGACCGCTCACGACGTCCATCACGCCCTTCGTCCCGGGGGAACCGGCGAGGACGTTCGCGACGCTCGCGGGATCGGCGGCCATCGCCGTCGCGAGCTTCGTCTGGTCGAGCGCCATCGTGCCGTCTTCGTTCAGGGTGAGCCCGATGTCGGAGAGAGATGAGAATTTCCCGCCGCCGCTCACGACCGTGAGTAGCGAATCGGACATGTTCGAGCTCAGCTGCCGGAGAGTGGAATCTCCCTGCAGCACGCTGTTGTCGCCCGCGGTGGTTCCGTAGCCCGCGCTCGTGTGCACCTGCTTCACTACCGCATTGTACGCCGAAACCACGGTCTGCAACTTGGCGCCGAGCGAGCTCGAGTCGGCTGCGACGGAAACCGTCAACGGCGTCGTCGTCGGCTGAGTGAGTTGCAAGGTGACGCCCTGGATCACGCCGGTGACCTGGTTCGTCGGTCGCGTCACCGTGAACCCGTCGATCTTCACCTTCGAATCTTGGGCTTGCTGGACGGTATTGGTCGCGGTGCCGAGGCCGAGGGTCGTGCCGGTTTCGCTGAAATTGATGGCATTCGCCGCGCCGGTATCGAGGCCGCGAACCTGAAGACGATATGCGGTGCCGTCGTAGAAGACCGACGCGCTCGCCCGGATCCCCGAGGCGTTGATCTTGTCGGCGATGTTCTGCAGAGAATCGGTGCTCGAGACGGATATCGACGCGGGGGTCGCCGTGCCGACGCCGATCTGCAACGTGCCGCTCTGCGCGAGCGCATCCGACGAGGAGGAGAACGTGTTCGAATAGGTGCGCTGTTCCTGCGCAAGCGCAAGAACGTCGACCGAAAAGTTGCCGGCGACGGCGGTGCCGTCGGCGGTCGCCGTCGCGCCGGTCCCGCTCACGCTCGCAGTGTAACTGCTCGCGCCTTGAGTGGTTCCGACCGCATCTGCGGCGGTTTTCAGAGTAGAGAGAAGGGTCGAGAGGCTGCTGAGCTCGGTGACGGCCGCCTGCTTGGTGCTCGCCTCGTTTTGAATCGAGTTGAGCGTTCCGCTGTTGGCTTGAACGAGACCCGTGACGATGCTGTTCGTATCGATTCCAGAACCAATGCCCGCAAACGTAATCGTGGGTGACGCCATGCGCCGCTCCTCTCGTATCTAACAGTCCTTCGGAGTGCCAGCGCGTGTCGGGGACGCGGGCCTCTTCGCCCGCACGCCTTTCGGCTCATTCCCCGACACGCTCCGACGTTACGTGATCAGCCTCGGAGCAGGGTCAACGCCATCTGCGGGATCTGGTTCGCTTGCGCGAGCACAGCCACGCCGGCTTGCGTGAGCACCTGTTCCTGCGACATCTTCGCGGTCTCCGACGCCACATCGACGTCACGAATACGCGAGTTTGCAGCAGTGAGGTTCGTCGACATCGTGTTGATGTTGGCCGTTGCCACCGTCAGCCGGTTCATCGCCGTGCCGAAGTTGGAGCGGGCCGTCGACACCTTGGTGATCGCGGCGTCGATGACGCTGAGCGAAGACAAGGCCGCCGTCGCGCCGGTGCCTGCGAGCGTCGTGGTCGCAGCGAGGAGCGCCGTGAGGCCAACGCCGCCGAACGTGACAGCAATCTGATCGTTCGCGGTGTTGTTGAGGCCGACCTGGAAGGTCACGGTGGTGGCGGTCGAGTTGACGAGGTTGTTTCCGTTGAACTGAGTCGAGCCCTGGATGCGGCCGATTTCGGCCTGAAGCGACTTGAACTCGGTGTCCGTGTAGCCACGGTCAGTCGAACCCAAGCTGCCGTTGCTCGCTTGCATGGCAAGCTCGCGCATGCGGCCTAGGATGTCGTGAACCTGGCTCAACGAACCTTCAGCCGTCTGCGCCATCGAGATACCGTCGCCCGCGTTGCGCGAAGCGACCGTGTACGATCGGATCTGCGACTGCATGCTCTCGCTGATCGCGAGACCCGCCGCGTCGTCCGCCGCGCTGTTGACGCGGTAACCGCTCGACAGCTTGTTGAAGCTCGATTGAAGGGCGTTCTGGTTGACGCTGAGGTAATTTTGGGCCTGAAGAGACGCGATGTTGCTTTGAATATTGATCATGGTGGACTCCGTCCTTGGAGAGATTTGAGCGCCCCGGATTGGGTGCTCGGCGGGCTTCTTTGCCCGTCGTTTTATTGAACGGAGGCCAGCCCGTTTCCTTGAGGGAAAATCCTCCGAGACTCTGGCCCGAGCGGCCGATCCCGTGTAGGCGCTCCGCCTTCAGGGTGAGCGCCGCGAGAGTCGTCAGCCGTCGCCGAGGCCGCGGCGCACGCGCTCGAGCTCGACCGAGAGCTCCTCGGCGGCGCCGCGAATGAGTCGAGCGAGCTCGCGCTCCTTTCCGATCGCCGATCTGGCCTCGTCGCTCGCGCCCTCGTCGCGGACGCCGCTCTCGGGGGCGCCCATCGCCTCGCCGACGTCGGCGTAAGCCCAAGCATCGACGAACGGGGTATGCATGACGGCGCCGCGGAGCTCTTCTTCCGCGCGCGACAGCGCGGAAAACGCCCGGTTCACGCGACGCGGACGGTCTTGTTTGATCGCCCTTCCCGCGGCCTCGGCGAGGCGCCCGAGGCGGCTCGCGGCCGTGCGGACTTCCGAGACGCCGTCGATCTGATCGCGAACGAACGCGCGGAGGCGGGCGCGGGGCACCGCGCCGTGCGCGGCGGCGTCCTTGGCGATCGACGCGGCCGTGATATTTCGCTCGGGTAGGTCGCGGAGCACGTCGGCGAGCGTCGCCTCTTCGAATCCCGCGATACGCGCGCCGCCCTCGGTCGCGTTGACGAGACGAACATCCGGGCACTCCCGCGCGAGGACGGCCGCAGCGCCTTCGAACCAGGTGCGAACTGCGCTGAAGCTGGGCGTCGAAGACACGATGCCCTCACCGCCCCATGCGAGGATCGACATCAGCGGTTCGCGAGAGTGGATCGCGGCGCCGGTGCGGTCGTGGGTGTCGCGAAGCGTCGCACACCAGTCGAGCGCGACGTGCGTGCCGTCGGCGGACGGCGCGGCCCGCGAGTCTTCGTAAGCACTTCCGCGCGCGTACGCGCGGCCGTCTGTGTACGCGAGGTCTTGCCCCACGAGAACGATCGGCGAAGCACCGAGGCGCTGCGCGAGCGAGAAGGCGACCGTGGAGACGCTGCCGCACACCGCCAACCCGGCTTGTCCGGTCAGCGCATTCAACGGAATCGAAATCTGAGGCAGCGCCTCGTACACCGGCAACAGCGGTCCGCGGCCCGTCGCGAGCGTCGCGGGGTGTGCGGAAAGACTGAACGCGCGCACGACGCGATCGATGTACGGTAAATCCTTGATCAGGTGCGACACGTCGATGGACTCGATGCACGCGAGCACTTGCGGCTCGACGCCGTAGCTCGCGAGCGCCTTGCCGCTCGAATTGACGGCGATGACGATGCCCTTTCTTGCCGCCTCCGCGAGAAGCGCGCCGTTTTTCCCGAGCGACGGCCCTGCCCCCACGATGAAGACCGGGACGCCCGCGTACTTCCCCTCGAGAGCCTGAAACGGCGGTGCTTCGAGCAACGCGCCGACGTTGGTGAGGACGTGGCGAATCCACTCGCGCGAGCGCTTGCGGAAGGTCACGTTGTTCATGCTCGTCGATTGGACCTGTTGCTCGACGACCCGGCAGATCTCGCGATCGTCGTCGGGAAACGCCTCCGCGTAGCCCGGCGTCCGGACCAGGACGGCCGCCGACGTGCCGCGCGCGAGCGTGGACCAGCACTGCGCGACCTCCGGAAGCGTACAGACGATGGTCACGCCGGAAAATCCGATCGGACCGAACTCGAGTGCGGCCCTCACGACGCCGGGGTCCGGCTCGTAGACGAGGATCTCCGCGTCGGTGATCGCCCGGAGCGAACGAACCGTGTGCCCCATACCGAGTCCGAACACGACGATGACGCCGGTCGGTCCCTGGTGTCCGTCGAGCTCGCCCGAAGTGGGCGCTCCGAGTAGCCGTCCTTGGTGGACCATGAGCGGCACACCGCGATGACGAGACACGTCGACGAACGCCGTCGGCGTCGTCGTCTGCTCGATGAGCTCGCGCGTTCTCGGAAGAAGGCCGAGCGATTCGAGATTTTCGGACAGAAACTCGCTGGCGAGCGGCTCGATGAAATTCACTGCGGCCTGGACCATGTTGACCCTTCAGACTTCAAGTTACGTGCCGTACGAATCGATCGAGCGGGGTGCGCTCGGGGACGCGGACGTCGGTTTCATTGACGGTGCCCGGCGTCGAAATCCTGACGCTGGCGCGGCGAACGCGCGCGCTCACTCGTCGCCCGAGGCGACGGGTAGCGGCTCGGCAACGACGGGATCCAACGTGGTCTCCACCGCCTGGCGGTTGGCGTCGGCGACGGCGTCGCGCACTTCTCCGCGGAGGATCGTGCACGTCCTGGGTGCGACGATACCGAGTTTCACCGTGGTTCTCGTCACCTCGGTGACCACCACCTCGATGTCGGGCCCAATGACAATGCGTTGCCCTTTGCGGCGCGCGACGATCAGCATGTCCCTCTAATAGGCACCAATCGTGCCGCACGCCAACCGGGCTTAGAAGCGATTGAACGCGCTGTTGTCGAGGATCTGTTTCGTCACGGCCACGGCGTTCTGCAACGACGTGCTGAGCTGCGAGAGGCTCGAATAGGCCGCCACCGGATCGGCGGCCCCGACGGCGCTTTGTTGCGACGAAATCCGGGTCTGAAGTAGCCCCAAGGCGCTGTCGCTCGACGTGAGCTTCGCCATCGTGAGCCCCGCTTGGCCCTGCGCGTTGACGAGCTGGGTGCTCGCGGCGTCGAGACCCGACACGCTGCCGCTGATCGCCGTCACGTCGTTGGCGTTCAGCGCGTCGCTGAGCGTCGAGAGCGCGGCGAAGACGTCCTGGCCACCGGCGGTCGTGAACGCTTGCGCGCCGCTCGTCCCGACCGACGTCGGCGTCGAGCCCCCGATGTCGACGACGTGCTCGCCGTTGTCGCCGGAGTATGCGCCGGTCGTCGCGTCGAACGGCGCCGTCTGGGTCTGGCTACCGCCGAACAGATAACCGGAGGCGCCCTTGGTGTTCGCGATGGAAATCATCGTGTCGCGGAGGCCGTCGACTTGCTTTGCCAAGGTCGCGCGATCGGCGGCCGACAAGGTCCCGTTCGCGCCCTGAATCGCCAGCGACTTGGCCTGCGCAACCAGGTCGACCCCTTGCGAGAGCGAGCCTTCGGCCAACGTCGCATCGCCCTGAACGGTCTGAATCGTCGAGCGCCGCGCATTCGCTTGCGAGAGCGACGATTGCAGCCGCACGTATTCCGCCGACGCGATCGGGTCGTTCGAGGGTGACGTGAGCCGGCTACCGGTCGCAGCTTCGGTCTGCGCCTCCGCCTGTTGTGACGCGAGCGAGCCGAGCGACCGGAGGGCCGCGTCGTACTGCATGCCTTCGGTGACTCTCACGTCGTCACCGAGTTCATGAGCTCGCCGAGGAGCGTATCGGCCGTGGTGAGGACCTTCGTCGCCGCTTCGTAGGCGCGCTGATAGCTCGTCAAGTTGACCATTTCCTCGTCGAGCGACACGCCGCTCTGCGACTGTTGCATCGTCTTTACCTGGGCATCCACGTCGCCGCGAAGGGTCACCGCGTTCGCCGAACTCGCTTTGCGTTGCGCCACGTCGCCGAGCACGTCGGAGTAGGCCTCCGACGCCGTCCGCGTGCCACCGCTGGCGAACGACTGGTTCGCGAGGGCCGCGAGCGCCACGGCGTTGTCGGATCCACCCGGCAAGCTCGCCGACGACGACGCGGCGGCGATGTTGTTGGGCTGGCCGGCGACGCTCGGATCGACGGCGATGGTGCGCGCCGCGTCGGTCGCACTGGCCCCGATCGAGAACAGGTTCCGTCCCGAGACGCCGTCGAGACCTGCGCCGGAGGCGTGTTGCGTGTTGACCGCCGTCGCGACGTCGTACGCGAACTGATCGAGCTCTTGACCGACCTGCGTCAGATCCGTGTCGCGGGCCTGCTTGAGGCCGGCGAGCTTCCCGCCGGTGACGTATGCCGTGATGTCCGTCGACGAGCCGCCTTGGCTCGCGGCCGTGAATTGCATCGTGCCGTCGGTCGCGAGGCCCACCGAGAGCGTGCTCGCGACGTCACCTTGCACGAGCGTCGTGCCGCCCCCCTGAACCACCAGATTGCCCTGATTGTCGGTGAACGTGTGCACGTTGATGAACGTCGAGAGGTCTTGGACCTTGGTCCCGAGCTGGTCTTTCAGATCCGCGGCGTCCTGGCCCGCAGCGGTCGCCGTGGCGATCTGCTGGTTCAGCTTCGCGATGTCGGTCGCGTCTTGATTGACCTGAACCGTGACCCCCTTGGCCTCGGTCATGATGTCGGTCTTTTGCTGCGCGATCGAATTGGCGGTGTCGTTCAGCTGGCTCGCGAAGTTCGCGGCGTTGGAGAGCACGGTCTGGCGCGTGGTCGAGTCGTTGGGCGACGCCGAGAGAGCCGAAAACGACGAAAATAGCGCGTCGAGAGACGTCGAGATGCCGCCGCCCGTCGTGTCGTTGAAGAGCGACTGGACGTTCGCGAGCTGGTTGTCTTCTTCGCCGGCCGACGACGACAGCCCCGTCGATTCGTAGCGCCGATCGTCGAGAAAAACGTCGGTCGGGCGCTGCAGCGGGCCAACCTGGACGGTCCCGGTCGTCTGATTGCCGAACGCCTGCGTCTGTAAAACGACCTGCCGTCGGACGTAGCCCGGCGTGTTGGCGTTGGCGATGTTCTGGCCGGTGACGTCGAGCCCGTAGCTCTGAGCGGTCAGCGCGTCGCGAGCCGTATAGAGAAGACTCGTTAGGCCTGCCACGTCAGCCCCTCACGTGGAGCATGCGACCGTCCCCGGGAACGGTTCTGCTCGAATGCGGGGATTGACCGACGATCAGCGCGAGCACGCCGCGCACGGAGTCGCGCGCATGCACGAGGAGCACCTGGTTGTAGAGGGCTCGGTGACGGATGCGCTCGAGGTGCGCTTTGCGCTCGGGGCTGTGATTGCCGTCACGGGTCAGCGCCGTGAGGCGCTGGCAAACTTCGGTCTTGGCGAACGTGATGCGATCGATGGACTCGCGGTCCAGCGTTCGAAGAGCCGCCGTCTCTTCGTCGAGCAACTGCTCGAGCTCGAGCAGTGCCACCTCCATCGCGCTCAGGGTCGTGCTCGCCACCGCAGTCGTCTTTCTTCTTCGTAGTCGTTGACGGAAGGACCTAGGCCGAATGGTCGAGGAGGCGCGTCGCTACCGCGTGCGCGTCGACGTGGAAGGTTCCTGCCTGGATGGCCGATTTGAGCGCATTCACTTTTTTCACGTCGATGTCTCCCTCGGAGCTCTGCGATAGTTCGCGAGCTTGGTTCGATATGGAGACTTGAGCGGCGCGCGGCGCCGGTTCTTGAGCGCCGGGTTCGACACGAGCCTGCGGTTTCGCACCGCCGACCTCGGAGATCGCCATCCGCTGGTAAGCGCCGACGACCGTGTTGTTGCTTCCGATTGACTTCATGGCGTTCTCCTAGAACCGGGACACCGACGCGATCGCAGGGGTCTTCGGCTTTCTTCGGTGAACGGCACGAACCGCCAACGCTTGAGGACAAAAATTCCTTTGGCTTTTTCGTTAATCATTTTGACATCTTATCGATAGGGATCGCCGCGCCGGAAAGTGCTTTGGGCGCGGGCGGGGTCGATTTGGCCTTCTCTTCGGCTTCGAGCCGAGGAGCGAGATCTTTCACGAGCTGGTCACCGAAACCGAGGCCGCCCGCCTTGGCCACGGCGTCGCCGAGAGCATCGACGATCATCGAGCCGTACGTGCTTTCGCCCGCTGACGTCGATGAGCCGGCCATGGCGGCCGTCGATTTCTCGAGAGGCTTCAGGAGCTCGCGCATGAACACCGCTTCGAATTGCTTCGCGGCTTCGACGAGCTTCGGATCCTTCGGCGCCACGGCGGGCGCGGCGTTCGGATTGACCGGCGCGAGCGCCGGCCTCGAAGGCGGCATGGTGAGTAGCTGCGCCGACATCGGTGTCGTGAGCAGGTGGGCCGCGTGCATTCTCATTGGACGATTACCTCGGCGCGCAAGGCGCCCGCAGTCTTCAACGCTTGCAGAATACTGGCGAGCTCGCGGGGGCTCACGCCGAACGTGGAGAGCGCTTGCGCGACGTCGGCGAGCGATGCGGCTCCGTTCACGTACGTGAGCGTCGGCGGCACCTTCTCGTCCACCTGCACGTCGGATTGCTGGACGACCTTCGTCGTTCCGTTCGCCAGGACACCAGGCTGCGAGACCTGCGGCGTTTCTTTCACCGAGATCGTGATCCCGCCCTGCGCGATGGCGACCGGCCAGAGCCGCACGTCGCCGCCCGCGACGACGGTGCCGGTGCGTTCGTTGATCACGACGCGGGCATCGTTGCTCGGCTCGACGTCGATCTCTCCCACCTTGGCGAGCAGGGCGACCGGGTTGTCCTTCAATTCCTTCGGAGACTTGATGTCGATCGCGCCGCCGTCGAGCGCCTTGGCGCTGCCGTCGCCGAACGCCTTGTCGACGGCGGTCACGATGCGCGCCGCGGTCTCGAAGTCCGGCGAGCGAAGCGAGAGGCGGACGTTGCCGTTTTGCGAGAACGTCGTCTGGATCTCGCGTTCGACGAGCGCGCCGTTCGCGATGCGCGCGGTGTTCGTGGACCCGCTGTTGATCGAGCTGCCGTTGGCGCCCGAGGCCGAGAATCCACCGACGACGAGTGGCCCCTGCGCGACCGCGTAGGTGTGTCGATCGGCGCCGCGCAGCGGGGTCTGAACGAGAACGCCGCCGCGAAGCGAGCGCGCGTTGCCCATCGAAGACACCGTGACGTCGAGCCGGCTCCCCGAGCGCGAGAACGGCGGGAGCGTCGTCGTGACGATGACGGCCGCGACGTTCCGGAGAAACACCTGCTTTTGATCGATCTGAACCCCGAGGCGGCGAAGCAAGGCCCGGAGCGATTGCGCCGCGAACGGCACGGTGATGTCGTCGCCAGTACCGCCCAAACCGGTGACGATCCCGTAACCGACGAGCTGGTTGTCGCGCGCGCCGACCACGTCGCACAGGTCGCGGATCCGATCGGCTCGCGCCGGCGTGGCGCCGAAGACCACGGAAGCCGCGGCGAGCAGGGCAACCCCAAAAGAAGCCCATCGCGCGCCGAGTGAGCGACGCGACCTCTGTCCCGAAGACGACGAATACGGCGTCAAAACGGGTTGATTGCGTCGATGATCGCCGTTAGCCATCCGCGCTCCGTTTGGTCGTTGATGTCGCCGCGCCCCGTGAACTCGACGCGAGCGTCGGCGACCAGCGCCGAGTTCACCGAGTTGTCTTGCTGGATGTCTGCCGTTCGAATCACGCCTGAGATGTACAGATGATACTCCTCGTGATTGATCATCACGACCTTGGTGCCTTCGATGAAGAGGTCGCCGTTCGGGAGTTCTTGCTTCACGCGGACGCCGATGCTGCCGGTCAACGTACCCGCGCGCTGCGTCGTGCCCTGCCCCGCGAAATCGCTCTTGGACATGAAGTTCAGGAGCTTCGTCGGATCGATGCTCGGATACGCCTTTTTGATGGCCGGGACGATCCCGAGGAGCGCGTTGACCTCGGTGTCGTTGTCCGAGCTCTTGCTGAGGTTGGTCGACGCGCCGCCGGTGGCGTTCGCTTCTTCGTCGATGACGACCTGAACGACGTCGCCGACTCGAAGCGCGCGCGTATCTTCGAGATACCCCGGTTGCGCCTCCGAATAGACGGAGCCCATCGACGGCTTGGCCGTCTTCTGCGTGGCCGCGTATTCGCCGGCCTCGTATTTGCGGTCGCGAGGCGTGAACGGCCGGATGTGCGACGGGCCGCACGCCGAGGCGAGCTCCCCCGTCGCGATCAGCAGCGCGAACATGCCCACTCGCGTCACGGCCGCACGACTTTCGCCGATTGTGCCGATTCCACGCGCGCTTGCAGGATCTTGTCGGTCGTATCCACGCGAAACGGGATCACGTCGCCGCGATCACCGTCGCTCATCGCGTAACCGACGGCGCTCACGCGAGCCGGACCTTTTTCGATCACCAGGTCGACGCGCGCCCCGCGGAGAACGACGGGCTGCGCCGCAGCGTCGTCGAGGTTCAACGTGACCGCCGCGGCAACGCGGCCCGCGACGCTGCCGTCGTCGATGAACTCGAACATGACCGTCGTGCGCATGTCGCCGGCGTGATGCGGAAGCTTCGGAAGCTCGGGGGGCTTCACGGTCGCGCGCGGACCGACGAGGAGCGCGCGCGAGACGCGGAAACTCCGGAGGGTGACGCCGGGGGGAAGAACGGCGCGAAGGAGCGGCTCGGTCATTTCCTCGAGCGCCTTCGTTTCGAATCGTTTGCCGGCGCGCATGACGCGCACCGACCCGGCCATTTTGAGATTTTTTGCGTCGAACCCGGACGCGCGCAGCGTCTGTTCTACTTCGCGACGTTCGACCAGGCGCGAGCTGCCGGGCGGGGGCGCCGGACCGAGCTCGAGCTCGGCGTGGTCCGTGCCGGGCGCGACGTCGGAGATGTAGATCGTGCTCGCGTCGACGGTTCGCGTGGCATCGGCGAGTGCCGTCGGTGCGACGAACGAGAGCAGCGCCGGGGCCGCGAACAGAGCGAAGCGAAGGCGATTCATTGTAGCTGAGTGGCCGCTTTCAGCATTTCGTCGGCCGACGTGACGACCTTCGAGTTCATCTCGTACGCCCGCTGCGCACTGATCATGCCGATCATCTCTTCGACGATGTCGACGTTCGCCTGCTCGAGCGAGCCTTGAAGCAACGTGCCGTGACCGTCCTGGCCGGGTTCGCCGATGTTCGCCTGCCCGCTCGCGTCGGTCGCGACGAAGAGGTTGTGCCCGGTCGCCTGGAGGCCCGCCGGGTTGATGAACGTCGCGGTCGTGAGTCGGCCGATCTCGACGGGCGTCGTCTGTGCGCTCATCGTCGCCGTGACGATGCCGTTCGCGGAGATGGAAACGGACGTCGAGCCCGCGGGGATGGTGATGGGCGGGTCGACCGGAAGCCCTTCCGGCGTCGTGATCCGACCCTGTCCGTCGGTCTGAAGGTTACCGGCGCGGGTGTAGGCCGGCGTGCCGTCGGCTTGTTGCACGGCGAAGAAGCCGTTGCCTTCGATCGCGAGGTCGAGCGGGTTGTTCGTCGTGGTGATCGAGCCCTGGCCGAATTGCCGTGAGGTACCGACGACGCGCACACCGCTACCGAGCTGGAGCCCGTCGGGCGACATCGTGGTCGTTCCCGTCGGCGTGCCCGGCGCGACGATCGTTTGATAGAGCAAATCCTGAAAGTCGACGCGCTGCTTCTTGTAGCCGGTGGTGTTGGCGTTCGCGATGTTGTTGGAGATACCTTCGAGCTCGGTCTCCTGAGCGGCCATGCCGGTTGCTGCCGTGTTTAACGATCGAAACATGCTTCACCTCCGACGAATCGAGTTGCAAGTGCCGCGCCACGTGGACGGGGGGTCGTGACGGTCATCGTCGTGACAGGGCCGACGACGTTCGACTCTCACGCGTTCCCAGGCTCGCGTGTTCGTGAGCGGACGACCGCGAGCGAGCGCGCTCAGTCGTGACCGGCGTCGATGACGCCGGCGTCCGCGATCGAAGACGAGCCGCCCGTCGCGAGAACGCCGCCGGTTCCGCCGCTGCCGCTGCTTCCACCGGTTCCGCCGCTGCCGCTGCTTCCACCGGTTCCGCCGGTGCTAACCGGTACGGCACCGTCCGGCGGCGTGATCCGCGGCACGCATTGGCCGGAGCGACAGCGCTCCGATGTCGAGCAATCCGAGTGACGCAGGCACGCATTCTTCGTGCAGCCCATCACTTCGAGCGCGAGCGCGAGCAGGACCAAGAGCCCGCATCGCGATGAGGATTCAAAGACCGACATTGATTCCCACCGTCACGAGACCCCAGAGAAGTATGGATTTGCCCGGAAGATCGCTTCCGACGGGCAGCGCATCGAACGAGGGCTCGATGAACAGCCCGGTGCGCTTCCCGAGTGGAATCGAGAATCGTGCGCCGAATCCGCCACCGAACAGCGTCTCCGGCACGACCGTTCCGACGAGCCCGGCAAACACGCCGAATCGCGGACTGATCCAGCGCGTGTACCCGGCTTCTGCGCCGACCGCGCCTCGTTTTTGGATCTCCGCGAACGCGCGAACCCGGATGCCGTCGCTGTGGTCTTCGTCGGTGCGCATGTCGAGGCCGCCCACGACGCGAAGTCGGGCGAGTCGCCAACCGATCTTCCCGGTGCCTCCGTCTCCGCCTTCGAGGCCGGTACCGAGGCCCGCTTCACCGTCGAGTACCCAGCCTTCGCCCGCATGAGCCTGTGTCGCCAGAAACGTGGCGCAGAGGAGTGTCGCTGCGCTGACGCAGACGCGACGGACGACGAAAGAGAATCGAGTGCTCACGGTCACCGTCGTCTCTCTGCACCGAACGCGCCAACGCCGATCGACGAGATGGTCGCCGACAACGACCTACCTGGTCGCGCTTCGAAAGATTCACCGTCGAAGGCGCTCGACGCTCTCCGACCGATCATTTTGGTTCGAGGGAGATTTGAAGACGCGCGGGCGGTCCCTCTCGCCGACAAAAGAAAAACGCCCCCGCGGTAGCGAGGGCGTTTTCCGACACGAGTCGTGAGCGACTCAGGCCGCTTTCGGATTGATGCGTTTGCGCTTGAGCATTTCGACGAGCGTCGTTCGGTTGAGGCCCAAAAGAACGGCGGCTTGCTTCTTGTTCCAGTTGGTACGCTCGAGGGCCTGGCGGATGAGCTGGTTCTCGAACGACTCGACGGCGCCGCGAAGATCGATGCCTGAATCGGGCAGACGCGGAGCGACCCGGCGCTCGGTGCCGAGACCGCAGACGCGCGCCGGCAAATCGCGAGGTTCGATGGTCGATTCGGCGCACATCAAGACTGCGCGTTCGATGGTGTTTTCGAGCTCGCGCACGTTGCCGGGCCAGTGCCAGGCCATGAGCAGCTCGGCCGCGGCGCGCGAGATCCCGGTCACGTCTTGGCGGCTCGTCTTTTCACGAGCACGCATCAGGAAATACTGCACGAGCAGCGGAATGTCGTCGAGGCGCTCGCGAAGCGGCGGCACCGGGATGTGAATCACGTTGAGGCGGTAGTACAGATCCTCGCGGAAGAGGCCGTCCTGGACTGCCACTTCGAGATCGACGTTGGTCGCCGCGACGATGCGCACGTCGGCGGTGAGCGTTCGCGTGTCGCCGACCGGAGAATACTCTTTGCTCTGAAGCACGCGGAGGAGCTTCACCTGAAGAGAGAGAGGGAGTTCGCCGATCTCGTCGAGGAACAGCGTTCCGCCTTGCGCCATCGCGATGCGGCCGCTCTTCGTGGCATGTGCGCCGGTGAAGGACCCCTTGGCGTGCCCGAAGAGCTCGCTCTCGAGGAGTGCTTCCGGGATCGCGCCGCAGTTCACCGCGACGAACGGTCCCGAAGCGCGGTCGCTGGCGGAGTGGAGAGCGCGCGCGACGAGCTCTTTGCCCGTGCCGCTCTCGCCGGTGATGAGCACCGTGCACATCGTCTTCGCGACGCGGTCGACGACGCGGAACACGTCGACGAGCGCCGCCGATTGCCCGACGAGACCGCTCATGCTGCGCGGAAGAGGAGCGAGCACGGGAACCTCGACGGTCCGCTCTTCGCAGAACGGCTCTTCCTTTGTCGATGCGGCGCGGTCGGAGGACGAGGACACTTCGCCGATCGAGTCGACGAAGAAGACTCCCGAATGCGACTGGTCACCGTCGTCTTCGAAGCCATTCGCGTCCACCCGTTCATCGACATTCGTGTTCATGGCAATCCTCCTGCTGCAATAGAGCGCCGACGTTGCGCTCGGCGGAGGGGTGCCAAGCAAACGCCACGCCACCGCCAAATTTACGGCGTTTTCCTTCAAAACGACGGGGCAGTGGGTCGCGGCAGACCCGGCGCCGGGTCGAATAAACCGCGAAACATGGCGTTTTGCTCACGTTCGGAGGAGGGGTCGCGAACAACCCAGCGTCGCTTCGACTCGTTCACCGGTGAAACGGTTTGAGATCGAGAACCTTGAGCGACTTTCGAACGGCACGCTCCCTGCTTGTAGGACGCTCGTGGCGGCCGTCTTCGCACCTATCGACTCCTTGCACGCTGCGCTCGACTACCATCTCGAGCGACACAACGTGCTGATGTCGAACGTCGCGCACGTCGACACGCCGAACTATCGCCCCGTCGATCTCGAACGCGTCGACGGTGGCAGCTTCGAGAGCGCGTTGAACGTCGCGATGTCGCGCACGAACCCCGCGCACCTGACGAATCCCGACGGGGCCCTCGCGCCTGAACAAGGCGCCGTCTTCGAAGATGCGACGGCAGGCCCAGGTCGCGACGGAAACTACGTTTCGCTCGATCGCGAAGCGGCCAAGGTCGCTTCGAACCACATTCGCTACGACGTCGTCTCGGCGATCGCTTCTGCCGAACTGCGGCAGCTCGCTTTCGCCGCGAGCGACGGAAAAGGATAGGTCTAACCCATGCTCGGTGTGTTCAGTGCTCTCGAAGTCGCGTCCTCCGGTCTCTCCGCGGAGCGCATTCGCATGAACACGATCGCGGGCAACCTCGCCAACGCGCGGACCACCCGCACCGAGAACGGGGGCCCTTATAAACGGCTCGATCCAGTGTTCGAAGCGGTGGGGCTCGATCGCGATTCCGCTCTCTCCGGCGCGAGCCAGGGCGTGTCGATGGTGCGGGTCGCCCGGATCGTCCAGGACCAGCGCCCCGGGCAGATGGTCTACGAGCCTGGTCACCCCGATGCGAACGCAGCCGGGTACGTCGAGTACCCGAACGTCAACGTCGTCGAGGAAATGGTGAACCTGATCACCGCCTCGCGTGCCTACGAAGCCGGCGTCACGTCGATCGACACCGTGAAGCAGATGGCGAAATCTGCCATCGACCTCGGACGCTGAGCGGATCCTCTGGAGTAAACGGCGTGAAGGAGAATCGCTCTTAAAATGGCCATCGACGGCGCCAGCGGCATCCCGCTCATCCGGCCACATACGCCGGAGTACGGACTTCCCGACGTCGCGCCGTCGACCGGACCCGTCGATGGGTCGTTCAAAGCGGCTCTCGAAAGCGCGATCGGCGGCACCAACGCGGACATCAAGTCAGCGCAAGCCGCGGGCGAAGCGTTCGCCTCCGGGGCACGCGACGACATTCACGGCACGATGATCGCTTTGAGCCAGGCCGACATCGAGCTCAAGTTCGCGAACAACATTCGCAGCAAAGTCACCGACGCGTTCTTCGAAATCTGGCGCATGCAGATCTAAGAGACACCTGAGCCATGCCCGCGAAACTTCGACAGATTCTCCAACAATTTACGGCATTCTGGGCCAAGCTACCGACGCCCAAGCGACTCGCGCTCATCGGCGTCACGGTCGGCGTCCTCGCCATCGGATCCGTCATCGCGATCCTCGGCACGCGCGATCATTTCGCGCTGCTCTACACCGATCTCGCGACGCAAGACGCCGCGGCGATCGTCCAGAAGCTCGAAGCCCAGCAGATCCCGCATCGTCTCGACGCAAACGGCACGTCGATCCTCGTGCCCGAAGAGCGCGTGCACGCGCTTCGGCTCGAGCTCGCGTCGGCGGGCTTACCGAAGGGGACCGGCGTCGGGTTCGAGATCTTCGATCGCTCGCAGATCGGCGCGACCGAGTTCGAACAACAGGTGAACCTCAGGCGCGCGCTCGAAGGCGAGCTCGCGCGGTCGATCATGACGGTCGACGGCGTGAAAAGCGCGCGCGTCCACCTCGTCATGCCCGAGCACCGGCTCTTCGCCGTTCGCGAAGAATCCGCGTCGGCTTCGGTGGTGTTGAAGCTCAGCAATCCCGACGCTTTCGGCAAGCGCGAGGTCGCGGCGATCGTGCACCTCGTCGCGGCAGCGGTTCCCGGCTTGAGCCACGACCGCGTCTCGGTCGTCAGCACCGAAGGTCTGACGCTGCACCGCCCGGTTTCTGACACCACCCAGGGCGGCGGCGAGATGGCGGACCTGCGCGAGGAGCAAGCACGTACCGTCGCGAGCCAGTTGGAGAGCGACGTGCGCGACCAGCTCGAGCGCGTCGTGGGCCCGGGCAACGCGGACGTTCGGGTCAACGTGACCCTCGACGCTGCCGCACGCGAGCGCACCGAAGAACACTACGACCAGGACAAGGTCGCACTCCGGAGCGAGCACAAGGTCGAAGAACTCACGGCGGGAGCGTCCGAAGCCGGCGTCGCCGGCGTTCCTGGTGCGCGCAGCAACCTGCCCGACGCGCCCGCGGATTCGGCGCAAGCCAAGGACGACCGCAACAGCGCGCCTCCTGGGCCCGGTAACAGCGTCATCCGGCGCAGCGACACCCGGAACTGGGAAGTGGACCGGGTCACCGAAAAGACGACCACGCCGGCCGGCGGCATCGGCCGCTTGTCGGTCGCCGTGCTCCTCAACGGCAAGTACGAGCAGCACGGCAAGACGTCGGTTTTCGTCCCTCGGAACGCCGACGAGGTCGCGGCGCTCGATCGCATCGTGAAGAGCGCCGTCGGGTTCGACGCCACCCGCGGCGACGTGGTCGAGCTCAAGAGCGCGGAGTTCGCGCGACCCACCACCGTCGACGGCGAAGAAGCCGCGAAGCCGCTCCTGCCGTATCGCCGCTACCTGCCGTATGCGGCGGCGGCGCTCGCGGCGCTGTTCCTCCTGTCGATCGTCGTGCTCTCGTGGCGGCGCGGCAAGGCGAAGAAGAAGAGCGCGACGCTCGCGCTGGCTCGGGCGGCCCAGGTTCAATCCCTGCCCGCCGGCATGGACGCGACAGCACCCGCGCTCGCGGCCGCGGTGCCCGGCGAGGTCATCGACTATCGTACCCGCGCGCTCGAGCTCGCCCTGAAGGATCCCGCTACGGCCGCCGTAGTGATCCGGAAGTGGCTGAACAACGCGGCAGCGCTGCCTACATCTGCTCGCTCCTGAGCACGGGTCCAGCGGTAGGCACGCTCCTCGCAAGGAAACGGGACACATGGAGCTCACGGGACCGGAAAAAGCGGTACTGCTCTTGCTCTCCCTCGACGAGATCAGTGCGACGCCGATCGTCGCCGAGCTCGAAGCAGGTGAAGTCCGCAAGCTCCGCGAAGTAGCGAGCCTGATGCGCGCGGTACCCACCGCGTCGCTAGACGCCGTCTACGCCGAGTTCATCGAAAAAACGCGCGAAGCGGTCGCGGTCCCGAGGGGTGGTGTGCGCTACCTCCGCCGGCTCGCGACGCGGGCGCTTGGCGAAGCTCGGACGCAGGAAATTTTCGTGGATGCACCGCAAACCTCGATGGAGCGACTCGCCGGCGCCGACCACTCGGCGCTCGCGCTGGTCCTCGAAAACGAACATCCGCAGCTCGTCGCTGCGGTCATCTCGCAGCTCGACACCGAGAAGGCCGCGCGCGTCATGCAGGAGCTACCGGAAGCGTCGCGCACGGCCGTGCTCGAGCGGCTCGGACGCTTGAACGAGGTTCCGGCGGGGTTGCTCGAAGAAGTCGCGCAGGCGCTCAGCGCCGAACTCCCACAAGGCGGCGCCGAGGCATCGATGTCGGTGGACGGCGTCGCGCGCTCGGCGGCGCTGGTTCGCCGGCTCGGCCGTGAAACCGGCGAGCTGCTCCTGAGTCAGCTCTCGCAAGACGACTCGACGCTCGCCGCGCAGATTCGAAAGGCGATGTACTCGCTCGAAGATCTGAAGGGACTCGACGCACGGTCGCTCCGCGCGGTCCTCGAAGCAGTGCCCGCCGAACGACTCACGCTCGCACTGAAGACGGCGAGCGACGGGCTCAAAGAACAAATCTTCCGCAGCATGTCGAAACGCGCCGCCGACCGGATCCGCGAGGACATGGAGATGATGGGAGGCGTGCGCCTGGCCGACGTCGAAGCCGCGCAGCAAGAGATCGTGGAGATCGCGCTCCGCCTCGACGCCGAGGGAACCATCTCGCTCGAAGGATCGGCCAATGCCGTCGTTTAGTCGGACGAAGTCCGAACGCGCTCCGGCGGCGCGCTTCGAGAACGTCACCCGAGGCAAGCTCCAGGCGCCGTCCTGGGTCGCGTCGCAGCTCGGCCCCGGGACGCACCTCCCTGAATCAGCGTCGCTGAAGCCCCCGCCCATCCCCGTCGAGGCGCGCTTGAGTGCGTTTCCGGCGCCCACTCCGGCGCATCACCCCATCGAAACGCAGGGCGCGCCGGACCCTCTCGCGCATCGGACGGGGCTCGCCGAGCGTCTGCCGACGATCCCCCCGGAATCGGTCTCCCGTACCGCAACGATCGCTCCGCCGCCCTCAGCGAGCGCGAATCGCGCCATGGTCGACGCGCTGGACCACGCGCTTGCTGCGCTCGGCGACGCTCGAAAGCGAGTCTTCGACGCCACGGCGACGGAAATCGTCGAGCTCGCGACGGTCATCGCCCGACGGGTGATCGGCCGCGAATTGTCGATCGATCCGGGCCTCGTCGAGGGCCTGGTACGCGAGGGCATCGACGCGCTCGGGCAGCACGACCGTCTCGTCGTGCGCCTCGGAAATCGCTTCGCGGAAGCGGGCGAAGCACTCGCGCGACGCCTTCAGACGAACGGAACGACGGTCGATCTCGTGCTCGATCCCGAGCTCGAGGAATACGGCTGCATCGTCGAGACGAATCTCGGGCGGGTCGACGAATCCATCGAAACCCGACTCGCCACCTTGCTCGAAGCGCTGGAATCCGACTCTCGTCCGCCGGGTACGTAAACCATGCTGGAACGCCTCATCGAAAAAGGCCGCAAGGCACCGCTGCATTCACCCCTCGGCGTCGTTCTCGACGTGGTCGGGCTCATCGTCGAGGTCGGCGGTCTGCGCGCCGCGGTCGGCGATACGCTCACCGTTCACGGCGAAGGCCACGGGGAAGCGACCGAGCTCGAGGTCGAGGTCGTCGGATTTCGCGCCGCACGATTGCTCACGACGCCGCTCGGCCCGCTCGTCGGAATCCGGCCGGGCGCGCGCGTCGAACGAACGGAACGCGGCGCCACCATGGTGGCATCCCCCGAGCTCCTCGGACGCGTCGTGGATTCGTTTGGGCGCGCGCTCGACGGCGGTCCGGAGCCGTCCCCCGACCGCGTCGTGCCGATTCACGCGCCGCCTCCTCCTCCGTTCGGCAAGCGCCCGATCGATCGCCCGCTCGCGACGGGCGTGCGCGCGATCGACGGCCTGCTCACGCTCGGCGTGGGACAGCGCATGGGCATCTTCGCCGGCGCGGGTGTGGGGAAAAGCACCCTTCTCGGCATGATTTGCCGTTCTTCGCAGGCCGACGTGAACGTCGTCGGGCTCATTGGTGAACGAGGCCGCGAGCTGAACGAGTTCATCCGCAATTCGCTCGGCAAGGAAGGCCTCGCTCGCACCTGCGTGGTCGCCGCGACGAGCGATCAGCCGCCGCTCGTGCGCGCGCGCGGCGCAGAATCGGCGACGGCGATCGCCGAATATTTCCGCGACCAGGGAAAAAACGTCCTGCTCGTCATGGATTCGGTCACGCGCTACGCGATGGCGCTCCGCGAAGCGGCGCTCGCAGCCGGCGAGCCCCCGGCGACGAAAGGCTATCCGCCGTCGGTGTTCGCGGCGCTGCCACGACTGCTCGAACGGACCGGCACCGGAAGCGGCGTGGGCGTCATCACCGCGCTCTACACCGTCCTCGTCGAGGGCGACGATCTGTCGGATCCGATCGCCGATTCGGTACGCTCGATCCTCGACGGACACATCGTCCTGTCGCGCGACATCGCTCAACGCGGGCATTTTCCCGCCATCGACGTCTCGGCGAGCATCTCGCGATTGATGCCGGAGATCTCGAGCGACGCCGAAATGCGGACGGCGTCGGCCGTGCGCCAGCTCATCGCGACGCACCGCGAAGCGCAGGACCTGATCCAGGTCGGTGCCTACGCAGCGGGAAGCGATCCGCGGATCGACGCCGCATGTGCGGCGATGCCGCACATCGAGAATTTTCTCCGACAAAGCGTCGGCGAGCGCACCCCGTTCGCGGAGACCAAAACCCGCTTGGAGGCGCTCGCTCGATCTTCGGAAAAAGGAGCTAAGAAGTGAGTCCTCGACGGGCCCGGGTCAAGCGCATCATCACGATCCGCGAAAAGCAGCTCGACGACAAAGTGAAGGCTCTGCGGCAAGAGCAACGTGCGCTCGCCGAAGCGACCGAGCGTGCCGAAAACGAACGACAACGGCTTTCCCACGCGACTGCCGAGCGTCAGAAGCTCGAGTCCACCGGCGCCGACGCGAAGAGCTGGCTGGAAGCCGACGAGTGGCTCGCCACGCGCGCGTCGTTGCTCGACAAAGCGCGCAAGCACGCGGAAACTGCGACGGTCGCCGTCGACCGCGCGCGCGGCTTCGTTCGCGTCGCGCAGGTCAACGTGAAGCGCGTCGAGCTCCTTTCGGAGCGCATGGAAGTGCAAGAGCGGAGCGTCGTCGAACGCGCCGCCCAGCGCCTCGAAGACGAGATCGCCGCTCATCGCTTCGAGCAAACGCTCGAACGCGGGAAGCAGGGCAGCCGATGAGCGACGGAAAGATCGCCGCTCCGGGGCCGATGGACGCCGCCGAACCTACCTCGTACACCGATAGGTCCGAGCAGCGCACGGCAGAGCAATGGGCCGCGGCGTACGCGGCGAGCCTTCTCGTGCGTCCGACGGCCCCGCGCATCCTCGGAACGGAGCCCACGGCGGCAGCTTGGCGTGGGGGTGACAGCAATCTGACGCCCGCCGCGAAAGGCGCCGACGCAGGCCCCGCGAACGAAAGCTCGGAAGCTCCTGGCACGGAGCGCATCGCGGTCGTCGTCGATGCGGCGGATCTCGGGCAGCTCTCGATCGCAGTCGATCGCGACGGAGCCGGCGTTCGCGTGCAGATTTCCGTGGGAAATGAGCGCGCCGCAGCCGCGCTCGAGCCGGAACGACTCCGTCTCTTGAACGCCCTCGCCAGCAGCGGCGTGAACGTCGGTTCGGTGACGATCGTCCGCGCCGGGGCGAGCGGCACGACCCTTGCGATAGGGACTTCTGCAACGCCGGAAGCCGATGGCTCCGACGGGACCGCATCGAAAGCCGACCGCAAACGGCTCCAGAAAAAAAATCACTTCATCGGGTAAAGCATGACCACCTCCCTCACCAGCACCCAAAGCAACGCCGCAGCGGCCTCGACAGCGTCGTCGGCAGCGGGAGGCCTTCAGAGCTCGCTCGGTGCGAGCGCGAACCTCGGTGAAGCGGACTTCTTGAAGCTCCTCGTCGCGCAGCTCAAAAACCAGGACCCGCTCGCGCCGCAGGACAACACGCAGTTCGTCGCGCAGCTCGCCCAGTTCTCGTCGCTCGAACAAGAGATGGGCATCAACAGCCGGCTCGACACCTTGACGGCGCAGAGCAAAGGCCTCGCGAGCACGAACGCCGTCGGCCTCGTCGGACAGATCGCGACCGCCAACGGCTCGACCGCGACCCTCGACGGCAGCGGCGCCGGTGCGGCAATCGACTACACACTCGGCGGCGCGTCCGCCGACACCAAGATTCAAATTCTCGATTCGACGGGAACCGCGATCCGCACCATGGACGCGGGTCCACAACGCGCCGGGCTGACCCAGGTGCAATGGGACGGCAAGAACGACACGGGCAACCTGCAGCCCGCAGGCACGTACACGGTGGCCGTCTCCGCGACGAATGCCGCCGGCGGCCCCGTCGCCGTCGACCAGAACACGACCGGCGTCGTTCAAGCCGTGTCGTTCTCTACCGGATCGCCCGTGCTCGACTTGAACAACGGCGTTTCCGTACCGCTTTCCGACCTGCTCGAGGTCGATAGTCCCGCAACAACCCAACAATAGAAAAGGGCTCTCCGAAGGAGGCTTTCATGTCACTGCAAGCAATGTATTCAGGCGTCTCCGGACTTCAGGCCGAAACTGAGGCCCTTAGTACGGTCGGCGACAATATCGCCAACGTAAACACCAACGGCTTCAAGAGCCAACGCGACGTCTTCGAAGACGTTCTCGGACACTCGATCATGGCTGGCAGCCAAACCGCCATGCCGGGCTCGGGCGTCAGGGTCGGCGCGGTTCAACAGATGTTCACTCAAGGCACCGTGACCAACACGGGTGTCTCGACGGACCTCGCGTTGAACGGCGACGGCTTCTTCGTCGTCAAAGGCGCCATCGATGGCGTGAGCGGCAACTTCTACTCACGCGACGGTGCCTTCAACATCAACGCCCAGGGCAGCATCGTCAACGCCGACGGACTTCAACTCCAGGGCTACATGGCGAACGCCGACGGTACGTTCTCGACGAACGTGTCGTCCCTGCAAGTTCCGACCACGGCGCTCCAGCCGCACGCGTCGACGAGCATGACCATCACTGCGAACCTCGACTCGAGCAGCGTCGCCCCGACCGCGGTGTTCGATCCCACGAACCCCGGCCAGACCTCGAACACCTCGACGTCGATGACGGTGTTCGACTCGCTCGGCACGGCGCACACGCTCAACGTCTACATGACCAAGACCGGCGCCAACCAGTGGGACTACCACGTGCTCGCCAACGGCGCGGAAATGACCCCCGCGACGACGGGCAACGTCGAGGTCGGAACGGGCTCGTTCACGTTCACCTCGAACGGCGCGCTCGACTCCGTGACCACGACCACGCCGATCAGCGTGAGCTTCGCGGGCGCCACGGCGAACCAGGCCATCAGCCTGAACGTCGGCACGCCGATCACCGGCGCTGGCGGCACCGGGCTCGACGGCATCACTCAGTTCTCGTCCCCGTCGAACGTGTCGAGCCAGTCGCAAGACGGCTACGCCTCGGGCGAC
This sequence comes from uncultured Polyangiaceae bacterium, assembly GCA_964506835.1. GTDB lineage: Bacteria > Myxococcota_A > Polyangia > Polyangiales > Polyangiaceae > DASZVB01. The sequence continues at coordinate 211,667 of CAZDNG010000002.1, forward strand.
TTCTCGGGCGTCTCGGTCGACTCGTCGGGAACCGTCGAAGGTCTCTACACGAACGGCCAGAAGCTCGCGATCGGCCAGCTCACGATCGCGAAGTTCCAGAACAACGAGGGACTGGGCCGCACCGGTTCCAACATGTGGATCGACACCCGTGACAGCGGCCCCCCGGCGCTCGGCACGGCGGGCAGCGGCGGTCGCGGCGCCATCTCGGCCGGATCGCTCGAAGGTTCGAACGTCGATCTCGCGACCGAGTTCGTGAACCTCATCCAGGATCAGCGGTCGTATTCGGCCGACTCGAAGACGATCACCACCGCCGATCAGATGCTGCAAGAGCTCCTCCAGATCAAGCAGTAGTCTGGAAGTGACCTACCTCGTGATGGAGTCGTAAGATGAGCGAGATCGAGTCCTCGGAAGACGCACCACGAGAAAAACAAGAGCCTCGGAAGAGCAGCAAAATCGGAAACCTCGTCGCCGTGGCACTCGTCGGGAGTGCCGCGGCGGCTGCGGGAACCTTCGGAGGAAGGCTCATGCACGGCGGGGAACCTCAGGCGAAAGCCGCCGAGCCGACTGCAGAGGCCAACGACGCTCCTCCGGCTGCCAGCGTCGCGCTCCCCCAGGTGATCGTCGACGTCCGCGACAAAACGGGCGACGTTCATCACCTGAAGGTCGGTATCTCGATCGAAACCGGCACGGTCTCCGAAGAGGAGTTTGCGAAGCTTCTCCCGCGCGGCCGTGAAGCGGCGGTCGAATACCTGCGCGGCCTCGACTTCGACACCGCGACCGATCCCAAGTCTTTCGAGAAGATTCGAAAGGAACTCGGGGAAAAGCTGAAGGAAGCGCTCGGCAAAGAGCGAGTCAAGCGCGTCGTCATCACCGACTTCGTAGGTCAGTAACCCGAGGCGCTCCGGAGCCCCCATGTCGCCGGACAGCCTCTCGCCGAAGTTGAAAAGTTTGTCGCCCCGCATCGCTCCTGGAACACGGCCCCTCGATCTCACCGGCCGTGAGCGGCACCTGCGCGCGGCCATGCAAACGATGGGTCGCGTCGCGACTCGGTTTGCGCGATCGGCCCGCCGAACGCTCCCCTTTTTAGTGCGGCGACGAGCCAAGCTCGAACCGCAACCCGTGGCCGTCGCCGACGCCGTCGGCATGGAAGCCACGGATGGTCCATTGTTCGAGGTTGCGCTCGAGGTCGCCGGCAACGGTGGCTGGGCGAACCTGCTCCTCGATTCGGGCGCGATCGGGCTCGTGCTCGACAGCGCTCTCGGCGGCAAAGAAGAAACGGCGTCCACGCCTTCCGGAGAGCTCACGCTCGCCGAGCGTGCTCTCGTCGGCCGAATCGCGCGGTCTTTGGCCGAGGATTTCGCTGCGGCGGTCCGCGACGAGTGCGGCATCGACTTCGCGATCACGGTGCAAAAGAGCATCGCGCAGGGCGACCGGCGAGATGCGCCGGGAGCCGACGGGCTCCGCGTCGAATGCCGGATCGAACCGGTTCCCGGCAGCCCCGCCGTCACGATCAGCATCGGCGCCACGGCGCTCGAGTCCGCGGTGCGCGAACAAGAAGAACACGAGCCCTCGAGCGGCGACCCTCGCATGGGGGAAGCCGTACGCGACGTTCCCGTCGAGGTCGTCGCCGAGCTCGGCAGCGTCACGCTCGGTCTCCGTCGCGTGCTCTCGCTTCGTGTCGGACAAGTCGTTCGCTTGCCCACCGCGGTCGACGACCCCGTCGTCCTCCGCATCGCCGGCATCCGCAAGTTCACCGGCGTGCCCGTCGTGTCGCGAGGGCAGCTTTCCGTAGAGATTCGCGGTCGGCACGGAGAGTGAATAGGGAAGGCTTCGATGAACGATTCAAGCCTTCGCCCTTCGACTCCGCCCGGCACTGCCGGTGAGCACGGCGCCGTTGCACCGATGCCCGCTCCCGCCGCGGAACCCCCGCCGCCGCCTGCGCTCCGCAACATCGACAGCCTCGGGTTCGTCATGGACGTCCCGGTCGAGCTGACGGTCGAGCTCGGCAGAAAACACGCGCGAATCGGCGACATTTTGCGGCTCGGACCGGGTTCGATCCTGGAGCTTTCCAAGGCGAACGGCGAACCGCTCGACATCTACGTGAACAACCGCCTCATCGCGCGCGGTGAAGCCGTCGTGGTCGGCGAACACTACGGGATCCGCCTCACGGAGGTCCTCGTCGTGGAAGACGGACGCAGCCGCGGGGGCAACCCATGAAGCTGCTATCCGCCGGAATTCTGGCGCTCGTCGTCGGCGGGCTGGCACCCAGCGCCCACGCCGACGTTCCGCAGCCGACGCAGAAGGCGTGGCTCGCACACACTCCGGCACCTCCTCCGGTCGCCAAGCCCGAGTCGATGCGCGGCACGCTCGTTCGCTCGTTCGCCGCAACGGCGCTTCTCGCCGGGCTCGGCGCCGCGGCGCTCGTCCTTCACAAGCGGCGTGTCGCGCACCCGATGCGCGGCGCGAGCGTCTCCGTCAACGTGCTCGGCACCACCAAGATCGGCCCCAAGGCGTACGCGGTCGTCGTTTCGGTCGCCGGTCAGCGGCTTCTCCTCGGCGTGACCGACAGCTCCGTCGCGCAGCTCGCGTTGCTCGACGACCCGCTCTCCGCCGAAGCCCTCGCGAGCGAGCGAGCGCCGAGGACGCGCTACGAAGAGCCCTTCGACTACGGTGTGCCACAAGGCACCGAGTCCGACGAACCCGCGCCCCGCGCCGCGGCAGCCGCGGTCGCCGCGCAGGTCACGATTCCGAACACCGCGCCGTTTCGCGAGCTCCTCAGTCGCTGGTCGCAGCAAAAAATGCCGACCAAGCGCTCGCCCGAGGAGCTCGACTCCGCGGCGTCGCTCATCGCCGAGACCACGCGCGACGTGTTCGTGTCTCACTCGAACGGCGCCGGAACGCGCTCCATCGAAGGACAGGCAAAGGGATTGGCAGCCCGCCTGCAGGGACGGGGCGCGTGAACGCCGTATCCGGCCTCCTCGAAGGCCAGCAGCTCGCTGCGCCGCTCAAGATCCTCCTCATCCTGACCGCGTTCTCGCTCTTGCCGGCGATCGTCCTCACCACGACGTCGTTCGTGCGCATGGTCGTCGTCCTCTCGTTCGTGAGGCAAGGCCTCGGCTCGCCCCAGACGCCGCCGACGCAAGTGATCGTCGGTCTCGCCATGTTCCTCAGCTTCTTCACGATGTCGCCCGTCGTCGATCAGATGAAGAGCGTCGCCTACGAGCCCTACTCCGCAGGCAAGATGACCGAGATCGAGGCCCTCGACGCCGGTTCCGGACCGCTCAAAAAGTTCATGCTTCGGCAGACCCGTGAGACCGATCTCCGCCTCTTCTACTCCGCGACCAACACGCCGCTCCCCGCCACCCCCGACGACGTTCCGATGCGCCTCGCCGCACCGGCGTTCGTCATCTCCGAGCTCAGCACCTCGTTTCAGATGGGAGTCATCGTCCTTCTCCCCTTCCTCGTGGTCGATCTCGCGGTGGCTTCTTTGCTCATGAGCATGGGCATGATGATGGTGCCCCCCTCGACCTTGAGTCTGCCCATCAAGCTCCTCTTGTTCGTCCTCGTCGACGGCTGGAACCTCGTCGCCGGTTCCCTCCTCAGGAGCTACACATGACCACCGACGGCGCCGTCGAGCTCATGCGCAACGCCATCCTGGTGGCCGCCAAAGTCGCCGGCCCCATGCTCCTCGTCGCCCTCCTCGTCGGCCTCGTCGTCGGCATTCTACAAGCCGCGACCCAGGTGAACGAATCGAGCGTGAGCTTCGTCACGAAGTTGATCGCCGTAGGCGTCACCTGCGTGGTCTTGGGTTCATGGACGCTGCATCAGCTAGTGGATTACACGGCTCGCATGCTGAGTAGTATTTCCGAAGTCACGCGATGACGCTTGCAGAGCGCATAGGCCTCGCTTCCGCTTGGGGTTTTGGTTTCTGGAGATCCACTTTGAAAGGTCTCGCGACTCGCGCTGCGCTGCGAGCGACCCCCGCCGGGTCCGCCGGTGGTCTCACCCGCCTCTCATTCGCAGATCGTGATCTGGCCTTCCAAGACCGCAAGGTCCTGGCAGCAAACGGGGCCGGGTTTTGTTTTTTCAGATCCACTCCGATGCGTCCCGCGACTCGCGCTGCGCTGCGAGCGACGCCCGCCCGGTCCGCCGGTAGTCCCACTCGCCTCTCATTGGCAGATCGTGATCTGGTCTTCCAAGACCATCACCACCTGGCAGCAAACGGGGCCCCTGCCCCGTTTGCAGGTGCTTCGTCGGGGTTCGATCAGACGCAGATCGAGAATCAGAGGCAGGCCGAACGCCGAGTCCGCTTACTGCATTCTGGTTCGATCAACCTGACAGCACGCGACCCTTCCAGCTCACGCCCCACGCCTCGCGACGGAATCGCGAACGAGGTTGAGACCGAACAGCGCCGAATCTACTCTCTGCGCTCTGGATCGTTCAACCTGACAGAGCGCGAGCCTTCCAGTTCACGGCCCACGCCTCGCGACGGAATCGCGAACGGGGCTGCGGCCCCGTTCGCTGGCAGGTGTTCTTCAATCTTGGCAGGCCAGATCACGATCAGCCAGGGAGAGGAATGTGAGACTACCGGCGAACCCGGAGGGCGCCGCTCGCAGGTCGCACGAGTCGCAACGGGTTCTCAGCCAACACAACCCGGGTCCCGCCAAGACGCACGAGTCGCAGCGACCTATCAGGTCGCACACTAAATGCCCAGCCCCCTCAACACCTTCCTGAGCCTCGAAGTCGTCACGATCATTCTCGAGGCGACGCGCATCGCCGGCGCTATCGTCGTGGCGCCGCTTTCTTGGGCGAATGCGCCGGTGCGGGCGCGGGCGTCGTTCGTGGTGCTGCTGACGCTGTGTTGTCATGGGCAGACGCTCGCGCCGCATGCGCTGGGGACGTCGTTCGGGTTGGTGGCGCTGGCGGTTCCGACGGAGTTTCTCGTGGGGGCGGCGCTGGGGTTCGTGGTGCGGCTGGTGGTGGCGACGGCGGAGATCGTGGGGGACATCATCGCGCCGCAGATGGGGCTCGGGGTGGCGCACATCTTCGATCCGCAGACGCACGTGTCGGAAACGGCGCTCGCCGCGCTGCTACGGAATTTCGGTATCCTGCTCGCACTCCTCGCGGGGTTGCATCGCGTGCTGGTGGGCGGCGTCTTGGCAAGCTTTCGACTGCTGCCGCCGGGGAGCGTCGTGGATCCATCGCGCGCCACGCCGGCGCTGCTCTATGCCGCCGCGGAAAGCATGACCGCTGGGATCCGGATCGCGCTGCCGATCGTCGCGGTGCTGCTTCTGACGCACACGGCGCTCGCGTTCGTGTCGCGTGCGGCGCCCACGATGCAGATCTTTTCCGTCGGGTTCGCAGTCACGCTGTCGGTCGGCGCGGCGGTGCTCGTGCTGATCGCGCCTGATTTCGCGCGCAGCGTCCAGGTCGAGGCGTCCTACACCGAGTCGCGCATGGAAACGGTGCTGCTCTCTCTAGGAGCCACCCCGCCATGAGTGAAGACTCCGACGATCGGACAGAGGAAGCGACCCCAGAACGCCGGCGCAAGGCGCGCGAAGACGGACAATTCCCGAAAGCGAAGGATACCGGGCCCGTCGCGGCAACCGGCGCAATTCTCGTCGCGCTCTTCGGGTTCGGCGACGCGTTCATCGGGACCGCCAGAAACTTCACGGAACGGTGTTTGCGCGATACGTCCGCGCTGCGCGGCGCAGGGCTCCTCTCCCTCGCGCAGGAAGCGCTCCACACGCTCGTCATCTTGACGTTGCCCATCGCCGGCATCGCCGCCGTCGTCGGAATGGCGTTCGGGTTCGCGGAAGCGGGCTTCTCGCCGAACCTCGATCTCGTCGCCCTGAAGTGGGAGCGCATCGACCCGTTCTCGAAGCTCGGGCAACTCTTCTCGCCGACCACCGCCGGCATCAGCACGGTGATGTCGCTCTTGCGCGTCGGCGTCGTGGGCGTCGTGACGTGGCACTTCACGAAAGAGCACTTCAACGCGCTCGTTCGACTGTCCAACGTCCGCCTCCCGAGCGCCATCGCCGAGCTCGGCGACGCCGTGCTGCATCTCGCGCTTTCCGCCACGCTCGCGCTCGCCGTGCTGGCCGCCGCCGACTACTTCCAGAGCTACATCCAACACGAGCGACGCATCCGGATGTCGCGCCAGGAAATCAAGGAAGAGCACCACGCGCAGGAAGGCGACCCGCGCGTTCGTATGCGCCAGCGCCAAAAAGCGCGCGAGCTCTTACGACGCGGTCTCGCGAAAGCCATCAAGACCGCGGACGTCGTGCTCGCGAACCCCACGCACGTCTCGGTCGCGCTTCGTTATCGACCAGGGGAAGGCGCGCCGATGGTCGTCGCGAAGGGCTTCGACGAAGTCGCGCAATACATCAAGAAGCTCGCGACGGAAAACGGCGTCCCGATCGTCGAAAACAAACCCCTCGCCCGCGCCCTCGCCGATCGAGTCCGCGTCGGTCGCGTCATCCCCGCGGATCTTTACGTCGCGGTCGCCGAAGTGCTCGCGTTCGTCTATCGCATGAAGAACCGCGGTCGCCGCGCCTGATCGACGCTTCCGTCCGGACTGTGACCGATTCCACTCGCACGCCAAACGGCGTGGCCGGCGTGTCCCGGACGGCGAGGTTCGTGTCCCGGACGGCGAGGTTCGTGTCCCGGACG
>CAZDNG010000002.1:218438-254164 GCA_964506835.1 uncultured Polyangiaceae bacterium
CGTGTCCCGGACGGCGAGGTTCGTGTCCCGGACGGCGAGGTTCGTGTCCCGGACGACGAGGTCCGTGTCCCGGACGGCAAGGTCCATGTCCCGGACCGCGAAGCACCCGCAAACGGGGCACCGCCCCGTTTGCTGCCATGAACCTGCAGTCTTGATAGACCAGATCACGATCCGCGAATGATGCGCGAGTGAGACTACCGGCGAGCCCGGCGGGGGGTCGCTACCGAAGCGGAAGGGCCGCCATCCCCCCCTGGTGGAAAATCGAAAAAACAAAACCACGTCAATCGGTTGACATCGGACCGACAAGGGCGACGCTCGGTCGGCCGCCGTTGACGGACCGGTTGGAGATCACCGTCGCGAGAACGACGTTCGATCACGGATAGACCGCGCGATTCCAAAGGCCCTGCCGGGACGCGCAGGAGAATCAACCCCAAAAAAATCGCCAGACTGTCGGGCACGGTTCTCGCAAAACGCGAAGCGTGGCGACCCCCGCAACGGCTGAAACGCCAAAGGCTCCGTTGTCGGAGTTCGCCATACCACTCGGCATCATCGGCATCGTGCTGATGATGGTGTTGCCGCTCCCGCGGCTGCTCGTCGACCTCTTGCTCGCGTTCAGCATCGCGACGTCCGTCGGGGTGTTTCTCATCGGCTTGTTCATGGAGCACGCGCTCGAATTCAGCGTGTTTCCTGCGGTCATTCTCGTCGCCACCTTGCTCCGGTTGAGCCTGAACGTGGCCACGACGCGGCTCATCTTGCTGAAGGGCCACGAAGGCCACGGCGCGGCCGGCGAGGTGGTCGAAGCGTTCGGCAATTTCGTCGTCGGCGGCAACGTCGTCGTCGGCCTCGTCGTGTTCCTGATCCTCGTCGTCATCAACTTCGTGGTCATCACGAAGGGCGCCGGCCGCGTCGCGGAAGTCGCGGCGCGATTCGCCCTCGACGGAATGCCCGGCAAGCAGATGGCGATCGACGCCGATCTGAACGCCGGCGCGATCACCGGCGAAATGGCGCGCGACCGCCGGCGCAATCTGGAGCGCGAAGCCGACTTTTTCGGCGCGATGGACGGCGCGAGCAAGTTCGTGAAAGGCGACGCGATCGCGAGCTTGCTCATCACCGGCATCAATCTACTCGGCGGCCTTTTGCTCGGCATCGCGTCCGGGATGAGCCTGAGCGACGCGGCCGAGACGTTCTCGATCCTTTCGGTCGGTGATGCGCTGGTCTCGCAGATCCCCGCGCTTTTGGTGTCGACCGCCGCCGGCGTCGTCGTGACGCGGTCGGCCACCGGCGAACAACTCGGCCGCGCCCTCCGCCGGCAAATCTTCGGAAGTCGGCGCGCCGTCGCTGCCACTGCCGGCGTCATGACACTGCTCGCGCTCTTGCCGGGTCTTCCTGCATTGCCGTTCCTCACGATCGCGGGCCTTCTGGCGTACTCGGTGCGCACGAAGCCCGTCGAGAAGGTCGCCGAGGCGCCCGTCGCGGCCGAACCGATGAAGCCGGGTCCCGGCGAGGACATCGATGCTGCACTCCCGCTCGATCTGATGTCGCTCGAGGTGGGTTACGAGCTCGTCCGAACCGTCGATCCGCAGGTGGGGGGCACCCTCGTCGACAAGATCGCGGCCTTGAGACGCCAGATCGCCCTCGATCTGGGCATCGTGGTGCCACCGGTTCATATCCGCGACAACCTGCAACTCGCCGCCGGCGCCTACCGCTTCGTGCTCCTCGGAACGGAGATCGCCAAAGGATTGACGCGCGCCGGGCGACTCCTCGCGATGGATGCGTCAGGTACCGCGCCGCCGATCGACGGCGAAGTGACGCGCGATCCGGCGTTCGGCACCGCCGCGAGGTGGATCCCGTTCCGCGATCGCGACCTCGCCGAAGCCCTCGGATACACGGTCGTCGATCATCCGACCATCATTGCGACGCATCTCGCCGAGGTCGTCCGCACGCACGCCCACAATTTGCTCGGCCGCGCGGAGATGCAGCACCTCTTCGAGGTCTTCGGACGCACCACGCCGAAGCTCGTCGATGACCTGGTACCGAACTTGCTCCCATTCTCCGATGTCATGAAGGTCTTGCGCAACTTGCTCCGCGAATCGATCTCGATCCGCGACCTTCGCACCATCCTCGAGACGATGGTGGAGCTCGCGCCGCAGACGCGCGACCCGGAGCAGCTCACCGAACACCTGCGTCAGCGCCTCTCGCGTCAGATCACCGCGGCCTTCACCGGTGCCGACGGCGCCTTGTCGGCGCTGGTGCTTTCGCCCCCGGTGGAAGACATGTTCCGCCGTTCCCTCCGCGAGATCGCGACGGGGACCGGCGGCGCGCTCGACCCCGAGGCGGCGCGGAAACTCGGGCTGTCCCTCGAAGCGTCCGTGCGACGCATGCAATCGAGCGGACGCGCCCCCTGCGTGGTGACGAGCCCCGACGTTCGTCGCTACTTGAGAGCATTTGCGGAACGGCGCTGCGCGAATCTGGCCGTTCTCTCGTTCCGAGAGATCGAACCCGACGCGCAGATCCGTCCTTTCGAAACCGTGACGTTGGTCCCCGCTGAAGGCGCGGCATAGCCGGAGGTACGTTGGTGCAGCATCAGACTTTTCGTGGAACGAACGTTCAAGAGGCCCTGTCTCAGGTTCGTGCGACGCTCGGACCGAACGCGATCATCGAGTCCACGCGTCAGGTCACGAACGGCCAGAACGGCATGCTCGGCCGGACCATGGTCGAGGTGACGGCGAAGCCCCCGGGCGAGCCTCGGCGTCCGTTCGCGAACGCGTCGCGGTTCGATCCGGCCGCCTTCACCACGCCCGCGCCCACCGCGACGCGCGCGCTCCCGCGGCAACAGCCGAAGCCGGAGCCGAAGAAGCCCCCGGTGAACCTCGGCATCGACGCGTCGTATCTCGAGCGCGAGCTCGGCCTCTTGCGCTCGATGCTCGAGGAATTGAACGCGGCTCGTCCGCCCCGTGACCGTGCGCTCAACATGCTGCACGCGGCGGGTATCGAAGGCCGCCTCGCCAAGGAGCTCGCGAGCGGGCTCTCCCGCGGCAAGAAGAAGAGCCCCGAGTCGATCCGCGCGATGCTGCTCAGCCGGATCGCGGAGCGCCTTCGCATCGAGCCGACCATCATGCGCCGGCCGGGAAAGAAGCTCATCGTGTGCGTCGGTCCGACGGGCGTCGGCAAGACCACGACGCTCGCGAAGATCGCCGCGCGCGCTCGCCTCGAGCTCGGCCAGACGGCGAGCGTGATCACGCTCGACACCTTCCGCGTCGGCGCCGTCGAACAATGGCAGCGCTACGCTTCGCTCATGGGGCTCCCGCTCCAGGTCGTCGAAGACAAGGACGGCTTTCACGCCGCCGCGCGAGCGAGCCGCTCCGATCTTCTGCTCGTCGACACGACGGGGCGCTCGAATTCGTCCGGCGGATGGATCTTGCCGGAGTGCATCGCGGGCGTCGAAAACCGCGAGGTCCATGTCTTGCTCGTGCTGCCGGCTTGGCTCCGCGCGAACGACGTCGAGCGCATCGTCACGCAATACGGCGCTCCTGGTCCGACCGGTCTCGTCGTAACGAAGCTCGATGAAGCGGGCTCCGCGGGCGGCGTCCTTCACGCCGCGCTCGCGAAGAATCTCCCCGTCACGTTCCTCTGCAACGGCCCGTGCGTTCCCGAGGACATCCGCGAGGCAACGCTCGATGCGTTCCTCGAGGCTGCCCTGCCGAGTGAATCGTGATCGAATCTCAGCAACTGGGTAAAACCATGATCGACCCGACGCCCCCCAACCCGGCACGACGAGAAGCGTACGAAAGGTACTTGCCGCTCGTCCGCCGCATCGCGATGCGCATCGCCCGAGGGCTCCCCCCGAGCGTGAGCATGGACGACGTCATCTCCGCGGGTTGGGTCGGCATGGCAGAGGCCATGACTCGTCGCGCCGAGTCGATGGACGACAGCCACTTCGAGGCGTACGCCTCGTACCGAATCCGCGGCGCGATCCTCGACTACCTGCGTTCGCTCGACCCGCTGTCGCGAAAACTCCGCGGCGCCTCTCGTCGCATCACCGACGCGGCGCGCGATCTGTCGGCGCGGCTCGGCCGCTTGCCGGAAGAGGACGAAATCGCCAACGAGCTCGGCGTGAGCTTGAGCGAGTACCAGGGCTTGCTCGGCAACATCGCCGAGGCAGGGCTGGTGCGGCTCGAGCTGACTCACATCGAGGACATCGACGGCGCGCACCCGTCGCCGGAAGCGACCGCGTCGCGCAACGAAATCGTCTCGGCGCTGTCGGAAGCCATCGAGAATCTACCCGAGCGGCTCAAGCTCGTCCTCGGCCTCTACTACCAGGAAGACTGCAGCTTCCGCGAGATCGGCGAGGTGCTGGGCGTGACCGAATCGCGATCGTGTCAGCTCCACGCCGAAGCGGTCCATCTTCTGCGCGCCGTCCTCGAAGGTGCCAAGGTTCAATCGAAGAAACCCGTTCTCGTCGGTCGCGGCACGAAAAAGGCCGACCGATGACCGCGAGGAACCCAGTTTTGTAAACAAGCATCATTCGATGCACGTGAAGGATTCGGACATGAAAATCAAAAGTGATCGTTTCGGTACCATCGAGCTCGGCTCGAACGACGTCATCTGCTTTCCGTCGGGCCTCATCGGCTTCGCCGGCGAGACGGAGTTCGCCCTCATTCCCCACACCGGGTCGAACGTCGTGGCTTGGCTGCACTCGGTCAAGAACGGCGCCTTCGCGCTTCCGGTCGTCTCCGCGCACGGGCTCGGGCAAGGCTACCCGGACGTCCCGTTGAAGGAGACCGCGGAACGAGCGGGCCTCGGCGAGAACTCCGAGGAGCTCGCCGTCATGGCCGTGCTCTCCGCGCCTGCCGGACGCCCCGCGACCGTCAATCTCCTCGCCCCGATCATCGTCAACTCGACGACTCGCACCGGAGCGCAGATCGTGCTCGAGGGCTCGCGCTACACGACGCACGAGTCGTTCGTCCTCGCCAAGGAAAGCGACGCGGCCGCCGACGCGAAGTCTGCCTGAGCGCCCGCCGCGCTCGGTCGTCCTTCCGCGAACGCTTTACGGGAGCGCGACCGGGGCCGCGAAGTATGAGCTGACGGCGTCCTTGAACTGATCGCCGTCCGTGTCGATATACGTCTGATTGCCGGCACCCGTGCCGAACACCGCGCCGACTCCGCCGGCCGCGATGAAGTCGTTCACGTGGCCGAAGATGTACTTCACGCGGTTGTCTCGGTAGTGACCGGGCGTGCCGCCCGGCGTATCGCTCGGAACCCCGAACGGCGTTTGCCACCAGAGCATCGGCCGCTTCACGCCGTCGGTCATCGCCTTCACCCAGGTGAGATGGTTCTGGAAGTCGGTGTCGCTCCAGTAGTAACCGCTGCCGCCGCGCTGACAATTCGGGTCCGTGCCGGCCTCGTAGCAACCGGCGTCGCGATCCAACGTGTCGGTCGTCATGAAGTCGGCGTCGCCCGCGCCGATCGCGACGAGGAAGCTCGCAATCTTCGCCGGATCGCCGTTCGCCCACGCGGACGCGTGAAAGCCGACCACGACCTTGGGCGCGTACTTTCGCGCGAGGAGCACCAGGCACTTGCCGAGCCCGACGAGATCGTCGGTGAGGCTCGCGCAATCCGGCGCGTGCGCCGTCACGTGCACGGCGAGCTTCGACGGATCGCCGTTCGTGGCTGCTTGCTGGGTGAAACCCCAAAAATCCGGCTCGAAGTTGACCATCGCCGGCCCGTCGAACATCGCGAGGCGCTGGAACATGAGCTTCTGCGTGTCCCAATACTCGCCCATGTACGTGTCGTCGGTGAGCACGGCCAGGTTGTTTTCGCCTTTGGCAGCCATGCCGTAGGTGGTGAACATCGGGATGACGCCGTGGCTCTTCGCCGAGTCGGTGAGAATGTTCACGAACGAGCCGTCGGTGTTCCAATCGGGCCAACCCGCGCCGTTCATCCCGCTCAATCCCGTCAGGTAGGCGTAGTGCACGTCGAGGGTCGTCCCGAGCGTGTAGGCGCCGTCCATGTCGTGGTCGTTGTTGAGGTCGTTGCCCATGCCGATCAGAAAGTGCGAGCGGCCGAGCTTCGCCGCGAGCGCCTTGGCGCTCGGCGTGCCCACGTTCACGGTCGTCGTGCCGCCGGCTCCAGTCGTCGCGCCTCCGGTGCTGGACGAGCTGCCCCCGTTCGACCCTCCGCCGGCGCCCGCCGAACTTCCGCCGCTCGACGTCCCTGCGCTAGCGCCGTCGCCACTCGACGTCCCCCCGTTCGACGCGCCGCCCGTAGACGACGCGCCCCCATCACTCGACGAGGCGCCGGCGCTCGAGCCCTCGCCTTTGTTGCTGGAGCACCCAAGAGCCGCGGCGAGGGCGAAAAAAGGAACGGCGTGGGTTCGAATGGCACGAATCGGCGAGGAGAGACGCTTCATGGATGTTCCTTCCGTCCGATGGAAGACAATCCCTCGAGTATTGCCCGGGCCGCGCCCGAGGAACAGCGCTCAAATCGTGGCTTCTGCCCGTGAGAGCGGCGGGAGGCCGAGCGGGATCTCGACGACGAACTCGGACCCGCGTCCCTCTTCGCTCCTCACGCGGATCGTCCCGTCGTGCGCGTCGACGATCTGCCGCACCACCCAGAGCCCGATGCCGAATCCACCGTAATGTTGCGCGGGTACGGCTCGCTCGAAGCGTCCAAAGATCCGATCTTGTTCCGTAGGTAGGATACCGATGCCTTCATCGGCCACGACGAGCCGCGCGCGCCCCTCGGAAGCCGTCAATTCGACTCGGATCGGGCGCCCTCGCCCGTACTTCAACGCGTTCGAGAGGAGGTTCACGACCACCGTCTCGAGACGCAGCGGATCCCAGGAGCCGATCACCGGTGCATCGGCGACCAAGGTGACCTCGGAGCCCGAGCGCTCGACGGATTCACCGAGCCGAACCAGCACCGCTTTGACGGCCTCGCGAAAGTCGGTGCGCGAGCGCGACAGCAAGAGGCGTCCCGACGTGATCAACGTGACGTCGAGCAGATTGTCCACGAGCAGGATCAATCGATCGATCTGCCGCGAGAGCACTTTCACCTTGGGCTCGAGCGTCGGAACCGGAATGGCCTCCGCCTTCCCGTCGATGAATCGCTGCAGCGCGCCGACCTGAAGCACGATGGACGCGAGCGGCGTCTTGAGCTCGTGCGACGCGATCGAGAGAAACTCGTCGCGCGCTTGAACCGCGAGCCGCAGATCGTCGAGGAGCTCCTTTCGCTTGGTGCTGTCTCGAAACACGACGGAATAGCCGCGAAGGCGCTTTCCGTCGTTGATCGTGTTGACGCTGCAGCTCGCCCAGAAGCGGCCGCCGTCCTTCGTCACGCGCCAGTCTTCCGCTTCCGAAACGCCGTGGTCGCGGGCCCGGGCGAGCTCTTCGTCCGGTTTTCGATCTGCCCGATCGCCGACCTGGAAGAACAAGGCGTAATGCTGCCCGAGCACTTCGGCTTCGGTGTAGCCGGTGATGCGCGCCGCCCCGCCGTTCCAGCTCGCGACGCGCCCCTCTTCGTCGAGCATGAAGATGGCATGGTCCTGGACGTTCTCGACGATCAGCCGGTAGCGCTCCTCGGCGTGTTGCAGCGCCTCGAGGGCGCGCGCGTGCTCGCGCCGGACGGCCGCGTCGGCGAGCTCGCGCCGGACCGCCTCGCCGAGGCGCTTCAGGTTGTCCTTGCGGAAATAATCCTGAGCCCCCGCCTTCATCGCCTCGACCGCGACCTCTTCCCCGATGCACCCCGAAACGATGATGAACGGGACGTCGAGGCGCGCGCGGCGGACCTCCTGGAGCGCCTCGGTTCCGGAAAACGACGGCATCCGAAAGTCCGAAAGCACCAGATCCCACGATTCCTCGCCGAGGCGCTTCACGAGGCCCTCGCGGTCGTCGACGCGCGTCGTGATCGGCTCGTAGCCCGCCCGGCGAAGTTCGCGCTCCGCGAGCGTCACGTCCTCCACGCAATCCTCGACCATGAGGACTCGAATCGCTTCTCGGTTCTGAATCATCGGACGCCTCGCACCTCTCGGCGGCTTTTATGGTCTCGAATGCGGGTCAGCATAACCCGGACCCGCGTCGACGCGACTCGGCAGAGCGAACGACGCTCGGTCCTCGACGCGGCCTGGGGCCAAAAGACCCAGGTTCTTCGTGTTGGATCGGCGAAGTCGCCCGGAATACGTTGTCGGGATGGTGGGCAGCGGCGCTGAAGTTCCCGGGCCACGCATCCTGATCGTCGACGACGACGCGGAGCTCTTGCGCGCGTACACGCGCTTGCTGACGAAAGCAGGCTTCCGCATCGACCCCGCGGCGGACGGCGCTGCAGCGACGGTGCTCCTGGCGAAGACGCGCTACGACGCCGTCGTCAGCGACATCGCGATGCCGGGCATGGACGGGATTCAATTGCTCCGCAAGGTCCGCGAGCGCGACACCGACGTGCCCGTCATTCTCGTCACGGCCACGCCGTCGCTCGAGACGGCGATCCGCGCGGTGGAATACGGCGCGCTCCGCTATCTCGTGAAACCCGTCGGACCCACGGTGCTCGAAGAAGCGGTGCGCCGTGCGGTCCGGCTCCACGAACTCGCGCGCGTGAAGCGCGAAGTAGTCGAGCGCGTCGCGACGCCGGAAATGCGTCTCAGCGATCGTCCGAGTCTCGAGCTCGGGTTCGAGAATGCACTCGCGACGCTATGGATGGCGTATCAGCCGATCACCTCGCCCGCCGGAGCTATCTTCGGATACGAGGCGTTGCTGCGCTGTCACGAGCCGACGTTGCCGAGCCCGGGAGCGATCATCGCGGCGGCCGAGCGGCTCGGTCAGCTGAACGAGCTCGGACGCGCGATTCGGGCGAACGTCGCGTCGCTCCTCGACCGGCGTCCGGACCTCACCGCGTTCGTGAACCTGCACACGAAGGATCTCGCCGACGAGGAGCTATACGGTCTCACTTCGCCGCTCCTCGCGCATGCGCCCCGCGTCGTGCTCGAGATCACCGAGCGCGCCGCGCTCGATCAGATCCGCGACGTGCCGAGCAAGGTCGAACGGCTCCGCAAGAAGGGGTTCCGGATCGCGATCGACGATCTGGGCGCCGGGTACGCCGGCCTGACGAGCTTCGCGCAGCTCATCCCCGAAATCGTGAAGCTCGACATCAGCTTGGTCCACGGCATCGACGGCGATCCCATCCGCCAAAAACTGGTCTTGGCCATGACCCGCCTCTGCCACGACATGGATCTCATCGTCGTCGCCGAAGGCATCGAGACCCAGGGCGAACGCGACCTCCTCGTCGAGCTCGGCTGCGACCTCATGCAGGGCTTTTTGCTCGGACGGCCCGAGCCGCTCGACTAGTGAATCGACGCACTAGCGCCCGATCAGAGAACTTCCCCGGCCCTCGCCGAAGCCGGTGCGTCGGCTTCGACGAAGTCCAGATCGCGCCCGAACGTCTCGTCGAGGCCGAACAGAGCGATGGCCGCGACGACGAGCGTCGCGGCGGCGACCGACGCCGCGCTCCCGACCGTGCCGAGCGGCCCCTTGAGCGACTGAAAAACGAACGTCATCGGGACGACCGCGCCGCGCACGAAATTCGGCACGGTCGTCGTCGCCGTCGCGCGCAGATTCGTACCGAATTGCTCGGAAGCGACGGTCACGAACACGGCCCAGTACCCCGTCGCCGCGCCGAGCGCGCCGCAGCACGCATAGAGCGCGGTGAGCGACGAGCGCCCCCAGGTGAAATACACGACGATGCCGCTCGCCGTCAGGAACAGGAAGAGCGCGAGCACCTTCTTTCGACTTCGGAGCATCTGGCTCAAAAACCCGCTCCCGAAATCTCCCGACGACGCGCCGACGTAGAAAAACAATACCGCGCGCCCCGGGTCCACGGCCGCCGTCATGCCCATCGCCTTCGCCATCTCCGGCGACAGGCCGACCAGGATGCTCAACGTGAACCAGATCGGCATTCCGACGAGGATGATGCTCAGATAGCGACGCAAGGAAGGCCCGTGGGAAAAGAGCCGGAAGAAGTTGCCGCGTTCGACGTCCTTCTGCTTCACGCCCTCGAACATGCCGGACTCGTAGAGTCCGACTCGGAGCAAGAGAAGACCGAGCCCGAGTGCGCCGCCGACGAAATAGGCGACGCGCCAGTCGAACTCCGCGCCGACGAGCGACGCCACGACTGCCCCCAACAATCCGATCGCGGCGATGACCGTCGTGCCCCAGCCGCGTCGCTCTCGGCTCATGATCTCGCTGACCAACGTGACGCCCGCGCCGAGCTCACCGGCGAGGCCGATCCCGGCGAGGAGACGCAAGACGGCGTAGTCGGCGACGCCGTGCACGAAGCCGTTCGCGATGTTCGCGACGGAGTAGAGGAAGATCGAGCCGAACAGCACCGAGACGCGGCCGCGCTTGTCGCCGAGCACGCCCCACAGGATGCCGCCCGCGAGCATGCCGATCATCTGCATGTTCAAGAGGAGGACGCCCTTGTCGAGGATCTGCTCTTTCGGGATCCCGAGCCCGCGCAGGCTCTTCACTCGCACGATCAGGAACAGGATCAGATCGTAGATGTCGACGAAGTAGCCGAGCGCCGCGACCAGGACGGCAAATGCAATCGA
This sequence comes from uncultured Polyangiaceae bacterium, assembly GCA_964506835.1. Lineage (GTDB taxonomy): Bacteria > Myxococcota_A > Polyangia > Polyangiales > Polyangiaceae > DASZVB01. Next base: position 229,033 of record CAZDNG010000002.1, read on the forward strand.
GCGACTCGAGCCTCGGGCCCCTGTTCGTTCCACCGCGGGCATTTTGAGCGCGTTTGACCCGCGCGTGCCAGGAAAACCTACGTTTGCGCGCGCTTCACGAGGTCGCTCACGAGCTCGCTCATGAGGGGCGAGTGCACGTAGCGCTCGCCGGTGTCGTGCACGACGGCGACGACGAGCTTGCCTTCCATGTCGGGACGCGCGGCAATTTTCAGGGCGGCCGCGAGCGTCGCTCCCGACGAAATACCGGCCAAAATGCCCTCTTCGCGCGCGAGTTTGCGTGCTTGGTCGAGGGCTTCGTCTTCGCGAACGGCGATGACCTCGTCGATGATTGCCCGGTTCAGGATCGGCGGAACGAACCCCGCGCCGATGCCTTGAATGAGGTGATGCCGGGGCTTCCCGCCGGAGAGCACGGCGGCGTTTTCGGGCTCGACCGCGACGATGCGCACCGACGGCTTCTTCGCCTTCAGGACCTCGCCGACGCCGGTGATGGTGCCGCCCGTGCCGACGCCGCAGACGAAGGCGTCGACCTCGCCGTGGGTGTCCTCCCAAATTTCGAGCGCCGTGGTGCGCCGGTGCACCTCGGGGTTCGCCGGATTTTCGAACTGGCGGAGCTGAACCGCGCCCTTGATTTGCTGTTCGAGCTCGTTGGCGCGCACGACGGCGGAGCGCATGAGCGACCCCGGCGTGAGCACCACGTCCGCGCCGAGGTAGCGCAGAAGCACGATGCGCTCTTCCGACATGCGCTCGGGCATGGTGAGGATGAGCCGGTAGCCTTTGGCGGCCGCGACGAACGCGAGTGCGATGCCGGTGTTGCCGCTCGTGCTCTCGACGATGGTCGCGCCGGGGCCGAGCACACCGCGCCGCTCCGCGTCTTCGACGAGCGCGACGCCGATGCGATCTTTGACGCTGCCGCACGGGTTCCGCGACTCGAGCTTGACGACGATCCGCCCGGGGAGATCCTTGCCGATCCGTTCGAGTCCGACGAGCGGCGTACGGCCGAACGTGTCCGCGACGCTGGGGAAAATCATATCGAGTAGTCCTCGACGAACACCTTCGCCTCTCGCAGATCGACGAGCACGCGATCTCCGGCTTCGATGCCGATCGAATCGACCTCGACCTTCGACATCTGCACGGTCATCGGTTCGCCGTCCGCGAGCTCGAGCGACACTTTTACCTGCGCGCCGATGCGCGTGAGACGCTCGACTCTGGCCACCGACACCGAATCCTCCTCGGGCTCCGCTTTGACGAGGCGAATGTCGTGGGGACGGACGAAGGCGTGCACCGAAGCCCCCTCCGCGGTTCCCGCCGGCGCTTCGACGGACATCGACCCGACCTCGGCCATACCGAAGCGCACCGAACCGCGGAGCACGTTCGCACCGCCGAGAAACGAGGCGACGAAGGGCGTCTTCGGCCGATCGTAGAGCTCGTGCGGCGTGCCGGTCTGGACGACTTTTCCTTCGGAAAGAAGCACGACGTGCTCGGACAGCTCGAACGCCTCTTCTTGATCGTGCGTGACGAGGACCGTGGTCACCTTGGTTTTTTTCTGAAACTCGAGGAGCCACTGCCGGAGCTCCACGCGGACCCGCGCGTCGAGCGCGCCGAACGGCTCGTCGAGGAGGAGCACCGCCGGATCGGTCGCCAGCGCCCGAGCGAGCGCGATGCGTTGCCGTTGTCCGCCGGAGAGCTGCGACGGAAAACGGGCGCTCGTCCCCGAGAGCTGCACGAGCTTCAGCAACTCTTCGACGCGGGCTTTGACGTCCGCTTCGGACCGACCGCGAACGCGCATGCCGAACGCGACGTTTTCGAACACCGAGAGGTGGCGAAAGAGCGCGTAGCTCTGGAACACGAAGCCGACGTTTCGCTTGCCGGGCGACACCCGCGTCACGTCCTTGCCGGCGATGAGCACGCGCCCCGAATCGGGCTCTTCGAGTCCGGCGATGAGCCGGAGCAGGGTGGACTTGCCCGAGCCCGAAGGCCCGAGGAGCGTCGTGATCTCGCCCTCGCGCGCCGAAAACGACGCGCTCTCCACGGCGGCCGCGCCGTCGCTCCGCCCGAAGCGCTTCGTCATGTCCTCGACGGCAACGGTCACGACGGTGTGCTCCCGACGGTCGCGGAAAGGGAGTGCTCGCCGAGCGGCGCACGCTCGGCCGCGTCGGATCGGGCGTGAGCCGCCCACTCGGCGATTTTCTTGATGAACAACGTCACCAGCGCAAGCATGGCGAGCAAGGACGCCACCGCGAACGCGGCAACGAAGTTGTACTCGTTGTAAAGAATCTCGACGTGCAGCGGCATCGTGTTCGTCTCGCCGCGAATATGCCCTGAAACGACGGAAACGGCCCCGAATTCGCCCATCGCGCGCGCATTGCACAGGATGATGCCGTAGAGGAGCCCCCAACGCACTTTCTTCAGGGTCACGCGAAAGAGGATCTGCCACCCGCTTGCGCCGAGCGTGAGCGCCGCTTCTTCTTCGTCGTTCCCCTGCGACTGCATGACCGCGAGCACTTCGCGGGCGACCATCGGGAAGGTGACGAAGATCGTGGCGAGGACGATCCCGGGGACGGCGAAGATGATGCGAACGTCGTGGGCGGAGAGCCAAGGACCGAGCCAACCCTGAGCGCCGAACAACAGCACGAACACCAGACCAGCGATCACGGGAGAGACGCTGAACGGCAGATCGACGAGGGTGAGCAGGATATTTTTGCCGGGAAATTCGTACTTGGCGAAGAGCCACGCCGCGGCCACGCCGAAGACGAGGTTCAGCGGCACCGCGATGCCAGCGGCGAGCAAGGTGAGCTCGATCGCCGAGACCGTTTCCGGATCCGAGAGCGCCGTGACATACGCGCCGAACCCTTTCGCGAACGCGGACGCGAACACCGTGACCAGTGGCGCGATAAGGAAGATCCCCAGGAACGAGAGCGCGCCGAAGATGAGGGCGCCGCGAAGGAGCCGGCCCTCGCGCACACGGTGACGGCGCTCGGTCGAGCGTCCGAACGTCCCGGCTACGCCGCCGCTCACGTTTCGGCTCTCCTTGCCCAACGAGAGAGCAGGTTCACCAACAGGAGCAGCAAGAACGACGCGCCGAGCATCACCGACGCGATCGCCGTCGCGCCCGTGTAGTCGTACTGCTCGAGCTTCGTCACGATCAGGACCGGCGCGATCTCGGTCCGCCGCGGCATGTTTCCCGAAATGAACACGACCGACCCGTACTCGCCGAGCGCGCGCGCCAGAGCCAGCGCGAACCCGGTGAGGAGCGACGGCAGCAGCGCCGGAAAGATCACCCGGGCAAAGGTCTGAAAGCGCGTTGCCCCGAGGATCGCGGCCGCCTCTTCCACGTCGTCGTCGAGGTCTTCGAGGACGGGTTGCACCGTGCGCACCACGAAGGGAATGCCGACGAAGGTGAGGGCGATGATGATGCCGAGCGGCGTGAACGCCGCCCGCACGCCGACGCGACCGAGCATCGACCCAAGCACGCCGTTCTCGGCGTAGACCGTCGTGAGCGCGATGCCCGCGACGGCGGTCGGCAATGCGAACGGCAAGTCCACCAGCGCGTCGACGATCGATTTACCGGGAAACTCGTAGCGCACGAGCACCCAGGCCAGCATGAGCCCGAAGACCGCGTTCAACGACGCGCCCGCGAGCGAGGTGTAGAGGCTGAGCCAATACGCCGAGAGCGCGCGCGTCTCGGTCGCCGAACGATACAGATCCACGAGCCCGACCGAGCTCGCCTTCAAAATGAGCGCGCCGAGCGGCAAGAGCACGATGAAGCCGAGATAGAACACGGTGTACCCGAGGCTCAGGCCGAAGCCCGGCAGTACACCGCGTCGTCGAAGAAACATGGCTGCCTACTGGGGCGCGTAAATCTCGTCGAACACGCCGTGGTCGTCGAAATGCCGCTTCTGAGTCTTGTCCCACCCGCCGAACATCTCGTCGACGGTGAACAGCGGCACCGCCGGGAAATCCGCTTCGTGGCGCTTGGCGACGTCCGGATCGCGCGGGCGGTAGTAGTGCTTGGCGACGATTTCCTGGCCCTGAGCGCTGTAAAGGTACTTGAGGTATTCCTCGGCGACCGCCCGCGTCCCGTGCTTGTCGACGTACTTGTCGACGACGGTGACCGGGGGTTCGGCGAGGATCGTCACCGATGGCATCACGATGGTGAACTTGTCGGCGCCGAGCTCCTTCACGGCGAGGAGCGCCTCGTTCTCCCAGGTGACGAGCACGTCACCGATGCCGCGCTCGACGAACGTCGTCGTCGAGCCGCGCGCGCCGGAATCGAGGACCGGGACGTTCTTGTAGACCTTGGTCACGAAGTCTTTCGCCTTTGCGTCGTCGCCGCCGTTCTTCTTCAGAGCGTACCCCCACGCGGCGAGATAGTTCCAGCGCGCTCCGCCCGACATCTTCGGGTTCGGCGTGATGACCTTCACGTCGGGGCGAATCAGATCGTCCCAGTCCTTGATGTTCTTCGGGTTCCCCTTGCGCACCAGGAGCACGATCGTCGAGGTGTACGGCGCGCTGTTGTTCGGGAGCCGAGATTGCCAGTTGTCGGGGATGAGCTTCGCCTTCGTCCCGAGCGCGCCCACGTCGTAGGCGAGCCCGAGCGTCGCCACGTCGGCTTCGAGCCCGTCGATGATCGCGCGCGCTTGCTTGCCCGAGCCACCGTGAGACTGCTTGACGGTCACCGTGACGCCGGTCTTTGCCTTGTAATAGGTCGCGAACGCCGTGTTGTAGTCGGCGTACAGCTCGCGCGTCGGATCGTACGAGACGTTGAGCAACGTCGCCGTCGCCGCGGCGGCAGGACCGCCGGTCGCGCCGGCAGCGTCGCTTTCGTGTTTTCCGCAACCCGCGAGCATCACCCAAGCGAGAACCAACCCCACCCGACCGAAGAAGGAGCGAATCATGACGAACGGAGGCCTTTCGAGAGCGCTGGCGCCCTCAGATGAAGTAGCGGAGCACAGGCGGCCCCTCTTTCGTCGCGCGATCCACGCGCTCGATGAGATCGGCGAGCGTGGTGCTCTCGAGGATTTTCACCGACGCTTCGTACAGATCCTGCAAGACCAAGCGCACACCGCATGTCGCTTCGTCGCGACATCCCTCGCAGTGCCGGTAGTTGGTGCGACTCAAACACGGCACCGGCGCAATCGGTCCGTCGAGGACGCGCAGCACGCCCGCGAGCGCAATCTTGTCCGGCGACGTCGCGAGAAAGTACCCCCCGCTGCGACCCTTCCGCGAGTGCACGAATCCGTGCTGCTTCAACTCGGCGAGGATGAGCTCCAGGAACTTTCGCGGAATGTCCTCCTTCTCCGCGATCTCGGCGATGAGGACCGGTTCGTCGGGCGGCGCGTTCGCCAGGTACGCGAGCGCCTTCAGCGCGTACTTGGTCTTCATCGTGATCATGCGAGAATCTCGTCCGTCCGCCGCCCGTGGAACCGAAAGGACTCACGCACCCGACCTGGCAGCGCGAAATCTTCTGTAAATTCGGGCAATTGAGCATGTCCTATTATTCCGATAGGCGTTGCTTTTGTAGCGACGTCCCTGCTTCTCGTCAATCGATTCGCTCAGCAGACGCCGGCCAGACCCGTTGTTAGTCTGCGAGAGGATGCGTGGTTTTCGTCGATGCACGGTCGGAGTCGGCGTCACGTGGGTGCTCGCCGTCGCCGGCTGTGGTTCGAACGGGTCCACCCCCCGCGCGTCCGACGGCGGCGCGACCGGCGGACGGCCTTCCGCGGAAGAAGCGTCGGCAGGCGGCGCGGGTGGAACGACGGCGAGCGCCGGTGGCAGCGCGGTGAGTAGCGGAGGCGCCGGCGGCAGCGCGACGAGTAGCGGAGGCGCAGCCGCTCTCGATGGCGCCATCGATTGCACCAAGAATCGGTCACCGGGCATCGCGGTCAACTCCGGCACGATCAGCTTCGTGCTCGACGGCAAGTCGGTGAGCGGCGGGGGTCAGATCCTGTGGGACGGCGCGCTGAACCACGCGACGTTGACGCTCGCGGATGGAGCGTCGCTCGTGTTGGTGTTTCCCGGATGCTCGCCGACGGCGCTCACGTTCCCTCCTCCGCCGGCCACGATATCGATCACGTATTCGACCCCACGCGGCGTGAAGTGGGAATGCTCGTATCTCGACCCGTCGCTCGCCGGAGCGACGTGCACGATCGACGTGACGAAATACGGAGCAGCGTCCGACTCCGCGGTCACCGGAACATTTTCGGGCACGCTGGTGCTCACGGAAGGCGCGGCCGACAGCGGCGTCCAGGTGGTGTCGGATGGTGTGTTCTTCATGCAACGGCCGTAACGTGCGGTTTTATTCGACCTCCGTCGTTTCGCTTCCCTCTCGGCACCGCTTCGGCGAGTATCGCGTGGGAGTTCATCGATGAGCGAGGAGCGGAAAACCGTTGCCGAAGAGGAAGCTCTTGCGGACAACCGGCGCCGGCATCACCGCTTCTCGGTCGAGGCGGACATCACGCTCGAGAGCGACCACAATTTCTACGCCGGGTTCGTCGAAAACCTGTCGGTGTCCGGCATCTTCATCGCGACGCACAAGCTCAGGAAAATCGGCGAGCAGCTCGAGTTCTCGCTCCGTCTCGGCGATTCGGAAGAGACCCTGCATGGCGTCGGAGAGGTGCGATGGATCCGGCAATACTCCGAAACGAGCGACACGCCGCCGGGCATGGGGCTCCGTTTCATCGAGCTCGCGCAGGAATCCCAACAGAAGATCGATTCGTTCCTTCAAAATCGTGAGCCGCTCTTCTTCGACGACGACCTTTCGACCTGAGCGCGGACTCGAGCGCCGCCGGGCGGAAGCGGAGTGCTGACGGCTCTTCCGCAACCCGAGCTCGTCTGGGGCATCTTCACGCGTCTCGTGGGCGTCGTTTACGTCGTCGCGTTCGCGTCGATGTTCGGACAGATCACGGCGTTGGTCGGCGACGTCGGGGTCATGCCGGTCGGGCTCAAGCTCGCGGCGATGCGGCGCGACTTCCCCGGCATCCGGCGCTTTCTGTATTTTCCGTCGCTGCTCTGGATTTCCCACGGCGATCGCGCCCTGCAAGGGCTCGTCGTCCTCGGCACGCTGTCGGGCGTGGCGGTCGTCTACGGCGGTCCCGCGTCGTTCCCGGGCATCCTGGTCGGCTACGTCGTCTTCTTGTCGCTCGACGTCGCGCTCCGGCTGAGCTTCCCGTGGGAATGCGTCTTCTTCGAAATGGCCGCCTTCGGGCTGTTTCTGCCGGCAACACTCCCCTTGCCGGCGCTCGCGGCGACCGCCGCGCCCGCGCCGGCGATCGCCTGGGCGTTTCGGATCTTGCTCTTCCGCGTCGTATTCGGATTCGGAAAGTTCAAGTTCCTCGGAACCACGAGCCAGGACACCGGCTACCTGAAAGGATTCTTGATCAACCAGCCGCTCCCGACGGTAGTGGCCTGGTTCGGACAGAAGCTCCCGCTCTGGGCCCTGAAGCTCGGCTTGCTCTCGCTCTTCGCCGTGGAGATCCCCGGCGCGGCGCTCACGCTCGTTCCGAACTGGGTCGGCCTCGTCGGGGGCGCGGGCGTCGCGGGCTTGATGGTCGTGATCAACCTGAGCGGCAACTTCGGATACTTCAACTGGATCGTGCTCGCGCTGGTCGTGCCCTTGCTCGACGTGCACACGGCGTCGTCGCTCGGGGTCACGACGTTCTTCGACCCACGCGGCCCGCTCTTCACGAACCTGTTCGTCGGCCTCCACACGCTCGGCGCACTCCTCTATTTTCCGTTCAACTCGTACGTGAGCCAGAGCTGGCCGCGCTGGCCGCTGTGGCTCGCCATCCGACCGGGATTTCTCGCAACTCCGGTCGCGCTTCTCCGCGTCATCGAACCGCTCCGGCTACTGCATTCGTTCGGCGTGTTTCCGCCGCGGAGCATGGCGCCGGTGCGCAACGTCGCGGTCATCGAGATCAGCGACGATGGCGAGACGTGGCACGAGCTCGAGTACCGCTTCGCCATGACACGCCCCGAGCATCGGCCGCGGTTCATGGCGCCGTACATGGCTCGCTGGGATCAGACGCTGATCTACGAGAGCTACGGCACGACGGAGTATTCGCTTGCGTACGCCGTCGCGAACTCCGGCATGCCGTACGGACACGCGGCGTTCTCCGACGCGGAGTGCCTGCTCCAGCGCATTCTCGAGGGTCACTTCTACGAAGGCGTCCTGTTCAAACCGAACACCTTCGGACGCACCGACCCGCCGCGGTTCGCCCGGATGCGGACCTACGTGATGGTCCCGACATCGCTCGAAGAGCGCGCGAAGACCGGCAAGTGGTGGTCCCGTGAGCTCATCGGACCTCACTACCCCGCGCGCGAACGGAATCCGTTGTTCTGGCAACTTTGGTTGCCGGAGCCCGAGCTCTTCGACGTCGACGACGTGGTGTGGCGCGGGCGAACGCCGCTCTCGGCCCTGCTCCGGCGCGCCGCGAACGGCGCGTCCCTCGCCGAGTGCGTCGTTGCGGGTCCCGGCGACCCGGATCCGGTGACGGCTCACGACGTCGAACGGTTCTGGGCCGAATTTTTTCCGCTGGCTCGCACCGCCGAGCGCGGCGCTTGGACGCACCTCGAAGAGGTCGCGGTCGAGCTCCGCCGTCGGTTCTCCGCGGTCGAGCTCCGGCGTTTCGAGCGCGTGCTCCGCCGGCTTGCGCTTGCGCTCGAGACGCGACTCGGTCCGTCGTTCTCGTCGCGGACCCCTGCCCCTTTTCCCACCCACTACGAATTTTCACTCTTCATCGACGACGTCGTCGCCGACGGCCGCGAGGCGCTCCAAGCCGCCTTCGAGCGACCCGAATCGGCGCTCGCGCGCGTGCCGTCGTTCACGCTCGAACGGGGCCTTTACTTGACCGCCCTCTTCCGGCTCGAGCGCCTGGTATGGGAAGCGCACAAGATCCGTCTCCTCGACTCCATTCTGGTTCGAGCTGGCGAGCGCTTTCCCACGTCGGCCCGCGCCGCTCAGGAGCGCAAAATGGAAGCGAGCCTGTCCAACGTCTGGGGCGTGTCGCGACTCACGCCGTTCTTGCGCGCGCGCTTCCGCCAATCGGTGTTCGACGGAGGCACCCTCGAGGCGTACCCGCAATTCATCGAGCTCCCGACGGGCGAAATACGCATGCTCTGAGCGCGTCGATATTTTCGCGGTAACCAAGTTCGCCTGGGCGACGAACGCTCGCGTGCAGCGCGGCACGCCAAAGCAGAAACCGGACGAGTCACCAAGCCCTTCGTGCAAATCATGACGCCCCGCGTGACTGGACCGACACGAAATTCTCCTCTATAGATCCGTTCAGACCTCGATGCGTTCCACTTCTCATCTCTTCGTTGCCGTTGCCGCGCTCGTCGCGTTGGCAGGCACGACGGCGTGTGGCTCGTCGAAATCGGGCAATGGTGGAGAAGGCTCGTCGGGCAGCGGCGGCCTCGCGGCCGGCGGTACCTTCGAAGGCTCGGGCGGCGCGGTCGTGAGCTCGGGCGGCGCGCTCGGCATGGGTGGCATCCTGGGCTCGGGCGGCCTCATCGGTTCCGGCGGTCTCGTCGGCTCGGGGGGCGTGCTCGGCTCCGGCGGCCTCATCGGTTCCGGCGGCACGCTCACGGGTTCGGGCGGGATGCTTGCGGGTTCTGGGGGCACCTTGGCCGGCACGGGCGGTACGGGTCCGTCGAGCGGTGGCGTGGGTCCTGGGAGCGGCGGTGCAATGAGCACTGGCGGCGCTCAGGGGACCGGCGGCACCACGACGACCGGATCGTATCCCCCCGGTCCGTACGGCGACGCCGTCGGCCAATACCTCGCCGATCTGAAGCTTCAGGGTTACCTCAACCCAACCGGCATGGGGCTCGCGAATGCGCAGCCGTTCGTGCAGTACTCGATGGATGAGCTCCGAGCGAGCACGGTGCCCTACGCACTCGTGCACGTCTCGGAATTCTTCTGACCCGGCTGCCAACACGCGGCCCGGGATTTGGCTGCGAACGGACTGGGACAAGGCATCATCGACGCCGGCGGCGCCGTCATCGAGATCCTGGGCACCTACGGCTTTGCGACGACGCCTGCGCCCACGCACGCCCAGCTCGACGCCTGGGTGAACGCGTACGACTTGAACATCTCGACGTTCATCGACGCCGATAGCGCTCCCGGGCAAACGATCACCGCGTTCATGGTCCGCGAGACCACCGTCATCGTGAAGGTCCCGAGCATGCAGATCGTGTGGGTCGATCACGGGGACATCACCGGAACGACTCCATCGAGCATCAACGCCGCCGCGACCGAGATGCACATGCTGCTCGGCAAGTAAGTCCGCGCAGCGCAAGAATCGCTGAAGCTATCCTGACAGCTTCAGAGCGGCCGGCGCTCGGGTGGCGACCATTGGTAGAGCCAGGTTTCGGTCAAGGTGCGACCGTCCTTGCGAAGCACCAGGCGAACGTCGATGGGCTCGGGCTTCATGTCGTCCGGGACCAGATCGAACTCGACGCGGTAGCCCTTGAGCTCGGCGATCGGGTGCGCACTGACGAGCTCGACCTTGCCGCGCGACGGCGTGGCGACCGCTTCGACGTGCGCGCCGGCTCCGAGCTCGGAGAGCGATTTCCCCGCGAAATCCACCACGAATCGCCACGAGAAGTAGCGCTTCTTCTCGCCCACGTTGCCCCCGGGCCCGGTGCGCGAGGCAACCACCGCGGCGAGCGGCGACGTCGCGACCGTCTTCGAGCCCCAATGGAGACGGTACGCGAAGAGCAGCTCTTCCCCGGGCGACGGCTTCTTCTCGGGGTTCCAGAACGCGACGATGTTGTCGCTGGTCTCGTCGATCGTCGGGAGTTCGACGAGCTCGACCGATCCTTTGCCCCATCCCGATTTCGGCTCGACCCAGAGGCTTGGTCGTCGCTCGTAGAAGAACGCGTCGTCCTGGTAGTGATCGAACGACCGATCGCGCTGCAGCAGGCCGAAGCCGCGCGGATTGTCGTCCTGGAAGGCGTTGAAGCGGAGGGTCTGCGGGTTCACCAACGGGCGCCAGATCCATTCGTTCGCGCCGGTCCAGAGCGACAGCCCGTCCGAGTCGTGAACCTCGGGGCGCCAATCGTTGACGACCCGGTGATCGTTTTCGCCGTATTGAAACATACTCGTCAGGGGCGCCACGCCGAGCCGCTCGATCGGTTTTCTCGGATAGAGCGCCGCATCGACGTCCATCACGAGCACCGGACCGACGTGCACCTCGAAGCGATAGGCACCGGTGACGCTGGGCGAGTCGAGCAACGCGGAGATCACCACGCTATCGGCGCCGGGCGCGGGTCTCTCGAACCAGAACGACGTGAAGACTGGAAATTCCTCCGGCTTCGTCATCCCGCAATCGACGGCAAGACCGCGCGCCGAAACGCCGAACTGCATCTCGGCCCCCACCGCGCGAAAGTAGCTGGCTCCGAGAAATGCGACCACGTCGCGGGCCAGATCTCGCGACGTGAACAACCGGAAACCGGAAAACCCCAGGCCCTGCGCGATCGCGGGATCGAGTCCACTGCCGCTGTAGTCGAAGAGCGACGGCTCGAAAGGGATCTCACGCGCGCGGCCGTCGACGAGCTCGAACATCGCGACGGGCGCCGTGTACGAAAGGCCGGGGTGGAAGAAATTCACCGCGAAGTTTCGGTGATCGGACGCCCAGAGCGCGCGTTCCTTCCGGTAACGGATCGATTGGTATTGTCGCCAGTCGAGCGCTTTGACGGCGTCGGGGACACGCGACTCGATCGGGCGATACGCCGCGCCCGCGAGCGCGCGGGCCTGACCCTTCAACGCGGCATAGTCGAACGGCCGACCCTGATTGGCCCCCCGCGGTGCCGCTTCGGCGTCTCGCATCCACGCATTTCCTTTGGTGACACCGAGTGCGGCGAGCGCTCCGGCGCTTTTCAAGAAGTGGCGACGCTGCATCTTTCGGTCTGGGGTCACCCCAACGCGCCCGGCGAGCTTAACCTCATGGAGATCCTACCGCCAAGCGAGACCGTCGAAGCGTGTAAACTCCGTCGGAGTGCGACCGAGCGAACCGCTTTCCCACGACGATCCGAACCACGCAGCCACCGCGAGTGACATTTCGCCACTCTCCGTCTACCTGCCGCCATCGCTGCGCTACCTCGAACCGATGCGCGTCGTTCCCGGCGAGCCGATGGAGCACGCGCCGTTCGAGTACGATCTGGTCGAGGCGCTGCGCCCGCGGATCGTCGTGGACGTCGGTGCTGGGGCCGCCGCGTCGTTCTCGATCCTGTGCCAGTCGATCCGAGACCACGACGTCCCCGCGACCGCCTACGCGATCGACACGTGGGACGACGACGCGGGCAAGGCCGAAGACGACGAGCGTCGCTGGAGCGCGGTCAACCATTTCTTGCACACGTATTTTCGGGGCGTCGCGTACATCTTGAAAATGCCGATCGCCGACGCGACCGCACACTTTCGCCTCGGCTCCATCGGCTTGCTTCGGATCGACGCGGCCCGCGCCGGCATTCCGCTCGCCGATCTACTCGCCGCCTGGATGCCGTTCCTTTCGCCCGAAGGGGTGCTCCTCTGCCCGGGCGTCAGCGACGCGTCGCGCCCCGATCTCGGCAACGACTTCGCTCGCGCCACGAGCGGCTTCACGACGTGCACGTTCGCGCTCGGTCGCGGCCTCGGCGTGGCGCGCGCGGCGTCGGCCGTCGAACGCCCGGAGCTCCTCCGGCTGTTGGCTCGCGAGCCGGGCGAGCTCGCGCGCTTCTACGCGCACGCTTCGACGCATCATGCGTTCCGGCGCGAAGTGCTCACGCAGAAGTTCGATCTATCGCGCAAGAAGCCAGGCAAATGACGTCGCAAGCGCCGCGCTTGTCGTTCGTCGTCGTCGTGTACGCGATTCCGCGACAAGCCGAGAACACCCTCTTCAGCCTGTCCCCCGCGTATCAGCGCCACGTCCGAGCGGACGACTACGAGGTCATCGTGGTCGAGAACCGCTCCGCGACGCTTCTCGGCGAAGATCGCGTGAAGGCGGCGGGGCCCAATTTTCGCTACGTCCTTCGCGACGAGCCCGGCGTCTCTCCGGTCCGGGCGTTGAACGAAGGCGTCGCGCTCGCTCGGGCCCCCCACGTGGCGCTCATGATCGACGGCGCGCGCCTCCTGACGCCCCGAGTCGTGGAACATGCCCTCCTCGCCCTCCGGATCTCCGATCGCGTCGTCGTGGCCGTCCCCGGTTACCACCTCGGAAAGGAGCCGCAGCATCTCGCAGCGCGCGCCGGCTACGACGAGACGGCCGAGCTCGAGCTCCTCGAGCGCTCGGCGTGGCGGACCGACGGCTACGCCTTGTTCGGCGTCGCGTGCTTCGACGAGACCAACGAGAACGGCTTTCTGAATCCAATGATCGAAAGCACCTGCCTCATCTGTTCGAGAGCCGCCTATGCCGAGACCGGCGGCGCGGACCCGAGGTTTTCGTCGCGCGGCGGCGGAATCGTCAACCTGGACCTCTTCGACCGCCTGTGTCGCGCCCCGGACACGACGTACGTCGTGCTTCCCGGAGAGGGGGCGATTCACCAATTCCACGGCGGCGTGACGTCGTCGAGCGACGGAGAGAGAGAGCTCCGGCTCGCCGACTTCCGCGCCGAATACGAAGCCCTCCGCGGGCACCCGTACACGAACCACGACCGCGAACCGCTCCTCGTCGGGGTCATCGCAGGTCAGGGGCAGCCCTTTCTGCATCGAGCGGCGGACCTCGGGCGGCTTCGCCACCTGATGCGAGCGAAGGACGGTCAACCCGAGTGGAATCCGTGACGCGCCGCCTTGAAACTATTTGCGGGTGCCCGGCGTAGACTCTGAACATGAGTCGTTCGCTCTCATGGATCTTTCTCGGAGTTTGCTTCCTCGGCTGCCAGGCCGCCAACGCCGAAGAGCAGCGTAGCGCTGCGTCACAAGCCGCCGCGCATCACGTGGGCACCGACCCCGGCGGCGTCGGGTACGGAACCCCCCTCAAACCGAAGCCGGGGCACGAGCTGGCGGCGTTCGCCGCGGGTTGCTTCTGGGGCGTCGAGGACGCCTTCCGGAAAGTTCCCGGAGTGACGGCAACCGCCGTCGGCTACACGGGTGGCCACACCAAGGACCCAACGTATCCGCGGGTATGCGCGCACGACACCGGACACGCCGAAACGGTCCTCGCGGAATTCGACCCGAAGCAGGTCACCTACGACCGGCTGCTCGACATTTTTTTCATGATTCACGACCCGACCACGTTGAATTTCCAGGGCCCGGACTACGGTGATCAATACCGCAGCGAGATTTTCACGTTCTCGCCCGCGCAAGATGCCGCCGCGCGGCAAGCGATCAAGCGCGCCCAGAAGAAGAACGGCGATCCGATCGTGACGGCGATCGCACCCCTCGGCGCGTTCTACAAGGCGGAAGGCTATCATCAACAGTACGCCGAGCGGACCGGCAGCCATGGTTGTCCGATTCGCAGCTTTTCGACGTCGATCTGAGTCGAGCCTCATCCCGGCGATCGCTTGCCACGCCGCCCGAGAGGGCTTTAAATCCAAGGAGGGATGGGAAGCACGGCGACAATCGACCCGTGGCTGACGGCGCGTCTGCTGGATGCATTGCCGGAGCCGTCGGTGCTGCTCGATGCGGATGGACAAATCGCGGTCGCCAACGTCGTCGCCGAGCGAGCAATGGGGGTCGCGCGAGACGCGCTGACGGGACGCGCGTTCGGCGAAGTGTTCCTGGCGAAGTCCGAGCGCAGGCGTCACCACGAAGCGCTGCTGCGCGGCCTCGCGGCAAACCTGCCCGTTCTCTGTGAACGGGAGCTCGTTCAAGTGCAGCGCGCCGACGGCTCGGAAGCGCCTGCCGCACTGACCATGAAACGCCTCGACCGATACGTCGTGGCCGTCCTCTCGCCCCTCGGCGCGCAGCCGATGACCGACGCTCGACAGCACTCGAGCCCGAGCGCCGGCACCTCCGAATTGCAACGGCCCGGCGCGCCGTCACCGCCGAGCGGAGAGGCGCTACTACGCGACCTCCTGACGCGCGCGCCGCTCATCATCTGGACCACCGACCTCGACCTTCGCTACAGCCTCATCCGAGGCGGAGCGCTCGGCAATCTGCCGCTCGGGCAAGACCAGCTCGTCGGGGTCATGCTCGTCGACACCTGCGCCGCCGGGAAGAACGACGTGATCTACCGGGCGCACGAGCGTGCGCTCGCCGGCGAGACGGTCACTTACGAAACGACGGGACCGAGCACGCTGACGTTCACCTGCCGCGTCGAGCAACTCTGCGATGCACAGGGGCGCCCGATCGGCGTCTTCGGCACGGCCATCGACATCAGCGAGCGGCGGCGCGCCGAGGAGCAACTACTCGAGAGTCACACGCGTTTTCAGCAACTCGCGGACAACATCCGCGAAGTGTTCTGGATGACGGATCTCGAGAAGAACGCGATGCTCTACGTCAGCCCCGGCTACGAGACGATCTGGGGCCGGACCCCGCAGAGCCTGATCGAGAACCCGAGGGACTGGCTGGAAGCCATTCACCCGCAAGACCGCCCCCACGTCGTCGAGGCCATGAGCACCAAGCAAACTCAGGGCACCTACGACGAGATTTACCGGATCGTTCGGCCAGACGGAACGCACCGATGGATTCGCGATCGCGCGTTCGTGATCAAGAACGAGGCGGGGAAACCGACGCGGCTCGCCGGCCTCGCCGCAGACATCACCGAGACCCGTCGGACCGAAGAGCACCTCCGGCAGAGCCAGAAGCTCGAAGCCATCGGCAATCTCGCCGCGGGCATCGCTCACGACTTCAACAATTTGCTATCGGTCATCTTGACGGCATCGACGTACGCCGCCGCCGAGCTCGGCTCCGCCCACCGCCTCTTCGTCGACATCCGGGAAATTCGCCAAGCAGGCGAACGCGCCGCCCTCCTCACCCGGCAACTGCTCGCATTCGGGCGCCAACAGGTCGTCCAGAAACGGCGCGTCGATCTGAACGAAATCCTTTTGGGTCTCCAAGGACTCCTCGGTCACGCCCTCAGAAAGGACATCGAAGTCAACATTTCGCCGGCGACCCGGCTCTCGCCGATCCTCGCGGACCCCGGGCAAATCGAGCAGATCGTCGTCAACCTGGCGATGAACGCCGGCGATGCGATGCCGACACCGGGAAAGCTCTCCATCGTCACCGCCGACGTCGAGCTCGACGCGACGACGGCGCGATACGCCGGGATCGGCGCCGGCAAATACGTGATGCTGTCGGTAGCCGACACCGGCACCGGAATGGACCGAGAGACGCTCGGCCGGATCTTCGAGCCGTTCTTCACCACCAAGAGCCGAGACAAGGGCACCGGGCTCGGGCTCGCGACGGTGTTCGGCATCGTGAAGCAAAACGCCGGCGGCATTTTCGTGAACAGCGAACCGGGTGAAGGCTCCACGTTCTACGTCTACTTCCCGTCGTCCCAAGGGACGGTACGGCGAACGCCGAAGCGGCGGAAAAAGGAAAACGAGACGAAGGGCAGCGAAACGATCCTCGTCGTCGAGGACGAAGACAGGGTGAGAGCCGCGGCGAGGACCATCCTCACACGTCACGGCTACCGCGTGCTCGAGGCGAACGGGCCGACGCAAGGGCTCGATATCGGCCAAGGCCACGAGGGAACGATCGATCTGCTCCTCACCGACGTGATCATGCCGGGCATGAACGGGATTCAGCTCGCGCATCGGCTCGCCGAGATACGCCCCGGAATGAAGGTCCTCTGTATGTCCGGCTACGCGGACGAAACCGCACTTCAGCGCGGCCTCTCGGACGCAAACATCGCATTCTTGCAGAAGCCGCTCACCCCCGACGGCTTGTCACGCAAGGTCCGTGAAGTGCTGAACGCCGGCTGATTGTTCGGCTCGGCGGAACAGTGTTTTGCCCTTCGGCGGGCTCGTCAGGGGCGCCGTCGAGCCGCAAGATGTCCGGCGAGGCAAGGAACACTCATATGACGATCAGCAAATGGAACATCGACGCGACGCACTCCGGGGTTCATTTCGTGGCGCGTCACATGGTCATCACCAAAGTCCGCGGTTCGTTCAAGGCGTTCACCGGGACACTCGAGCTCGATGAAGGCGATCTGAGCCGCTCGAAAATCCACGCGACGATCGACGCGACGAGCATCGACACCGCCGAAGAAAGGCGGGACGCGCACCTGAAGTCGCCGGACTTTCTGGACGTCGAAAAGTTCCCGACGCTCGTCTTCGACAGCAAGTCGATCACGAAGAGCGGCGACGACTTTATCGTCACCGGCGACCTGACCCTTCACGGCGTGACCAAGGAAGTGACGCTGAAGGCGGAGGTCGGCGGCCAGGGGAAAGACCCGTGGGGCAATCAACGCACGGCGTTTTCGGCGACGACGTCGATCAACCGCGAGGACTTCGGGCTGAAGTGGAACCAGGTGCTCGAAGCCGGCGGCCTCCTCGTCGGCACGAAGATCGACATCGAGCTCGACGTGCAGGCGATCCTCGACGCGAAAGCGACCGTAGCCGCCTGAAGGATACGCCGGCTACCGCACGTCACGGAGCCTCCTGATTTTTGGGGGGCTCCCGACCGTCGGGGGGCGGCGGCGGGGCGTCGTTCGGCGTCGCGAGCGTCATCCGCTTCGCGCGTCGCTTCCACAAGCCGCCCGCGGAGAAGCTCTCCCACGCCCATTTCAGCCATCGGAGCACCGACACGGCGAGCCAGAGCGCCCACGCGAGCATCGCGGCCCGATACGCGATCATCGGAACCGAGACGACGAAGGGGCTCTCCGGAACCGCTGCCGTGCGATCGCTGAACCACTGGAGCAGATCCGCGGACGACCCGTTTCCGCGGATCTGCATGTCCGGCGACCCCATGAGCCCCTGCTGAACGGCGAAGACGAGGATCCCGAGGGCCGTCACGGTCCACCCGACGAGGACGAGCTGGCGAAGATCGAACCAGAACGTCGACGCTTCGGGGCGGAGCCGTCGAAACCCGAGCGCGAGGAGCCACCCCACGACGACCGCCGCCGCGACGAGCGGGATCTGCGATAGGCCGATCGCCAGGAGCGCCCACTCGAATCGGCGGAGGGGCACCCACGGAATGCTCCCGAGCCCGATCGCCACCCCGACGAGCACGAGGAGAAGGCTCCAGAACAGCACGGCCGGACCGAGCCGCGGGCCGCGAAGAAACAAGATCCATCGCGAATCGGAGAGCCGCAACCGGGTCGTCGCGTTCACTGTCGCGGTGCCGAAATCGAGAGCCGGAACGTCGTAGAAACTCGAGATGCCGTTTGGCAGCCGGAACGCGAGCGACACTCGGGCCGTGCCCGGCGAGAGCGACAGCGTGACCGAGCGGCCGCGTTGTCGGAGCGGTTCCGGCGCGCCGTTTACCGTGACCGACTCGAGCTCCGCCCCTTCCGGCAGACGCAACGTGTGTTCCACCCCGCGACTCGACCGGACGGTGAACGACGCCGTCGCGTCGGTGACTCGAAGACCGGGGCTCACCTCGACCTCGCTCGCGTCGATGGTCAGCGTTTGTCCGGCGACGCCCGCGGGACGCGACAGGGTGATCGTCGCGGATTCGCGCGGCCACGGGCGCCACACGGGCACGCGTTCGGCGGCGGCTTCGTGGACGACCGGAATTCCCGCGAGCTCGGCGTGCCAGATCGGACTGAGGTCGAGCCGCCACACTTCGCTCCACGCCATCGAGGGCGGCGCCTGGAGCACGATGGGGGATTTTTCTTCGAGCACCGACTGGAACGAAACCTCGGACGCTTCGGGGGGCATGTTGATGAGCGCCTTGCCCCCCGCGACGCGCTGATTCGCCGTGGTCACCGATTCGCCCGCGAGGAGCGGCACTTCGAGAACGATCGCCGAGCCGGGCGGCGTCTCTCGCACGATCTTCGTGCTGACCTGCCAATTGAGCCCGATGAGCACCGTGCGCTCGACTCTGACGAACGGCGGAAGCGGCCCGGTCGACAGGAGCCCCGTCGTCCCCTCGCCCTCGTGGACGCGCGTCAGCTTCAACGAGTCGTCGGCGATTCCGTCTTCGTGCAAGCCTTCGAGTGCCCACCCCGCGACGCGCGCGACGACGTGGTGCGGCTTCAACGGCAGCGCAATCTGGAGCGATTCACGCTTCGCAAGCCGGCCGTCGAGAGCGAGATCGTGCGTGCCGGGGTCGAGGCGGATCCAGAGCTTACCGTCGTCGGTCCGAACGAGACCCGTCGCATCCTTGCCGTCCGCGTGCACGTGCTCCGGGGACCAATCGGCGGCGCCGCCCGGCAGCGGAACCGCGATGGCCGCCACCACGTGGACCTCGACGCGCACGCGGAGCACGTCGTTTTGCACCTCGAGCTCGAGGCGCGAACTCGACGCGCAGTTCGGCGTGCAGTCCGGCTTCTGAAGCAACCGTTGGCGGAGCTGATCGAGTACGTCCGCCGGGGGAACGTCGGCGTACGCCGGGTGCGCGGACGTCAAGAAGCAGCACACCGCCGACGTCAACGCGACCCCGCGAAGACCGCGACCGAAGCGCGGTCCCGTGAACGGCAAGATACGAACGAAGAGCAGGGCGAGGAGCGCCGCGCGCACGAGCGCGAGCACGAGGTTCACGGGCGGCGAGAGCAAGTAGAGGTGCAGCCGTTGCGAGCGCTCTACCGGGCCGCTGAAATGGACGCTCGTCGTCGACCATGTCCAGCTCGGAAGCCCCGGCCCGGTCTGCACCATGGCGTTCGGGTCGTACACTTCCGCGTTGAATTGTCGATACAGGGGGCTCGCCGTCTTCGAGAGCGACGAAGCGACTTGGCCGAGGCTGTCCGTCGCCTGGCGTCGATCCTTCGCCGCTCCGGCGCCGCTTTCTTGTGCCTCCGGTTCGAGCGCCGGTGCCGCGGGAGCAGCGGCACCGGCCATCGGCGGCGGAGCGGCGGCTTCGCCGAATTGCGGCATCGTGATGAACGACTCGGCGTCCTCGGCGAGCGCCGGGTAGATCCCCTCGCGAACGTGTTGAGTCAGAAACGGCAATGCGACGAGCGCGAGGCCGATCAGGACGGCCAACCGGAGCGCGGAGAACGCGGCGCGGACACGGCCTTCGGGGACGACGCGAACCAGCGCTTCCACGGCGAGCGTGACCGGCCACACCCACTCGAGCGTGTCCGTCTCGGGGAAGACGAGCACGAACGTCACACACGCGACGACGCCCCACACGCGCCCGAAGAGTCGCGCAAACGCGAGCGAGAGCACGAGCACCAGAAAGAGCTCGAGGAGCGTCCATTGGCGAACCCAGGTGCCCGGCACCTCGTCCGCGCCGGAAGCGTGGAAGAGTCGGAAGCCCGGCGGAAGATGCAAGGTCGCCGAGACGTCGTGAAAGTCGTGGTCGTAGCCGACGGCGGGAATGTCGCGCGCGTCTCCCGTGATGCGACTGTCGGCGGTGACATGAAGGTCGCCTTGGCGGATCTCGACGCCGGCCTTTGCCGACGGGCCGTCGAGGCGCGTGATGAATTGATCTTTGCCGTCCACGGCGACGCGTCCGAGGACGGTCGGGGGGTTCATCTCGAGCCGCGTCGCGCGGTGCATCGCGCCGCTGATCGTGTCGTTCACCGTGTACCCGTTGCCGTCGAAGTCGAGCCACAAGGTCCGGGCAAGCGAGAGCTGATCGGGCGGAGCATCGACGTCGCCGCGCCGCTTCTCGACGAGGCGCATTTCGTCGCTCTCTCCCATCGAGTACGCGGGAAGCGCTTTCCAGGCGTCGGGCAACGACGTTTGCTGCGGGTCGATCGCGCGAACCCCTTCGACGGTGACGACGCGGAGCGCACTCTTCGCCTCGAAGACCCACACCTCTTCGCCGTCGCGCCACGGCCCGTCGGGAACCGGTCGCTTGAGCGACGCCACCGGGCCGTCGCTCCGCGCCGCGACTTCGATCGTCCACGTCCCGGGTCGAACCTGAACCCGAAGCCGGCTGTCGGGCTCGATGCGCGCCGGCAGATCGCTCGTGATGGACATCGGCACGAACCCCGCGGGCAAGCTCTTGCCGAGCAACACTTCTCGGCTCTTGCCGGACACGTTGAGGACGACGCGCGTCGTCAGCCCGAGCGGAATGTCGTCGGTGACGCGCCGATGCACGAGCACCTCGAGTCGGTCGCCCTCGACCGGCGCGGCGCTCTTTTGCAAGAACACGCGCCCGCTCGGATCGCGGCTCGGTTCGAACACGGGTTCGCCGTTCAGGGTCAGCGCGACGAGCCCGGTTTCGACCGGGAGAGCGAGCGAATCGGGCAGCGCGTCCCAGGCGAATTTCCCGGTGATCGTGGGATCTCCGGGGTCGAGCTCGACGCTCGGGACGCCATTTCGCGGCACGACCTCGAGCTTCTTCCCCGACGACTCCACGTCGAGCGGCCACCTCGAGTCGTCGCCGGGGAGCGGCACCCACGCGCGGGCGTCCACGTGCCACCGTTGCTCGAAGGTGCCCCCGGAGTCGCCGAGCGCGAGCGACAATCGTGTTGGCCAGACGCACCGCACGACGTCCGGCGTCGCCTCGAGGCCGGGACAGAGCTCACTCTCGTGCCCCGTGAGAACCCACGTCGTCCAGGGTTCGAGCGGCGCGGGGATCGCGGCCTTCTCCGGCTCCGCCCAGGCGAGACGGCCAAACGACGTCGAGAAGACGACGGCGCTCACGAACGCAAACGCAAGCGCACGCGCAAACGCCAAGAAGCGTCGCCGCGCGACGATCGATGAAACCCGCCTCATTGTCGCAGAGTACCCGTCGCGTCCTCGCATTTCGAGGGGCACGAGAGGCGCGCCGCCGAGATGGCGGCGTTGACACGAAATACGGCCCTGCTACTATTTCGTCGTCATGCGTTCGCGCACCACGACCACGACGACCACGACCCGCAACGGCGGGCTGGTTCTCGTGTACGCGAACTGACACTTTGCACCGAGACCCGAGCCCGCCCCGACAGGGACGGGCGGCTCGCGTGGCATCGCTGGTTCTTGTCGGATTCACCGAGGAATCAGCCATGTCCGACGATCACGACCATCGCCAACTCGCCCAGCGTTTCGACCTGTTCCACTTCCAGGAAGAGGCTCCGGGAATGGTGTTCTGGCACCCGAACGGCCTCGTTCTCTATCGGCTGCTCGAAAGCGCCGTTCGCTCCCACACCGAGAGCGAAGGATACGCCGAGGTGCGCACGCCGCTCATCATGAGACGACCGGTGTGGGAAGCGAGCGGACACTGGGAACACTTTCGCGAGTCGATGTTCCGGGTGGACGACGACGAGCACGAGGCCGCCGTGAAACCGGTGAGCTGCCCCGGTCATGTGTACATCGCCGAGCGCAGGAATCCGTCGTACCGCGATCTTCCGCTCCGCTTCGCGGAGTTCGGCACGGTGCATCGCGACGAACCGAGCGGAACCTTGCAGGGCCTCTTGCGGCTTCGTCAGTTCACTCAGGACGATGGACACGTCTTCTGTATGCCGGAGCAGGCAGAAGGCGAGGTCGAGCGGTTCTGTCGCGCCGTCATGCCCTTTTACGCCGCGTTCGGATTCGACCGGGTGGCGGTCGTTCTCTCGACGCGCCCCGAGCATCGCGCCGGCGACGACGCTTCCTGGGACCACGCCGAGCGCGCCTTGTCTTCCGTCGCCCCGAGGCTCGGATGGGACGTCACCGTTCAACCGGGCGGCGGCGCGTTCTACGGACCGAAGCTCGAGTTCGTGCTCGCCGATCGCCTCCGGCGAAAGTGGCAATGTGGAACCATCCAGTTCGACCTCGTGATGCCCGAACGGTTCGGGCTCAGGTACGTGGGCCGGAGCGGAGCGCGCGAACCCCTCGTCATGTTGCACCGCGCCCTCTACGGGAGCCTCGAGCGATTCCTCGCGATCGTCCTCGAGCATCACGGTGGCGACCTTCCGGCGTGGCTTTCGCCGCAACAAGTACGGGTGCTCCCGGTCGCCGGCGACCACGTCGCGTGGGCCGAGCGCGTCGAACGGACGCTTCGCGACGGCGGCCTCCGTGCCGCGATGGATCGACGGAACGAGACGTTGAGTCGTCGCATCGCGGAAGCGCACGCGGACGGAGTTCCCCTCGTCGTCATCGTCGGCGCGCGCGAGACCGCGAACGAGACCGTCACGTTGCGCTCGCGCGACGGACAATCGGTGGCATCGCTCGAGCAGGCTCTCGTAGAGTTGAAACGCCGATCGATGAGCCCCTTTTCTCGTCGCGACTCCGCATCACCGGAAAAAATGAGTGCAACGGGTTGACGCCGAGGGGCGAGCCCGAAAAGGTAAGCTCTTGATTGTCCCGCGCCCCGTCTTCACGATGAATCGCGCCGTAGCGTCGACGGCGGTTCTGCTCGGGCTCGCTGCCCTGCTCCCGTCGGCCCGCGGCGCAGACGCCGCCGCCGATCCGGCGGTCGTCGCCGCACGAGCCGCCGGATCGAAGGCCCGGGCCATCGCCGACCGTGACGAAGCAACGACCCTGGAAGGCCTGGTCGAGCGGCTCGCCACCAGGCGAAACGACGTGGCTCGCGACATCGCGACGGCGCGCCGCGCGTTCGATACCGAACGGCGGGCCGCCGCGACCACGCGCCGGTCGGCGGAATCGAGCCAGAAGAGTCATTCTCCGGAGGCGACGCCGCTCCTCCGTCGCGCAGCGACCGAATACGAGTCGGCGCTCGAGCAGGGCGCAACCCTGGCGGGGGAGATCACGGTGTTGCGGGCGGTCCAGGACAAGCTCGACGACACCGCTACCCGAGCCACGGACGCCGCTGCCGACGCCAAGAACGCCGCGCTCGAAGTCGAGGCCGCGAAGAAAATGCTCGGCTCCCCGGCGAGCGGCGCTCCGACGGCGGCCTCGCCCGAGCGACGGCAGGTGTTTTCCGAAATCGACGCTGCGACGAAACTGGCGCGGGCCGCCGCAACCGACGCTGCGACCCAGGCCACGCGAGCTCGCGGCGCGACCGCCCCCGTCTCGTCCCAGGATCGCGCGGCCCGAACGCTGCTCACTTACAAGGCCGACGCCGAGCTCCGCGCGACCCTCGCTGCACTGACGGCCGCCCTCACCGAAGTTCGGCGTGCCGCGCCGCTACTGCCGGTCGCGGATGCCGCCGGCGCGCGCCCGTCACCGCCCCCGGCTGCGGCGCCGACCGGCCCTCCGCCCGCCGACTGCGACATCCGCAAAGTGGACTGGGGGAACTACCCGTTCAGCTCCTTTCCGCTCAAGAACGGCTCGTGGGGCACCGGCGACGACCTCGCGGATCCCGACAATCGCGACCCCAATTTCTACGGCGTCTCCCTCGATCATGTCGACTACGTCGATCTCGACGGGGACGGCTCCATCGAGGCGATGGTCGTGCTCTCCGGGATCGGGCACGAACCCGGGGCGTGCTGCACCTACATGAATTGGAGTGTCTTCGTCGTCACGGAAGATCAAAAGTGCATGACCACCGAGGCCGGCGCGATCTTGAAATCGACGAACTGCCAGAGCGGGAACGTCAGCGGCGGCTCCTACTACGTCGAGGACCAATGCGACGGGTCCCGCGCCGAGTACCGGCTTCTCGCCGGCTCATTTCGCGAGGTCCGGAAGACGACGAATCCGTGACACCCGCGGGATAGCGGCACAGCGGGATAGCCAACGTCGTCGGGCGTGCTAAAAGACGCCCCTTTCCAACGAGGAGGCCGCCCCCCTCGGACCTGCCCGCGCTGGAAAAACAGGCTGCCCACGATCGCCGCTTCCCTTCCGGAATCGGTTTCGGTACGGGGTCGCTTCCACTTCCACCCTGAGAACATCCCGTGGCAACTCGCATTCCTCTCGAGCGCATCCGCAACATCGGTATCTCTGCCCACATCGATTCGGGCAAGACGACTCTGACCGAGCGCATCCTCTTTTACACCGGACGCATCCACCGGATTCACGAGGTCCGCGGCAAGGACGGCGTCGGCGCCAAGATGGACTCGATGGATCTCGAGCGCGAGAAGGGCATCACCATCCAGTCCGCCGCGACGTACTGCGTGTGGACCGGTTCGCAGAATCAGCTCGAAGAACACAACGTCAACATCATCGACACCCCGGGACACGTGGACTTCACCATCGAAGTCGAACGCGCTCTCCGGGTGCTCGACGGCGCGATCCTCGTGCTCGACTCGGGCAAGGGCGTTCAGAGCCAGTCCATCACGGTCGACAAGCAGATGAAGCGGTACCG
>CAZDNG010000003.1:0-7941 GCA_964506835.1 uncultured Polyangiaceae bacterium
GTGAAGGGCGCGAGCGAGCATCGCAGCCGGAGGCGAGAAGCGCACGCGAGTGTTCAGCGTCTCACCGCGACGCCGACACCCAAAAACTCACGACGACAGAGTCCACCACGCATTCCGGCGCGGCGGCACGGGACGCCCGCCAGGAACCAATCCAATCTAAACTCTCCCGTACTTCGCCTTCAGCGCTTCGCAGACCGCGGGCGGCGCGTAACGGCTGACGTCGCCGCCGTGGCTCGCGATCTCTCGGACCAGCGACGCGGAGATGAAGCCGTAGTTCGTGCGAGTGGGCAGGAACACGGTATCGACGTCGGGGGCGAGGTCGGCGTTGGCGTGCGCGATTTGAAGCTCGTATTCGAAGTCGGTCGCAGCGCGCAGGCCGCGCACGATGATGCTCGCGTCCACTTTTCGCGCGTAGTCGACGAGCAGGCCGTCGAACACGGCGACGACGACGTTCTTCATCGGCTCGACCACTTTCGTCAGGAGGTCGACGCGTTCCTTGACGGAGAAGAGCGGCGAACGCGACGGGTGATGCCCGAGCGCGACGATGACTCGAGGAAATAGCTTCGACGCACGCTCGACGAGGTCGAGGTGCCCGTTCGTGGGGGGATCGAAGCTGCCTGCGTAAATCGCCAGTTGGGACGACGCCATGGCGGACTCGTTCGGATGATACCGTACTTAGGAGGGTGGGGTGCCGAGCTTCGGCGCTACCGGCGGCGCGGGGTCCTGGCTCGGAGCCGACTCGGGCTGATCGGGACTCGGGGGGAGCTGCGTGTCCTCGAGCCAGAGAGTGCGCCCGCCGTCGGAGAGCGTCACGCGGAAAGCGGCGAGGAGACCGGAGCCGACCATGCCATCGAGGTTCACGTCGAGCCCGTTCTCGAACTCCTCGAGCGATTCGCCGTAGACGGCGGGCACCTTGGGAATGTCGAAGGCGCCGAGGATCACGTGCGGCAAGATCCCTTGTTTCAGGTGGGCCGCGTTCTGCACGGCGGTGAGCGAGCCCACCGCGACCCCTGCTTTTTGCCACCCTCCGTCGTCGAGCGCGAGCGGGAAGGGCATCGCGGTGTCGATGAGGAGCGAACCGGTGGACGTGTTGTCCTGACCGAGGGGCGTGCGAAATACCATGCCTCCGCCGCGAATGTAGGCGAGGTGCAAGGTCGTCGCGTGCGGCGGCGGGGGCGGATCGAAGGTGCGCACGACGAATTGGCTGCCCTGAAAGTCCACGGTGGGGTGGATGTGACGCAGCAAGTTGACGCCGAGGAGCACCTTGATCGGCGCATTGAGCTGCCGCGACACGCCGGTGAGGTCCTTGGTGAGCGCCGGCACGTCCTTCACTTCGAACCGGTCCCCGAAACGAAGCGACACCCACGACGCTTGCCGTCCGGAGCCCGAGTCCGTCACGACCTCCGCGGTGCCGGTCGCGACCAAGCCGAGCACCGGCTCGCCGTCGAGCTCGAGAGGAACCACGAACGCCGTATTGCCGATCGCCGGCATCTCGGTCGACGCGAGGAGCGAGCCCGTGATTTTGAACGGCTGTCGCCCGGCTCCGCTGCGCGCGAGTTTCGAGACTTCTTGAGCCCACGGATCGCGCACCTGCGGATCGGCGAGCAGTGCGTCGAGCTCGTCGGCGGCGCGATCGACGTCGCCCGAGTACCAGAGCGCGCGACCTCGGATGCCGTGGGCGTCCGAGCCGTCGATGCCCTCGATGGCCTTCAGCGCGCGGTCATAGTCGAGCTCGGCGAGCGCCACGCGCGCCGACAGGAGGCGCACTTCGTTGCGATGCGGCTCGAGGCGGAGCGCATTGTCGACCGCGAGCTCGGCGTCTTCGAAGTCCACTTCGTGGTAGCTGGCCGCTGCGCGATCGAACCACTTCTTCGCGAGCGGCGGCCAATCGGGGGCGATCGCCGTGGCGGCACAGCCGGCGACGAAGCCGAATGCCGAGACCACGAGCATCGGAGTGACGACCGCCCGGACGCGCATGGCGTCGGCTCATACCGCGCTTTTTGGCTCGCCGCGAAGGAGTTTCGTGCGGGGCGCCATGGTGTAGGATGGAGAGGATGAGAGTGTGCGCCTTCACGAGCCTTTTCGGTGGGACGGTCCTCGTCGTGCTCTCGGCATTCGTCGGATGCGGCGGAGGGGCGAGCGCGCCGCCCGCCGCGTCACCGGCCCCCGAAACCACGCCGTCGAGCGAACCCACGCCCGCTGCGCCGGCAGATGAAGCCGCCGCGACGCCCGCATCGGCGTCCTCGAATGCCCCGGCCGACTCTGCGGACGCCCCCGCGGGCGACGCGCCCGACTCCGCAGGTGCGGGTGGCACCGAGACGCGCACGACCGAGATCGTCGCCGAGACGGTGAAGGCTCACCGGAAGGAAGCGCGGCAATGCTACCAAAAGCAGCTCTCGCAGCTCCCGGATTTGAAGGGTGACCTCGTCGTGCACTTCACCTTGCGCCCGAACGGCACCGTGAAGATGGCCGAGCTGAACCGCGAGCGGAGCACCATCACCGCGCCCGTCGTGGTCAATTGCGTCCTCGACGTCGTTCGCGCCATCCAGTTCCCGCGGTCGTCCCGGGGCATGGAAACGACCGTGAACTACCCCTTCAACTTCAACCCCTCCTGAAACGCCCTCGATCGCGTCCCAGACGAAGCGTCGAAGTCCGATGGCCGAACCTGCGCTCCGGTCGTTGCCCCCGTCGAGCGACAGCGACGCTTACGCCGATCTGCTCAGCCGCACGCGCGATCTCAAGGCCGAGCATCGAGCGCAGCGCGATCGGTGGTTCAACGAGCTCGCGGTCGACAACAAGGAAGAGCTGCTCTTCGAGCTCGAGGTGCTGCTCAAGGCGTCGGCGTGCTTCGCCAATCCGCGAAACCACCCGGGGCCGCCGAAGCGCGCGTCCATCGTCGCTCAGGATTTTCGCGAGGCGACCATGCTGCTCCGCGACGGGCTCCTGCGCGCGATGCAGCTCATCCGCCAGCTCCTCGGGGCCCGCGACCGCGCGTACGTGTTTCACCGTTACCTCGAGACCGTCCTCCCCGAAGACGCGCTCCGGACCCGCCTGATTCAAGAAGGGGCGGCCCAGGGTTCGCCGGAAGAAAGCCTGCTCTCGCTCCGGCACGCGCTCGCGAATTCGATGCAGGTGACCGAAGGGCTGCTCCGAGCGCCACGCATCCCGTTCCGGATTTTCTACGCCGCGGCGTCGCTCGTGCAGCGCGAGGTCGCGCACAACGCGTTCTTCAATCCGCTCTCGGCGCTCGAGTTCCGGCCGGAATTCGACCGCATCAAATCGCCTGACGTGCTCGAGGTGATTCGCAGCGGGCCGCGCGGGCGGGCGCACCACTTCGTCGCGCTCACCTTCTTGTCGCTGTTTCGCATGCTCAGGTACGTGCGCTTGGTCGGGCGCATCGTCGCCGAGACGGGCAAGCGCGAGATGATCGCCGGCCGCGCGTACCTGACGCTCAGCGTGCTCCGCTCCGACGCGCGTGCGCTCGGCGATTACCTGAGAGAAAAGGCCGGGCTCTATCTGGCCGAAAGTTACGAGCGCGACATCTTCGCGATCGCTTCGAAGGACCTGCTCTCGCAGTCGACGGCGCTTCGCGCCGAGGCGCATCGGCTGATCGCCATCCGGAGCGCGCTCGAGGGCATCGCCGGGAGCCTCCGGCTCGAGATGCGACGGGTGTTCCTGCACGATCTGCCGTCGCCGCAGATGCTCCCCAACGACCGGCAGCTCCGTGAAGCGCTTCAGACGACGATCGACGACGTTCGCCCGGCCATTCGCAATTCGATCCTTTTTTTGGGGCGCGCCCTCGGCGTCTCACTCGAAGAAGGCGGCGTCTTCGACGACCAAACCGCGCGTCGCGAGACGAGCGAACGTTTGCGGCGCGACGTGTGGATGTTCGGGCAAATCGTGCGCGCGTTCTACACGAAGGCCCAATACACCGAGGTGGAAGACCGCTGGGGGACGCTCCACAACTTCCAGTACGTCAGGGAGTTTCTCGCGTACTTTCGTGCCATGGGGTATCCGCTGCTTCGCGTCGCGGATTATCCGCGATTCGACGCCTTCATCGCAGTGATGAGCCGACTCGAAGACACGGACCTCGTCGATCCGCTGCAGCTCGAGCGCGCGATCGACGAGTGCATGGCCTTTCACGGCTACCTGCAGCAGCTCTTCGACGATATCTCGCGGCGTGACGTGCTCGAAGGCGTGACGTTCGATCGTCGTGCGGCGGCGACCGCGCTCCGTCTCTATCTCGGCGACGCGACCGGCTGATTCGTCGCGCTCCGCCGTGACGGCGCGCCGGTCTCAAATCCGCACCAACCAACTCGCAGGCGCACAAAAGGACGACACCCGGGGCCGTATTCGCTCATCGCGATGGCCACCCGGGTGTGACGTCCGTTTCTAGGTGCGAAAGAAATCAGCCAGCGGCTGCGACGGCCTTGGAGGCCTTCTTCTTGCGCTTGCCGGCCTTTTTGCGGCCGCCCTTTTTCGGGGCGCGCTTCTTCGCCACTTTGCCAGCCTTCTTTGCAGCGGGCTTTTTCGCCCTCTTGGTCTTCGTCTTCTTCGCGGCCATTGAGATGCCTCCTGGAACCCTAGCCGCGGTCGAGTGCACTGCGGCGAGGTATGTTGCAAGACATATATTGCCACCTATTGCACTCGTCAACGAAAAAAAAGCAACGAGCGACGAGAGACCCCTTGCGGATCGCCGAATCCGCCACGCAAGACGTGCGTAGGCGTCGCATCGCTTGACGTGCTTCGGCGTGTCGCGTTACCCGGGCGGCCGGCGTTCGCGGGCTTTTCCCGAGAACGCGCGCAAGAAGGAGCTTCCGTGTTCCGTTCCCTTCGCAGCATCGCGTGGCCTCTGACGCTGTCTCTCGGTGTGTCGGCTTGTGGCTACTCTCAGGAGGAGTGGGACCAGAAGGTTCGTGAAAACGAGAGCCTTCGCAATCAACTCACGGCGCAACGGCAAGCACACGACAAGTGCGAGTCCGACTACGCCGCCGCGCTTCACGACGTCGAAGACTTGAGGCAGAAGCTCCGCGAACGCGGAGTGAATCTCGACAATTTGACCCAGAACCTCGAGCAAGAGCGGAGCGCGCTCGAAGAGTACAAGACGCGGGCCGAGCAGCTCGACCAGATCCGCAAGCGCTTCGATCTCCTGCGCGACAAATTGCAGCAGCTGTCGACGTTGGGGCTCAAGGTCGAGGTGCGCGACAATCGCATGCTCATTCAGCTGCCGGGCGACGTTCTGTTCGACTCGGGCAGCGACAAGCTGAAGCCGCGCGGCAAAGAGATCCTCACCGCGGTCGCCAACGTCGTGCGCGGCGACGCCGATCTGTCGAAGCGCGAATTCCAGGTCGCGGGGTACACCGACTCGAAGCCGCTGAAGGGCGGCGCGTTCATCGACAACTTCGGTCTCTCGGCGATGCGTGCGCGCTCGGTGCTCGCATTCTTGACGGCGCCCACGACCCAGGGCGGCGGCGGCCTCGACTCGAAGAACTGGAGCGCCGCGGGCTACGGCGAGAGCCACCCCGTCGCGAACAACGACACCGACGAGGGTCGTGAGAAGAACCGCCGTGTCGAGCTCGTCGTCGTGCCGAACGTCGAAGAGCTGCTCAATCTGAACAGCCTGACTCACTGACCCGTCGAGAGCGGCGCGCGCGGCGCTTGATTGAAAGCGAGCCCTCGAGCGGCTCTCGAGCTCGACGACGCGCGCCGTCTGGGGCATGCGAGACGGCATGAGCGCTCTCGGAATCGGAAAACGCGTCGGCGCGATCGACATCGGGACGAACACGGTGCTGCTCTTGGTCGCGGAGGGCCCCGCCGAGGCCCCCGTGGCCGTCGTGGAGCGCGCCACCATCACGCGACTCGGTCAGGGGGTCGACCGCACACGAAAGCTCGCCCCCGAGGCGATGGCGCGCACGCTGGCGGCTCTGACGGAGTACGCGCGCGTGCTCCAGGGCGCCCAGGTCGAGCACGTCGAGGTCGTGTCTACGAGCGCGGCGCGCGACGCCGAAAATGGACCCGAGTTCCTCGAACGCGTGCGCGCGGTCGTCGGGGCGAGCCCGCGGATCGTCGACGGCGTCGAGGAAGCGCGGCTCGTCTTCGAAGGCGCGCTCACCGGACTATCGCTCTCGGGCTCGGTCACTGTCTTCGACGTCGGCGGAGGAAGCACGGAAATCATCCACGGCGTCGTGAACGACGGCGCGTCACACATCGACGCGAGTACGAGCCTCGACATCGGCAGTGTGCGGCTCACCGAGCGCTGCGTGAGACATGATCCGCCCGAGTCGACGGAAATCGACGCCATACACGAAATCATCGCCAAAGAGGTTTCCTCGGCGCCTCGTGCAAAGACCACCCACCTGGTCGGTGTCGCGGGAACCGTCACGACGTTGTCCGCCGTCGCACAGGGGCTCGAGAGCTACGACTCCGCCCTCGTCCACGGCGCGACGCTTTCCAGAAACACGGCGAGCGCGCTGCTGGCGAGGCTCGCTGGGCTCTCGCTCGAAGAACGACGTCACATCGCGGGGCTCGATCCCGCGCGCGCCGACGTGATCGTGGCGGGCACCCTGATCGTCGTTGCGATGCTGGACTGGTGCGAACGAGACGGCCTCGTCGTCTCCGATCGCGGGGTGCGCTGGGGACTGGCGCGGAGAGCACTCGGCGCTCTGGGCATCGGATCAGTCGACTCGCGCGTCTGAATCGAACAAAACCGACGGAGGGGCGCACGCGAGCATGCGTGATGGATGAATCGGGGGCGTTGGTGCATCAAATTGCACAGTCCGGGTCGACAGCCGCTGAGGGCCTGCTACAATCTATGCCGAAGAGTCGGTGTTGCCTGTCAGTCCGTAGAACGCCTGAAAATATAGGCGTTTTGCTGCACTGGCCCGATGCACTCTGTTCCGCGCTCTGCGTGGAGCGCGGTCACGAAAGGTGCCCGGAACCGGATTTTCCAATTGACGAGAGGCACACTTCGAACTAGAGTTTCGCGCCTGGCGGGATCTGCCACGAAAAGCCGCCGAAGCCATCTCCGAGTCTTGAGTTTGCAGGTTTGGCGGCGGGATCCCGGGAATAACGAGTCGCGGCGAGTCGTTCGATTTCGAATGCTCGTTCGGACGTCGAATAGCACGAGACCAGAAACGCCAGCGGCTTTCTGCCGCTGTGGTCCCCCGCTCCAAAGGAGAGGTCATGCAGAGCCCTGAAATCGAGTTCAAGGTCGGCGACAAAGCGGTCTACCCCGCGCAAGGAGTAGCCGAGGTGATCAGCATCGATGAGAAGGACATCGCTGGTTCGCGCCAGCGCTTTTACGTCCTTCGGATCCTGGACACCGACCGGAAGATCATGGTTCCGGTTTCCAACGCCAACGCAGTCGGCCTTCGACAGGTCATCAGTGAGCTGGAAATCCGTGAGATTTTCGACATCCTGAAAGAGCGCACGATCGGGTTCGACACCCAGACGTGGAACCGCCGGTATCGCGGGTTCATGGACAAGATCAAGACGGGCTCGATCTACGATGTCGCGGAAGTGCTTCGCGATCTGTATCGCCTGAAGGCCAACAAGCAGTTGTCGTTCGGTGAACGGCGCATGCTCGACACGGCCCGCACGCTCATCGTCAAAGAAATCGCCATCGCGCGAAGCCAGACGGAAGAGCACGTGAAGACCGAGATCGAAGCGATCTTCTTCGCGAACTGAGCGCGTCCCTAAACGTTTTTCAAACGATGGAGACGGACGTCCGAAATGGGCGTCCGTTTTCTTTTGTGGTGCCCTGAGCGGGCGCGGGCGTCGGTGTGGGGGCAGAGGGCAAGACGCGTTTATGCCTTCTGTGAACACACCCGGAGATCGCGTCGCGGCTGCGGGGTGACCTTGCAGTGCTCGCTTCGCTGCGCTCCTCGGGGACCTCGCGGACACCGGCTTCGCCGGCATCTCTCGAGGTGACCTTGCGGTGCT